>NZ_JBIUYR010000011.1:106518-318079 GCF_044744625.1 Streptomyces sp. NPDC087270
GGGTTTCCCCCCCCCCCCCCCCCCCCCCGCGGGGGGGGGCGGGGGGGGGGGGGGGGCGGCGGGGGGCCCCCCCCCCCGGGCCCCCCCCCCCCCCGGGGGGGGGGGGGGGGGCCCCCCCCGGCCCCCCCCCCCCCCGCTTCCGCGTGGGCGCGCCGTGCGCGCCCCGCCCTGCCTCAGTCCTTGATCTCGCAGATGACCGCGCCGGAGGAGATCGAGGAGCCGACCTCCGCCTTCAGGCCGACGACGGTGCCGGAGCGGTGCGCGTTGAGCGGCTGCTCCATCTTCATCGCCTCCAGCACCACGATCAGGTCGCCCTCGGAGACCTGCTGGCCCTCCTCGGCCGCGACCTTCACGATGGTGCCCTGCATCGGCGAGGCGAGCGTGTCGCCGGACACGGCGGCGCTCGCCTTCGCCGCGGCCCGCCGCTTCGGCTTGGCCCCCGCGGCCAGCCCGGTACGGGCCAGCGTCATCCCCAGGTGCGCGGGCAGCGACACCTCCAGGCGCTTGCCGCCGACCTCGACCACGACGGTCTCGCGCCCGCCGGACTCCTCCTCGTCGGCCGCCGCGCCCTTGAACGGAGGGATGGTGTTGTCGAACTCCGTCTCGATCCACCGGGTGTGCACCGTGAACGGGCCGCCGTCCGTCGGCGCGAACGCCGGGTCGACGACCACCGCGCGGTGGAACGGGATCGCGGTCGCCATGCCCTCGACGGTGAACTCGCCCAGCGCGCGGGAGGCCCGCTGCAACGCCTGCTCACGGGTCGCCCCGGTCACCACCAGCTTCGCCAGCAGGGAGTCCCAGGCCGGGCCGATCACGCTGCCGGACTCCACGCCCGCGTCCAGCCGTACGCCGGGACCCGAGGGCGGGGTGAAGACGGTGACGGTGCCGGGCGCGGGAAGGAAGTTGCGGCCCGGGTCCTCGCCGTTGATCCGGAACTCGAAGGAGTGGCCGCGGTGCTCCGGGTCGTCGTAGCCGAGCGCCTCGCCGTCGGCGATCCGGAACATCTCCCGGACCAGGTCGATGCCGGAGACCTCCTCGGTGACCGGGTGCTCCACCTGGAGGCGGGTGTTCACCTCCAGGAAGGAGATGGTGCCGTCCTGGCCCACCAGGAACTCGCAGGTGCCCGCGCCGACATAGCCGGCCTCGCGCAGGATCGCCTTCGACGCGCTGTAGAGCTGCGCGTTCTGCTCCGGCGACAGCCAGGGCGCCGGGGCCTCCTCCACGAGCTTCTGGTGCCGGCGCTGCAAGGAGCAGTCACGGGTGGAGACCACCACCACGTTGCCGTGCGTGTCGGCCAGGCACTGCGTCTCCACGTGCCGGGGCCGGTCCAGGTAGCGCTCCACGAAGCACTCGCCGCGGCCGAACGCGGCCACCGCCTCGCGCACCGCGGAGTCGTACAGCTCCGGGACCTCCTCCAGCGTGCGGGCGACCTTCAGGCCGCGGCCGCCGCCGCCGAAGGCCGCCTTGATGGCGATCGGCAGGCCGTGCTCCTTCGCGAACGCGACGACCTCGTCCGCACCCGACACCGGGTCGGGGGTGCCGGCCACCAGCGGGGCGCCCGCGCGCTGGGCGATGTGACGGGCCGCCACCTTGTCACCCAGGTCGCGGATCGCCTGCGGCGGCGGGCCGATCCAGGTCAGCCCGGCGTCCAGCACCGCCTGGGCGAACTCCGCGTTCTCCGACAGGAACCCGTAGCCGGGGTGCACCGCGTCGGCGCCCGACTCCGCCGCGGCCGCCAGCACCTTGCCGATGTCGAGATAGCTGGTCGCCGGGGTGTCACCACCCAGCGCGTACGCCTCGTCGGCAACCCGGACGTGGACCGCGTCCCGGTCCGGCTCCGCGTACACCGCGACACTGCCGATACCGGCATCCCGACACGCACGAGCGACACGGACAGCGATTTCACCGCGGTTGGCGATGAGCACCTTGCGCACGATGGCTCCCTCCTTGGAACAAGCAGAGTTTAGGCAATGGCCACACTTGAAACCGAGGCACCCCTACACGTGAGGTTGCCCACACAGAGGGTGATCCAGGGGCCCGGAGAACCCGTGGAAAGCCTGCTCATTCCAAGGTACGGCGCGGGTTGGCGCAATGTCCCGCACTCCCGTGTGTGGAACGGGTCTCGCATGTCGGCCGACCTGGGACGCGCCGATCCTTTGTGGAGTTCCTACGAAGAGAGCACGGAAACTTTGCTGCCGTCCGTTCCCTGACGAGTGGTTGTGCCCGGGCCCTTGCCGCCGCGCATACCCGTGAGTAGCCTGCGAGCCGCGGGGTACCTGGGGTAACTCCCCGGAAAATCCCGGCGAGTCGGGGCGCGGTAGGGCTTCGGCTCGCAAGGACCACCCGGACGGACCATGACAAGGGGGACGATGTGCGCAGAGGTATAGCCGTGGCCACCGCCGTGGTGCTCGTGCTCGACGCCCTCACCATCGCTGCGGTGAACTGGATACTCGGGCTGGCGGTTCGCCGCCAGCAGATGTCCCTCGGCGGGCTGCCGACCCACGCGATGGAGGTCGGGTCGTGGGTGGCGGGCGGGATATTCGCGCTCTTCCTGCTCGGGTGCGCGGCGCTGGTGGCCCGCATCGCGCTGCGCGACCGGATGGCCGGCAGGGTCGGCCGCATCGTGCTCATCGTCTGCGCCGTCATCCACGGCGTGGTCGGCGCCGCCGTGGTCGGGCTCGTCGGGTGGTACGCGTTCGTGGTGATGATGGTGATACTCGCGCTGCTCGTGGGCACGTTGCTGCTCTACGCGCCCGACCAGAACGGTACCGACGAGAACGGCGCCGTCGAGGCGGTCCCGGCCACGTAGCGAGGCGTCGGCCGCGCAGCGAGGCTTGGCCCCACCTCCACGCCCGGCCCCACCTCCACCCCCGGCTCTACGCCCACCCCCGGCCCCACCTCCACCCCCGGCTCTACGCCCCCACGTCGGCGGTCACGCCCACAAGTCGGTGATGGGGATGCCCAGCTCGGCCAGGAGGGCGCGCAGGAGCGGGAGGGAGAGCCCGATGACGTTGCCCGGGTCGCCCTCGATGCCGTCGACGAAGGGGGCCGAGCGGCCGTCGAGGGTGAAGGCGCCGGCGACGTGGAGGGGTTCACCGCTGGCGACGTAGGCCGCGATCTCGGCGTCGTCCGGGGTGCCGAAGTGCACCGTGGTGGAGGCGGTCCGGGACAGCCGGCGGCCGTCGGCCGTGTCGATGACGCAGTGCCCGGTCTGGAGCACCCCGCTACGTCCGCGCATCGCGTGCCAGCGCTGCGTCGCCTCGGCCGCGTCCTTCGGCTTGCCCAGCGCGCGACCGTCGAGTTCGAGCACCGAGTCGCAGCCGACCACCAGCTCGCCGCCGTCCAGCCCACCGCCGTCCGCGACCGCCGTCGCCTTCGCCTCGGCCAGCACGCGGGCCAGTTCGGCGGGGGAGGGCGCGGTGATCGCCTCCTCGTCGACGCCGGAGACCACCACCTTGGGGTCGAGCCCGGCCTGTCGCAGCAGCCCGAGACGGGCGGGCGAGGCGGACGCGAGGACGAGGGCGCGGCGGGGCGAAGAGGTCACCGGGCCATCGTAGAGAACGCCGGGAGGGCGACCGCCGCCCGCTCACGCATGCCAGGCGGCCAGCGCCATCACCATGACCGCCGCCACCGCGAGCACCAGCATCGCCCGGCGCAGCATCACCTGAGCCCGGCGCAACTCCTCGTCGCGCTTGCGCGGTTGATCATCGGACCACAGCATGCCGTCAAGGGTGGACCGTCGCGCGGACGCGCGCCTGAGTACGAGTACTCACTGCGCGGCCCGACGCACTGACCGCCCCACCCGTCCCACGGGCCCCTGCGGTCAGGCATCCTGCACGGTCAGGCATCCTGCACGGTCAGGCCGGCCACACCGAGGTGCGCCACGCCGTCGGGCCGGGCCGGGGCGAGGCGCCCGGCACCGTACGGGCCGGGTCGGACCACGCGCTGCGCGCGCCCGTCCGGCCGTCGCCGCCACCGTCGGAGTCCAGGGCGGCGGCGCGCGCCTGGACCAGCGCGACGACCGCCGCCAGCTCCTCCGGGGTCGGCCGGCCCCGCTCCACCTTGATCATCATCCGTACGGTCCTCCTTCGCGGGTCCGGCTGCCCGGCTGCCGTTGCTACAGCGGGATGTTGCCGTGCTTCTTCGGCGGCAGGCTCTCCCGCTTGTTGCGCAGCGTCCGCAGCGCCTTGACGAGTTGGGCGCGGGTCCTGGACGGCTCGATGACCGCGTCCACGTAGCCGCGCTCGGCCGCGACGTAAGGATTCAGCAGGGTGTCCTCGTAGTCGGTGATGAGCTGCCGGCGCAGCGCGTCGGCCTCCTCCGGGGTAGCCGCCTCGGCGAGGGTGCGGCGGTGCAGGATGTTGACGGCGCCCTGCGCGCCCATCACGGCGATCTGGGCGGTGGGCCAGGCGAGGTTGAGGTCCGCGCCCAGGTGCTTGGAGCCCATCACGTCGTACGCGCCGCCGAACGCCTTGCGGGTGATGATCGTGATCAGGGGCACGGTCGCCTCGGCGTACGCGTAGATCAGCTTGGCGCCGCGGCGGATGATGCCGTCCCACTCCTGGCTGGTGCCGGGCAGGAAGCCGGGGACGTCGACGAAGGTGACCACCGGGATGTTGAAGCTGTCGCAGGTCCGCACGAAGCGCGCGGCCTTCTCGGAGGCGTTGATGTCCAGACAGCCGGCGAACTGCAGCGGCTGGTTGGCGACCACGCCCACCGGCCGGCCCTCGATCCGGCCCAGGCCGGTGAGGATGTTCGGCGCGAAGAGGGCCTGCGTCTCCAGGAACTCGCCGTCGTCCAGGACGTGTTCGAGCACCTTGTGCATGTCGTAGGGCTGGTTCGCGGAGTCCGGGATGAGCGTGTCCAGCTCGCGGTCCTCGTCGGTGGACTCCAGGTCCGCCTCGGCCGGGAAGGCGGGCGGCTCCTCCAGGTTGTTGCTCGGCAGGTAGGACAGCAGCGCCTTGACGTACTCGAAGGCGTCCTTCTCGTCGCCGGACAGGTGGTGGGCGTTGCCGGAGGTGGTGTTGTGGGTGCGCGCGCCACCCAGCTCCTCCATGCCGACGTCCTCGCCGGTCACCGTCTTGATCACGTCGGGACCGGTGATGAACATGTGCGAGGTCTGGTCGACCATCACCACGAAGTCGGTGATCGCCGGGGAGTAGACCGCGCCGCCCGCACACGGGCCGACGATCAGGCTGATCTGCGGGATCACCCCGGAGGCGTGGGTGTTGCGGCGGAAGATCTCGCCGTACATGCCGAGCGAGGTGACGCCCTCCTGGATGCGGGCGCCGCCGGAGTCGTTGATGCCGATCACCGGGCAGCCGGTCTTCAGCGCGAAGTCCATCACCTTGACGATCTTCTCGCCGAACACCTCGCCCAGCGCCCCGCCGAAGACCGTGAAGTCCTGGGAGAAGACCGCCACCGGGCGGCCCTCGACGGTCCCGTAGCCGGTGACCACCCCGTCGCCGTACGGGCGGTTCGCCTCCAGGCCGAAGTTGGTCGAGCGGTGCCTGGCCAGCTCGTCCAGCTCGGTGAAGGAGCCGTCGTCCAGCAGCAGTTCGATCCGTTCCCGGGCGGTCAGCTTGCCCTTGGCGTGCTGCTTCTCGACGGCCCGCCGCGAACCCGCGTGCGTCGCCTCCTCGATCCGGTGGCGCAGATCGGCGAGCTTCCCCGCGGTCGTGTGGATGTCGTACTGCGGCTCGGCCATGGAAGCGGCTCTCCTGCTCTCGGCGGGTCGTACGCGTATGGTCAGCGCGCACGTGACTGGCGAGTAACGCTGCTGAGTAGCGTAGTGGTGACGCAGACGAACGAGCAGTGCGGCGTTCACCACATCGCGTGCGGGGCGGCGGGCGTGGCGTGGTTCCCGCGGGCGGTGCTCATAGGGTGGGGGCATGACGTCCAGCCGCTGGTCCGACCTGGAACGGCCGCCGCTCAACGCCGGCGCCCTGCGCAAGGCGGTGGTCACACCGGAAGCGGTATGGACCTCGCTCGATGTGGTGGAAGCCACTGGCTCGACCAACAGTGACCTGTCCGCCCGGGCCGCCGACGGCGCGCCCGAGGGCGCGGTGCTGGTCGCCGAGGAGCAGACCACCGGGCGCGGCCGGCTGGACCGGCGGTGGAGCGCACCGGCCCGGTCCGGACTGTTCTTCTCGGTGCTGCTCCGGCCGGGTGAGGCCGCCGCGACCGCCGACGGCATCCGCAAGCCGGTGCCCGTCCACCGCTGGGGCTGGCTGCCGCTGCTCGCCGGTGTCGCCACCGCCACCGCGCTGTCCCGCGCCGCGGGTGTCGACACGGCACTCAAATGGCCCAACGACCTGCTGCTCACCGTTGACGGTGAGGAGCGCAAGGCCGGCGGCATCCTCGCCGAGCGGGTCGGGGAGACCGCGGTCGTCGTCGGCATCGGGCTGAACGTGTCGCTGCGCGCCGAGGAGCTGCCGGTCGGCACCGCCACCTCGCTCGCCCTCGCCGGCGCCCCCGGCACCGACCGCGACCCCCTGCTGCGGGCCGTCCTGCGCTCCCTCGGCGACTGGTACGACGCCTGGCGGGCGGCGGGTGGCGACCCGGCCGCGTCCCGGCTCCAGCAGACCTACGCGGCGGGCTGCGCCACCCTCGGCCGCCAGGTGCGGGCCGAGCTGCCCGGCGGCCGGGACCTGTCCGGCACGGCGGTCGCGGTCGACGGCGACGGGCGGCTGGTGATCGCCGGGTCGCACGGCGAGCAGGCGGTCGGCGCCGGCGACGTGGTCCATCTGCGCCCCACCGGGTGAGAGTGAGCCAGGGCACACCTGCCGTATCGTTGAGGGGCTGCGTCGTCTCGATGATCGGAAGGGCTGTGCGCAGGGACTCTTCAGGGGCCGGGCGGTAGACGTGGACAACGACAGCCCCCCGCCGAATGCCTCCGGCGGTGAAGCCGCCTCCGACGGTGCGCGTGCCGCGTCCGGCGGTGATTCGGCGTCCGGCGATGCCCGGGCCGAGGGTTCTGGTGGGGCCGCGGGTTCGGGTGGGGCCGCGGGTTCGGGTGGTGCTGAGGGTTCAGGCGGTGTCGAGGGTTCCGGTGAAGCCGCGGGGGGCGGCGAGCCCGCACTTTCCGGTGGACCGGAAGACGGCGCGGACGGCGGCGGGGGAGAACCGGACGGCGGCGGGGGAGCCGGCGGGGAAGCGGACCCTGGTGAGAACCAGGACGAGGACCCGGACCCGGACCAGGACCAGGACCTCGGCGAGGCCGGGGTGGAGTCCGGGGAGCACCCGCTGGCGCTGCGGTTGGAGCAGCTGATCCTCGGCGCGCCGCGCCGCTACACCCCGTTCCAGGCGGCCCGTACCGCGGGCGTGTCCATGGACCTGGCCTCCCGTTTCTGGCGGGCGATGGGCTTCGCCGACATCGGCCAGGCCAAGGCGCTCACCGAGGCGGACGTCCTGGCGCTGCGCCGCCTGGCCGGGCTGGTCGAGGCGGGCCTGCTCAGCGAGTCGATGGCGATCCAGGTGGCGCGGTCCACCGGGCAGACCACCGCGCGGCTCGCCGACTGGCAGACCGACTCCTTCCTGGAGGGCCTGACCGAGCCGCCCGAGCCGGGCATGACCCGGGCCGAAGTGGCGTACCCGCTGGTCGAGTTGCTGCTGCCCGAGCTGGAGGAGTTCCTGATCTACGTGTGGCGCCGGCAGGTCGCGGCCGCCACCAGCCGGGTCGTACAGTCCGACGACGAGGAGGCGGTCGACCGCCGGCTCGCCGTCGGCTTCGCCGACCTGGTGGGCTTCACCCGGCTCACCCGCCGGCTGGAGGAGGAGGAACTCGGCGAGCTGGTCGAGGCGTTCGAGACCACCGCGGCGGATCAGGTCGCCGCGTACGGAGGACGGCTGATCAAGACGCTCGGCGACGAGGTGCTCTTCGTCGCCGACGACCCGGGGACCGCCGCGGAGATCGGTATCCGGCTGATCGAGACGATGACCGGCGACGAGACGATGCCCGCGCTGCGGGTGGGGATGGCGTTCGGCACGGTCACCACGCGGATGGGGGACGTGTTCGGGACGACCGTCAACCTCGCGTCCCGGCTCACCTCGATAGCGCCACGCGACGCCGTCCTCGTGGACGGGGACTTCGCGGAGGCGCTCGGCGCGGCCGGGGAGGCCCCGCTCTCCGAGGCCGACGTCGACGCGACCGCGGAGAAGTACCGCTTCGCCCTCCAGCCGATGTGGCGCCGCCCGGTCCGAGGGCTCGGCGTGGTCGAACCCTGGCTGCTCTCTCGCCGAGAGGGCTGACCCGATCCCCCCGGGTGCCCTCGTTCCCGTCGCTTCCGGGGGCACCCGCCGGAGGGGGTCCCTACCTGGCGAGAACACCGTCCAAGTACGCCTGCACAGGCGCGAAGAGCCCGTAGGGAACGTATTCGGCGATCTCGGAGTGCGCACACCAGGCCAGCTCCGCCAGTTCGTCGTCGTCAGCGACACGTGCGATGCCCGCTACGACGTCGCAGGCGGTGTACGACATCAGCCGGTGCGTCTTCGGATGGACCCGCTCGCCGATCCGTTGGACGGCTACGACGTGGAGACCGGTCTCCTCAAGCGTCTCCCGAACGGCGGCTTCCTCCGGCGACTCTCCCGCCTCGATCGCTCCGGCCGGGAACTGCCAGGAGAGCTGTCCCTCGGCGATGCGTCGACGGACCATCAGGACACGGCCCTCATGGGCGATGATCGCCGCCGAGATGCCCGGGCGCTCATCGGTGGGTTGATCGGTCACGATTGTTCCTCCAAAGCTGCAATCACTGGCGGGAAATGACGACGAGTACGCCTGGGGCCGGCCGGTTCGTAAAGCGTCATGCTGCCCTTGGTCTTCGCTGTTCGGTGATGTCAGCAGAACGAACCGCGCTCTCGCCGCGTGCGCGCACCTTCGGAAGGATGACGGCACCGCCGTATGACCCAGCTCACGAGGGATGTTTGGTGGGCTCGCGTTGGTGGCTGGCCCAGTCCTCGTGGATGGTGCGGAAGGCGGGGAGGACGTCGCGGGCGAGGAAGTCGGTGTGGGCGCGTAACCGGGCGATGAGCGCGGCGAGTTCGGCGGGTTCGTGGCAGGTCGTCGTGTGGTTCTGGGTGATCTGGACGAGGAGGACGGGGGTGAGGGGGTCGTCGGGGCGGGCGTGGTCGGGGTGCGGGTGGCATTCGATCTCGCAGAAGTACGACGCGATGCCGTCGTCGGCGTCCGGGTCGTCGTCGCTTTGTGTGACGAGGGGCGTGGCCAGGCCCGTGAACGGGAAGTGGTGCACGATGTCGGTGAGGGTGAGGCTCAGGGCGCGCGGGTCGAGGTCGGTCTCGCTGGGGTCGTCGTCCGCCCAGGCGGGCAGGTAGCCGTAGGCCGTGGTGCCGTTGGTCGTGGTGATCCGCCAGGTGCGTGCTCGGCTGGTCATACCCAACGCCGAGGCGTCGGCGCTCATCGGTGGGGCTCCATCGCGGTGTGTTCGGCCAGCGCGGTGCGGAGGAAGGTCAGGGAGTCCGTCGGCGTGAGGGCGGTGTCGCGGAGCAGGTCGTAGGCGAGGCGCAGGGGTTCGACGTCTTCGGGTTCCTCCACGAGGTGGCCGCTCCAACTGCTTTGCGTGTACGCCACCACGTGGCCGTCCTGGAAGAAGATCAGCTCCAAGCAGCTGCGGATGTGGTGCGGGCCGGTGCCGAACGGGACGACGTGCAGGGAGACATCGGGCTGCTGGGCGGTCTCGATGAGGTGTTCCAGTTGGCCGGTCCACGTCCGGGGGTCGCGGGCTTTGCGGCGCAGTACGGCCTCGTCGATCAACGCGCGGTAGTGGACGGGGTTCGGGCCGGTGAGACGGTCTTGCCGCTTCAGCCGTGCGGCGACCTGGGCGCCCAACTCCTTGACCCGGTGCGGGCGGACGGTGCTCAGTTGCTCCTCGGCGTAGGCGCGGGTCTGGAGGAGGTACGGCACGGCACTGACCGCGTACTCCTGCACGCTCACCGCGTCCGCCTCCAAGGGCGCCAATCCGAGGAACGGTCGGTCCTTCGCCTCGCGTTTGGCCAGGTGCCACAGCTTCACCAGGAGGTCGCCGGTCCCGTACACCTTGTCCAGCGCGGCAGCCGCCTCCACGGTGCCCAACCGCTGCCCCCGCTCCAGCCGGTGCAGGTACGACTGCTCGTACATGCACAGCCCCGCGAGTTCCATCAACGTCAGCCCCGCCTGCTGCCGCCGACAGGCCAGCTCGCTGGCGTACAACTCCCGCGCGGATAACCACTCCCAGTCGATGACGACCTTGCTCCCGCTCCCGCCGCTTACGCTGCTTCCGGCCATACGGAATTCCTCTCTACGGTGATGGTCGTGCTGGTGCTATGTGCCCCGGGGGCCACGGGAATTCCGCGTGCCGGGGCGCCACGTCCCCTTGTCCGGAATCGAACCGGAGTCATCGGGCCTGCCCGCACGCATGAACGGAGAGTGTGCGGTGCCGCCCGGGCTCTTCCTGACTGAGCTACAAGGGGGAGTTCATGAATCAAGGGGGCGACCGGGTGCCACCGGTGGCAGGTCCAGCAGCGCACCACGGCTGTCGGCAACGCGCAGCGCGTCCGACAACGCCGTGCACAAGTGCGTCACCATGCCGCGGAGTTCGGTCTCCGACGGAGCCGCCTCCCGCAGCGTCTTACGCACGATGCCCAGCAACTCCGAGCCCATTCCGAGCTGCACCGACTCCATCTCGTCCGCCAACCGCCACAACGCCGATGCCGTGTCGCGCTCAACCGAGGGCAGGTAACACGCCTGTCCGTTCGGCCCGGGCCAGGGCAGCAATCGCAGACTCACCGTGCAGCCCCCGACTGCGTTGAGATCGCGACACCAATCAGAGCAGTGCGCGGCGCCGGCCACCAACGCCTGACGGGTTTCCACATGTCGGCCTGCCTCCCAGGTGCGTCACACCCCGCGCCGCGACAGCGGCATCCGGGGCTGTGTCAGTCCATGGTGAAGACCCGTCAGGGACTTTTGTTTCCAGGTCGGGAGACAGTCCAGACGTCTGGCCGCTATCGTAGAGAACGCCCAAACGACCCAGGGGTAAGTATTGAATACGTACCTGCGATCTGCTATGCAGTCGGCGAGCATGTCGCCGCGACAGCTTGCGCTTCGAGTTGGCGTTTCTGGCAAGACCGTTGAACGATGGGTGGCTGACGCGGAGCTGATCCCGCACGCCAGAAATCGGGAAGACGTATCCTCTGTGCTGGGAGTTGACCAGGATATGCTGTGGCCGAAAGCGGTGAAAAATCGAATCAAGACGGGTGGCGACCAGGAGATTGTTCGCTCTTACCCCTACCGCTCGGCGTGTCCGTCGACGGTTTGGGGGGAGCTGACCGCCAACGCTGCAGATGATCTTTTCTTCGCCGGCTACACGAATTATTTCCTTTGGTTGGATCAACCGCATTTCGTTGCAACTCTGCTCGGGAAACTCGACAATGGATGTCGAGTCCGTTTTCTGCTCGGAGATCCCGAAGGTGAGGTCACGCGCAGTCGAGAGCGGGTGGAAGAGGTTGCTCTCAGCGTGTCGACGCGGATTCGCATCACCCTGGAGCAGATAGAGAAACTCGGATCGCACCAGGGGCTTGAGGTCCGGTACTCGGCGACGGAAGACGCGGTGAACCACGTGTCCTTGTCCGTGTTCAGATTCGATGGCGAAGCCCTCGTCACTCCGCATCTCGCTCGATTGGTCGGGCATGACTCGCCCCTTCTTCACCTGCGAAAGCTGAGCACAGGGGGACTCTTCGATCGTTTCGCTGAGCACGCCGAGGAGTTGTGGTCAAGGGGTGTCCCCATTGACGCGACGAAAGCAGTGCGGAACTGACTCCGGCCGGTCGGCTCCGGTCACCTCTCGCCGTCTACCAACGACGTAGGGTGCCCGGAGCGTCCGAACTGGCCCGCCGCGCGCGGGAAGCGCTGGCCTGAGATGCCGATCGGCCGGCCGGCGAAGGGACGCATCGTGGTTCCGGAACCGTGTCGTCCTGCTTCAGCGCAGCGAGAACGCCACGTTCGTCCGTAGGCCCGTAGGCCCGTAGGTCCGGAGGCTCGGCCGGCTGCCGGGGGCCGTGCGTGCCCCCCCACCGGCAGGTGGTCCCTCGGCCGGACGGAACCCGGGGCACCCCGGGGGGTCAGGGGCGCCGTCCACGGAGCCTGCGGCGTTCGCCTTCGGGGCGGGACGGGGGGGAGTCGGCGAGGCGGACCACCGGGTCCTGCGGGCCCTCACGGCCCGCGACCACCGGGTAGTCCGCGCGGAGCGCCTTCGCCCGGTACTGTGCCGCGTCCGCCAGACGGAAGAGGCGCCGGGCGGAGCGGACCGGTCCGATCGGGTCACCGGTGGAGGCGAGCCCGCAGGCCACTCCGTCACCGACTTCCAGTTCGGCGGCGCGGCGGCACAACTCGTCGGCGGCGCGTACGACTTCGTCGGCGGTCTGCCCCACCGCGACGAGGCAGAACTCGTCCCCGCCGAGCCGTGCCGCGAGACTCCCGGGAAGCATCGCGCCGCAGAGCGAGAGGAGCGAGCCGAATCGTTCCAGCAACCGGTCGCCGACCGCGTGCCCGAGCCGGTCGTTGACCCGCTTCAGCCCGTTCAGGTCGCACACCACCAGGCTCACCACCGCGCCCTGCTCCCGGTGCAGCTCCAGCGCCTCGTCCAGCCGCACGTCCACCGCCCTGCGGTTGCCGAGGCCCGTCAACGGATCGGTGAACGCGAGGAGTTGGACTTCGGCGAGGCGTTCGGTCTGGGCGATCCCGGACGCGATCAGCGCCGCCAGCACCGTGGCGAAGTCGGCGTCCGCGCGGTCGAAGCCGGCCTCGCCCACCCGCCGCGCGACGTACAGCTCGCCCCACGCCCGCCCGTGCAGCACGATCGGCGCGACAACGCAGCTGCCCCGCCCGCGCCGCCGCAGCGCCGCGGCCCGGCCCCAGCTTCCTCCGCCGGGGGACGTACCGGTCGCGTCCTTCGTCTCCACCCACGCGTGCGGCTCACCGCCCGCGGCCCAGGTGCCGTGCAGGAACTCGGCGATCTCCGGGAAGTCGTGCACCGAGTACGACTCGTCGGCCGGCTCCGCCTCCTCGCCCGGGGCCAGGTCGCCGTCGTTGACCAGGACCCGCAGCCGGCCGGTCTCCCGCTCCCACGCCGAGACCGCGGCGAAGGTGCCCTGCATCGCCAGCCTGGCGCGGCGCGCCCCCGCCCGGACCGTCGCACGCGGGGTTTGCGCCGTGGCCAGCGCCTGTGCCAGCTCGACGACCGCCCGCAGCCGCACATCGGCTGTACCTTCCGCCATCACCCCAGGCTAGGCACGTTTGCCCCGCCTTGACGCTCGACCGGCCCCGCACTGAGCCGAACGGACCTCCCCGATTCCCGCCGCCCCGGCGCGCCGTCGTCAGAGCCCGGGCCAGGCGGGCGGGCGCTTCTCGTTGAACGCCGCGACCCCCTCCGCCCGGTCCGCCGAGAACGCGACGGTGCGCCAGGCCGCGTCCTCGACCTCCAGACCGGTCCGCAGGTCCAGCCCGTGGCCGACCCGCAGGGCCTGCTTGGCGGCGCGCAACCCCACCGGGGAGTTCCCCGCGATGCGCTCCGCGAGGGCGAGAGCGGCGGTACGGGCCTGGCCCGCGGGCACGAGCTGGTCGACCATGCCCAGCTCCAGCGCTTCGGCCGCCGGGACGCGGCGCGCGGTGAAGACCAGTTCCGCGGCCCGGGCGGCGCCCACCCGGCGCGGCAGCAGCTGGGTGCCGCCGCCACCGGGGATGACCCCCACGGACACCTCCGGCAGCCCGACCACCGCGGACTCGTCCGCGACGATGAGGTCGCAGGCGAGGGCGAGTTCGTACCCGCCGCCCAGGGCGAACCCGCCCACCGCGGCGATCGCGGGCATCGGCAGGTCCAGCACGCCGCCGTACGCCGCCCGTGCGCGCGGGCGCTGGCGCAGCAACTCGGCGTCGCTCAGCGAGTTCCGCTCCTTCAGGTCCGCTCCGGCGCAGAAGGCGCGCTCGCTCGACGAGGTCAGCACCGCCACGCTCACGGCCGGGTCCGCGGCCACCGCCGCGCACGCGGCCGCGATCGCCTCGGCCATGCCCGTCGACACCGCGTTCATCGCCTTCGGGCGGTCCAGCACCACCTCGGCGACACGGTCCCCGTGCCGGCGCACCACCACGAAGTCCCCGAACCTCCGCGTGCCCTCTTCCACTTGCTCGCCCATTCCGCCCGTCCCTCCCGCGCTCGGTTAACGATCGCAAACCTCCCGCCATCCTCGCACGCCACCGCGTCCGCCCGCCGCCGTTCCCGGCGGAGCCTCCGGAGTGGCTTTACGGGCCCGCGCCGGGTGGTGAGCATGGAACCGCACGGCGCCGCGTGGGCGCCGGAGGGGGCGGGCGGCGTGAACAGGTGGCAGCGGGTCTCGGTCGCGGCGGTGACCGCGTCGGCGGTCGCGGGGTGGGTCGTGTTGTGGCTGGTGGTGGCCGACCGCGCGTGGGAGGCGCCGGCCCGGATCGCGCTCACCGTGACCGCGGCCGCCCTGCTGGTGGCCGTGCTGACCGCCCTGCCCCTGCGCAAGGGGGAGGACCTGGGCGAACACCTCGGCGCGTCCGCGGTGGCGCTCGCCCTGGTCTGGAGTTGCGCGGCCTCGACCGCGTGGAGCACGCACGCGCTGCGGGAGTGGGGCGACTCCCCCACGAAGGTCCGCGCGACCGTCACCGCGTGCCGCCGGGACGGCACCGAGGTGAACCCGGACGTCGGCTCCAGCCAGGACGTGTACTCCTGCGTCTACCACTGGAGCGTCGACGGCCGCTCCCACCAGCAGCGCCGCGACGCCGCCCGCCGCTACCCCGACGGCACGGTCGCGTACGTCCACGTGGACACGTCGGGCGCCGCGCACAGCCACAGCGTCACGAACATCGTCTTCGCGCTCCTCGCCGCCGCCGTGTCCGGCGGCCTCCTGCTCTTCGGCCTCGGCGCCTTGGCGGTGGACCTCCGCGACCGGCGCCGTGAGAACCGCCGCCGGAACCGAAACCACGGCCGCCGGGGCGGCGGGTGACAGGGAACGATTCAGTGCTTAGGGTTTGTGAATATGGATATGCAGAACGTGGTGGTGCTGGGCGCGCACGGCACGGAAGCGGAAGACGTCACAGCCGTCGCCCGCGGCAACGCGCGGATCGAGGTCGGCGCGGAGGCGCTGGAGGGCGTCGCGCGAGCGCGCGACGTGATCGACGCGCTCGCCGCGAAACCGGAACCGGTCTACGGCGTCTCGACGGGCTTCGGCGCGCTGGCGGTGCGCCACATCAGCCCGGAACTGCGCGCCCAGCTGCAACGCAGCCTCGTACGGTCGCACGCCGCGGGCATGGGTCCGCGGGTGGAACGCGAGGTGGTGCGCGCGCTGATGTTCCTGCGGCTGAAGACGCTGGCGTCGGGCCGTACCGGGGTGCGCCCGGTGGTCGTGGAGACGATGGCGGCGGTGCTGAACGCGGGCATCACTCCGGTCGTGCACGAGTACGGCTCGCTCGGCTGCTCCGGCGACCTCGCGCCGCTCGCGCACTGCGCCCAGGTGCTGATGGGGGAGGGCGAGGCGGAAGGGCCGGACGGCGTGGTGCGCCCTGCGGGGGAGCTGCTCGCCGAGCACGGCATCGAAGCGGTCGAGCTGCGCGAGAAGGAGGGCCTGGCCCTCATCAACGGCACCGACGGCATGCTCGGGATGCTCGTGATGGCCTGCGCGGACCTGGCGGGGCTGTTCACCGCGGCCGACGTCACCGCCGCGCTCACCCTCGAAGCGCTGCTCGGCACCGACCGGGTGCTCGCGCCCGAACTGCACGCGATCCGCCCGCACCCCGGGCAGGCGGCCAGCGCGGACAACATGCGCAGGGTGCTCGCGGGCTCCGGCCTGACCGGCCACCACCAGGACGACGCGCCGCGGGTGCAGGACGCGTACTCCGTGCGGTGCGCGCCGCAGGTCGCCGGGGCCGGGCGGGATACCCTCGCGCACGCCCGGCTGGTCGCGGACCGCGAGCTGGCCGCGGCCATCGACAACCCGGTGGTGACGGAGGCCGGCACGGTCGAGTCGAACGGCAACTTCCACGGCGCCCCGGTCGGTTACGTGCTGGACTTCCTCGCGATCGCCGCGGCCGACCTCGCGTCGATCGCGGAGCGGCGTACGGACCGGCTGCTCGACAAGAACCGGTCGCACGGGCTGCCGCCCTTCCTCGCCGACGACCCGGGCGTGGACTCCGGGCTGATGATCGCGCAGTACACCCAGGCGGCGCTGGTCAGCGAGATGAAGCGGCTGGCGGTGCCCGCGTCCGTCGACTCGATCCCCTCCTCGGCGATGCAGGAGGACCACGTGTCCATGGGGTGGTCCGCGGCGCGGAAGCTGCGGACCGCGGTGGACGCGCTCACCCGGGTCATCGCGGTGGAGATGTTCGCGGCCACCCGGGCGCTGGAGATCCGTACCACCGGGACCGAGCTGCGCCCGGCGCCCGCCACCGCCGCCGTGCTCGCCGCGCTGCGCGCCGCCGGGGTGCCCGGGCCCGGGCGGGACCGCTTCCTCGCGCCCGACCTCGCGGCCGCGGAGGCCTTCGTCCGCCACGGCTCCCTGGTCCGGGCCGCGGAGAGCGTGACGGGGCCGTTGGCCTAGTGCCGTGACCGCACCAGCCGGGGGCGGGCGTCCGGACCCGCGGCCGTGTCCGGGTCCGGGTCCGCTCCGGGAGAGCGTCCGGACCCGCATCGCCGGCATGCGGGTCCGGACGGGTCAGGGTGCGCCCGCCGTCGTCCTCGGCGTCAGATCCTCCAGGTCCTTCTGGTCCTCCAGGTCCTTCAGGTCCTTCAGATCTTGTTGAAGATCTTGGAGTAGGCGTACCCGGTCGGCTTGTCGTACTGGTCGACCTCCCAGAAGGCCAGTTCCTGCACGCCCTTCGACGCGGCGAAGCTCTCCAGGGTGGAGGCGTTCGCCTGGGTGAAGTTCTCGTCGTCGTCGTTCTGCCCGGCGATCGGGGTCAGGCCCATGCGGGCCCAGTTCTGCGCGGCCGAGCCGCCGTAGATGCTCGCGAACTGCTTCTCGGCGGCGGTGGCACCGGACTCCGCGTCCGCCAGGGCGTTCTCGCCGTCGCCGAAGTCCATGGTCATGAGGTTCACCGCGCTGGTCTTCACCCCCGCCGACTGCGCGTTCTTCAGCAGCGTGGTGACGTCGGACTCCATGCCGTCCGGGTCCACGGCCACCGTCCAGTCGATCTGCACGGACGGGTCGGCCTGCTGGAGCGCCGCCAGGGCCTGGTCCCGCCGGGCGTTGGCGTTGCCGTTGGCGAGGGTGTCGCCCTCGATGTCGAAGTCGAGCCGGGTGACGCCGTAGGTGCTGACCACCTTCTGGTAGGCCGCGGTGAGACTGGAGACCGAGGTACAGGTCTGGGCGAGTTCCTTGCTGCCGGCGCCGCCGAAGGACGGGATCACGTTGCCGCCGGCCGACTTCACCGCGTTGATCTGGGAGCTGAAGGCGCCGACCGAGTCCCCGCCGTCCTCCCACTGGAGGGTGCAGCCGGACTTGGAGGTGAGGAAGGCCAGCGTGTAGTTCTTCAGCCCGCTCGCGCTCTGGTCGGCGGCCATGTCCTTGGCGGAGGAGGAGTCGATCTGCAGGTACGGCGCCGCGAACTGTGCGGGGAGCGCGGTCGGGGCCACGGCGGCGGCGTGGGCGCCGGGGGCCGCGGCGAGCAGCGCGAGCACCGGGGCGACCGCGGCCGCGGCGACGAGTGCGGGGCGGACGGGTGACTTGGCCATGGTGAAACCTCTCGGGAGGCGGAGGAGACAGTGGGGGAGCGCAAGACCGCAGGGGTGACAGGTTAGGAAAGCTTCCTAACCATGAGTCAGCATGGTTGGGCCGTTGGCTGGTGCACGTCAAGACCCGGAGTTCAGATAAATGAATCGCGGCCACCCTCTTGACCGAGGTTTTGCCTGCCGCGGGTCCGGGGTCCGGTCCCGGGGCGTGGGGCGTGGGGCGTGGGGCGTGGGGCGTGGCGGCGCGCGGCCGGGGCTGGCTGGGCCGGGCCGAGCGACGCGGGAGGGCGCGCGCCCGGCGATGGGCGGGGGAGGGCGGGCTCGGCGGAGAGCCGCCGGCTTACTCCTCCGGGTCGGCGTCCTCCGCCGCCTCGGCGACCTGCAAGGCGTGGCGGGAGCGGCGGGTGGCGTTGACGACGAGCCCGGCGCCGGCGAGGAGGAAGACCGCGCCGCCGATGACGTAGGGCTTCGTGTCGATCATGCCGGTCTCGGCGAGCGACCCGGCGGGCGCCGCCTGCGTGGTCGTGGCGGGGGTCCGGGCGGAGGTGGCGGCCGGCGTCGTGGCCGCGACGGTGGAGGTGGCCGCGACGGTGGCGGTGTCCGCGTGTGCCGAGGGGACGAAGTAGAGCGCGGCCAGCACGGCAGCGGCGGCCACGGCGACGTACGGGCGGGGCGAGGCCATCTGATCCCCCAGCGGATGCGGCGAGTTGACCGTAAGGGCCGATCGTAGTGACTGGCGGCGGCCGGTGGGAAGCGGCGGGTCGGCCCGACGGGGATTCGCCGGCGGTTCGCGGTGCGTGGCGGGCGGGCTACGGAATGCCGCGGAAAGCCGCGTGACGGTCATCACGGGGAGTACGTGTCAAAGCCCACAATTTCCATCGGAAAGGACATACCTGGCGCCGAGGCTGTTTCCATGGATGGCGGAAGAAGCCCCGCGCCGATCGTTTCGGCCTGCGGGCGACCCCGATCATGGGAGAGACGCGTGACGCCGCCCGACACCGGAAAATCCCCCGCCTCCGCAGAGGACGGCCCCGCCGAGCACGGCCCGACCGGAGCAGTCCGCCGGAAGCGCACCGTGTTCCGCCGCGGCACCCTCGCGGCGCTCGCGGTGGTGGCCGGCGGCGCGGTGGCGCTGACCGCGTGCGGCCACGGCGACAGCGGCAAGGACAGCAGCCAGAACGCGGCCGCGTCCGTCTCCCCGACGACGAGCGCCACCTCCGCCGACCCCGGCTCCAACCCCACCACGAGCCCGACCACCAGCCCGCAGACGCAGGCCCGGGAGGACGCGGCGGCGGCCAAGCACACCTCGACCGCGAAGATCACCATCTCGCCGAAGTCCGGCACCACCCAGGCCGCGGTGAGCGGCGCGGTGAAGGTGAGCGTCACCGGCGGCAAGCTGACCAAGGTGACGATGACGGCCACGTCGACCGGCCACACCGTGGCGGGCAGGATATCCGCCGACGGCACCACCTGGACGCCGAACGCGACGCTCGCGCACGGCCTCCAGTTCCGGATATCCGCCACCGCCAGCGACTCGCAGGGACGTACGACCTCCACGCAGGCCACGTTCGGCACCAAGGCGGCCACCGGCAGCTTCGTCGGGTACTTCACCCCGGAGGACGGCTCCACGGTGGGCGTGGGCATGCCGGTCTCGATCAACTTCAGCAAGGCGATCTCGTCCGCCGACCGGGCCGCCGTGCAGCGCGGGATCTCCGTGCAGTCCAGCAGCGGGCAGCAGGTCGTCGGCCACTGGTTCAGCTCCACCCGGCTCGACCTGCGGCCGCAGAGCTACTGGCAGGCCGGCTCGCACGTCACGCTGAACCTGAACCTGGCGGGCGTCGAGGGCGCCCCGGGCGTCTACGGCACGCAGCACAAGACGGTCGGCTTCGACGTGGGCCGCTCGCAGGTCTCCACGGTGGACGCCGCCACGCACATGATGACCGTGGTCCGCGACGGCAAGGTGATCCGCACCCTGCCGATCTCCGCCGGCGGCGACGGGCACACCACCTACGACGGCCAGATGGTCATCGAGGAGAAGGACCAGACCACCCGGATGAACGGCGCGACGGTGGGCTTCACCGACGACGACGGCAAGGGCGAGTACGACATCCCCGACGTGCCGCACGCCATGCGGCTGAGCAACTCCGGCACGTTCATCCACGGCAACTACTGGTCCGACAAGTCGATCTTCGGCACCGCCAACACCAGCCACGGCTGCATCGGGCTGAGCGACGTCAAGGGCGGCAAGGACGACACGACGGACGCGGCGTGGTTCTACAACAACTCGCTGATCGGCGACGTGGTCGTGGTGAAGAACTCGCCCGACAAGACCATCCAGCCCGACAACGGCCTCAACGGCTGGAACATGTCGTGGAGCAAGTGGGTGGCCGGCTCCGCGCTGTGAGCTGAGCCGGGCAGGTAGCCGGCCGGGCAGCAGACCGTACGGGAGCGGCCGTACGGGAGTGAGCCGGGCGGTACGGGTCGCGTCTCGGGGGCGCGGCCGGTACCGCCCGGCTCGCTCGTCAGTCCAGGGCGGTGTGAATCCAGGCGGCCGGGTCGTCCAGGACGGCCCGCACCGCGCTGTAGGCGGCGCCGCGCAGCACGCCGTCGCGGCCGAGCCGCGAGGTGACCACGTCCTCCGGGCGCCACTGGCGGTCGGTGACGCGGGCGGCCAGTTCGCGGCGCGCGCCGGGCAGCAGCCAGGGCGCGAGGTCCGCGAGCGGGCCGCCGACCACCACGGCCTGCGGGTCGAGGAGGTTGACGGCGCCGCTCAGCGCGATGCCCAGGGCCGCGCCGGCGTCCTCCAGGGCGCGGATCGCAGCGGGGTCGCCGGCCGCCGCGGCGGTGCGCAGCTCCCTCGGGGTGCCGGCGCCCGCGGACCGGAGCAGGGCCTCCTCGCCGGCGAAGGTCTCCAGGCAGCCGTGCGCGCCGCACGAGCACAGCGGCCCGTCCGGGTGGACCGGGACATGGCCGAGCTCGCCGGCGAAGCCGCGGGCGCCGCGGAAGAGCCGGCCCTCCACGATGAGGGCGGCGCCGATGCCGATCTCGGCGGAGACGTGGACGAAGTCCGCGAGGCGGTCGTGGCCGCCGAGCCAGAGCTCGGCGAGCGCGCCGAGGTTCGCCTCGTTCTCCACGACGGTCGCGTGCGGGCCGAGCGCGGTGGCGACGGAGACGTCCTCCCAGCCGAGGTTGGGGGCGCGCAGTACGGTGCCGCGGTCGCGGCTGACCAGGCCGGGGACGGCGACCGTGGTGCCGACCGGGCGCAGCTCCATCGCGGCGGCCTCCTTGGCGACCTGCGCGGTCAGCTCCGCGAGTTCGGCCAGCACGGACGCGGCCGGGCGGCCCCGGTTCGCGGCGGGGGACTCGGTACGGCAGCGCAGCTCGCCGCGGAGGTCCACCACGCAGGCGGCGAGGTGGTCGATACCGATCTCCGCGCCGATGCCGGCGGGGCCGGTGTCGGACAGCGCGAGGGCAGTGCCGGGGCGGCCCACGGTGCCGGGGCGGCGGGCTCCGCGCTCCTCCAGCAGGCCCGCGGCCAGGAGTTCGTCCACGAGCGTGGAGACGGTGGCCCGGGTGAGGCCGACCTCGGCGGCGATGGTGGCGCGGGTGAGGTCGTCTTCCGTGGCCAGGGCTCGCATCACCAGGGAGAGGTTGCGGTGGCGTAGTTCCGATTGGGCGCCGGTGCGTTTGACCACGGTTCTCCTTTCACGCCGTGCCGTCCACAAAGTATGTGCGGCCCCTCCGGGGGCTCCTCCCCGCCCACCCGCCGCTTCTGGTGGGGAGCACGCCCCGGGCCCCCGCCGCGGGGGTTCCGACATTCGCCCTTCCGCCCCGCGGCAAGCGCCTGTGACGTCAGGCGCCCACCAACGGCAGCGCTGCCCGCAGCCGTTCGAGCGTCGCGTCGTCGCGTTCCGTCGCCGGGAGCAGCTCGCCCCGGTCGGTGCCCCAGCGCGCGGCGACCGCGGCGGGCTCCTCGCCGGTGAGGAGGACGGCCGCCTGGACCGCCGCGCCGAGGGCGACCAGCTCCGAGGCGACGGGCACCTGGACCGCCCGCCCGGAAAGCCTCCGTACGGTCTCCCGCCACGCGGCCCCCCGTGCGCCGCCGCCGATCAGCAGGATCGGCTGGTCGCCGGGGTCCGCCCCGTCGACGGCGAGCACGAGGTCGAGCGCGGCGAGCAGCGCGTACACCGCACCGTCGTAGGCGCCTTGGAGCACCTGCCCGGCGGTGGTGTCGTGCCGGACGCCGGTGAGCAGGCCGGAGGCGTACGGCAGGTTCGGGGTGCGCTCGCCGTCGAGGAAGGGGAGGAAGGCGACCGAGCCGCCGGGGTCGACCTGCTCGCGGTCGCGGCCGAGCAGCGTGGCGACCTTGTCCACGGCGAGCGTGCAGTTCAGCGTGCAGGCCAGCGGCAGCCAGGCCCCGTCGGCGGCGGCGAACCCCGCGACGGTGCCGGAGGGGTCGGCCGGGCGCTGCCGGGCGACCGCGTAGACGGTGCCGGAGGTGCCGAGGCTGAGCACCGGCCGCCCCGGGGCGAGCCCGAGGCCGAGGGCGGCGGCTGCGTTGTCGCCGGTGCCGGCGCCGACCAGCGCGCCGGGCCGTACGCCGGCGCCGTCCCGTACGGTGCCGGCTTGCTCGCCGGGCCCGAGCACCGCGGGCAGCAGCTTCGGGTCGAGCCCGACCTCGGCGAGCAGCGCGTCGTCGTACGCCCCGGTGCTCGCCGCCCACCAGCCGGTGCCGGAGGCGTCGCCGCGGTCGGTGACGGCGGTGCCGCTCAGCCGCTCGGTGAGGAAGTCGTGCGGCAGCCGGACCGCCCGCGCGGCCGCGGCCGCCTCGGGTTCGTGGGCGCGCAGCCACTCCCACTTGGCGATGGTGAAGCTCGCGCCGGGCACCGAGCCGACCCGCTCGGCCCACCACGCGGCGCCGTGCCGTTCCACCAGCGCCTCGGCCTGCGGGGCGGAGCGGACGTCGTTCCACAGCAGCGCGTCCCGCACCGGGCGGCCCCGCTCGTCGAGCACGACCAGGCCGTGCTGCTGGCCGCCGACCGAGATCGCGTCGGCCCGCGCCGCGTACGGTCCGAGCTCGCCCAGCGCTTCCTGGAGGGCGTTCCACCACACCTCGGGGTCGGTCTCGCGCCCGGCGCCGGTGCTGACGGTGTGCGCCGCCTGGCCGCGGGCGAGCACCTCGCCGCTGTCGACGTCGACCGCCAGCACCTTCGTGGACTGCGTCGAACTGTCCACGCCGAGCACGATCTGCCCTTGTCGCGCCATGTGATCCCGGTCCTTTCGCGCGGTTCCTACTTCCCAACCCTGGGCTCGCATACTAATTTGTTCAACAGTCTGACGAATAGGAGCCGACCGCAATGACTTCCGAGACGAACCTCACCCCCACCCCCGCCGACAAGTTCACCTTCGGACTGTGGACGGTCGGCTGGCAAGGCCGCGACCCGTTCGGCGACGCGACCCGCGCCCCGCTCGACCCGGTCGAGTCGGTGAACCGGCTCGCCGAACTGGGCGCGTACGGCGTGACGTTCCACGACGACGACCTGATCCCCTTCGGCTCCTCCGACGCCGAGCGCGACGGCCACATCAAGCGCTTCCGGCAGGCGCTGGACGCCACCGGCATGAAGGTGCCGATGGCCACCACCAACCTCTTCACCCACCCCGTCTTCAAGGACGGCGGCTTCACCTCCAACCTCCGCGAGGTGCGCCGCTTCGCGCTGCGCAAGGTGATCCGCAACATCGACCTGGCCGTGGAGCTGGGCGCCGAGACCTACGTCGCGTGGGGCGGCCGGGAGGGCGCGGAGTCCGGCGGCGCCAAGGACGTCCGGGTCGCGCTGGACCGGATGAAGGAAGCCTTCGACATCCTCGGCCAGTACGTCACCGAGCAGGGCTACAACCTGCGCTTCGCGGTGGAGCCGAAGCCGAACGAGCCGCGCGGCGACATCCTGCTGCCGACCGTCGGCCACGCGCTGGCGTTCATCAACTCGCTGGAGCGCCCCGACATCGTCGGCGTCAACCCCGAGGTCGGCCACGAGCAGATGGCCGGGCTCAACTTCCCGCACGGCATCGCCCAGGCGCTGTGGCACGGCAAGCTCTTCCACCTCGACCTCAACGGCCAGACCGGCATCAAGTACGACCAGGACCTGCGGTTCGGCGCCGGCGACCTGCGCTCGGCCTTCTGGCTGGTCGACCTGCTGGAGCGCGGCGGCTACGAGGGCCCGCGGCACTTCGACTTCAAGCCGCCGCGGACCGAGGACATGTCCGGCGTGTGGGCGTCGGCGGCCGGCGGCATGCGCAACTACCTGATCCTCAAGGAGCGGGCCGCCGCCTTCCGCGCCGACCCGGTGGTCCAGGAGGCGCTGCGCGTCTCCGGCCTGGACGAGCTGGCGCAGACCACGCTGGGCGCCGACGAGTCGCTGGCCGAGCTGCTCGCCGACCGCAGCGCGTACGAGGACTTCGACGCGGACGCGGTGGCCGAGCGCGGGATGGCCTTCGAGGCGCTCGACCAGCTCGCCATGGACCACCTGCTCGGCGTGCGCTGAACCGTACGACCGCTGCACGTCCCCGGTCGGACCGGCGGACCGGCCTGCCGGCCCGTACGCCGGTCCGGGCAACGGACAAGAGTCCCGGACCAACCTGGGGACCGGCTGTGAACAGGCCGTGCGCGGCCTGTTCAAGGAAGAAATCACCTTCCGCTCAGCCGGACCTCATCTCCACGTGCTCTTTCTCAAGCCCCCCTCACTTTCGCCTCACCGCGCCCTCACCGCCGATTCCTAGCGTTGCGCGGCAGTGGGAGCAGGGGCGGACGCCTCGCCCTCCTCGCGTTCGCCCCCGCTCTCCGCACCTCACCCCGGTGCACTCCACTGCCTCTCTCTGCCAAACACGAGGAATCGGATGTTCTTCACGTATCTCCGGCGCGAGCTGCGCCGCCGGCGCAAGGCGGCGCTCGTGGTCGCGCTGGGCCTCGCGCTCGGCATCGGCCTCGTCATCACGGTCGACTCGGTCTCGTCCGGCATGGACCAGGCCCAGGGCAAGGTGCTCAAGTCGCTGTACGGCCTGGGCACCGACATGACGGTCACCAAGGCCGCGCCGGCCGCCGGCACCGGTTCCACCACCCGGCCCAAGTTCGACTTCGACGCGAACAGCGACGGCAAGTCGCAGAGCAGCGACCGGGTCACCGTGCAGGGCTTCCAGACCCTGTCCTCCTCGGTCGTCAGCAGCGTCGGCAAGCAGAAGAACGTCGCGGGCGCGGTCGGCGGGCTCAACCTCCAGGTGCTGAAGATCAACGGCACCTTCACGCCAGGCCAGTTCCAGCAGCGCCAGAGCACCTCCGGCGCGGGTGGCGGGCCCGGCGGCGGCTCCGGCGGCAGCGGCGCGCCGCAGGGCGAGGTCAAGGGCGGCGGCGCGCAGTTCGACGCCAACAGCTACACGCTCTACGGCGTGGACGTCTCCAACCTCTCGCTCGGCCCACTGACCTCCTCCAAGATCACCTCCGGCACCACCTTCACCGCGGCCGACGCCGACGCGAAGGTGATGGTCGCCGACTCCGCGTACGCCAAGCAGAACAAGCTCAAGGTCGGCTCCACCGTCACCGTCAAGGGCACCAAGTACAAGGTGATCGGCATCGCCACCGCCGACAGCGGCGACGCGGCGGCCAACCTCTACCTGCCGCTGAAGCAGGCGCAGACCCTCTCCTCCTCGGCGAACAAGGTCACCACGGTCTACGTCAAGGCGGCCGACTCCAAGCAGATCTCGGGGGTCAAGTCGGAGATCCAGAAGAACATCTCCGGCACCACCGTCACCACCTCCGCCGACCTCGCCTCCACCGTCTCCGGGTCGCTGTCCACGGCGTCGTCGCTCGCCACGAACGTCGGCAAGTGGCTGTCCATCGCGGTGCTGATCGCCGCGTTCCTCGTCGCCGGGCTGCTCACCTCCTCGGCGGTCAGCCGCCGCGTGCGGGAGTTCGGCACGCTCAAGGCGCTCGGCTGGAAGAGCGGCCGGGTCACCCGGCAGGTCATGGGCGAGGCCCTGGTCAACGGCCTGATCGGCGGCGTCCTCGGGATCGCGCTGGGCCTGGCCGGCGCCTTCGCCGTCACCGAGATCAGCCCCAGCCTCACGGCCCAACTCGGCTCCTCCGCCTCCTCCGGCGGCACGGGCGGGCCCGGCGGCGGGGGCCCCGGCGGCTTCGGCGGCGGCGCCCGGCAGGCCGCGTCCAAGACGCTCGACGTCGCCCTGAGCGCGCCCGTCAGCGCCGGCACCATCGTGCTGGCCGTGGGGCTCGCCATCGGCGGCGGCCTGATCGCCGGCGCCTTCGGCGGCTGGCGCGCGTCCCGGCTGCGCCCGGCCGACGCGCTGCGCCGCGTCGAGTAGCCGCGGCTGTGATCGGCCGCCGATCGGCCGCGCCGCCCGCTGATCGGCCTCGCTGATCGGCCTCGCTCGTCGGCCTCGCCGCCCGGCCCCACCCGGTGGCCGGGCAGGGCCGGGTGGCCGCCACCCGGTCACTCGGTCACCTGGCCGCTCCGCCGCGTGACCCCGGCCGTCCGGCCGCCCCCGGGGCCTCTCACCCGGCGGCCACCCCCACTTCCCTTCCGCTCCCAGGAGTCCACCCATGTACCAGCTCAGCGGCGTCACCAAGCGCTATCGCCGGGGCAAGACCAACGTCGACGCCCTGCGCGGCATCGACCTCACCATCGCCGACGGCGACCAGGTCGTCATCCAAGGCCCCACCGGCGGCGGCAAGTCCACCCTGCTCCAGATGCTCGGCGCGCTGGACCGGCCCACCTCAGGCTCGATCGAGTTCGACGGCACCGACCTGGCCAAGCTCAGCGAGGCACGGCTGACCAAGGTCCGCTCGGAGAACATCGGCTTCATCTTCCAGAGCTTCAACCTCATCCCCACGCTCACCGCCCAGGAGAACGTCGAGACCGCGCTGGTGCCGCTCGGGGTCCGCCCGTCGCTGCGCCGCACCCGCGCCGCGGCCGCCCTGGAGTCGGTCGGACTCGGCGAGCGCCTCACCCACCTGCCGTCCGAGCTCTCCGGCGGCCAGCAGCAGCGCGTCGCCATCGCCCGCGCCCTGGTCAAGGAGCCCAAGGTGCTGCTCGCCGACGAGCCGACCGGCAACCTCGACGAGGGCACCCGCGACGACATCATGGCGTTGCTCGAAGGGCTGTGGCGCGACCGCGGCCTCACCTTCATCCTGGTCACCCACGACTCCACCATCGCCAAGCGCGCCCCCCGGCTGGCCACCATCCGCAAGGGCACCCTCACGGTGCGCGAGTCCACCCGCAAGTGAGCCCCCGGGGCGGCGCCGCCGCCGGTCGTCAGCCCGTCGTCGGCCCGCCGCCGGCCGTCAGCTCGCCGCCTGCCCGGCGGCGCGCTCCTGGGCTTCGAGCAGTTCCTCGCCGTGCTCCCGGGTCCAGCGGCCCATCGCGCGCAGCGGGCCGTCCACCAGGCTGGTGCCGAGCGGTGTGAGGCCGTAGTCGACCCGGGGCGGCGCGGCGCGGAAGGCGCGGCGCTCCACCAGGCCGTTGGCGAGCAGGCGGCGCAGCGACTCGGTGAGCACCTTGTCGCTGATCCCGCCGGCCAGCGCCCGCAACTCGGCCCGGCGCAGGGGCCCTTCGCTGAGCCCGGCGAGGATCACCGGGTCCCAGGTGTGGGCGAACAGCTCGGTGGCCGCGCGCAGCCGGCAGTCCACGAGCAGCCGCTCGCAGGAGGCGTCCCCGGGGTTCCGGGTGGTGGGGGCGCCTCGGTTCTCCCGGGCGTCGTGCGGGGCCCGGGTGCCGGTCGCCGGTTCGGCCGTCACCGGTGCGGCGGTCGTCGGTGCCGTGGTCGCCGGTGCGGTGGTCGTCGGGGTGGCGCGGTCGTCGTCCATCGTGCCGCCATGGTCCCGCATCCGTTTCCTACCGTCCGGTGCGCGTCGGTTTTCCTACGGTGGCGGTCCCGCGGCGGCCTCGACCCGCAAGCCGCCCACACCTTCGGGAGCACACGATGAGGATCGGGATTCTCGGCACCGGAAACCTGGCGACCGCGCTGGGGGCGGCCTGGGTACGGGCCGGGCACGACGTGGTGGTCGGCGGCCGTTCGCCGGAGAAGGCCGCCGCGGCGGCGGCCGCGATGGGCGCCGGTACGGTCACCGGTGATCCGGGCCGTGGCGGTACGGCCGCCCGTGGCACCGCCCGCGCGGGGGCCACCCCTGCTGAGGCCGTCGCCGGGCAGGACGCCGTGCTGCTCGCCGTCACCTGGACCGGGGTGCCCGACATCCTGCGCGCGGCGGGCGCCGCCGGCGGCGCGCTGTCCGGGACCGTGCTGATCGACCCGGTCAACGCGGTGGACCACGGCGTCGGCGAGCACCTCGTGGCCGACGGCCGGGCCGCCGCCGAGCACATCGCGGAACTCGCCCCGGGCGCACACGTGGTCAAGGCGTTCCACCTCTTCCCCGCGGACCAGTGGTCGCCCGGCCGCGCACCGGTCACCGTACCGATCGCGGGCGACGACGAGGCGGCCCTGCACACCGCCGCCGGCCTCGTCCGCGACGCCGGCGCCGAGCCCGCGGCCGTCGGGCCGCTGCGCCGCGCGCGCCAACTGGAGGAAGCGGCGGGCCTGGTGATCGCCCTGGTCTTCGCCGGGCACGACCCGGGCGCGGCCGTCCCCCACGTGCCGGCCCGCGCCACCGCGCGGGCCTGAGCCGCCCCGGCCGCCGGGCGCGGACCCGCCCGGTCGGAACGGGGGCGCGCGCCACGCCGTACGATCCGGCGCGTTGCGCCGATCAGCGGGTCACGGTGCTCGGCGGCTACGCTCGGCGGCATGAACGATAGCCCTCACCACCCGCGTGCGCACCAGCACTTCGAGACCCTGGCGATCCACGCCGGCCAGCCGGCCGACGCGCAGACCGGTGCGGTGGTCACGCCGATCTACCAGGTCTCGACGTACAAGCAGGACGGCGTCGGTGGACTGCGCGGCGGTTACGAGTACAGCCGCTCGGCCAACCCGACCCGCACCGCGCTCGAACAGAACCTCGCCGCCCTCGAAGGCGGCAGCCGCGGCCTCGCCTTCGCGTCCGGCCTGGCCGCGGAGGACTGCCTGCTGCGTACGGTGCTGACGCCCGGCGACCACGTGGTCATCCCCAACGACGCCTACGGCGGCACCTTCCGGCTCTTCTCGAAGGTCGCCGAGCGGTGGGGCGTGCGGTGGTCGGTCGCCGACACCTCCGACGTGCAGGCGGTACGCGACGCCGTACGGCCGGAGACGAAGCTGATCTGGGTGGAGACGCCGTCCAACCCGCTGCTCGGCATCACCGACATCGCCGCGCTCGCCGGGGTGGCGCACCAGGCCGGGGTGCGGCTGGTGGTCGACAACACCTTCGCCAGCCCCTACCTCCAGCAGCCGCTGGCGCTGGGCGCGGACGTGGTGGTGCACTCCATGACCAAGTACATGGGCGGGCACTCCGACGTCGTCGGCGGTGCGCTGGTCACCTCCGACGCCGCGCTCGGCGAGGAGTTGGCGTACCACCAGAACGCGATGGGCGCGGTGGCCGGGCCGTTCGACGCGTGGCTGGTCATGCGCGGGATCAAGACGCTCGCGGTGCGGATGGACCGGCACAGCGAGAACGCCGGGCGGATCGCGGAGATGCTGGCGGGCCACGGCAAGGTCACCCGGGTCTACTACCCCGGGCTCGCCTCGCACCCCGGGCACGAGGTCGCGGCGAAGCAGATGCGGGGGTTCGGCGGGATGGTGTCCTTCCAGGTGGCCGGCGGTGAGGAGGCGGCGGTCGCCGTCTGCGACCGTGCGGAGCTCTTCACGCTCGGGGAGTCGCTCGGCGGGGTGGAGTCGCTCATCGAGCACCCGGGGCGTATGACGCATGCGTCTGTGGCCGGTTCCGCGCTCGAGGTTCCGGCGGACCTCGTCCGTATCTCGGTCGGCATCGAAGCGGTGGACGACCTCATCGACGATCTTCGCGGCGCGCTCGGCTGATCCACCCGGGTGCCCCGGTCCGACGGTCGAGGGACCACCTGCCGGTTTGGGTGCTCGCGCGGGGGGTGGTTGCTCGCCGTGTCCAAGGGCAGCCCCCAGGGGGTGGTCCCGGCGCCGGCAGGGCTGGGGCACCCGGGGGGTTCAGGCGAGGAGGAGCACTGCCGTGGTGGCCGCGGCGAGGAGGACCGCGCAGAGCGCGTAGCGCACGATGCGGCGGCGCCGTAGGAGGTGGCGGCCCCGCGCGGCGGCGCGCTCCGCGAGGTCGGAGGGCACCAGCGGGTGCGGGGTGTCGAGTTGCCGCCGCAACTCGTCCTCGCGCCGGTTCGGCGGCGCACTCACCGTCCGACCGCCGAGGCCGTACGGGACCGGGACCGTGCGGCCCGGGGGCCGACCCGGGCCGGCCGGCTGCGCAGCCTCGCCCCGCTGTGCGCGGCGATCTCCCCGACCCGTTCGACCCCCATCCCGAGCAGCGCCGCGGTCTGCTCCTCCCCGATCCCCTCGAAGTACCGCATGGTGATGATGAGCCGCTCGCGCGCGGAGAGCCCGTCGAGGGCGCCGCCGCGCAGGCGGCGCCAGGGCCGGTAGGCGTACCGCACGAACAGCTCGGTGCGCGCCCGGTCGTAGGGGTCGTCGCCGTCGAGCAGGTGCTGCCAGTCCGCGTAGAGCCGGGCGAGCGCGGCGGTGAGCAGCCGCTCGGCGGCGGCCCGGTCGCCGGTGAGGAGGAGGGCGGAGTGCAGCAGCCGTCCGCCCGCGCCCGCGACGAACGCCGCGAACTCGGCGTCCCGGCGGGTCCCCGCGACCGCCCGGCGCTGACGCCCTGGAGTGCGTCCTGGAGTGCGCCCTGGAGTCCCCACGCGGCCATGGGACGGCACGCCCGGGCCCGGGGTCAATACTCGTGCGTGACCCGGGTCACACCGGTTCGGCGGCGCCGGTGCGGGGGTGCGCTCAGCGGCCGACGATGTCCTCGCCGCGGTCCGGCTCGCCGCGCTGCCCGAACCCGGAGTGCCAGTCGGCCAGCGCGATGTTGAAGCGGCCCAGCAGCTCGGTGAACAGCTCCCGTTCCCGCGGCGACCAGTCCTCGGTCACCTTGGCCATCAACTCCCGCCGGGAGTCGCGTACTTCGCCCAGCCGACCGCGGCCGCGCGGGGACAGCGCGAGGACGACCGCACGTCCGTCCTCGGGGTGGGAGGTGCGCTTGACCAGGCCGGTGTCGACCAGCGGCGCGACCTGGCGGGTGACCGTGGAGGAGTCGATGCCCATCGCCTCGGCGAGTGCCTTGACGCCCATCGGGCCCTCGTGGTCGAGCCGGTTGAGCAGGAGGTAGGCGGCGCGGTCCATGGAGTTGCGGGCCCTGCCGACACCGCCGAGCCGGGTCTGCTCGGCGCGGCGGGCGAAGAGGGCGACCTGGTGCTGGAGGCTCTCAAGGAGTTCGGTCGAGGTCTCCGGAGGGTTGGACATGACCTTGAAGCTCGCGTTCTGTCGGTCCGGTGGAGTACCGGTGAGGGTTCCGGTCGAAGGTGGGATGAGCGGGGGATGAGCGGGAGGTACGGCGCGGGTACGGCGGGAAGTTGGGAGAAGAGTACGCGGCCACGGTCACCGCGGGGAGCTTCTGTCGACTTCCCGGGCAAAGGGTTGGCCGGGATCGCGAGGTCGGACTGCGAGACTGGGCGCATGGACAACAATCGGCTCCGGTCGATCACCCTGGATGACGTGCGCGGAGCCCACAAGATGCTCTCCGGGGTCGCCCGGATCACCGCGATGGAGACCTCCCGCCACTTGTCGTCGCTGGTCGGGGCGCCGGTGCATCTCAAGTGCGAGAACCTCCAGCGCACCGGGTCGTTCAAGATCCGCGGCGCGTACGTGCGGATCGCCGGGCTGCGCCCGGAGGAGCGCGCGGCCGGCGTGGTGGCCGCGAGCGCCGGCAACCACGCGCAGGGCGTCGCGCTCGCCGCGTCGCTGCTCGGCGTGCGCTCGACGGTGTTCATGCCCATGGGCGCCCCGCTGCCCAAGGTGGCCGCGACCCGCGACTACGGCGCCGAGGTCCGGCTGCACGGCACGGTCGTCGACGAGACGCTGCGCGCGGCGATCGCGTACGCGGAGCGGACCGGCGCGGTGTTCATCCACCCCTTCGACCACCCGGACATCATCGCCGGGCAGGGCACGGTGGGCCTGGAGGTGCTGGAGCAGTGCCCCGAGGTGCGGACCGTGGTGGTCGGCGTCGGCGGTGGCGGGCTGGTGGCGGGGATGGCGGTGGCGATCAAGGCGCTGCGGCCGGATGTGCGGGTCGTCGGGGTGCAGGCGGCGGGCGCGGCGGCGTATCCGCCCTCGCTCGCGGCGGGGCGGCCGATAGCGCTGGGCTCGGTGGCGACCATGGCGGACGGCATCATGGTCGGCCGGCCGGGCGACGTGCCGTTCGCGCTGGTCAAGGAGCTGGTCGACGACGTGGTGACGGTCTCCGAGGACGACCTGTCGTCGGCGCTGCTGCTGTGTCTTGAACGGGCGAAGCTGGTGGTGGAGCCGGCCGGGGCCAGTTCGGTGGCGGCGCTGCTGGCGGCGCCGCGGTCCTTCGAGGGCCCGGTGGTGGCGGTGCTGTCGGGCGGGAACGTGGACCCGTTGCTGATGCAGCGCATCCTGCGGCACGGCATGTCGGCGGCCGGCCGCTACCTGTCGCTGCGGCTGCGGCTCACCGACCGACCGGGCGCGCTGGCCGGGCTGTTGAGCACATTGTCAGAGGCGGATGCCAATGTGCTCGACATCAGCCACATGCGCACCGACCCGCGGCTCGGCCTCACCGAGGCGGAGGTCGAGGTGCACCTGGAGACGAAGGGGCCCGAGCACCGCGCGGTGGTCGCGACGGTCCTGGAGGACGCCGGCTACCGGGTGATCGGCTGAGCGGGCGGCGCGGCCCGGGAAGACCGGGCCCGGGAAAACCGGGCCCCGGAAAAACCGGTTGACGCGATATATCGCGTCTGGCATGCTCGCGGACTATCGCGAAGACGCCCGTCGACCGATGAGTTCCGGTCGGCGCACCGGTCGAACGGGCACGAGGCAGCGGGCCCGGCCGCGGGCACGCGGCTGCCGCCCCGGTACGCGTCCCGCGTACGCGCACACACAGATCACCGACGGGAGCGAAAGACATGGCGGGCGCCATCTACGCCGAAGGTCTGGTCAAGACCTTCGGAGACGTCAGAGCACTGGGGGGAGTGGATCTCGACGTGCCGGAAGGCACCGTCCTCGGCCTGCTCGGGCCCAACGGCGCGGGGAAGACCACCGCCGTCCGGGTCCTGACCACACTGCTCCGCCCCGACAGCGGCAAGGCCGTCGTCGCGGGCATCGACGTGCTCAAGCACCCCAACGAGGTCCGCCGGCACATCGGGCTGTCCGGCCAGTTCGCGGCCGTCGACGAGTACCTCACCGGCCGCGAGAACCTGCAGATGGTCGCGCAGCTCTACCAGCTCGACGCGAAGCGGGCCAAGGCGCGCGCCGACGAACTGCTGGAGCGGTTCAACCTCGCCGACGCCGCCAACCGCGTCTCCAAGACCTACTCCGGCGGTATGCGCCGCCGGCTCGACCTGGCCGCCGCCCTCGTGGTCAGCCCGCCGGTGATGTTCATGGACGAACCCACCACCGGGCTCGACCCGCGCAACCGGCAGCAGTTGTGGGAGGTCATCCAGGAACTGGTGGCCGGCGGCACCACCTTGCTGCTCACCACGCAGTACCTGGAGGAGGCCGACCACCTCGCGCACGACATCTGCGTCATCGACCACGGCCTGGTGATCGCCCGCGGCACCTCCGACCAGCTCAAGGCGCAGACCGGCGGCGAGCGGATCGAGGTCGTCGCCCACGACCAGGGCCGGATCGAGGACACCGTGGCCGTGCTGGTCCGGCACGGCAAGGGCGGCCGGGACGCCGTCACCGTCGAGCAGCACACCCGCAAGGTCACCGTGCCGGTCGCCGGCGGCGCCAAGCTGCTGGCCGAGGTGATCCGCGACCTCGACGCCGAGAGCATCGAGATCGACGACATCGGGCTGCGCCGCCCCACCCTCGACGACGTGTTCCTCTCCCTCACCGGGCACACCGCCGAGGAGTCCGAGGCGCAGGCCGCGGAGGCCGCCGAACGCGCCGGCTCCGACTCCGGCTCCGGTGACGACCAGCAGGCCGCTTCGGCGAAGGAGAGCACGAAATGAGCGCCGTCACCGGCACCCCCGAGACCCCGCACGCCACCCTCGCGCCGACCCCGCGCGGCGGCGTGCTGGGCTCCCTGCACGACTCCCTGGTCGTCGCCAAGCGCAACCTGCTGCGGATGATGCGCATCCCCGAGGTCGTGATCTTCGGCCTGTTCCAGCCGATCATGTTCGTGGTGCTGTTCAGCTACGTCTTCGGCGGCTCGGTCGCCGTCGGCGGGTCGTCCAACGCCTCCGACTACCGCAACTTCCTGATGGCGGGCATCTTCGCGCAGACCGTCACCTTCGCCACCGCGGGCGCCGGCGCGGGCATCGCCGACGACATGCACAAGGGCCTGATCGACCGGTTCCGCTCGCTGCCGATGTCGCGCGGCGCGGTGCTCACCGGCCGTACCCTCGCCGACCTGGTGCAGACGGCGCTGACCGTGGTCGTCCTCGCCTGCGTCGGACTGCTGGTCGGCTGGCGCATCCACAACGGCGTGCCGAAGATGTTCGGCGCGTTCGCGCTCCTGCTGCTGCTCGGCTACGCCTTCTCCTGGATCGGCGCGCTGATCGGCCTGTCGGTGCGCACCCCCGAGGCGGCCACCTCCGGCGGCCTGGTCTGGCTCTTCCCGGTCACCTTCGTGTCCAACGCGTTCGTCTCCCCGGAGAACATGACGCCGTGGCTGCGGCACATCGCCGAGTGGAACCCGTTCAGCGCCACCGTCCAGGCGAGCCGCACGCTCTTCGGCAACCCGGGCGTGGTCAAGTCCTCGGCCTGGCCGATGGAGCACCCGGTGTGGGCCTCGCTGGCCTGGTCGGTGGTCATCGTGGCGATCTTCCGCACCCTCGCGGTGCGCAAGTACCGCTCCGCGGCCTCCTAGCCGGTCCCGTACGAGGCCGTACACAGCCCGTACGCAGGCCGTACGCGCCGGTACGCCCGCGCCCCGGACGTACGCCGTACACGTACGCAGCCCCGGCCGTCACCCGACGGCCGGGGCTGCGTCATGCGTGCCGCGAGGGCGGCGCCGCGCGGAGGGCTCAGCCCTGGTACGGCTTCACGTCGAGGACCTTCACCGCCGCCGTCTTGCCGTTCGGCAGCTCGTACGTGGCGTCCTCGCCCTTGCGCTTGCCGGCCACACCCCGGCCGAGCGGCGACTGCGGCGAGTACGTGTCGAGGTCGCTGCCGACCCCCTCGCGCGAGCCGAGCAGGAAGGTCAGCGTGTCGTCCGGGTCGCCGTCGAACGCGATGGTCACCACCATGCCGGGCGCCACCACACCGTCGTCGGCCGGCGCCTCGCCGACCTTCGCGGTCTCCAGGATCTGGTTGAGCTGCCGGATGCGCAGCTCCAGCTTGCCCTGGTCCTCACGCGCCGCGTGGTAGCCGGCGTTCTCCTTGAGATCGCCTTCCTGACGGGCTTCCTCGATCTTGGCGACGATCTCGGCGCGGGCCGGACCAGACAGATGCTCCAGCTCGGCCTTGAGCTGGTCGTACGCCGCCTGGGTGAGCCAGGTGACGTTGTCGCTGGTCTGGGTCACAGGTGCTCCTCGTCGGTACTGTCATGCGGTGTGCGTATGCGTGTCCCTTTCCGGTGAACAAGTGCATTGCCAGCCGGTGCAGGGACGAAACCACGAGCCTAACAATTCCTGACCGGCGAGGCGGCCTCGTCCTGCCGGTCCGCGGCCACTCGGCGGCCGGCGGGCGGGTCCCGGGCGGGCACCGGGCGGGGCCCCGGGCGCGTCCCGCACGCGCCTCGAACGCGTTTCCGGGCCTCGTGGAGCCCTTCTGGCGCGTGCCGCTCGGCGCGCGGCCGACATGCGGCGGCGCCCCCGGCCGGGTGCGGGGAGATATGCCCCACATGCGGTTACATCGTGCGGAGCGACCGTACTGCGCGAAGGGTGGCAGCGTGCCGGACAGCCCGAGCCGGGACACGGCTTACACGACCCTGGGCGTGCCGCGGCAGCGCCTGCTGTTCGGCGGCGTGTACGGGACGGTGCTCGCCAGTTCCCTCGCGTCCGCCCTCGACCACGACACCGGCCAGCCCAACCCCGGCTACGACGCGCTGTGGATTCTGCTGGCCGCGGTCACGGCGGCCGCGGCCCACGGTTACGCGCACACCATCTCCCACTGGTCGGCCGGCGGCGGCAAGAAGGCCACCGTCGAGACGCTCCGGTCGATGCGGGACGAGTGGCCGCTGGTCGCCGCCGTGATGCCGACGCTGTTCGTGCTCCTGGGCGCGTCCGCCGGGTGGTGGAGCGAGAGCGGCGGCACCAGCGTCGTCCTGATCGTCAACACCGCGACGCTCTTCGGATGGGGGCTGTGGGCGGCCCGCGCGGCGGGTCAGGGCTGGGGGCCGTCCTGCCGGGTCGGCGGCGTGGACGTGCTGATCGGCCTGTTCATCGTGGGCGCGAACGTGCTCAGCCACTGACGGGAGCGGGGCCGGGCGGCCGGCCCGGGGCCTGCCCTTCGGCCGTCCTCCGGCTGCTCGTCAGCTGTTCTTCGCGGTCTGGCAGCCCACGAGTTCGCCGGTGGTGCCCAGCGCCGTGGTGCGGAGCGTCACGATCGTGTCGACGTCCTTGGCGTGCTGGGTGATCCGTACGTCCTTGCGCCCGACCTCGTTGTGGTCGGTGTCCTGGGAGCGGACCGTGCAGATCGCGACGGTGCCGGCGCCCTTGTGGACTTCGAGGTGGATCTGCAGGGAGTGGTCGGTCACCGCCTTGAAGGAGACGACCTGCGCGCTGATCTTGTTCCCGGTCAGCGAGTGCCAGGCGAAGTAGCCGATGCCGACCGCCAGGAGCGCGCCCAGCACGACCGCGGCCCTGCGCAGGGCGCGGTCCTTGCGGGCGTCCGCGTCCGGGCCGCCGCCGTAACGCCCTTCGGGCAGCGCGGGTGCCGGGCCAGGCTGCACGGCCGTCATGATCGTCCCTCCGTCGGGGAACCGCGGAATTATTCGCCCCCGTCTCCCGTCACTATAGGGAGGTTCCCCCGGGTGACTTCGGAGGGGGTTCGACACTGTTGTGAAGACCGGAGACCTAAGGAAGCCAGCCTTGACCGATCAGCTTCGACTGATGGCCGTGCACGCCCACCCCGACGACGAGTCGAGCAAGGGTGCGGCCACCATGGCCAAGTACGTGTCAGAGGGGGTCGACGTGCTGGTGGCGACGTGCACCGGCGGCGAGCGCGGCTCCGTGCTCAACCCCAAGCTACAGGGCGACGCCTATATCGAGGAGCACATCCACGAGGTCCGGGCCAAGGAGATGGACGAGGCCCGGCAGATCCTCGGCGTGAAGCAGGCGTGGCTCGGCTACGTGGACTCGGGGCTGCCCGAGGGCGACCCGCTGCCGCCGCTGCCCGAGGGCTGCTTCGGCCTGGAGGACGTGGACACCGCGGCCGGCGTGCTGGTGAAGCTCATCCGCGAGTTCCGGCCGCAGGTGATCACCACCTACGACGAGAACGGCGGCTACCCGCACCCCGACCACATCATGACCCACAAGATCTCGGTGGTGGCGTTCGAGGCGGCGGGGGACCCCGAGCGCTACCCCGAGGCGGGCGAGCCCTGGACCCCCTCGAAGCTCTACTACAACCAGGGCTTCAACAAGGCCCGCACGCTCGCCCTGCACGAGGCGCTGCTCGCCCGCGGCCTGGAGTCCCCGTACGAGGACTGGATCAAGCGGTTCGAGGAGTCCGACCGGCCCGAGCGCAACCTGACCACCCACGTGCCGTGCGGCGACTTCTTCGAGATCCGTGACAAGGCGCTGCTCGCCCACGCCACCCAGATCGACCCCGACGGCGGCTGGTTCCGGGTCCCGATGGACGTCCAGCGCGAGGTCTGGCCCACCGAGGACTACGAACTCGCCCGCTCCCGGGTGGACGTCTCCCTGCCCGAGGACGACCTGTTCGCGGGCGTTCGCGGGGCCTGACCTCCGGGGCCTCGCGGGCCTGAGCAACAATGGAGGGCGTGACTGACTACCACGCCCTCCACCACCTTGTCCCGCTCGCCCAGGAGCTCGACAAGAACAAGGTGACCCCAGGGCTGCTCGGGTTCGTGGTCTTCGCCGTGATCGCGGTGGGCCTGTGGGCGCTGATGAAGAACATGAACAAGCAGATGAAGAAGATCGACTTCGAGGAGCAGCCGGCTCCCGACACGAAGCCGAAGATCCCGGCGGCGCGGGAGTAACCGCGCGGCGGCCCGCCGCTACGTCGGGACCGCCATCACCATCCGGGCAGACCTCGTCGGGGTCATGCCCAGCCTCCACGCGTCCCAGGGCGACCCGGGGACGATGGAACCGCGGGCGAGCAGCAGCAGGTGCGCCTCGGCGTACTCCGTGAGATCGGGGTCGCGCTCGGGGAAGGACTCGGCCAGCAGCGCCTGGAGCTCCTCACGGGCCCGGGTGGTGCCGTCGGGCCCGGCCGGGTCCGGCGGCAGCAGCGGCAGCACCGTGGCCCGCAGGAAGACCGCCCAGTCATGGCCGCGCCGGTCCCCGAGCGAGGCGAAGAGCTCCGCCGCCTCGTCCAGCAGCGTCAGCGCCTCCAGCAGCCGCCCGTTCCCCGCGTCGATCACCGCCAGCTCCACGCACGACCACGCCTCGCCGTGCTCCACCCCGATCCGCCGGAAGTCCTGCCGGGCGTCCTGGAGCAGCTGCCGGGCGAACCCGCTGTTGCGCAGGTTCCCGGTGCGGGCCGCCCGCTGGTCCCGGGTCACCCGCGCGGAGTGGTGCCGGGCGCACGCCAGCCCGTAGACGTCCCGCATCCGGGAGAACATGCTGCGCGACCGCTCCAGGGTGCGCAGCGCCGCGTCGGTGTCGCCGCTCTCCTCCAGCGCGTGCCCGAGGTAGTACAGCGTCCACGCCTCGCCGCGGGCGTCCTCACTGGTCCGGTGCCGCTGCACCGCCTCGTCCAGGTCGCGGGCGGCCTCCCGCGCCTCGCCCCGCATCAGCCGCGCACGGGCCTGCTGGGTGAGCGTCCACGCGGTGCCGCGCGGGTCACGGGCCAGGGCGTACGACCGCCCGGCCGCGCGCAGTTCCTCCTCGCCCTCCGCCAGCCGGCCCAACCGCAGGTAGACCTGGCCGAGTTGGAGGTGCGCCCAGGCCTCGCCCTGCACGCTCTCGTTCTCCCGGTGCAGCGCCAGCGACTCCTGGAGCAGTCCGAGCGCCTGCCCGACCTGGCCCATGTCCCGCAGTACCGCGGCGAGCGCGTGCAGCGTCCAGGCCCGGTCCTCCTCCAGCCCGGGCGCCGCCTGGATGTCGACGGCCTCGCGCAGCCGCAGTTCGGCCTCCCGCAGGTTGCCCTGGTGGTGCAGGGTGATGCCGAGGCTGTCCAGCGCGCGGGCGGCGCCGGCCGGGTGCTCGGCCTCGAAGTACAGGTCCACCACCGCGCTGAGGGTGGACTTCGAACGGTCCAGCTCGCCGAGCTGCCGGGCCGCGATGCCGGTCCGCCACTGCACCGACCGCACCAGCACCGAACGGTCGTCCTCGGTGCCCGAGCGCAGCCCCGCGGCCTGCTGCGCCTGGGCCATCTCGCTGATCTCGCCCAGCCGGTACAGGTCGCCGCGCAGCAGGCAGTAGTCGCACAGCGCGCCCAGCAGCGCCTGCACGGCGGACTGGTCCACGCCCGCGGTGTCGCGCAGCGCGGCGGTGATGAACGAGGACTCCTCGTCCAGCCAGCGCAGCGCGAGTTCGAGGGAGGCGAAGCCGTGCGGCCCGAACCGGCCGGCCCGGGTCGAGGTCTTCCCCTCGACCAGCCGGATCACGGTGTCGGCCAGGTCGGCGTAGGAGCGGATCAGCCGTTCGTGGGCGGCGGCCCGCTCGACCGGGTCCTCCTCGTCGAGCAGCCGCTCCGCGGCGAAGGCCCGGACCAGGTCGTGCGGCCGGTAGCGGCTGCCGCGGACGTTCTCCAGCAGCCCGGCGGCGGCCAGTTCGGCCAGCCGGCGGCCGGCCTCCTGCTCGTCGGTGGCCAGCAGCGCCGCGGCCGCGGCCGCCCCGAAACTGGCCCGGCCGGCGAGCGCGAGGCGGCGCAGCAGGCGGCGGCCCGGCTCGGGCTGGTCGTGGTAGCGCAGCGCGAGCACCCGGTCGACCGGGTCGCGCGGCCCGAACACCTCGATGTCGTCGGCCAGTCCGGCCGCGCCGCCGTGCTCGGCGAGCCCGGAGGCCGCGATCCGCAGCGCGATCGGCAGGCCCGCGGTCAACTCGCGCAGCCGCTCGGCCTGTTCGGGCGGCGCGGTGTCGGTACCGGCCGCGTCGGCGATCTCGCCGAGCAGTTCGAAGGTGTCGTCGAGGTTCAACGGGCCGACCGGCAGGTGATGCACGACCGCGCCCGGCAGATCCGGGTCGAACGGCTCGGCGGAGGTGACCAGCACCAGGCTCTCGGAGCGCTCCGGCACCAGCTGCCGGATCTGCTCGGCGTCGGCCGCGTCGTCCAGCACGATCACCACCGGCACGCCGGTCAGGTGCTGCTGGTACTGCTCGGCGAGGCGGCGCATGTGCTGGCCCTGGTCCTGCCGCTCCGGCCGCTCCCGGAAGAGGAGCTGGTCGCGGGGCGCGCCGAGCCGGTTGAGCAGGTGCAGCAGCGCGTCCCTGACCGGCAGCGGCGCGGCGCCCGCGCCGCGCAGGTCCACCACGCACGCGCCCTTGAACTGGTCCTTCAACTCCCTTGCCGCGCGCACTGCGAGGGCGCTGCGGCCACCGCCGGCCGGGCCGTGCAGGACCACGACCGTGGGGCGTACGGCAGTTGACGCGCGGGCCTGGTGCACCCACTGCGCGATCTGGGCGAGGTGGCCGCGCCGGCCGGCGAACGGCCCCTCGGTCTCCGGAAGTTGGCCGAACGACTGCTCCAGGACCGCCCGGGCCCGGGCGGCGGCGCTGCGGTCCCCGCCGCGCCGCGCCTTGGTGGCCGCGGCCCGCTCCGGTACGGGCGGCGGCACCGGTGCGGGCGGGGCCGGGGAAGCGGGTGCGGGCGCGGGCCCGCGGGTGGGCGGCGGCGCGGTCGCGCGCGGCGGCTCGGGCGCGGCGGTGCGCTGCCTGGCGATCGATGGGGCGCCCGCGCCGGATGCGGAGCCCTGCGTGGAGCCCTGCGCGGAGCTCTGTGCGGAGCCGGATGCGGAGCCCGGTGCGGCCGGCCGGGCGTCCAGCACGAACGGCCTTATCCCGCGCTGCTCCACCGCCGCCAGCCACGCCGACCTGGCCTGCGCGGCGCCGGCGGGCAGCGCCTGGTGCGCCCGGAGGGTGCGCAGCGCCGCCACGCAGAAGGTCGCGGCGCCGGTGGCGAGGCCGGTGATCACGGCGGCGCCGGCCGACAGCCCGTGCCCGAGGTCGAGGCCGAAGGCGACCACCGCGGCCACGATCGCGGCGAGTCCTGGCACCGAACCGGGCGCCATCGCCGAGACGTTGGAGGCTGCCCGGCCCTCGCGCAGCGCCTTGCGGTAGGCGGTGTACTCCTCGGGAGCGGCACCCGCAAGGTCGTCCAACTGCTTCCGGCCGCGCGCCAGCAGCGCCCGCGTGTCGCCCGCGGGGCTCCCGGCGCCGGCGCCCCGCTCGGCCACCGTTCGGCGCAGCAGCCGCTCCACCTCGGCCCGGTCCGCCGCCCGCAACGCGATCCGCGACTCCGCCACATGCCCTCCCGTTGCCTACCGGCCCCGTGGTGAACACACTCCACGGGTAGTAGGAGGTTCCCGTACCGGGCCCGCCTCAACCCCCCGTTTCCGGCGCACCGTTGACAAGCACCCGGAGCCCACCGCGCGCGCCGGGCGGACGCAGGCGCCACCGGGCGTGGTGCCGGACCGGCGGCAGGCGCTGCGGCGGAGCCGGTACGGGCGCGCGCACGGTGCGGGCCGCGGGCGTCAACTGCCTTGCGGCTGAACTCCGTTGTCGGCGGCAGCGGTGGCGCGCTTGCCTGCTTCCCTGCCCGGCTCCGGCGCCGGCTCCACCTCCGCCTTCGCGCCTGCCTCGGTCTTCGCGCCCGCTTCCGCCTCTGCGCCCGCCTGCGCCGACCGCCGCAGCAGCAGGGCCCGTTCGGCGTTGTTCCGGGTCGACTCCGCGGCCCGGGCGAACTCCTCGCGCGCCTCGGCCGCCCGCCCCAGCCGCAGCAGCAGGTCCGCCCGTACGGCCGGCAGCAGGTGGTAGCCCTCCAGCGCGCCCGAGTCGGCGAGCGCGTCGGCCAGTTCGAGGCCCGCGGCCGGGCCGCGCGCCATGCCGACCGCCACCGCGCGGTTCAACTCGACCACGGGGGAGCCGGTGCGGGCGGCCAGCATCCGGTACAGCCCGGCGATCCGGTCCCAGTCGGTGTCCGCCGGGTCGAGCGCGCTCGCGTGGCAGGCGGCGATCGCGCCCTGGAGCGCGTACGGCCCCGGCGCCACGCCCCGCTCCCGCGCCGCGGCGTTCGCCCGGGCCAGCGCGGCGAACCCGCGGCGGACCAGCAGCATGTCCCAGCGCCGCCGGTCCTGGTCGGCCAGCAGGACCGGCTCGGCGCCGCCGCGCGCGGCCGACCGCGACGCCTGGATCTCCAGCAGCGCGGCGAGCCCGTGCACCTCCGGCTCGGCCGGCATCAGCCCCGCCAGCACCCGGGCCAGCCGCAGCGCGTCCTCGCACAGCGCGGGACGCGTCCAGTCGTCGCCGGCGGTCGCCGAGTAGCCCTCGTTGAAGACCAGATAGACCACTTCGAGGACCGACGCGAGGCGCTGCGCCCGCTCCGGCCCGTAGGGCACCTCGAACGGCACCCGCTCCTTCGCGAGGGTGCGCTTGGCCCGGACGATCCGCTGCGCCACCGTCGGCTCCGCGACCAGGTACGCGCGGGCGATCTCGTCCGTGGTCAGGCCGCCCACCAGCCGCAGGGTCAGCGCGACCCGCGCCTCCTGGGACAGCACCGGGTGGCACGCGGTGAACACCAGCCGCAGCAGGTCGTCCTCGATCGCGTCCGGGTCCTCCGCCCGTGCGAACGCCTCCTCGACGTCCGCCGGCCCGGGCCCGGTCTCCTGCTCGCGGGCGAGCAGCCGCAGCTTGCGGGCGAACGTCTCGTCCCGGCGGATCTGGTCGATCGCCCGCCGCTTGGCGGTGGTCATCAGCCACGCGCCCGGGTTGCGCGGCACCCCCTCGCGCGGCCATTGCTCCAGCGCGGCGACCAGCGCGTCCTGGGCGAGTTCCTCCGCCGTGTCCAGGTCCCGCACCAGCCGGGCCAGCCCGGCCACCAGCCGCGGCGACTCGATCCGCCACACCGCGGCCACGGCCCGATGCGCGTCCCGTCCCGGGTCCGTACGGGACCGGGCCTGCCCGTCCACCGCCGCTTGCCCCTGTCCCTCTTCCTCCGTCATACCGTCATACCGCCACACCCGCCGCCTGCCGTGCCCGCCGTCGTCGCCGTGCTCGCCGTGCTCGCCGTGCTCGCCGTACCGACCCATGACAGCAGCCGGGGGCGCCCGCGCACGGCAGGCGCCCCCCGACGCGCGGATCGCGTTACTGCGGCTCCACGATCTGCCGGATCTCCGACGACAGCTCCCACTCGTCGTCGTGCACCGACAGGAAGCGGGACGCCCACTCCAGGGCCTCCTCCTGCGACTTCACCTGCACGATGCAGTAGCCGCCGACGATCTCCTTGGCCTCGGTGAACGGCCCGTCCAGCACGGTCTGCTTCCCGCCGGACAGGTGCAGCACGGTGCCCTCCTCGGCCGGCCGCAGCCCCCCGGTGTCCAGCAGCACCCCGGCCTTGGCCATCTCGTCGATGAGCTTGCCCATCTCCGTCATCATCTCCGCGCTCGGCCCCGCCGCGGGCGCCTTCGAGGGGTCCACCTTGACCAGCATCATGTAGCGCATCTCGTGCTCCTTCGGTCCGTCCGGAGATCCTCCGGCCGCGGGACTTCTTCCCGCTCCCACCAGTGCGTCGAGCGGACCACCCCGGAATCGACACGCCCGCGGAACTTTTTTCCGGGCGGTCGTCGAAGACCGGGCACGCGCGCCCGGAAGCAGCACATACGGGTGGACCAGCGCCACGGTCGCCGGCGCCCGCTCGACCCGCCAGTGGAACGGAATGCCCGCGCACTGCTCGGCCGACCACGAGTCGTACTGCTGGGCGGTGATCCGCTCGTGCATCCACGCGGGCACGACCCTCCCGGCACTCATCGTGCGCTTCCCGGTCCTCCTGGTCTCCGGCGCCGTCCGACGGCAGCGTGCGCAGCGTACTGGCCAGGGACGCGCGACGCGGTGACGGTGGGTCGTGGAGCGGCCGTCACGACACCTCCACGTCGGCGCGCGCGGAGGGTCGTGGCGGCGTGAGAAAGTGGCCGGGTGAACCGACTTGGTGACGCGACGTCGCCGTACCTGCTTCAGCACGCGGACAACCCGGTGGACTGGTGGCCCTGGGGCGAGGAGGCGTTCGAGGAGGCCCGCAAGCGGGGGGTGCCGGTGCTGCTGAGCGTGGGGTACAGCAGCTGCCACTGGTGCCATGTGATGGCGCACGAGTCGTTCGAGGACGAGGCGGTCGCCGCCTACCTGAACGAGCACTTCGTCGCGGTCAAGGTGGACCGGGAGGAGCGCCCCGACGTCGACGCGGTCTACATGGAGGCCGTGCAGGCCGCCACCGGCCAGGGCGGCTGGCCGATGACCGTCTTCCTCACCCCCGACGGCGAGCCGTTCTACTTCGGCACCTACTTCCCGCCCACCCCGCGCGGCGGCATGCCCGGGTTCCGGGAGGTGCTGGAGGGCGTGGTCGCCGCGTGGCGGGAGCGCCGCGAGGAGGTCGGCGAGGTGGCCGGCCGGATCGTACGCGAACTGTCCGAGCGGGCCGGGGCGTACGGCAACGCGACCGGCGGCGTGGGCGAGAGCGAACTCGCCGCGGCGCTGCTCGGCCTGACCCGGGCGTACGACGAGACGCACGGCGGCTTCGGCGGCGCCCCGAAGTTCCCGCCGTCGATGGCGCTGGAGTTCCTGCTGCGCCACCACTCCCGTACCGGCGCCGAGGGCGCCCTGCGGATGGTCCGCGACACCTGCGAGGCGATGGCCCGCGGCGGGATCTACGACCAACTCGCGGGCGGCTTCGCCCGGTACAGCGTGGACGATGCGTGGGTCGTGCCGCACTTCGAGAAGATGCTCTACGACAACGCGCTGCTCACCCGCGTGTACGCACACCTGTGGCGGACCACCGGCTCCGACCTCGCTCGCCGGGTCGCCCTGGAGACCGCGGACTTCATGGTCACCGAACTCGGCACGGCCGAGGGCGGGTTCGCCTCGGCGCTGGACGCGGACAGCGACGACGGCAGCGGCCACGGCGTCGAAGGGGCCTACTACCTCTGGACGCCCGCCCAGCTCGCCGACGAACTCGGCCCGGCCGACGGCGAGTTCGCGGCCGGCTACTTCGGGGTGACCCCGGAGGGCACCTTCGAGGAGGGCGCCTCGGTCCTCCAACTCCCGCAGGGCAACGGCGTGGTGGACGCCGACCGGGTGGCCTCCGTACGCGACCGGCTGCTCACCGCCCGGGCGCGGCGGCCCCGGCCCGGCCGGGACGACAAGGTGGTGGCCGCCTGGAACGGGCTGGCCATCGCCGCGCTCGCCGAGACCGGCGCCTACTTCGACCGGCCCGACCTGGTGCAGGCCGCGGTCGACGCCGCCGACCTGCTGGTACGCGTCCACCTCGACCCCGACGGACGGCTGCTGCGCACCTCCCGCGACGGCGCGCCCGGCACCAACGCGGGCGTGCTGGAGGACTACGGCGACGTCGCCGAGGGCTTCCTCGCGCTCGCCTCCGTGACCGGGGAGGGCGCCTGGCTGGACTTCGCGGGGCTGCTGCTGGACGGGGTGCTCGCGCATTTCACCGCGCCCGACGGCACGCTCTACGACACCGCCGACGACGCCGAGGCGCTGATCCGCCGCCCGCAGGACCCGACGGACAACGCGGTGCCCTCCGGGTGGAACGCGGCGGCGGGCGCCTTGCTGTCGTATGCCGCGCACACCGGTTCCGAGCGGCACCGCACCGCGGCGGAGCGGGCGCTCGGTGTGGTCGGGGCGCTGGCCGCCCGCGCGCCCCGCTTCGTCGGGTGGGGGCTCGCGGTGGCCGAGGCGATGCTCGACGGGCCGCGGGAGGTCGCGGTCGTCGGGGCGGTCGGGGACCCGCTCACCGACGAGTTGCACCGCACCGCGCTGCTGGGCGCCGCGCCCGGCGCCGTGGTGGCGATCGGGGAGGAGGGGTCGGAGGAGTTCCCGCTGCTGCGGGGGCGCCCGACCAGAGGAGGGCGCGCGGCGGCGTACGTCTGCCGCCGCTTCGTCTGCGACGCCCCCACCTCCGACCCCCGCGCCCTGCGCTCCCAACTCCGAGTGGACGCCTGACCCCCCGGTGCCCCCGTCTCCGTAGGCACGGTCCCGGGGGCGCGGGGTGGTTCAGGTCAGGTCGGCGGGATGTCGAGACCTCGGCGGAGCAACCCGAGGGTGCGGTCGAGCAGTTCGATCATGTCCTCGGACCGGTGGTGCTCGATCCAGTACATCGTGGTCTCGTGGATCGCCCCGAAGACCGCCGTCGTGAAGACCCGGACCTCCAGGTCGTCCGCGGGCCGCCCGGTCCGCTCCGCGATGATCCCGCCGAGCAGCCGCCCGGTCGTGGACATCGACTCGTGCGCGCGGGCCCGGATCGCCGGCACGTCCCGGACCAGTTCCTCGCGCCGGACCATCTCGTCCCGCGCCTGCGGGTCGTCGAGCATGCGGCTCAGCACCTCGTGCATCACGTGCCGCACGGAGGCGAGCGCCGGCTCGTCCATCGGGCGGGTGCGCAGCACCCTCGCCATGTCGTCGTCGTACTCGTCCGTGAGGACGATGTCCTCCTTGGTGGGGAAGTAGCGGAAGACGGTACTGGGCGACACGTCCGCCTCCGCGGCGATCTGGTCGACCGGCGTCGCGTCGTACCCCTGCTCGGCGAAGAGCCGGTACGCGGCCGTGCGGATGGCCTGCCGGGTTTTGACCTTCTTGCGTTCCCGCAGGCCGGGCGCGGGCACGTCGGTGGGGGTCGTACGAGGGCACATGCCGCTCATTGTCGGGCATCGGTGGCCTTGGGAGCCATGGGCGCGGGCGCGCCCTGCGGTACGTCCTGCCGTGCGTCCGGCGCGGTGGCCTGGCCGGATGCCTGGCCGGACGCGTTGCCCGCGGCCTTCCCGGATGCCTGGCCGGGGGCCGCCGGCGTGCGCGTGTCGGGCAGGAAGACCGCGACGAGCGCGGCCGCGGCCAGCGCGGCGGCGCCGCAGACCACGATCGCCAGGTCCATGCCGTGGACGTAGGCCCGGTCCGCGGCGGCGGCGAGCGCGCGGTCGCCGAGCTTGGCGGCGACCTGGTGCGCGCCGACCACGGAGTCCCGTGCGGTGCGGGCCGCCGCGCCGGTCAGCCCGGTGGAGCCGAGCCGGTCGCGGTAGCCGGAGGCCAGCACGCTGCCGAGGATCGCGACGCCGACCGCGGAGCCGGTCTGCCGCAGCGTCTGGAGCAGCCCCGAGCCGCTGCCGGCCCGGTCGCGGGGGAGCGCGCCGAGCGCGCCGTCCATCGAGGGCACGATGGCCAGGCCGAAGCCGAGCCCGGCGATCGGCTGCCAGGTCGCGCAGGCGCCGTAGCCGTCACCGCTGCCGGTGGTGGCCCCGAGGAAGGCGGCCGCGGCGAGCAGCAGCAGCCCGGTGGCGATCACCGGCCGGGGGCCGAACCGCCGTACCAGGCCGGCGCTGAGCCGGGCGGCGACCATCAGCCCGCCCATCATCGGCAGCAGCCGCAGGCCGGTGCCGAAGGCGTCGTAGCCCAGCACGGTCTGGAGGTAGGACGGCAGCACGAAGAGCAGGCCGGTGAGGATGAAGCTGACCAGGGTCGCGGCCACCGCGTTCCACAGGAAGCCGCGCTGCCGCAGCAGCGACAGGTCGAGCATCGGCCGCGACACCCCGCGCTCGCGCAGCACCAGCGCGGCGATCAGCAGCACCGACCCGAGCAGCGAGCCCAGCACCAGCGGGTCGGCCCAGCCGCGGTCGGGGGCCTCGATGATGCCGTAGACCAGGGCGCCCAGGCCCGCGGCCGCGCACACGGTGCCGACCGGGTCCACCCGTGGCGCGGCCGGGTCGCGGGTCTCGGGGAGCAGCAGCACGCACGCCACGATGCTGATCGCGACCAGCGGGATGTTGATCAGGAAGACCGAGCCCCACCAGAAGTGCTCCAGCAGCGCGCCGCCGATGATCGGGCCGAGCGGCATGCCGAGCGCCATCGAGGTACTGGTGATGGCCACCGCCTTGGGCCGGTCGGCCGGGCCGAACAGCGACGGGATCACCGACAGCGCCAGCGGCATCACGAACGCCCCGCCCAGGCCCATCACGGTACGGGCCGCGATCACCGGCCCCGGGCTGTGCGCGAGGGTGCCGATCATCGAGCCGGCGAGGAACACGACCAGGCCGGCCACCAGCATCCGGCGCCGCCCGAACCGGTCGCCGAGCAGGCCCGCGGGCAGCATCGCGGCGGCGAAGACCACGGTGTACGAGTCCACGATCCACTGCAGGTCGCCGGTCCCGGCGTGGATCTGCCCGGCCATGCTCGGCAGCGCCACGTTGAGGATCGTCATGTCGAAGCTGAGCACGAGGGTGCTGGCGACCAGCGCGCCGAGCGCGAGCCATCTCCTGGGGTCGGCGCCCGGCTGGTGGGTGTGGGGCGCTGCTGCGGAGGGTGTTGCGGACGGTGCCGACACGAGATCTCCCGCGAGTAGATGTCAAATGAGAGTGACTACTAAAAAATAGTAGCTGTCACTCCGGACATGCGAAAGCCCCGCACTCCCGTGGGCGGGGAGTGCGGGGCGTGGCGGGTGCGGCGGGTCGGTTCTGGTGGTCGGTTCCGGTGGGGCGGATCTGGCGGGGAGGGTTGTGGCGGGACCGGGTCTGGCTGGATCAGTTGTGGCTGTAGGCGACCAGCGAGATGCCGACGTAGTGGACGATGAACGCCGCCAGCGTGAAGGAGTGGAAGACCTCGTGGAAGCCGAACCAGCGGGGTGAGGGGTTGGGCCGCTTGAAGCCGTAGACCGCCGCGCCGGTGCTGTAGAGGATGCCGCCGACGACCACGCAGACCATCACGGCGACGCCGCCGGTGCGCATGAAGTCCGGCAGGAAGAAGACCGCGACCCAGCCGAGCGCGATGTAGCAGGGCGTGTAGAGCCAACGGGGGGCGCCGACCCAGAAGACCCGGAAGGCGATACCGGCCAGCGCGCCGGCCCAGACCAGCCACAGCAGCAGCTCGGAGGTGGCTCCGGGCAGCAGCAGGATCGTCAGCGGCGTGTAGGTGCCCGCGATGATCAGGAAGATGTTCGCATGGTCAAGTCGTCGCAAAATTCCGGCACCGCGCGGGCCCCAGTTGCCGCGGTGGTAGAGCGCGCTGACGCCGAAGAGGGCGCAGGCGGTGACGGTGAAGACGGCGCAGGCGATCCGCCCGCGGGTGCTCTGCGCGAAGGCCGTCAGTACCACGCCGGAAATGAGTACCGCGGGGAACATTCCCGCGTGCAGCCACCCCCTGAGCTTGGGTTTCGTGAGCTTGGGCAGGTCGACCGAAGCAGCGGGGGAGGCTGCGTCGTCGGTCTCGTCCACGGCGGTCATACCGCGGATGATACCTACGCGACCGTAAGTTACCCGTAAGTAGTATGACCGCCCTCCGAGTGGTAATGCTCACGCTGGGTGGTCTGGACAGAATCATTTCGCCGGGACCACACTCATATGAGTGCGGTCGGCACCGGATGAGCACTCCACGAACGCGTCCGGGCCGCAGCCCCCAAGGGGCCGAGACAACACCCTCACACCACGCCGGTCTGTGCGGACCCGGCGGGACGGAGCGATCGTGGCGCGCGGCAATGCGGCTCCCACCAACCATCAGGAACTGATCAACTGGGTCGGCGAGATCGCCGAACTCACCCAGCCCGACGAGGTCGTGTGGTGCGACGGCTCGGAGGAGGAGTACCACCGGCTCGCCGGGGAACTCGTCGCCAAGGGCACCTTCACCAGGCTCGACCCGACCCTGCGCCCCAACTCGTACTACGCGGCATCCGACCCCACCGACGTGGCGCGGGTCGAGGACCGGACCTTCATCTGCTCGCGGCGCGAGGCCGACGCGGGCCCGACCAACCACTGGAAGGCGCCCGCCGAGATGCGGGAGATCTTCACTGGCCGGAAGGGTGACCACGGGCGCGGCGGCACGAGCGGCGGTGCCGGCACGAGCGGCGAGATCCCTGAGGGCGGTGAGGGCGGCCTGTTCCGCGGCGCCATGCGCGGCCGGACCATGTACGTGGTGCCGTTCTGCATGGGCCCGCTCGGCTCGGAGCTGTCCGCGATGGGCGTGGAGATCACCGACTCCGCCTACGTCGCGGTGTCCATGCGCACCATGACCCGGATGGGCCGCGCGGTGCTCGACGAACTCGGCACCGACGGCGCCTTCGTCAAGGCCGTGCACTCCGTCGGCGCCCCGCTGACCGACAAAGCGGCCGACGTGCCGTGGCCGTGCAACGCGACCAAGTACATCTCGCACTTCCCCGAGGACCGCGAGATCTGGTCCTACGGCTCCGGCTACGGCGGCAACGCGCTGCTCGGCAAGAAGTGCTACGCGCTGCGGATCGCCTCGGTGATGGCCCGCGACGAGGGCTGGCTCGCCGAGCACATGCTGATCCTGAAGCTGACACCCCCGCACGGCGAGGCCCGGTACGTGGCCGCGGCCTTCCCCTCGGCCTGCGGCAAGACCAACCTCGCCATGCTGGAGCCCACCGTCTCCGGCTGGAGCGTGGAGACCATCGGCGACGACATCGCCTGGATGCGGTTCGGCGCGGACGGCCGGCTCTACGCGATCAACCCCGAGGCCGGCTTCTTCGGCGTCGCCCCCGGCACCGGCGAGCACACCAACGCCAACGCGATGAAGACCATGTACGGCAACTCGGTCTTCACCAACGTCGCCCTCACCGACGACGGCGACGTGTGGTGGGAGGGCATGACCGAGCAGCCGCCGGCCCACCTCACCGACTGGAAGGGCAACGACTGGACGCCGGACAGCGCCACCCCGGCCGCCCACCCCAACGCCCGGTTCACCGTGCCGGCCGCCCAGTGCCCGATCATCGCGCCCGAGTGGGAGGACCCCAAGGGCGTGCCGATCTCGGCGATCCTCTTCGGCGGGCGCCGCGCCTCCGCGGTGCCGCTGGTCACCGAGTCCTTCGACTGGCAGCACGGCGTCTTCCTCGGCGCGAACGTCGCCAGCGAGAAGACCGCCGCCGCCGAGGGCAAGGTCGGCGAGCTGCGCCGCGACCCGTTCGCGATGCTGCCGTTCTGCGGCTACAACATGGGCGACTACTTCGGCCACTGGGTCAAGCTCGGCAAGGAGCAGGACCCCGCGAAGCTGCCGAGGATCTACTACGTCAACTGGTTCCGCAAGGACGCCGACGGGCGCTTCGTGTGGCCCGGGTTCGGCGAGAACAGCCGCGTGCTGAAGTGGATCGTGCAGCGGCTGGACGGCCAGGCGGAGGGGGTGCGCACCCCCATCGGCGTGTTGCCGGCCGAGGGCGCCCTCGACACGGACGGGCTGGGCCTGTCCGCGGCTGACCTCGAACTGCTGCTGAGCGTCGACCGCGACATCTGGCGGCAGGAGGCGGCGCTCATCCCGGCCCACCTGGAGACCTTCGGGGAGCACACCCCGCCGGAGCTGTGGACGGAGTACCGCTCGCTGGTCGAGCGGCTGGGGTAAGCGGTGAGGGGCGCGGGGGATGGACCCCGCGCCCCTGCGAAACGGCTCGTACGGCTGGAGTTCTTACGGCTGGAACTCCTACGGCTGGAACTCGTACAGCTGGAACTCCTACGGCTGGAGCGCTTACGGCTGGCTGTAGCCGTCGAGGAAGCGGCCGATCCGGCCGACCGCCTCGCGCAGGTCCTCCGCGCGCGGCAGCGTGACGATGCGGAAGTGGTCCGGCTCGATCCAGTTGAACCCGGTGCCGTGCACGATCATGATCTTCTCCGCGCGCAGCAGGTCAAGCACCATCTGCCGGTCGTCCTTGATCTTGTACACCTGCGGGTCGAGCCGCGGGAAGGCGTACAGCGCCCCCTTCGGCTTGACGCAGGTGATGCCGGGGATCTCCATCAGCGCTTCGTACGTGGCGTCGCGCTGCGCCCGCAGCCGGCCGCCGGGCAGGACCAGGGAGTTGATCGACTGGTGGCCGCCGAGCGCGGTCGCGATGGCGTGCTGTGCCGGCATGTTCGCGCACAGCCGCATGTTCGCGAGGATGGTCAGGCCCTCGATGTAGCTGCCGGCATGCTTCTTCGGGCCGCACACCGCCATCCACCCGCTGCGGAAACCGGCCACGCGGTACGCCTTCGACAGCCCGTTGAAGGTGAGCGTGAGCAGGTCGGGGGCGATCGCGGCGGTGGGGGTGTGGGTGGCGTCGTCGTAGAGGATCTTGTCGTAGATCTCGTCGGAGCAGACCACCAGGCGGTGCCGGCGGGCGATGTCGGTGATGCCGCGCAGCAACTCGTCGTCGTAGACGGCGCCGGTGGGGTTGTTCGGGTTGATCACCACGATCGCCTTGGTGCGGTCGGTGACCTTGCGCTCGATGTCGGCGAGGTCCGGCATCCAGTCGGACTGCTCGTCGCAGCGGTAGTGCACCGCGGTGCCGCCGGCCAGCGAGACCGAGGCGGTCCACAGCGGGTAGTCGGGGGCGGGGACCAGCACCTCGTCACCGTCGTCGAGCATCGCCTGCATCGACATCTGGATCAGTTCGGACACGCCGTTGCCGAGGTAGATGTCCTCGACCTCCAGCGGGATGCCCTTGGTCTGGTAGTGCTGCATCACCGCGCGCCGCGCCGACAGCAGCCCCTTCGCGTCCCCGTAGCCATGCGCGTCACCCAAGGTGCGCAGCATGTCCTCCAGGATCTCCGGCGGGCAGTCGAACCCGAAAGGCGCCGGGTTGCCGGTGTTCAGCTTCAGGATGCGGTGCCCGGCCGCCTCCAGCCGCATCGCCTCCTCAAGAACCGGACCCCGGATCTCATAACAGACGTTCGCGAGCTTCGTGGACTGAATCACCTGCATGTCGGTCACCTTACGGCGGCGTCACGGGAGCCGCGCGGTGTTTTCCACCACGTGGACACCGGACGGATTTCGCCGGGCCCGCCCCTGGGGCGTCCAGGGCTGGAAGACTCGGGGGATGGCGATCCAACCGCCGCACGGCGGCCGGCCCGGGCCCGCCGCGCCCGGCACGGTACGGATGGGGGAGGGCGCCCGCAGCGGGCTGGTGCTGCTCAACGACGAGCCGGTGACCGGCGCCGAGGACGACGAACTGGGTGCCCGGTGGGTGGCCGAGCAACTGTCCGCGCTGCTGCTGGCCTCCCGGCGCTCCACGCCCTTCACCCTCGCGCTGGAGGGCGGCTGGGGGATGGGCAAGAGCAGCCTGATGCGGCTGGTCGACGCCAAGCTCCAGGACACCGACGGCGTGCACACCGTCTGGTACAACGCCTGGAGCTCGACCGGGGCCGACGCGCTCGAAGGGCTGATCAAGTCCGTGCTGGCGCAGTTCGACCCGAACGTCCTGCGCCGCGCGCTGCGCCGGTTGCAGGGCGGCAGCGGCCTGGCCAGGGTGGTCCGCGCGCTCACGCTGGTGGCCGCGGGGCCGCTGGGCGTGGCGGGCATGGTGGACGCGCTGTGGCGCGCCCTGTCGGTGGACGCCACCGCGCGCAACCGGATGCGGGACGCGCTGCGCAGGATGGTGGCGGACTGGACGGCCGCGCCGCACCCGGGAGCCCCCGGCAGGCTGCTGGTGATCTTCATCGACGACCTCGACCGCTGCTCCCAGGAGACGGTGCTCGCGCTGTGCGAGGCGCTCAAGGTCTACCTGGACGTGCCGGGCCTCGCCTTCGTGATCGGCTGCGACCGCGAGGCGATGAGCGAGGAGGGCATGCTGCGCAACCTCACGCCGGCCGGCGCGGCCTTCATGGAGAAGATCTTCCAGACCAGCTACCGCATCCCCGCTCCCGGCAACCGCGACATCCAGCGCTACGTATGGAGCTGCGCCGGGCGGGCCGGCATCGCCGACCTCCTCGACCAGCAGCTGGTGGAACTGCTGGGCTACCGGGCCGCCCGCAACCCGCGCCGGGTGAAGACCCTGGTCAACGGCCTGCTGCTGGAGGCGAACCTCAACCCGAGCTGGTCCGACCTGAGCACCGAGGCGGTCATCATCACGCTGCTGCTCCGGTACCTCTACATGGACTTCTACCGGTTGATGACCGCGCAGAACGAGCCCGGTTCGCAGCCCGAGGTGGTGGACACCTTCTTCGAGTACTGCGCGGTCCGGACGCTGCTGCGGGCCGGTTCGCACTGGTCGGCGCGGGACGCGGAGCGGGTCGAGGGCTTCCTGGCCCGGTACGCCATGGCGCCGCCGGAGGGGGAGGACCAGCACGACCGCGAGGACACCCTGCGCGTGCTGGAGGGCGAACTGCCCGACCGGTTCCCCGCGTTGGCCATCGACCAGACGTTCGTGTCGCTGCTGTGGGGGCTGCGGGAGCTGGAGGGCGCGGAGCTGGTGCTCCAGCGGCTGCGGGAAGGGATGGACCGCCCGCTGGAGCCGCTGCCGTCATCGCCGTCCGAGCCGCCGGCGGGGTGGGTCGCGCCGGCGATGGTGGGGCTGCCGGACAGCGGCGAGCCGACGATGCTTCCGGGGGCGCGCGGGGAGCCCGGATCGAGCGTGCCCGGTGGGGACCGTCCCGGGGCCGGCCGGCCGAGCGGGGACTCGCCGAGCGGGAACCCGCCGGGCGGAGACGGGTCGGGCGGCGACCGGCCGGTCGGGAACTGGCCGGCCGAGAACTGGCCGACTGGGAACCGGCCGGGCGGGAACCGTTCGACGAGCACGCCGCAGGCGTCGCCGCGCACCACCACGCAGCCGCCCGCGGCCCGGCCGGCCGGGCCGGTCGATCCGGTCAGCCCCGCGCTCGACCCGCAGGACACCGAGACCTTCCCGGTGGACTATCCGCTGCCCGCCGGGTACGCCCAGCGGATGCCCTCGTCCCTGTCCCCGGGCGGCGACGGGCGGGGCGCGCGCCCCCCGGTCGTGGTGGTGGCGGGCTTCACCTCGGGCGCCGCGGGGGCGGTCGGTTTCGCGCTGCGCCGCGGCGGTCTTGACCACGACTTCGACTTCTACGAAGAGCTGTGGCCCGACGTGCTCGCCCGCGAACCGCGGGCCGTGCTGTGCCATGTCGCCGCGTTCGGCACCCCCGGCCGGGGCTTCGAGCTGATCCGGGCCGCCCGCGATGACGGCTACCGGGGCGTCGTCGTCTTCTACACCCCGACACTGACCCCGAACGAGCGGCTGGCCGCCGACCGGCTCGACGCCGAGATCACCAACGACCCGGACCAGGCGGCCGCCCTGCTGTGGGCCGGGCTGCGGCGACCGCAGGCCGGGCCGCCCGCCGCCTCGGGCTGAGCGGCACCGCCCGACGCCCGCCCTCCCGTCCCCGCCTCACCCGCGCCGGCCGCCGCGCGCCGGCGACCTGCGCACCGAGCGCCCGGCGAGCACCCCCGTACGCCGGCCGTCGGCCATCACGAACCGGCCGTCCACCAGCACGTACGGAATGCCCGTCGGCAAGGTGCGCGGGCGCTCGAAGGTGGCGCCGGCCGCGACCGTGTCCGGGTCGAAGAGGACCAGGTCGGCGCGGTAGCCGGTGCGGACCAGGCCGCGGTCGGGCAGCCGCAGCCGGGCCGCGGGCCGCCCGCTCAGGTGCGCCACGCACTCCTCCAGCGTCAGGACGCCCAACTCCCTCACGTAGCGGCCGAGATAGGCCGGGAAGGTGCCGTAGGCGCGGGGGTGCGGTTTGGCGCCGCGCAGGATGCCGTCGGAGCCCGCGGTGTGCGCGCGGTGGCCCATGATCGTACGGACGTTGGACTCGTCGCCGACGTGCTGCAGGATCGTGGTGCCCAGGCGGTCGTCGAGCAGGAGGCGGCGGGCGGTGGGCCAGCCGTCCACCCGGGTGCCGATGCGGGGGGACAGGGCGGGGTCGGTGACGCCCGAGATCTCGATGGTGGACCAGTCGACGGGCACCCCGTGGCAGCCGTCGGAGCCCTCGACCTCCAGGGCGCGGCGGATGGCCTCGGCCGCGGTGTCGTCCCGCAGCCGGGCGAGGGTCGCCTCCGGACCGCCCTCCGCGGCCCAGCTCGGCAGCAGCGCGACCAGCGTGGTGCAGCCCGGGGTGTACGGATACGTGTCGAGGGTGACGTCGATGCCCGTGTCCAGGGCGCGGTCGAGCAGGGCCAGCAGTTCGGGGGCGCGGCCGGTGTTCTCGTCGAAGTTCATCGTGGCGTGCGCCAGGTGCAGGGCGCACCCCGAGGTGCGGGCGAGCGCGAGCATCTCCTCGTACGCGGTCAGCGCGCCGGCGCCGTACGACCGGTGGTGCGGGCAGTAGTAGCCGTCGTAGGCCGCCACCACCCGGCACAGCTCGGTCAGTTCGCCATCGGAGGCGTACATCCCCGGGGTGTAGGTGAGGCCGGAGGACATGCCGACGGCGCCCTCGGCGAGGCCGCGCGCGACCTCCTCCTTCATCCGGTCCAGCTCGGGCTCCGTCGGCGGCCGGTCCGCCCAGCCCATCACCATCGCCCGCACGGTGCCCTGCGGCACCAGGTAGGCGGCGTTCACCGCGATGCCCTGGTCCAGCCGGTCCAGGTAGCCGCCGACGCTGCGCCAGGTGAACTCCGCGTCGGCGCCCGGACCGTTCCACCCGGCGATCTGGGTGCGCAGCTCCTTGAGGGTGACGTCGTCGACCGGGGCGTACGACAGGCCGTCCTGCCCCAGCACCTCCAGGGTGACGCCCTGGGCGGCCTTCGCCTCGTGCGCGGGGTCCTCCAGCACCGCGAGGTCGCTGTGCGCGTGCATGTCGATGAAGCCCGGGGCCAGCGCCAGCCCGTCCGCGTCCACCACGAGCCGCCCGCCGAGCCGCGCCCCGCCGTCCCGCTCCCGCCGGATCTCCGTGATCCGCCCGCCGTCCACCCCGACGTCGGCCCGGTACGAGTCGCCGCCCGACCCGTCCACCACCCGCGCCCCGCGTACCACCAGCTCCATGAACAGCCATCTTCCCTTACGAATCGAGCGTTTCCGGCGGGCGGCCCGCCCCCGCAGCCCCGGGGCCGCCGGGTCACGGGCGGCGAGGGGCGGGCCGTACCACCGGGTCGGAAACGGGTCAGAAGAACGTGCGGACGTAGGACGTGACCGTGCCGTCCGCCCGGGCGACCGGGATGAGCACCCACTTGTCGAATGTGGTGCAGGGGTGGGACACGCCGAGCGCGACCCAGTCGCCGACCTCCAGGCCGTCCTCGGGCGGGACGCGCAACCAGGCGTGCTGGTCGGAGAGTTTGACCACCTCCAGCCCGTCCGGCGCGGTGCGCACCGCGCCGTCGCGGGCCGAGCGGACCGTGCGGGGCGTCGGCAGCCCGAGGTCGTAAGGGGCGTCCCGCTTGCCCGCGTTGAGGAACGCCTGGTCCGGTGCGGGCCGGGAGACGACCTGCGCCCACAGCCGGAAGGCGGGCTGAAGGTCGCCGTCGTCCGGCACCCGGTTGAAGGGCGTGATCCGCCGGTAGTGGTCGTCGTCGTGGGTGACGTACGCCCCCGAACGCAGCAGCCGCAGCGCCGGACGGGACAACTCCGGTACCTCCGCGAAGACTTCGGCGACCGCGTCGAACCACGCGGAGCCGCCCGCGCTCACCACGATTTCGGTGGCGTCCGCGAACCGGCCGGCCCGGTCGAGCGTTTCGGCGAGCGCCACCAGCCGGCGCAGGTAGGCCCGTACCCGCTCCGGATCGGCCGCGGGCACCTCGCCCTCGTACCCGGCCACGCCCACCAGCCGCAGCGTGCCGGCCGCCGACACCGCCGCCGCGACCGCTTCGGCCTCGCGGTCGGTGCGCACCCCGGTCCGCGCGCCCTGCCCGGCGCCGAGTTCGACCACGACGTCCAGCTGCCGCTGTACGCCGGCCGCGCGCAGCGCCGCGTCCATCAGCTCGACCCCGCGCAACGAGTCGACGTAGGTGATGAGCTGGAAGTCGGGGTCGGCGTCCAGTTCGGCGCCGATCCAGCGCAGCGCGGCCGCGTCGACCAGTTCGTTGGCGAGGAAGATCCGCGGCACCCCGAACGCCCTTGCCACCCGCACCTGGTGCGGCACGGCCAGGGTGATCCCCCAGGCGCCGTGGGCGAGTTGGCGGGCGAAGAGCTGCGGCGCCATGGAGGTCTTGCCGTGCGGCGCGAAGACCAGGCCGTACTTGTCGGTGTACTCCTCCAGCGCGGCCAGGTTGTGCGCCAGGGCCTCCTCGGACAGCACGAGCAGCGGCGTGCCGAAGCCGCCGTCGAACAGGCTGCGGCGCTGCGCGGCCAGCTCGCCCACGGTCAGCCCCTCGGCGTCCGGCGGAAGCGCCTTGAAGCGATGGTCGATCCGCTCGGCGTCCAGTGCCGCGATCCGCTCGTCGATGTCCATCCACCCTCCCGGGAAGCGGCCCGGCGGTGCCGGTGCCGCGTCGTACGGCCGTTGCATCCTGTGCAACGTCCGTTGCGTATTCTGTTTCAAGCTGTCTAACATCCTGGTCGGCGCGGGGTCAACGGCGTCCGGACCGGCCGGCCCGATGATCCGCCGGCTCCGATCCGGCCCCGTCCGCCCGCCCGAGCCCGTACCGACGAGGAGCGGAGACCCGCGTGACCGCAACGCCGAGCGCCGAACGTGTCGATGTCGTCTGCCTGGGCGAGTCCATGGTCACCTTCGTACCCTCCCGGCCGGGACCGCTCGCCGACGTCCCCTCCTTCCACCGTGCCATCGGCGGTGCCGAGTCCAACGTGGCCTGCACGCTCGCCCGTGCCGGGCACACCACGAGCTGGGTGAGCCGGGTCGGCGCGGACGGCTTCGGCGACCACCTGGTGGACACCATCGCCGCGGCCGGGGTGGACGTCGGCGCGGTGCAGCGCGACCCGCGCCGTCCCACCGGCGTCTACTTCCGCACCGCGCAGGAGCGCGCCACCACGGCGGCCGGGCCGTCCGAGCGCGCCGAGGTCGTCTACTACCGCAAGGGCTCGGCCGCCTCCGCGCTGTCGCCCGCGCTGGTCCGCCGGAGCGACGTGTGGGCCGGCCGGGTGCTGCACCTGACCGGCATCACCGGTGCGCTGTCCGCGAGTTGCCGCGCCCTGATGGCCCGCCTCACCCACCGCGAACCGGGCCGCCCGCTGGTCTCCTTCGACGTCAACCACCGCCCGGCGCTGTGGCACGACGCCGACCCGTGGCAGCTCGCCGAACTGGCCCGAGGCTGCGACCTGGTCTTCGTCGGGGAGGACGAGGCGCAGGCGGCGTGGGGCCTGCCGGACGCGGACGCGGTACGGGCCGCACTGCCGGAGCCGGCGATGCTCGTGGTCAAGCAGGGCGCGGCCGGGGCGACGGTGTTCACGTCCGCGGGGGCGGAGTTGCCGGAGGGGCTGGGGGATCTGGGGGACCTGAGCGGCCTGGGTGACCTGGACGGTTCGGGCGGCGCGGGTGCTTCGAGCGGCGCGGGTGCTTCGGGCGGTTCGGGCGGGCCTGGCGGTGATGCGGGGCGGGGCGGCATCCGGCTCCAGGTGCCGGCGCCCGCCGTGGAGGTGGTCGCGCACGTCGGCGCGGGTGACGCCTTCGCCGCCGGGTTCCTGTCCGCGACGCTGCGCGGGCTGCCGCTACGGGACCGGATGCGGCACGGCCACCTGCTGGCCGCCGCCGCGCTGACCGTCGCCGACGACCTGGCGGTTCCGCCGGACCGGTCCCGTACCGACGCGTTGGCCGCGCTGGACGACGCCGCATGGGGCAGACTGCGGCTGGGCCCGGGGTGGACGCGGGACGCGGGCGGAGAGGTGCCGGGATGAGCCAGACCGTGGACCGGGCGCTGAGCATCCTGCCGCTGCTCGCCGAGGGGCCGGCCGGGCTGGAACAGGTCGCCACCCGGCTCGACGTGCACAAGTCGACCGCGCTGCGGCTGCTGCGCACCCTGCACGAACACGGCCTGGTCTACCGCCAGCAGGACCAGCGCTACCGGCTCGGCGCGCGGCTGTTCGCGCTCGCCCAGCAGGCCGTCGAGGCGCTGGACATCCGGGAGATCGCCCACCCCCACCTGGCCGCGCTCAACGAACGCACCGGCCACACCGTGCACCTGGCGGTGTACGAGCAGGGCGAGGTGGTCTACATCGACAAGGTGGACAGCCGCTACCCGGTGCGGATGTACTCCCGGGTCGGCCGCCCGGTCGCCATCACGGTGGCCGCCGTCGCCAAGCTGCTCCTCGCCGACCTGCCGGAGCCCGAGCGGCGGGCGGTCGCCGAACGGCTGGACTACCCGCGCTACACCGCCCGTTCGACGCCGGACGCGGCCGCGTTCCTCGCCGAGCTGGCGCGGGTGCGCGAGCAGGGCTGGGCGAGCGACCTCGGCGGCCACGAGGAGTCCATCAACTGCGTCGGCGCGCCGATCCACGGCCCGGACGGCCGGGTCTGCGCCGCGATGTCGCTGTCCGCGCCCAACGTGATGGTCGGCGCCGACGAGTTGCTGCGGCTGCGCCCGCTGATCCTGCGAACCGCGCACGCGGTGGGCGAGGAACTGTGCGGCAGGCACGGGAGCGAGCGCGACGAGCACGAAGAGCCCGACGGACGCGACCGCCCCGACGAGCGTGACCGCCCCGATGAGGGCGACCGCCCCGACGACGCCGTACACCTCGCGGACCACCACGACGCGGACCACCCCGACGCGGACCACGACTGACGCCACGGCCACGCCACGACCGACACCACGTCTCCCGACCCCCCTACGACTCCCCTCCCCGACGAACCGAGCAACGAGGACACCGACGCATGAGCGACCAGCCCGAGACCGGCACCGACCGGCTTCCGCGCCTGACCAAGACCGCGATCACCCCGCCCACGCACACCGCGCCCCCGGCGAAGTTCTCGCACGGCGTCCGCAAGGGCAACATCCTCCAGGTCGCCGGCCAGGTCGGCTTCCTGCCCGCCGTCGAGGGCCAGGCCCCGACCCCGGCCGGCCCGACCCTGCGCGAGCAGACGCTCCAGACCCTGGAGAACGTCCACTCCGTGCTGACCGCCGGCGGCGCGAGCTGGGAGGACGTGGTGATGGTGCGGATCTACCTGACCGACACCGCGCACTTCGCCGAGCTGAACGACCTCTACAACGCCTACTTCGCCGACCTGGAGCAGCCGCCCGCGGCCCGCACGACGGTCTACGTCGGCCTGCCCGCCGGCCTGCTGATCGAGATCGACGCGCTGGCCGTACTGGGCTGAACCGCGGCTTCTTCCCACGGCGAAGGGAGCGCCCCAAGTGCGGGGCGCTCCCTTCGTGTTGTGCGGTTGGTGCCTACGTGCCTACGTGCCTACGCGCAGACGTTCAGACGTTCAGACGTGATTACGACATCGCGTGGACGTGGGCGCCCACCGTGTTGGACCAGGAATTCCCGTTGGAGGCGTCCCAGTTCGTGGACCAGGTCATGGCGCCGCGAATGGTGGGCCACTTGGCCGACGGGTGGAAGGTACCGCAGTTGGTGCCGCTGGCCAGGCAGTCGAGCGCGTTGTCGACCACCGACGGCGAGACGTACCCGGAGCCGGCCGCGCTGGTGGAGGCGGGGGTGCCGATGCCGACCTGGGACGGGTCGAGCCCGGCCTGGATCGCGGTGCAGGCCAGCGTGGTGATGAAGTCCACGGTGCCCTGGCTGTAGACCCCGCCGTCGCAGCCGTTCATCGAACCGCTGTTGTAGTACTGCGTGTTGACGACGGTGAGGATGTCCTTGATGTTCAGCGCGGTGGCCAGGTAGTCACTGGACGGCGACAGCATGTCGATGGTCTGCGGCGCCATCGTGATGATCAGCCCGGAGCCCGCCTTCGCGCTGAGGCTGCGCAGCGCCTGCGACATGTAGGTCGGGTCGATCCCGTTCTCCAGGTCGATGTCCACGCCGTTGAAGCCGTACGTCTGCATCAGGGTGTAGACGCTGTTGGCGAAGTTCGTCGCCGAGGCGGAGTCGCGCACCGAGATGGTGCCGTCCTGCCCGCCGACGGAGATGACCACCTTCTTGCCCGCCGCCTGCTTGGCCGCGATGTCCGCCTTGAACTGCGCCTCGCTGTAGTTGAGCGAGGGGTCCAGGGAGAAGCTGACCGCGCCGGGCGTGGTGGTGGCGGTCGCGAAGGCCACGGCGATGATGTCGTACTGGTTCTGCACCTGCGCGATGGTCTGCACGGTCGCGCCGTTGGAGAAGTCCTGCCAGTACCCGGTCACCGCGTGCTTGGGCAGGTCGCCGGCCGGCGGGCTGGTCGGCGGCGTGGTGGGGGGAGTGGTGGGCGGCGTCGTCGGGGGCGTGGTCGGCGGGGTGGTCGCGGTGCCGCCCGGGCCGGACAGGGTGACATCGTCGGCGTAGTAGGCGGGTTGGCCGTACCAGCCGTGCGTGTAGACGGTCACCGAGGTGGTGCTCGCGCCGGTGGTGAAGTTGACGCTGAGCTGGGAGTAGGAGGAGGCGCTCGGCGTCCAGGTGGACGGGTCGGTGCCGCCGGTGCCGGTCGCGCCGAGGTAGACGTACGACCCCTGCACCCACGCGCTCAGCGTGTAGGCGGAGTTGGGCTGCACGCTGATGGTCTGCTGGCACTGGGCGGTGTCGCTGCCGGACGGGGTGGCCTTCAGCGCGCTCGACCCGGAGTGCACCGGGGTGGAGACGGCCGCACCGCTGCCGGCGGAGCAGGTCCAGCCGGAAAGGCCGCTCTCGAAGCCGGAGTTGGCCACCAGATTGGTGGTGGCGGCGGAGGCGGCGCCCTCCGTGACGAGCGCGACGCCGGAGCCGATCACGGCCGCGGCGCTCAGCCCGGCGATCAACCGGCGCTTGAGGGTTGCTCTCGACTTCGCATGGCTCGCTCGATTCGCGTGCGATGCACGTTCCACGACTGCCTCCTGGGGGCAAGGAGTTGGGGGGTGGTGGGGTGTGCGGGTGACCCGGGTGCCCACGGATGGCATGGACACACGTAGTAGGGAGAAAGTTGGTCCAGACCAATCCGGTTGTCAAGACCTCTGATGGACACCGGTCGTTCACCTCGTTCGATCCGCAACTTTCCGCGCCCAACTCGCTACACATCGATAAGCTGACGACCGCGTACGGCCAGGCGGACCCCACTCGACCCGGACCGCCGCGCGCAGATGGGGAGGGGTGCCGCATGCCGAGCGTCATCACGGTGACCGCGGACGACCTCGCGCTCCCGCTGGAGGAGCAGGTGGTGCGCACCTCCACCGCGCTGGACATGCACGGCCACCTGGTCGCGCTCGCCCCGGCCGAGGCCGACGACCCGGCCCGGCGCCGGATGCACACCGTCCGCTCCGCGCTGGAGGGCGACCGGATCGCGATCGTGCCGCTGGCCCTGCCGCCGCTGGCCCGCACCCTGCTCGGCGAGCAGTTACGGCAGCTGTCCGGCACCGACCTCGGGCCCGGCGTGCTGGCCGGCGCCGCCCGCCTGCTGTCGTACTACCTGCACTCCGGCGCGCTGCTCGCGTCGGTCAGCAAGCTGGACCGGGTGCCGGTGAGCGTCGGCAGCCACGTCAAGTCCCTCGTGCCCGGGCGGCACTTCGCGGTGGTCGCGCACCCCGAGCCGTACCTGGGCGAGGCCGACGCGGAGCACGTGCCGCCCGGGCCCGGCTACCAGACGCAGCTCGCGGTGGCCGGAAACGGCCTGGACCCCGGCTGGGTGGCCGGGCCGCTCGCCGCGGCCTGGCGCACCCAGCATCTGCGCGAGGTTCCGCTGCCGCCCGACTCGGCGCGCTGGTGGGGGACTTCACGGCTGGTCGAGTTCACCGCGTACATCGCCGACGTCGGCATGCTCTACCAGCTCGTCACCTCGGTGCGGCGCGACACCTGCACCTGGTGCGGGCTCGAAGTCATCGGCGACCAGTGCCTGTTCTGTGCCACCCGGATCAACGACCGCGGCAACCCGGCCAAGCACGCCGCCCGTCCGCCCGGCACGGCGGTCGAGACACCGCGCCGCCCCCAACTCGAACCCCACAAGCGATAGGTCCACCCGCACATGAACTCACGTCAGCGCCGTGGCGTCGTCCTCCTGGTGGTCTCCGTGGTCTGCGCGGTGGCCGCCTTCGCCGGGGTGCTCGCCGTCGTCAGCAACGCCCGCTCCCAGGTGGGCCAGAAGGTGACGGCGTACGAACTGTCGTCGGACGTGCCCGCGTACACCGCGCTGGACTCCTCCAAGGTGCACCGGATATCGATGCCGAAGCGGTGGCTGCCGGACACCGCCGTCCGCGACCTCGGCGAGTTCCAGGGGAAGATCGCCGCGGTGCCGCTGAAGAAGGGCTCGCTGCTGGAGTCCGACATGGTCGCCGCCCGGCCCGAACTCAAGCCCGGGCAGATGGAGATCGCCATCATGATCGACGCGGAGACCGGCGTCGCGGGCAAGATCACCCCCGGCGCCCGGGTGAACATCTTCGCCACCTTCGCCGGCCGCAAGGACACCGACCCCGACGTCTCGAAGATCATCGTGGCCGGCGCGCAGGTCCTCGACGTCGGCCAGATCAAGGCGTTCGACAAGAACGAGGACGCGCAGCGGCTGTCCGAGGAAGGCGTCCCGATCACCTTCGCGCTCGACGCCCAGGACGCCCAACGCGTCGCGTACGCCGAGTCGTTCGCCGAACACGTCCGGCTCGCCCTGGTCGCCCCCGGCGACACCGCGGCCCCGCCGGACAGCGACCGCACCTACACGCTCTCCGGCGACACGTCGGCGGCGTCCACGTCGGGAGCCGCGCGATGAGGCCGGGCGCGGTCGGGCCGGGCAGGGTCGGGCCGGGCGCGGTCGGGCCGGGCGAGACGAGGCCGGGCATGGTCGGGCCGGGCATGGTCCGGCCGGGCGAGACGAGGCCGGGCGCGGCCATGGGAGGGCCGAGATGACCGTACGCATCCTCGCCGGCACCGCCGACGCCGACGCCGCCCGTGCGCTGGTCGGGCTGCTCGGCCAACTCCCGGGCGCCGAACCCGCCCCCGCCCTGCCCAACTCCACCGCGCTGCTCGACGCCCTCGCCCGCGCCGCCGAGGCGGGCGTCGACGAGCTGCCCGAAGTCGTCGTCGTGCACGACCTGATCGGGCCGATGCCCGCGCTCGACCTGGTGCGGGACGTGGCGCTGCGCTTCCCCGCGGTCGGGGTGGTGCTGCTCACCGCCGACCCGAGCCCGGCGATGCTGGCCTCCGCGATGAACTCCGGCGCCCGCGGGGTGATCGGAATGCCGCTCGCCTACGACGAGTTGGGCGCCCGGGTGGAGGCCGCCGCGTCCTGGGCGGAGGGGGTGCGCCGGCACCTCGCGCCGGGCCGGGCCGCGCTGCCCGCCGTCGCCGGCGGCACCCTGGTCGCGGTGGCCGGCGCCAAGGGCGGTGTCGGCACCACCGTCATCGCCGTCCAACTCGCCCTGGCCGCACACGCGTCGGGCCGCTCCACCGCCCTGGTCGACCTCGACCTGCAAGGCGGCGACGTCGCCTCGTACCTCGACGTCCAGTTCCGCCGCTCCATCGCCGACCTGGCCGACATCGCCGACGTCTCCTCGCGGGTCCTGAACGACGCGATGTACGTCCACGAGTCCGGGCTGGCGCTGCTGCTCGCCCCCGCCGACGGCGAGCGCGGCGAGGACGTCACCGACCGGGCCGCCCGCCTGGTGCTGACCGCCCTGCGGCAGCGGTACGAAGTGGTCGTCGTCGACTGCGGCACCCAGGTCACCAGCGCCAACGCGGTCGCCGTCGAGACCGCCGACACCGCCGTGCTGGTCACCACCCCCGACGTCGTCGCCGTGCGCGCCGCCAAGCGGATGGTGCGGATGTGGGACCGGTTGCAGATCCGCAAGCCCCAGGACACCACCGCCGCGGTCAACCGGCACACCCGGGGCAGCGAGATCCAGCCCTCGCTGATCGGCCGGATCACCGGCTCCAGGATCGCCGAGTCCGCCATCCCGGCCGGCTTCCGCGAGCTCCAGCCCGTCATCGACGCGGGCCGGCTGCACGACCTCGACGCGCGCTCCACCGTACGCACCGGAATCTGGTCGCTGGCGGGGGAGTTGGGCCTGGTCACCGGCGCGACGCTGCCGGCCGGGCGGTCCGGGAAGCGGCTGCGCCGGGGCGACCGCGACCGCGGCCAGGTCACCCTGGAGACGCTGGGCATGACCCCGGTCATCCTGATCACCCTCATCCTGGTCTGGCAGGCCGTGCTGGCCGGCTACACCTTCACCCTCGCGGGCAACGCCGCCGACCAGGCCGCCCGCGCCGCCGCCGTCGGCGCCGACTACCGTGCGGCCGCGGCCAGTGACCTCCCCGGCGCCTGGGCCTCCGACATGCAAGGCCCCACCGCCGACCGCTCCCAGGACGGCCAGGTCTCCGTCACCCTCGGCCTCAAGGTCCCCGTCCTGTTCCCCGGCGCCATCGACTTCCCCGTCACCGTGCACGGCCACGCGAGCACCGTGGACGAGACGGCCGGCGAGGGGACCACGCCATGACGACGCGGCGGGAGCGGCACGGGGAGCGGCACGGCGGGCGGGCTGGTGGGCGACTCGGCGGCACGTTCAGCGAGCGGTCCGGCAGGCCGTCCGGCAGGACGCTCCGCGAGCGGCACGGCGAGGGGCACGGCGGGCGGTACCGCGGGCGGATCGGCGGGCGGCGCCCGGCCGGCCAGGCATCCCTGGAATACCTCGGCATGCTGCCCTTCCTGCTGCTCATCGCACTCGCGGGCATCCAGCTCGGCATCGCCGCCTACTGCGGCTCGCAGGCGGGCACCGCGGCGCGGACCGCCGCACGTACCGCGGCGCTGCCCGACCCGCAGGGAGGCATCGACGCCGGCGCCCGGGCGGGCGAGGCCGCGGTCAGCGGCTGGGTCCACCCGGACATCGGATGGCCGGTGAACGACGCGCAGAGCGTCACCGCGGAGGCCACCGTGGACATCCCGTCCGTGCTGCCCGGTGTACACCTGTTCGGGCCGGTGCACCGCGACGCGACCATGCCGAAGGAGGACTGGACGCCATGAGCCTGCGTGCCCGCCTCGCCGTCGAAGAGGCCACCCCGCAGACCCAGGAAGGCCACCTCGTGGCCGTCTACCGGGCCAAACTGCTCCAGGAGATCGACCTCGCCGAGATGTCGGCGCTCGCCGCCGCCGAGCGCCGCGCCCGGCTCGAACGCGTCCTCGGCCACATCATCAGCCGCGAGGGCCCGGTGCTCTCCAGCGCCGAACGCGCCGCGCTGATCCGCCGGGTGGTCGACGAGGCGCTGGGCCTGGGCATCCTCGAACCGCTGCTGGAGGACCCCTCCGTCACCGAGATCATGGTCAACGGCCCGGACCGGATCTACGTCGAACGCGGCGGCCGGGTCGAGCTCGTCCCGGCCCGCTTCTCCTCCGCCGACCAACTCCTGCAGACCATCGAGCGCATCGTCTCCACCGTCAACCGCCGCGTGGACGAGTCCAATCCGATGGTCGACGCCCGCCTGCCGTCCGGCGAGCGCGTCAACGTCATCATCCCGCCGCTCTCGCTGACCGGCCCCACCCTGACCATCCGCCGCTTCCCGCGCGCCTACACGCTCCAGGAACTCATCGGCCTGGGCACCCTCGACGAGCACATGCTGCTCCTGCTCTCCGGGTTCGTCCGCGCCAAGTGCAACATCATCGTCAGCGGCGGCACCGGCTCCGGCAAGACCACCCTGCTCAACGCGCTGTCCGGGCTGATCCCCGACGGCGAGCGGATCATCACCGTCGAGGACGCCGCCGAACTCCAGCTCCAGCAGGAGCACGTGATCCGGCTGGAGTCCCGCCCGCCGAACGTCGAGGGCGAGGGCCGCATCACCATCCGCGACCTGGTCCGCAACTCCCTGCGGATGCGCCCCGACCGCATCATCGTCGGCGAGGTCCGCGGCGGCGAGACCCTCGACATGCTCCAGGCGATGTCCACCGGCCACGACGGCTCCCTCGCCACCGTGCACGCCAACTCCGCCGAGGACGCCGTCCTGCGCCTGCAGACCCTCGCCTCCATGAGCGAGGTCAAGATCCCCTTCGAGGCGCTGCGCGACCAGATCAACTCCGCGGTGGACGTGCTGGTCCAGCTCCAGCGGCACGTCGACGGCACCCGCCGGATCGCCGAGATCGCGGTGCTCTCCTCCCGCGGCCGCGACACCTTCCGGCTCACCTCCGCCACCCGCTTCCGCGCCGAACCCCTCGGCGTCGACCGCATCGTCCGCGGCTGGTACGAACACCACCCGCTGCCCCGCGAGATCGGCGACCGCCTCTACCTGTCCGGCGAGCACATCCCCGCCGCGTACGGTGTGGGCGCCACCGAACTCGAACTCGACAGCCGGGAGGCGAAGTGACCCTCGCGCGAACCCAGTTCGCCAGTACCCAGTTCGCCTCCGGGCCCTACCCGCTGTTCGTGCTCGGCGTCGCCACCGTCGCGCTCGCCTTCGGTGTCTGGGGCCTGCACGCCTGGTGGGGCGGCCGCGCCGACCGCGCCGCGCTCGTCGAACGCCTCGCCGGCGACTTCGGCGACGACGGCCCCCGGCGGCCCGCCTTCGCCGCGCTGGACCGCCGGGTGCGCCGCTACGCCTGGGGCCGCCGGCTGGCCGGACGGCTCGCCGCCACCGGCACCAACCTCACCCCCGGCCAGTTCACCGCCGCCGTGACCGGCGTCATCGCCGCCGCCTGGATCGTCGCCGCGACCCTGCTCGCGCCGTTCTTCGGCCCGATCGCCGCGCTCCTGGCCGGCTGGGCCGGCTTCTCCTTCCTCGCCTGGCGCCGCCGGGTGCGCACCGAACGCTTCATCGCCCAACTCCCCGAACTCGCCCGGGTACTGGCCAACGCCACCCAGGCCGGCCTGGCGCTGCGCACCGCGGTCTCCATGGCAGCGGAGGAGCTGGAGGCGCCCGCCGGCGAGGAGTTGAAGCAGGTCGCCGACGCCATGGCGCTCGGCCACTCCGTCGAGGACGCCCTCGGCGAACTCCAGCAGCGCCTGCCCAGCCGCGAGTTGGTGGTCCTGGTGTCCACCCTCGTGCTGTCCAGCCGGGCCGGCGGCTCCGTCGTGGAGTCCCTGCGCAACCTCACCGTCACCCTGGAGGAGCGCAAGGAGACCCGTCGCGAGATCCGTACCCAGATGTCCCAGGTCACCGTCACCGCCTACGCGGTCCCGGTGATCGGCATCGGCTCGCTGCTGCTGCTCAACCGCATCATGCCCGGCTCGCTCAGCGCCATGACCGGCTCCGGCATCGGCCGGATCTGCGTCCTGGTCGCCCTGGCCCTGTACGTGGTCGGCTTCGCGCTCATCCGCCGGATGTCCCGGATCGACGTGTGAGGAACCTGCCACGATGACCCTGATCGGACTCGGCCTCGCCGTCCTGCTCGCCGCCGCCCTGACCGGCGTCGTCTACGGCGTCGGCCTGCTGCGCGCGGACACGAAACTCCCCGACGACCTCGCGCTCGCCCTCGAAGTCGGCCGCACCCGCACCACCCGCACCGGCAACGCCATCGACCGGGTCGGCATGCGCTGGGCGCCCATGGTGCTGCGGATGATGGGCCCCGCCCGGATCGCCAAGATGCGCGCACGGATCGACCACGCCGGCCACCCCTACGGCCTCACCGTCGAGCGCTACGCCGCCCGCCGCGCCGTCTACGGCTTCCTCGGCGGCCTGGCCGCCCTGGCGCTGTTCAGCCGCGGCAACTGGTTCCTGGCGCTCCTCCTGCTCGGCTACGCCTGGTGGTGGGCCGACCTCGGCATCTGGCTCGCGATCCGCCGGCGCCGCGACGACATCGAGCGCACCCTGCCGGACTTCCTCGACGTGCTCGCGGTCGTGGTCAGCGCCGGGCTCGGCTTCCGCCAGGCCCTCGAACGCGTCAACTCCGTCTACCAGGGCCCCTGGTCCGACGAAGTCCGGGTCGCCCTGCGGCAGATGGACGTCGGGGTCAGCCGCCGCGACGCCTTCGACCAGCTGCGCAAGCGCAACCGCAGCGACCAGGTGGGGCAGTTCGTCACCGCGCTCCAGCAGGGCGAGGAACTCGGCGCCCCCATCGCGCGCACCCTGCTCCAGATCGCCACCGACATGCGCCGTACCGAGGCGCAGAACGCCCGCCGCCGCGCGGCCCGCATGGTCCCGCGCGCGACGGGCGTCATCACGATCCTGCTCGTCCCGGCCACCATGATCCTGCTCATCTCGGGCACGATCATCGGCTCCCAGATTCACTTCGGTGACCTCTTCGGGGGCGGGTGAGCCGTTGTTTTGCGTGAACGGGGTACGACACAGCGTGAGTTCGCGTCATGCTGGCTCAGAGGGCGCCGACGTGCCCGGTATGAGCAGCAGGACCAGCGAAAGGCGGTGCGCCGTGCCCCCCGAGCCCGACCGGCCGGAACCGGCCGCCGTGACCAGGAGCCAGGTGATCAGGAATGGGGCGAGCAATCGTGAACAGGTGGGTTCTCCAGCACTACACGGACGCCGAGGTCTGGCTCCGCACCCGCACGGACCGTCTGACCGCCCGCCTCGCCGCCCGCACGGCGACCCGCTCGGACCGCGGCCAGACGTCCTTCGAATACCTCGGGATCGCGGTGGTGATCGCGGTGATCATCGGGGTGCTGGCGGGGACGACGGATATCGGCGACAAGATCAAGAGCGCGATCACCAAGGCCATCAACCGGATCTCGAACGGCGGCAAGTAGGGCTGCTGCGCGACGACCGCGGCCAGACGGTCGGTATCTACATCGTCGCCATCGCCGCGCTCTTCTTCCTGGCCTTCGCGTACTTCGCGGTCGGCCAGGCGGCGGTGACCCGCAACGGAGCGCAGACGGCGGCGGATTCGGCGGCATTGGCGGCGGCTCGCCAGAACCGCGACGACGTCCAGGTCGCGTTCCTCGCTGCCCTGAAAGGCGGCGACGTCACGGTGCTCGGCCGGCTGCTCGACAGCGCCGGCCTGGACGACCAGAGCGCGTGCGGAGCCGCTTCCGACTACGCCGACGCGAACCACGCGACCGTCAACGACTGCGTCCCGCTGTCCGGCAAACCGGGATACACCATCACCGTGACCACCAAGGGCCCCATCGGCGATTCGGTGATCGACAGCACCAAGAGCACGCACGCGAAAGCAACCGCGACCGCCGTGGTCGAACCTCGGTGCAGCCTCGGTTCCAAGGACGGGGACATCCTCAAGTTCAGCTGTGACAACGGTTCGCTCGCGATCAACCCCAAGGCGGACGACTTCACACTGGACCTGTCGGACTTCTACTCGGTCCGCCTGACCAAGTGACCACCGAACGAGCAGCGAGGGAACGGGGAACGATGGCATACGGGCGCAGGGCGACGACCGCAGTGGCTTGTGCGGTCGTCGCCGCCATCACGCTGGCGGGTTGCGGCGGGGGAGGCGGGGACAAGAAGGCGGACGACAAGCCCTCCGCCTCGGCGAGCGCATCTGCCAAGAACACCCCGGGCAAGAAGGGCAGTTCGCCGTCCGCGACTCCGACGCAGATTCTGGCCCAGATCAAGGGAGAACAAGGGGTCTCGATCACCATCAACTCCGCGGTGCGCGACGCGGGCGGCTTCGTCACCGTGCAGGGTGTGCTGACCAACGGCGGCTCCGAAATCTACGACGCCAATGATCTCCGCGGCAATGAGACGGCACTTGTTGCGTCGGGCGCCTCAGTTGCCGGTGCGGTTCTCGTCGATGAAGCCGGGAAGAAGCGCTACTACGTGTTGCGGGACACGGACGGTCGGTGCCTGTGCACGATGGGCCTGGAGGACATTGACCCGAACGCCTCCCGCCCCTTCTTCGCCCAGTTCCCCTCCCCACCCGAATCAACCACCTCCGTCGAGTTCGAACTCCCCACCATGCCCCCCGCCAAGATCTCCATCTCCGAGGGGTGACCCCGCCGTGACCCGCACACCCCACCCCCGTCGGACCGTCGCCGCGGCCGGCGCCTCCGCCGCGGCCGCGCTGATCCTCGTGTGCGCCACCCCCGCCGGCGCGGACCCGAACCCGCCGCCGACCGCGGGCGACCCAACGCCGTCCGCCCCCGTGCAGATCGACCCGAAGTCACCGGACCTGAAACTCCCCGAGGGCGCCACGCTGGCCCCGCCGAAGGTCCTGGACATCGTCTCGGTGACCGACCAGGGCTCGGTGTCCGCGAGCCAGCCGGAGGAGCGGCAGGAGACGTCGAACACGACGGTGACGTACGCCCTGCAGGCCGAGGTGCTGTTCACGAAGGACAGCGCGAAGCTCTCGGCGACCGCGACGTCCCGTATCCAGGCGATCGCGGGTGACATCAACGCGCAGCACGTCACCTCACCCATCCGTGTCTTCGGGTTCACCGACAACCTGGGCAGCAGCGAGCACGGCGACGTGCTGTCGAAGCAGCGGGCCACCGCGGTCTACAACGTGCTGGCCGCCCAACTGGCGACGCTGGGCGACCCCGCGCACACCTTCCAGGTCCGCGGCTACGGCGAGCAGTACCCGATCGCCGACAACTCCAGCGAGAGCGGCCGCCGCGAGAACCGCCGGGTGGAGATCACCTTCACGCCACCCGCGTCGTCGTAGGGAGCACCGGCCCCGGGCGCGGTAGCGTGTGAGTCCCCCCTCGGGCCGGTTCGCGCTCCCCCCTTGCGAACCGGCCCGTTCCCGTTTCCGCGTACCGGGAGCCCGACCCGCGACGCCGCCAAGGCCGTTCCTCAGTCCGGCACTTCCAGCGTGACGCCCTTCACGATGCCCCACCGGGCGAAGGCACCCGCCTCGGCCTCCAGCACGTGCCGGGCCCGCAGCCGGGGGCGGCCGACACGGCCGGGCGGCATGGTGCGGACCGCGAGGACGCGCAGCCGCCGGTCGAGGTAGGCCACGTCGATGGCGAACCGCATCCGGACGGTGTGGATGCTGGACGCGGGGGTGAGCAGCAACGCGCCGTCGAGCCCGTCGCAGCCCAACAGCCCCCGGGTACGGGCGCGGTAGGAGGCGGCGACCCGGAGCGCCACCTCGGTGCCCGGCGTGCGCAGCAGGCCCTCGCCGTCCTGCCAGCGTCGGCGCATGGTCCGTCTCCTCCCCGTCCGCCCGGCCCCTCCCGAACGGCGCGACCGCCCGTGTACGGTCGGCCCGGTGCATGTCTATCTGATCGTGGGCGCCGCCGTCTGGGGAATAGCGAGCGGGCTGCTCCTGCCGCGCGCCGCCTACCGGTTGGCGGTCCCCGCCGACGAGCCCTGGGCGGCGGCCTGCCCGTCCGGGCACCCGGTCGGCGGCTGGCTCGGCCCGGCCCGCTGCGGGCGGTGCCCCGAGGACCAGCGGCGCCACGGACCCGGCCACGGTGCCGCGCTGGGCTGCGCGCTGGTCTGCGCGGCACTCGCCTGGCGGGTGGGCGGGCACCCCGAACTCGCCGTCTGGCTGCTGCTGGTACCGGTCTGCGGGGTCCTCGCCCGGGTCGACCTCGCGGTCTTCCGGCTGCCGGACGTCCTGACCCTCCCCGCGCTCGGGCTCACCGCGCTCCTGCTCGGCGGCGCCGCCCTGCTGCCCTCCCACCACGGCTCCTGGACGCGTGCCCTGATCGCCGCGGTGGTGCTGGGGGTCCTCTACGCCGTGCTGTTCTTCGTCAACCCGGCCGGCATGGGCTTCGGCGACGTGAAGCTCGCCCCCACCCTCGGGCTGGTCCTGGGCTGGTACGGCTGGGGCGCCGTGATCACCGGCACGTTCGCCGGGTTCCTGCTCGGGGCGGTGGCCGGGCTCGTCCTCATCGCCACCCGGCGGGCCACCCGCAAGACCGCGATGCCGTTCGGCCCCTTCATGCTCGCCGGCGCCCTGACCGCACTGCTCCTGGTGCCCTGACCCGTCAGCCCGCGGCCGTCAGAGGCTCCCGTCAGCCCCTGCCGCCAGCCCCGCCCTCAGCGCCCCCGCCCTCAGAGCCCCCCGCGCCCGGGTGCCCCTGAACCGGCGGAACAGGGGCACCCGGGGTCCGGCTACGCGTCGCTGCTGACGCTCCAGAGGTTCACGCCCTCCGGCTCCACGGCGTGCCGGTCGATCTCCGCCAGCTCCTCCGCGGTCAGCGGCGCCGCCCCGACCGCGGCGACGTTCGCCTCCAGCTGCCCGACGGACGACGCCCCGATCAGCGCCGAGGTCACCCGCGGGTCCCGCAGCACCCAGGACAGCGCGAGCTGCGCCAGGGACTGGCCGCGGGCGGCGGCGACGTCGTTGAGGGCGCGCAGCCGCGCGATCGTCTCGTCGTTGACCAGCGCGGGGTTGAGCGACTTGCCCTGCGCGGCCCGGGAGTCGGCCGGGATGCCGCCGAGGTAGCGGTCGGTGAGCAGGCCCTGGGCCAGCGGCACGAACCCGATGCAGCCCATGCCCTCCTCGTCGAGGACGTCCAGCAGCCCGTCGTCCTCGATCCAGCGGTTGATCATGGAGTACGACGGCTGGTGGATCAGCGCCGGCACGCCCAGCTCACGCAGGATGCGCGCCGCCTCGCGGGTCCGGTCCGGCCCGTAGGAGGAGATGCCGACGTACAGCGCCTTGCCCTGCTGGACCGCGGTGGCCAGGGCGCCCATCGTCTCTTCGAGCGGGGTGTCCGGGTCGAAGCGGTGGGAGTAGAAGATGTCGACGTAGTCCAGGCCCATCCGGGACAGCGACTGGTCGAGCGAGGCGAGCAGGTACTTGCGGGAGCCCCACTCGCCGTAGGGGCCCGGCCACATGTCGTAGCCGGCCTTGGAGGAGATGACCAGCTCGTCGCGGTAGGGGCGGAAGTCCTGCGCGAAGAGGGTGCCGAAGTTGGCCTCGGCGGCGCCGTACGGCGGGCCGTAGTTGTTGGCCAGGTCGAAGTGGGTGATCCCGAGGTCGAAGGCGCGGCGCAGGATGGCCCGCTGCGAGTCCAGGGTGCGGTCGTCGCCGAAGTTGTGCCACAGGCCGAGCGAGACGGCCGGGAGCTTGAGGCCGCTGCGTCCGGTGCGGCGGTACTCCATCGAGTCGTAGCGCTCGTCGGAGGCGCGGTAGAGGTTTCGGATGTTCACGTCCTCTGCTTATCACGCGCGGTTGAAGGATCTACTACGCGATACCGCCCGCCCGCGCGGTCGCGCCGCCGCTCACGGCCCCGCCGCGCCACCGTCCGGCGCCCGTATCCGGCCCCGTCCGCGACCTGCGGCTGCTCGACCCGGTTCGTCCGTACGGCTGTTCGCGCAGTAGTGTGGCCGCTCGGGCGACGAGCACATGAGGGGCTGGTACGCGATGAATCTGCGCGACCTGGTGTACGGGTTGTACTCCCGCCGGGTGGAACGCCGGATCGACGTGTCGCAGACCCCCAAGCACATCGGCGTGATCCTGGACGGCAACCGGCGCTGGGCCAAGGCGTCCGGCGGCAGCCCCGAGCAGGGCCACCGGGCCGGCGCGGACAAGATCGCCGAGATGCTGGGCTGGTGCGAGGAGACCGGGGTCGAGGTGGTCACCCTGTGGCTGCTGTCCACCGACAACCTGGACCGGCCGGCCGACCAGCTGGTGCCGCTGCTGGGCATCATCGAGGACGCCGTCACCGAACTGGCCGCCGCGGGCCGCTGGCGGGTGCACCACGTGGGCACGATGGACCTGCTGCCCGCGCGCACCCAGAGCGTGCTGAAGGAGGCCGAGCAGGCCACCGACGGCCAGGAGGGCATCCTGGTCAACGTGGCGGTCGGCTACGGCGGCCGGCAGGAGATCGCCGACGCGGTCCGCTCGCTGCTGCACGAGCACGCCGGGCGCGGCACCTCCATCGAGGACCTGGCCGAGATCCTCGACGTCGAGCACATCGCCGAGCACCTCTACACCCGCGGCCAGCCCGACCCCGACCTGGTGATCCGCACCTCGGGCGAGCAGCGGCTGTCCGGCTTCATGCTGTGGCAGAGCGCGCATTCGGAGTACTACTTCTGCGAGGTCTTCTGGCCCGCCTTCCGCAAGGTGGACTTCCTGCGGGCGCTGCGTGACTACGCGGCCCGGCATCGCCGCTACGGAGCGTGATCGCCTCCACCGGAGGGGTGAGCGTTCCGTGGCGAGGCGGTGACCGTCGGGTGACTGTCGTATGCATCCGCATGCGAGCGGCTGATGCAGGGCATATCACTGGCAGACCGGCATCCGGACCTTGGCTGCCGGACCGCAAGACTCACCTCTCCCGAGGGGGTTCGTCCACACGTGGTGACCAGCAAGAATCGCCGTGATCACGACCGGCGCACATATGTACTCGACACCAGCGTGCTGCTCGCCGACCCCAACGCCTTCACCCGTTTCGACGAGCACGAGGTCGTGCTGCCGGTCGTCGTGGTGACGGAGTTGGAGGCCAAGCGCCACCACCCCGAACTCGGCTACTTCGCCCGCCAGGCGTTGCGCACGCTCGACGAGTTCCGGATCAGGTACGGCAGGCTCGACGCGCCGATTCCGATCGGCGACATCGGTGGCACGCTCAGGGTCGAGCTCAACCATTCGGACCCCGGGGTGCTGCCCGCGGGTTTCCGGCTGGGTGACAACGACTCGCGCATCCTCGCCGTCGCCCGCAACCTCCAGGCCGAGGGGTACGACGTCACCGTCGTCTCCAAGGACCTGCCGCTGCGGGTGAAGGCGTCCTCGGTCGGCCTGCTCGCCGAGGAGTACCGCGCGGAGCTCGCCATCACCTCCGGCTGGACCGGGATGGAGGAGCTGCAGATCGGCGCCGAGGACGTGGACGCCCTCTTCGCTCAGGAGGTCATCGATCTGCCCGACGTGGCGGATCTGCCGGTGCACACCGGGCTGGTGCTGCAGTCCGAGCGCGGCAAGGCGCTGGGCCGGGTCACCGAGGACGGCCGGGTGCGCCTGGTGCGCGGCGACCGGGAGGCGTTCGGCATCCACGGCCGCAGCGCCGAGCAGCGGATCGCGCTGGATCTGCTGCTGGACCCGGAGGTCGGCATCGTGTCGATGGGTGGGCGGGCCGGCACCGGCAAGTCCGCGCTGGCGCTGTGCGCGGGCCTGGAGGCGGTCCTGGAGCGCCGCCAGCACCGCAAGGTGATGGTCTTCCGCCCGCTGTACGCGGTCGGCGGGCAGGAGTTGGGCTATCTGCCGGGCAGCGAGGCGGAGAAGATGAGCCCGTGGGCCCAGGCCGTCTTCGACACCCTCGCGGCGGTGACGTCGAAGGAGGTCATCGAGGAGGTGGTGGCGCGCGGCATGCTCGAAGTGCTGCCGCTCACCCACATCCGGGGCCGCTCGCTGCACGACGCGTTCGTGATCGTCGACGAGGCCCAGTCGCTGGAACGGAACGTCCTGCTGACCGTGTTGTCCCGGATCGGGGCCGGCTCGCGGGTGGTGCTCACCCATGACGTGGCCCAGCGCGACAACCTCCGGGTCGGGCGGTACGACGGAGTCGTGGCGGTGGTGGAGAAACTGAAGGGGCATCCGCTCTTCGCCCACGTGACGCTCAGCCGCTCCGAGCGGTCGCCGATCGCGGCACTCGTCACCGAGATGCTGGAGGAGACCGGCGGCTGAGCAATGGCCGTATCTGTCCGATAATCAGGCGAGTTGAGGCTGCTGCGTCCGGGAAACCGGGCGCAGCAGCTTAGCGTTCGGGGGGTGTGCGTGCAGGGATTTACCTCCGTCCGCAGCATGTGAAGTTTGCCACTCAACCGGAAATTGCCGCACGGCGTCGGAGTACGGCAGGGTGTGAGGCTGTCAGGCCCCGCTCATGGCACTCCCGTACCCCTCGGGGCGCGGGAACGCGTCACCCACAAGTCCACATCGACGCCATGAGCCGCCCGAGCACCACGCGGACCCCGCAAGGGACTTCGCACCGGGCCAGTACCCCCGTGACCGCCCGGCCCGTACGGCGGACCGGCCCAGGGGGACCGCGCCAGGGGCACGATTCCGTCCGTGCGGTCACCAAGCGGGCGATTCCGGAAGGAAACCGTGTGAGCCGGATCTCGGTCCGGGGACTCGCGGTGGCGTCAGCCACTGCGGTCACCACAGTGGGCGCCGTGGTAGGCGTCGCGTCGGGCGCAGACCAGGGCAGCGGCACAGCCGACCAGCCCGTCGAAGCCGCGGGCACGACCACCCTCCTCGCAGACATCCCCGCCGGCCAGCAGGTGCAGCAGGCGTCGTTGACGGAGCAGGTACAAGCTCAGTCGGACGCCGCAGACGCCTCGGCCCGGCAGTCCGCGGAGCAGGCAGCCCGCGTCCAGGCCGCGAAGGACGCCGCCAGCAAGAAGAAGGCGGACGACGCAGCGGCGGCCAAGGCGGCCAAGATCAAGGCGGAGTCCGGCAAGGGCGACTCGAGCGCGACCTTCTCGGTACAGGCCTCGTACACCACCGCACAGGTGCAGGCCATGGCGCAGCAGATCGTCGGCAGCGGCCAGTACATGTGCTTCTCCAACATCGTGACGCACGAGAGTGGCTGGGACTACACCGCTCAGAACGCGTCCAGTGGTGCCTACGGTCTGGTCCAGGCCCTGCCCGGCTCCAAGATGGCCTCGGCGGGCGCCGATTGGCGGACCAACCCGGCCACGCAGATAAAGTGGGGCCTGAACTACATGAACAGCCGCTACGGCAGTCCTTGTGACGCCTGGCAGTTCTGGCAGGTCAACCACTACTACTAGAATCCGGCGCCGGACCGGCAGCCGCGTCGCGCCACCGATCGGGCCACTACCGTGGCCGGGTCAACCCTGATCCCGGGTAACGTCGTCTTGCACAGCAGTGCCACAGAGGGCCGACGGGTCAGGGGGAGAACAGCGATGCCGGACAAACGCCACTGGAGCGCCACGCTCGCGTCCGGTCTGGCGAACCTCGCCGGGCGACTGGACGAACGACACGCCACTGTTTCCGCGCGCGACGCGGAGCACCGGGGGGCCGCGACCACCGCGGCCCCCTCTGGCGTGCCCGCCCAGCCGGAGCCGGCCCGGCCCGAGGCCGCCGTCGCGCAGCCGCCGGACCCGGCGGCGGCCGGCACCGCCGACCCGGCGTCAGTTCCCGCGCAGGCGGCGGCATCCGACCCGCCCGCGCCGCCGCGCACCGCGCCGGTGCCGAACCCGGTCGCGGTGGTGCCGTGGAGCATGCGGGTCGCCGCCGAGATCGGCTGGCGGCTGCTGGTCCTGGCCGGCACCGTGTGGGTGCTGATGCGGGTGATAGGCGCGGTCCGGCTGCTGGTGCTGGCGTTCGTCGCCGCGCTGCTGATCACCGCGCTGCTCCAGCCGTTCGTGGCCCGCCTGAAGCGGATGGGGGTACCGCGCGGGCTCGCCACCGCCATGGTCTTCATCGGCGGCTTCGTGGTGATGGGCCTGGTCGGCTGGTTCGTGGTGTGGCAGGTGATGGACAACATCGACAGCCTGTCCACCAGCCTCCAGGACGGTATCGACCAGGGGAAGAAGTGGCTGCTCAACAGCCCCTTCCACGTCACCGACGACCAGATCAACCAGGTCGCCAACAACCTCAGCAACGCGATCGGGCACAACACCAAGCAGCTCACCGACGCGGGCCTGCAAGGCGTCACCGTCATCGTGGAGTTCCTGACCGGCGTGCTGCTGGCGATGTTCAGCACCCTGTTCCTGCTCTACGACGGGCCGAACATCTGGAACTGGGTGCTGCGGCTGTTCCCGCGGGACGCCCGGGCCGGACTGGCCGAAGCCGGCCCGCGCGCCTGGCGCACCCTGACGCTGTACGTGCGCGGCACCGTGATCGTGGCGATGATCGACGCGATCTGCATCGGCATCGGCATCTTCTTCCTCGGCGTGCCGATGGCGGTGCCGCTGGCGGTCGTCATCTTCGTGTCGTCGTTCGTGCCGCTGGTCGGCGCGGTCGCCTCGGGCGCGGTGGCGGTGGTCGTCTCGCTGGTCACCCAGGGGCCGTTCACCGCGCTGCTGGTGCTGCTCGTGGTGCTCGCGGTGCAGCAGATCGAAGGGCATGTGCTCCAGCCGTTCATCCTCGGCCGCGCGGTGCGGGTCCACCCGCTGGCCGTGGTGCTGTCGGTGGCGGCCGGGTCGATGATCGCCGGGATCGGCGGGGCGATCAGCGCGGTGCCGCTGGTCGCGGTGAGCAACACGGTCGTCGGCGTGCTCAGGGCGCGGGCGAAGTCGGGTTCCGAGGGCGAGACCGGGACCGGGACCGGGACGTCCCCGGCTGCACCCGCGCCGGACGCCGAGCCCGCCCAGGAGGCGGCGGACCCGTCCTCGGCCCCGGGTCCCGACGCGGACCCCGCCGCGGAGACGGCTGCGGAGGGGCGCGCGACGGCGGATACCGACACGGACACCGGCACCGACACCGGCACCGACGAGGACGAGCTCGACGCGCGTGAACTGGCGGACGACGGCGTGAAATAGGGGCGCGCGGGAGGGAATTCCGACCCCCACCACGCGCCCCGTCGGGACGCGCCCTACTCCGTGCGGAGCCCGTCCGCCCGCATCAGCCGCCACAGCGGCGGCATGCTGAGCAGCGTCACCGCGAAGATGACCCCCGCCCCGACCCCGGTCATCGTGGCGACGCTGACCCAGTCGGTGTGGAAGGGCCGCTCCACCATCGCGAGCAGCGCCGCGCCGAACCCGATGCCGGCCGCGACGGCGAGCACCAGCCCCAGCACCACCGGCACCGCCGCCTGCCACAGCACCGACCACGCCAGCACCGAGCGCCGGGTGCCGAACGCGACCAGTACCGCGAGCAGCTTCTTGCGCTCGCGCAGTTGCTCCAGCATCGTCACCAGCAACCCCGCGCCTATCAGCCCCATGGTGAAGACCGCCCCGGCGAGCAGACCGCGGTGGATCTGCGTGAAGCTGGCCTTCGTCCGCGTGTCATACAGGGTGTAGATGGACATGTTGACACCGAGGCGGGCCACGGCGTTGCGCGCCCGTTCGATCGCGTCGGGCTGGTCCGGGTCGAGCACGACCGCCAGCTGCCCGTCCAGGTACTTGAGCGACGAGCTGTCGATCGCCTCCGGAGTGGCGAGCACGCCCCACGTGTGCGCGCCCGTGGCGTCCGCGCGTGAGCGCACGCTGACCGCGGTGGCCGGGATCTGCCACAGCCGGGGCTTGCCGCTGTAGGCGTTGCCGTCCGGTGTGTTGAGGTCGAGTTTCCCGCCGGGCCTGGCGTACTTCTGGTAGTCGCTGTCGGTGCCGTCGCCCGGCGGCACCAGGAACACGCTGCCGGGCCGGCAGGTGGTGATCCGCGCCATCTGCCGGAGCGCGGTGCAGTCGCCGACGCTGATCGCCAGGTCGGGGTACTGCGTCTCGTCGTTCCTGGGGAGTTTGCTCGCGTCCGGCCCGGTGGCGTCGCCGTGCACGTAGCCGTAGACCTGCTTGACGCCCTGCGCGGCGGCGATGGACTTCGCGTCCGCGTCGAGCTGCGCGCCGCTCGAGACCATGCCGTTGACGGCGGCCTGGGCGCGGTTGGTGTCGGCGCCGGTGGACCGGACGTAGTCGCCGCTGACGCCGTTGAAGAGCATCTGGAGCGCGATCGCGCCGGCGACGGCGATGGTCACCCCGCTCACCATCCGGGCGGACGCGCTGCTGCTGAGCTGGAGCCTGCGGGTGGCCAGCTGCCAGGCGATCGGCCCGCCGCGCAGCCGCCCCACGACGGCCTCCACCAGCCACGGCAGCACCGCGGTCACCCCGAAGAGCAGCAGGACGGCGCCGGTCGCGACCTGGTACTCGTTGATCCCCGAGCCCCCATGGACCTTGCCGAACAGCGGTACCAGCAGGGCCAGTCCGACCGCGGGCAGCAGCAGCCGCCACCACAGCCGGCGGCGCCGGCCGACGGCGTGCCGTACGACGCCCAGCGGCTCGATCGTGGTGCCGCGCAGGCTGGCCAGGGTCACCGCGATCGACGCGATCGGCACGGCGAGCACGATCAGTACGGTCAGCGCCGGGTTCGGCGTCAGGTCCGAGGAGAACGCGGAGATCGACATGACGCTGATCTTCGAGGCGAGCTGTCTGCCGATCAGGAACAGCGCCCCGCCGAAGAGCAGCCCGAACAGCGCCCCGAACACCGCCTCGCCGGCCGCGATCCGGTGGGTCATCCGGATGTCCGCGCCGACCAGCCGCAGCGCGGCCAGCCGCCGGTCCCGGCGCTCACCGCCGAGGCGTACCGCGGTGCCGATGAACACCGCGACCGGCAGCAGCAGCACCACCAGGACGATGACCAGCAGCAGTTCGAGCGTCGGGCCGAGCGGCTCCGACTGGTCGGCGAGGCCGAAGCCGGTGATCCGGTCGGCGTTGCCGACCAGGTAGCGGGAGTCGTGGGGGACCAACTGGTTGCTGCCGGCGTAGTAGTACAACTCCGCCGGGCCGGTGATCCCGGCCTTCCCGATGGTGCCGGTGATCGTGTACGGCAGGCGCTCGCGCAGCAGCGGCGCGGACGCCAGCAGCTTCTTCAGCGCGGGCGACACCACCATCTGCCCGTTGCCGGGCCAGCGGGTCAGGCCGGGCGGCAGTTGCGCCTCCGCGCCCTCCGGGTGCACCAGGGCCCCGCCGATGTCGTGGTCGCGGTACGTCGTCTGGGCGTCCGCCCGCAGCAGGCTGTCGGCGGTGGGATGGGCGACGTAGGTGGCGTTGGCGGGCTGGCGGGCGTTCTCCTTCTCGCTGCGGGTCTGCATCATCGCCGGCACCGCCGCGGTCAGCAGCAGCAGTGCCACCCCGAGCCCCACCCCGACCGCGGTGAGCATGGTGCGGGTCCACCCCTCGCGCCCGCCGCTGATCGCGAAGCGCGCGCCGAGCGCGAGGTCGCGCAGCCATGTGCGCAGGTCGGCGGAGTGCTCGGGCGGGCGCCCTGGGTGTCCTGGGTCTCCTGAGCGTCCCGGGCTGCGCGGGCCGCCGCCGGTCGCGTCGAAGCCGGCGAACGGCTCGAACCGCGCGCTTCCGTGCTGGGTGCTCATGACACCCGTTCCATGTCGCGCGACTTCCCGTCCCGCACGACGATCTCCCGGTCGGAGTACGCGGCCACCCGGGGTTCGTGGGTGACCAGGACGACGGCCGCGCCGGTGTCGTGGGCGGCGTCGGTGAGCAGCCGCATCACGCGCTCGCCGTTGAGCGAGTCCAGCGCGCCGGTCGGCTCGTCCGCGAAGACCACCCGGGGGTCGTCGACCAGGGCGCGGGCGACCGCGACCCGCTGGCCCTGCCCGCCGGAGACCTCGCCGGGCCGCTTGCCGGAGACGTCGGAGACCTCCAGCCGCTCCAGCCACTGGGCCGCCTTCTCCTCCGCGACGCGGCGCTTGACGCCGCCCAGCCGCATCGGCATCGCCACGTTCTCCAGGCAGGTCAACTCGGGGACGAGCTGGCCGAACTGGAAGACGAAGCCGAAGTCGGTGCGGCGCAGCGCGCTGCGCTCCCCGTCGGACATCGCCGACAGCTCCTGCCCGCGATAGCGGACCTCGCCGGAGTCGGGCCGCACGATGCCGGCCAGGCAGTGCAGCAGCGTCGACTTGCCGGACCCGGACGGGCCCATCACCGCGACGACCTCGCCGGCGCGGATGGTCAGGTCCGCCCCGTCGAGGGCGGCGGTGGGTCCGTACGCCTTGCGTATCGCGATCGCCCGCAGCAGCGGTTCGGTCGAGGCGCCCTGGTCACGGGCGCCCGGACGGTTGTCGGCTTCTCCAGCGCTCACTTGGCCACCTCCGCGGCGAGTTGGTCCAGTCGGGCCGCGGTCAGTTCCAGCCACCGCAGGTCGGCTTCCAGGTGGAACAGGGCGTGGTCGCAGATGAGCTGGTCGGCGAGGTCGCCGTCCTTCTTGCGACGGGTCAGCTCGCGCATCAGCCGCAGGTGTTCGGCGCGCTGGGTGTCCAGCAGGTCCACGGCGGACCTGCCGGTCAACAGGGCCAGGACGACCTTGGTGTAGAGGGTCGTCTGGAGGTAGGGCTCGGGCTTCTCCGGTTGGGCGAGCCAGTCGGCCACGTCGGTGATCCCGGCGTCGGTGATGGCGTACCGCTTGCGTTCCGGGCCGCCGCCGGGCTCTATGCCGTCCACCTCGACCAGGCCGTTCTTCAGCAGCCTGGCCATCGTGGAGTAGACCTGGCCGTAGGCGAGCGGCCGATCGTGTCCGAAGCGTTCGTCGAAGGCGCGCTTGAGGTCGTAACCGTGGCGCGGCCCGGACTCCAGGAGTCCGAGCAGGGTCTGGCCGATTGACATGCCGAGCAGACTACACCATGGGTATACATCACGTGTATACCCACTGTGCATAACTCTTCGGCTCGGCTGTTTCCGCAGGTCAGGGCGGTTCTATGGTCTCAACGGGGCTCGGTTGGCGGCTCCTTCGCCGGGCGCCCGCGGCGTGGGATCGGCCGGGCGGCCGGCGGCATCCGGCCCGCCTCGGTCAGTGCCCGCCGGAGCAGGTACTCGATCTGCGCGTTCGTGCTGCGCAACTCGCCCGCCGCCCACGCGGCGAGCGCGTCGTGGACGGCCGGGTCGAGCCTGAGGAGCACCTGCTTGCGGGAGGGGCGGCTGGGTTCGGTCACTGGCTGCGGTCCGCCTTACTGGTAGAGCGTGCCGGTGTTCAGCACCGGCTGGGCCGCCCGCTCGCCGCAGAGCACGACCAGCAGGTTGCTGACCATGGACGCCTTCCGCTCCTCGTCCAGGATCACGATGTCCTGCTCGGCGATCCGCGACAGCGCCGACTCGACCATGCCCACCGCGCCGTCCACGATGGTCTGCCGGGCCGCCACGATCGCCCCCGCCTGCTGCCGCTGCAGCATCGCCGAGGCGATCTCGGCGGCGTAGGCGAGGTGCGTGAACCGCGACTCGATGATCCGCACCCCCGCCGACGCCACCCGTGCCGCGATCTCCGTGGAGAGCCGCTCGGTGATCTCCTCGCTGTTCTCGCGCAGCGACAGCCCGTCGGTGTCATGGCTGTCGTACGGGTAGCGCGTCGCGATGTGCCGTACCGCGGTGTCGGTCTGGATCGACACGAACCGCACGAAGTCGTCGACCTCGAAGACCGCCTGCGCGGTGTCCTTGACCTGCCACACCACGACCGCGGCCAGCTCGATCGGGTTGCCGTACGCGTCGTTGACCTTCAGGACGGCCGTCTCCTGGTTGCGCAGCCGCGTGGAGACCCGGCGCCGGCTGGTGAACGGGTTCACCCAGCGCAGGCCGTCCTGCCGGATCGTCCCCTGGTAGCGCCCGAACAGCTGGCACACCCGCGCCTGCCCCGGCGCGACCTGGGTCAGCCCGAAGAGCAGCACGAAGGCCACCACGGCCACCACGATGCCGACCGTCACCAGTGCGACCGCCGTACCGCCGCCCGCCCTGGCGCCGACCACCGTCAGTGCCACCCCGGCCGCTATCACCAGCAGCGCGATCAGCAGGAACGGCAGCCCCGGCATCCCCGCCGCCCGACGCTCGGACACTCTCGGCGCCGGCATCTCCGGGACGTCGCTCTGCTCGGCCGGAGCCGTCCCCTGTGGTTGCTCGGTCATGAGATCCACCCCGTTCTTGTGATTCCCTGCACTTATCTAAGTGATATCATAAAAACGCGAGGCGGTCACGGTTAAGGCATGGCCGGGGCCGGCACGCGATGCAGCCCCGGAGCACGGGGGGGACACGTGTTCCGGGGCTGCGCTCTTACGGTGGGTCCAGGCGAGAACGGACCGATCCTGGGCCGATCCTGACGGTCGGCGGGTTCTGGCGGTCAGCCGGTCTTGCCGGTCAGCGGGTCTTGACGGCCTGGGCGATCCGGTCGCCGACGGTCTGGTCGATGCTGCGCCAGTACGCGAAGGCGCGTTCCAGGACGGGCGCGCTGACCCCGTCGGACAGATGCCCGGCGACATTGCCGACCAGCCGGTCGCGCGCAGCGTCGTCCAGCACCTCGCGCACCAGCGTGCCCGGCTGCCCGAAGTCGTCGTCCTCGCTGTGCGGCGTGTACGCCTCCCGCACCATCTCACCGGCCGACTGCCACCCGGCGATGTCCCCGTACGCCTGCGCGGACGCGGCCGGCCCGCCGTAGGAGTTCGGCGCGTACGGTGCCCCGGTCCTGGCCGGCTCGAACCGCATCGGGCCGTCCTTGGCGTAGGAGTGCACCGGCACGTGCGGACGGTTCGGCGGGAGTTGCTGGTAGTTCGGGCCGATCCGGTAGCGGTGCGTGTCCGGGTAGGAGAACAGCCGCCCGAGCAGCATCTTGTCGGGGGAGGGGCCGATCCCCGGCACCATGCTCGACGGTTCGAACGCCGCCTGCTCGATGTGGATGAAGTAGTCCTCCGGGTTGGTGTCCAGCGTCATCCGGCCGACCTCGATCAGCGGGTAGTCGCCATGCGGCCACACCTTCGTCAGGTCGAAGGGGTTGAACCGGTAGTCCGCCGCGTCCTCGAACGGCATGACCTGCACCCGCAGCGTCCACGACGGGTGGTCGCCCCGCTCGATCGCCTCGTACAGGTCCTGCCGGTGGAAGTCCGCGTTCTGCCCGGCCATCGCGTCCGCGTCGGACTGGGTGAGGAAGTCGATGCCCTGGTCGGTCTTGAAGTGGTACTTCACCCAGAACTTCTGGCCGGCGCCGTTGATCCACATGTAGGTGTGCGATCCGTAGCCGTTCATGTTCCGGTAGGTCTTCGGGATGCCGCGGTCACCCATCAGCCAGGTCACCTGGTGCGCGGACTCCGGGGAGAGCGTCCAGAAGTCCCACTGCATGTCGTTGTCGCGCAGGCCGTTGTCGGGGCGGCGCTTCTGGCTGCGGATGAAGTCCTGGAACTTGATCGTGTCCCGGACGAAGAACACCGGGGTGTTGTTGCCGACCAGGTCGTAGTTGCCGTGCTCGGTGTAGAACTTCAACGCGAAGCCGCGCGGGTCGCGCCAGGTGTCGGGGCTGCCCTGCTCACCGGCGACCGTCGAGAACCGGGCCAGCATCCGGGTGGAGCGGCCCGGCTGGAACAGGTCGGCCTTGGTGAACTGGCTGACGTCGTTGGTCACCTCGAACCGGCCGTACGCCCCGCTGCCCTTGGCGTGCACCACCCGCTCCGGGACCCGTTCCCGGTTGAACTGGGCCATCTTCTCGATCAGGTAGTGGTCCTGCAGCAGGATCGCGCCGTCGGGTCCGACGGTCAGCGAGTGCTCGTCGCTCTCCACCGGGATGCCGGCGTTGTCGGTGGTGGGCGGGATGTTCGACGTGCTCATGGAGTGTCCTTCCGGGTCCTCCTGGGCCGATGCCGCATCAGGACACCGGTCATCGTCTCGCGGTCCGCTACCCACCCTCGCACCGAACATTCCGCGCGGCATGCCGGCTCAGGGCGCTCAGGCCACGGCGGTGACGGCACTCCCCGTGAACTCGGTCGCGCCGGAACGCGGGCACTGAGCCCCGGACGTGAAGGGCAGGAAATCAGGGCAGCGGGAGCTCGAACCAGACGACCTTGCCGGCGCCCAGACGGGTGGCGCCCCAGCGCTGGGCCATGCGGTTGACGAGGTAGAGGCCGCGGCCGCCCTCCTCCTCGGGAGCGGCGTGCCGCATCCGGGGGAGCAGCGGGGCGTCGTCGCCGACCTCGCAGCGCAGCACGTCGGTGCGCAGCAGCCGCAGGGTGACCGGGCGTTCCGCGTACCGCACCGCGTTGGTGACGATCTCGCTGACCAGCAGCTCGGCGGCGTCGACCTGGTCGTCCAGGCCCCAGCGCATCAGCGCTTGGCGGACCAGCCGGCGGGCGCGTCCCGCGGTCTGGGCCTGCGGCTCCAGGAACCAGTACGCGACGTCGCTCGGCGCGATCCCGGCGAACCGGGCCGCGAGCAGCGCGATGTCGTCGTCGCGGTCACCGGGGCCGAGGATCTCCAGCACCTCGTCGCACAGCGGCTCCAGGGGCGGCGGGGAGACCACGGTGGCGGCGTCGTGCAGCCGCTCGCGGAGCAACTCGATACCGCCCCAGACGTCGCGGGTGCGGGACTCCACCAGGCCGTCGGTGTAGAGCAGCAGCGTGGCCCCGGCGGGAGCGGGCAGCTCCACGGCCTCGAACGGCACGCCGCCGACGCCGATCGGGGCGCCCGGAGGCACCCGCAGCACCTCGGCGAGACCGTCGGCGTGCAGCAGTACGGGCGGCGGGTGACCGGCGTTGGCCACCACCAGGCGGTGCGCGATCGGGTCGTACACGGCGTAGACGCAGGTGGCCATCCGGTCCTGGCCGAGCCGCTGGGCCTGCTCGTCGAGGTGGTAGAGCACCTCCTGCGGGGCGAGGTCCAGCCCGGCGAGGGTCTGCACGGTGGTGCGCAGTTGGCCCATGATCGCCGCCGAGGTCATGGAGTGGCCCATCACGTCGCCGACCACCAGCGCGACCCGGCTGCCGGGCAGCGGGATCGCGTCGTACCAGTCGCCGCCGACCCGCGCGGACTCGGCGGCCGGCAGGTAGCGGCTGGCGAGCTGCACACCGGTCGGCTGCGGCAGCGAGTCCGGCAGCATCTCGCGCTGGAGGGCGTCGGCGATGTACGCCTCGCGGCCGTAGAGCACCGCCTTGTCGACGCCGAGCGCGGTGTGCGTGGCGAGTTGGGCGGCGACCAGCAGGTCGTCGGACTCGAACGGCGGCCGGTCCGCGCGGCGCAGCAGCACCGCGGCGCCGATCACCCGGCGGCGGCCGCGCAGCGGGGCCAGCAGCGCGCGGCGGCCGACCGGCAGCGGGCCCGGGGGGTTGCCGAGGAGTTCGGCGAGGGCGTCCGCGGCCCGCGGCGAGTCCGCGAAGACCGGGCGCACCCCGCGCAGCACCTCGGCGAGCGGACCGTCGAGCAGCACCCCGATGGTCTCGGGGGCGCCGCCGGACGGGGTCTCCAGCGCCGGCAGGTCGCCGACCGGCATGTCCGGGGTGTCGCCGGGACCCTCCAGGCCGCCGTCGGCCCGGCGCAGCCGCAGCCGCAGCGGACCCGAGGGGCGCTCGTCGCCGACCGGGAGCGGCTCGCGCAGGTAGACCAGGATCGCGTCGGCGAACGCGGGCACCGCCGAGCGGCACAGCCCGAGCAGGATCTCGTCCAGGTCGAGGCCGCGGGCGATCCGCCGGGTGGCCGCGCCGACGTACCGCAGCCGGTCCGCCTCGGGGCCGGTCTGCACCGGCATCGGGATGCGCATGCCCACCGAGTCCTCGTCCGCGGTGTGCCCGGCCGCGGTGTGGCCGGCCGCGTCCAGCGGCGTGCCCCGCGGCGGTGTGCTCACAAACGAGCTCAACGCCTCGCTCCCCTCCGTCACTGCCGGCACCCATCCCGTGTCGTGCGCCGGGGCGGGGGACTGCGCGGGTCCCTCAGGCTGGGCCCCGCCGCGCGCCTCGCCCGGCGCCGTTTCCGCGCGGTGCTGCCCGGCCGCCGGGGCACCATCGCTCCGCCGTGCACTGTACGCCCCGGGCCGGGTGGGCGCGGCGGGCTCGGTGGTCTGCTCGTCGTGCGCGCGGGCGGCGGGCGGGTGTCCCGCGTGGTCGTGGTCGTGCGCCTCGGACCCGGCGGCGCTCGGCGCCGCGGTCGTGTCGTCCTGGGCCGGCGGCGCCGATTCGCGCACGCCGAAGCTGCCGCGCGGGTCCTGCGGGGACGGCACGGTGTGCGGCCGGGGTGGGCGGGGCGGGTCCGTGGTCACGCGAGTGGGTCCATCCGTCGGTGCTCCGCCGCGGCCAGCGCGAGGCGGGGCTCGGGCCTGGTCTGGGTCAGGCGCGTCGGCAGTAGAGGAAGATCTGCTCCTCCGGCGGCACGTCGGTGCTCGCCGGCGCGTACGTGTACGACATCTCCTTGATCACCTCGAAGCCCGCGTCCACCACGATCTCGCGCAGCTCGTCCTTCAGGTACCCCGAAACCCGCACGGTGTGCCCGAGGAAAGGGATCGGTACGTCGTCCACGTCCGCCTCGACCATGCCGAGCGCCAGCAGGCCGCCGGGCTCCAGCAGTTCGCGGACGGCGGTCAGCGTGGCCGGGATCTCGGCCCTGGGCAGCATCAGCAGGGTGAAGAACGCCGCGATCGCGGAGAAGCCGCCGGTGGCCAGCGACCCGCCGTCGACCAGGTCCGCCACGTCCGCCTGGACGAACTCCGCCTCGGGGACGTTCGACCGGGCTCTGGCCAGCATGCCGGCGGACAGGTCCACTCCCGTCACCCGCATGCCGGCCTCGACGAACTGCCGGGCGGTCGGCAGGCCGGTCCCGCACCCGAGGTCGAGCACCCGGGCGCCGGACGGCAGCTCGGCGATGAGCCAGCTGCCCGCGGTGATCTGGCCGTCCTTGTGTGGGAACGCCTCGTCGTACCGGTCGCCGATGGCGTCGAACGCCTCGGCCTGGCCGGTACGGTCCCGCCCCGACGCCGCCGCGGGGTTGTCGGACGGCGTGCCAACGGGCTCGTAACCGTCGGTATCCACTGCTCAGGGCCTCCCTGGCTGCTGTGACTGGTGTGACGGACGGGGCTGGAATGGGACCGGGGTGAAGCGGTGACGGGAAGGGTGGGTCCGGTGGGGCGTTGTTTGGCATATGCACAGGAGCGGCACTCGTTTGTACCCCCGTGACGTGGCGTCAAACTCTAGGCCGTGCCGGGCAATTGCGCAGGCTTCCGGTGGACGATCCTACGGTTGACGGCCCGGGGCGCGCCAAGGGGATCATGACCGGCGCCCGGACCTGAGCGCGCGCCCCCCGTCTTCGCTGGTCCCGCGCTCCCTGTTCCCGGGCTCACACCGCGGGGCGGTCCCAGTCGGACGGCAACTCGGGCACCGGCCATGACGGGTCGGGCCGCCAGTCCTGCCAGCGGTCGCGGAAGGGCGGGTCCCAGGCCCTGATCGCGCGCACCGCTTCCCGGCCGGCCTGCCGGACTCGGGCGGCAAGCTCGGCCGGCATCAGCCCGTCGGCCTGCGCCTGCGCGAACTCGTCCTCGTCCCGCCAGTACCAGTTGCGGTCCGGGTGGACCGAGATGTCGAGGAAGTGGTCTTGCGAGTCCACCCCCGCGGACCAGCGGTTGAGCGGCTCCTCCAGATTCACGTACCAGCTTCTGAACTGCCAGTCCTGCTCCCAGAACAGCCACACCGACCAGGGCTGACCCGGCCGGGCCAGCTTCAGCACCCCCGAGCCGAACCACTCCTCCACCACCCGGGTGCGGGGCTTGGTGTACCGGGTGGCCAGCGGCTCCTGGTACAGCGGAGTGCCGTCGGCGAGCACCGGCTTGATGCAGCGGGTGCCCGCCGCCAGCCACACCACGAGCAGGTCCGGCTCGTCGCGCACCACCGTCACCGGGCGGCAGATGTGCACCTCGTCCGTGCCGTTGCCGCGGTAGCGCCACAGCACATGGTCACCAGGGGCCCAGCGGCCCGGCCGCGGCGCGTTCGATCCGTCCGGTTGCGTGGTGTCGAGGTCGGCTGTCATGAACAGAGTTTACGGAAGGCGTGTTACGGGTGGGTCATTCGCAGCACGTCCAGCGCCTCGTCGAGCTGCGCCTCGGAGAGCTCGCCGCGCTCCACGTACCCCTCCTCGATCACCACCTGCCGGATCGTCTTCCGCTCCGCCAGCGACTTCTTCGCCACCTTCGCGGCTTCCTCGTAGCCGATGTAGCGGTTCAGCGGGGTGACCACGGACGGCGAGGACTCGGCGTACTCCCGGGCCCGCTCCGGGTGCGCCGTGATGCCGTCGATCGTGCGGTCCGCGAGCAGCCGCGAGACGTTCGCCAGCAGCCGTACCGACTCCAGGACGTTGCGGGCGATCACCGGGAGCATCACGTTCAGCTCGAAGTTGCCCGCGGCGCCCGCGACGGTGATCGCCGTGTCGTTGCCGATCACCTGCGCGGCCACCATCAGCACGGCCTCCGGGACCACCGGGTTGACCTTGCCCGGCATGATCGACGAGCCCGGCTGGAGGTCGGGCAGGCTGATCTCGGACAGCCCGGTGCGCGGGCCCGAGGCCATCCACCGCAGGTCGTTGGCGATCTTCGTCAGCCCCACGGCGATCGTCCGCAACTGGCCGGACGCCTCCACGATGCCGTCCCGGGCGCCCTGGGCCTCGAAGTGGTCGCGCGCCTCGGTCAGCGGCAGGCCGGTCGCCCGGGCGACCTCCGCGATCACCGCGGCCGGGAACCCGGGCGGCGTGTTGATCCCCGTCCCCACCGCGGTGCCGCCCAGCGGCAGCTCCGCCAGGCGCGGCAGCGACGCCTCCAGCCGCTCGACGCCGTACCGCACCTGCGCGGCGTACCCGCCGAACTCCTGCCCCAGCGTCACCGGCGTGGCGTCCATCAGGTGGGTGCGGCCCGCCTTCACCACGCCCGCGAACTCCGCCGACTTCGCCTCCAGGGACTCCGCCAACCGGGTCAGCGCCGGCACCAGGTCGCCGGTCACCGCCGCGGTCGCCGCGATGTGGATCGAGGACGGGAACACGTCGTTGGACGACTGGGAGGCGTTCACATGGTCGTTCGGGTGCACCTTGCGGCCCAGCCGCTCGGTGGCCAGCGCGGCGATCACCTCGTTCGTGTTCATGTTGGACGAGGTGCCCGAGCCGGTCTGGAACACGTCGATCGGGAACTCCGCGTCCCACGTCCCCGCGGCGACCTCGTCCGCCGCCGAGGCGATGGCCGCCGCCATGTCGGCGTCGATCACGCCCAGCTCGGCGTTCACCTTCGCCGCCGCGGCCTTGATCCGGGCCAGCGCCTGGATGTGCGCGCGGCTGATCCGCTGCCCTGAGATCGGGAAGTTCTCCACGGCGCGCTGGGTCTGCGCGCCCCACTTCGCCGCCGCGGGAACCCGCACCTCGCCCATCGAGTCGTGCTCGACCCGGAAGTCGTCCATACCGTCGTCCATACCTCCTACAGTGCCTCGCCCCCTGCCTTTGTTCCCCCGGACGCGCCCGTGCGCGGCCAAGCCCGGCAGCGGTCCCCGGGTGCCTTCAGCGTGCCGCCGTCCTCCCGCTGGCGTGCCTCCGTCGCGCTCCCGTCGTGCTCCCGTCGTGCAATGGATCACCCCGCTCTCTGGCGTGCATGTGCATTCCACCCCGCCCCGGCCGCCGCCAGGGGTGCGCTGCGCGAACGGGCGGAGCTCAGTCCTCCCAGTCGAGTTGGGATTCCGGTATGCCGATGCCTCGGCCGTAGGCGGCGACCTCGGCGCGTCCCGCCGGGTCGCCGCGCGGGTAGCGGAACACGCGGTCGGCGAAGACCACGAACGCGTCGGCCGCGGTGTTGTAGTTGACGTACCAACCCCCGCTCGGCGCGAGGCAGTCGGCCAGCGCCGCGGCCAGCCGCTCCGCTTCCGCTTCCGGGGCGCGGAAGTCCAGCAGCGTCCACTGGGTCGGCTGCCCCTCGGCCGCACCGGTCACCGCGATCCGCCGCACCGTCGACACCTGCAAGGGCACGCCGTCGAGCGCCGACCCGACCCGAAGGCTCTCCCCGATCAGGACCCCACGCAGCATCTCGCCGACCTCTCCCTGCTGACCGTTCATCCGCCCACGCACCTCCAACACCATCGATCTCTCCGACTCGTTCGCCCGCTTACCTCCACATTTCCGAGCGTATGTGCGAACCGGTGCGCCAGGGAAGAGGAACCGTGCATGATTCGCTCGTTTGAGCGAATATGCGAAACGTGCAACCACCCACTCCGGGCTCCGCGCCCGCCCTCGAAGCCCGACTCACGGCCTTCCTGAGGCGATACGAACAGGCCAACAACAGCCATCGGATCGACCGCGTGCTGCCGATGATCGCGGAGGACGCCGTCTACTGGTTCACCGACGGCTCCTTCCACGGCGTCCCCGAGATCGCGACGGCGATCCAGCGGACCTTCGACGCCATCCAGGACGAGAACTACGAGATCCGCGACCTCGAATGGCTTGTTCTCGGCGCCGAACACGCCGTCTGCCGCTACCGGTTCCGCTGGACCGGAACGGTTGACGGCCGCTCCCGATCCGGTCAGGGCCGGGGCACCAACCTGATCGTCAGACGCGATGGCGAGTGGAAGATCCTCCACGAGCACCTGAGCGCGTGAGTGTGCCGCCGCCCTACGGATGCGGCGCGGTCCTTCCGGGGCACTGCTCCGCGACGGGGCGGTCCGCCGTGTCCAGCCACACGTGCGAACCGTGCGGCGTGACCGTCAGGCCGAAGCGGTCGATGGTCGGGTGGTCCTGGGAGCGCCACCAATGGACGGCGGACTCGACCTCGTCCCACAGCCGGCGGGGGCCGAACTGCCAGACCGGCGAGGCCGGTTGACCGTCGCGGAAGGCGACGACCGCCCAGGAGGGGTCAGCCAGGCCGTAGAACCAGACGGGGCGGGTGTCGCCGCGCTTCTCGGCGGCGGCCTGGAGGCAGCAGGGCACCCGTAGCCCGAGGACGAAGGGGACGGTGCCGGAGCCGTCGCCGAGCAGGTCCTCCTCCGTGAGGGTCGTGGTCGACGGGTCGGCCAGGTCGGTGCCCTCCGGTGGGACGCGGTCGCCGTGGCGTACGGCCGTCCGCTGGGCGCGCATCTTCATGAACTCCACCCGGCGGGTGAAACGCCCCGAGGCCGCCCCGTCCGCGACCTCCAGCCGGACCACGGCGTCGGCGTTGCCGAAGCGGGTGCCCCACGGGGCGACGATCACCCCGCCCGGCGTCGTCTGCTCCACCCACGCGTACGGGATCTCGCGCACCCCGCAGGTCGCGATGATCCGGTCGTACGGTGCCCGCGCCGGGTGCCCGGCGAACCCGTCGCCGCTGATCACGGCAGGGCGGAACCCGGCGCGCTCCAGGGTGCCCCGGGCTGTTGCCGCCACGCCCGGGTCCACCTCGACGGTCGTCACGTGCGCGTCGCCGAGCCGGTGGGACAGCAGCGCCGCGTTCCACCCCGTGCCGGTGCCGACCTCCAACACGGTGTTGCCGTCGGCCACTTGCAGGTCGCCGAGCATGGCGGCCACGACCGACGGCATCGAAGCGGAGGAGGTGGACAGGCGCCCTGGTGCGGTCCCTTCGTGCTCCCCGTCGTCCCACTGCGTGACGACGGGCACGTCCGCGTCGGCGAACGCCCGCCACACCACCGGGTCCTGCGTGCGCACGACGGGTACGGCCCTGCGTTCGGCCATGTCGTACGGCCACATCAGGTCCGGCAGGAACGCCGAACGCGGCACCGCCCGGAAGGCGTCCTTCCACCCGGGTGCCAACTCGTCGCCGCGCCACGCGGGCAACGGCCGGCCCGCCGTGGACTGGCCTCGCGCGCCTTCCACCGCAGTCACTTGCGGTGCGTTCCGTCCCCGGGCGGCGTCGTCCCGTCCGGACTCGGCGGCTCCTCCGGCGGCGTCCACGGCGTCCCCGGGTGCCCATCACCCCCGTCGCCGGCGGTAACCCTCGTGGTCCTGTCCATGGTCCTCAACTCCCCAGCTCACTTCGGGTGTTCGGTCCCTTTCACGGTAGGCGCCCCGAAGTCGCCTTCCTACTCCGTTTCCTGTTCGCGCAAGAATTCGTCTCTGATCGCTTGCAGCGTGGTCCGCATTTCCTCGCCGGAGAGCGCTGCGTGAAAGAAGCCGCTGAACTTGTCGACGTACTCCTTGATGTCCCGGGGGTCGGTCACCACGACCTCGGCGTGGACGGTCTCGACCGTGACCAGTTTCTCGTCCCTGATCACAAAGGAGTGGGAGGGAAAGTCGCTCTGGCGCGCCGACTGGGAAACGACGCGTATGTCAACGGTGGGAAGCCGGGACAGCGAGATCAGCCGGTCGATCTGGCCGGCCATGACGGCTGATGAGGCGATCCGCCAGCGGCACACCGACTCGGTGATGACGAAGCGTAGTTCCTTGGTGCTGTCGTAGAGGACTTGCTGTCGGTCCAGTCGGGCGGCCAGCGTGCGCGCCTGCGAATCCGCGGTCAGTCCATGCCTGGCTACCACCGCCCTGATGTACTCAGGGGTCTGGAGAAGCCCGGGGATGAGCGCGGGCTGGAAGACCCGTAGCAGAGCCATCTGCCGATCCAGCGCCTGAACCTGCTGCTGACCTTTGTGGAACCCGGTGCGCGCCAGAAGCCGCCACGCGATGACCTCGGTGGCGGCGGTTCTGGCCGCCTCCATGTATTCGGCTGTGGCCTGTTCGGAGACGCCGATGGCCGTGAGGATGCTCTGCACGTCGACGACGCTCGGGGCGAGCTTCCCGGTCTCGATCTTGCTGATCTTGCTGGCGGACATGGAAGCGCTACGGGCAACCGCCTTGGCCTCCTTTCCGGATGCCTTCCGCAGTTCCCGTAGCGCTGCTCCGAGTTCGGTCTTCCTCACTCTTCCCCGTACTGCTCCCACCACGTCACGAACGGCCGCGCATGACGGAGCGCCCTGTTCCGGTGCTCGACGAACTCCGCTGCTCTGGCGGGCGGGAGGACCTTGGCGCCGAGGAACCCACCTGACGTGTCGTAGTTCATCGTCGCCGCCTCTTCATCGTCGAACAACCAGAAGTCCCCTACTCCGTCGAGCGGGTTGGCTTTCCCGGTCGTGTCGAGGATGAAGAACTCCTCGCCCGCGGTCGCGTTCTTCCGGTAGCCCCAACCCAGCTCGAACCGAAGATACGGAGTCAGGGGGCGGCTGAGTACGTGCACCCGGTAGATCCGCTTGCCGACCGATGTCGCCGCCCGAACCTCTTCCACCCAATCGGCGTTGTAGTCTGCCGGTTGGGGATCGCCGGAAACATACTGTCGAAAGGCGTCGACATTACCGGACCCGCTGTACTCGTCCAGCGTCTCGAGCCGGAACGCCTCGCGCTTGAAAGAGTCGAAGAGGTCGCCGAGAGACCTAGAAGACACCATCGGTGATGGCCTTCTTCAGCAGTTCCACCGGAATTTCTACGACTCCCTCGCCTTGCGGCATGGTGAGCCCGTGCTCGTCTCCCGTGTAACCCTGGACCAGGAGTGTGCCCCTGTCGGTCTGGTAGAGCGTCGGGCAGTCCTTCTTGTCACAGATCTTGGCGAGCACGGTGACCTGCATCGGCATCCCCTTTCCGGTGGTGTGCTGTCGATGCTCCGGGCTACGCGAGTGCCCGGTCAAGGCCGGGTATGTGCCGGAACGGGAAACCCGCGGAGTTGCGGCAGACCGCAGCGCACGTGACCGCCTGCCGTCATGTCAAGGAACGCATGACGGCAGGCGGGTGGACGCCCAATTCCGGAAGCCGCCGGGCTTCGCGGGGCTCGGGCCGGGCGCATGGGGTGGGTCGGGTCAGGCGGTGAGGGTGTCGGTGTCCTTGTAGGTGACGCCGTCCTTCATGACCAGCAGGACGTTCGCGGGGTCACCGAGGGAGCCGATGTCCTCGAGCGGGTTGCCGCGGGCGATCACGATGTCGGCGCGCTTTCCGGGTTCCAGGGTGCCGATCTCGCCCGCGCGTCCGAGGAGTTCGGCCGCCTCGCTGGTCCCGGCCAGCACCGCGCCCATCGGGGTCATGCCGCACTCCACCAGGTACCCGAGTTCCCGCAGGTTGGTGCCGTGCTCGGCGATGCCGCAGTCGGTGCCCATCGCGACCCGCACCCCGCGCTCGATGGCGCGCGGGATGTGCCGGCGCGCGACCTCCTGCCAGTGCTTCTTCTTCGCGTACGCCCAGGGCGCGGCCTTCGCCGGGTCCGGGTCGGTGTTGGCGGTGCTGAGGGTCGGGACGAGGAAGGTGCCCTGCGCCAGCATCAGGTCGATGGCCTCGTCGTCGATCTCGTAGCCGTGCTCGATGCTGGCGACGCCGCCGCGGACGGCGTTGAGTATCCCGTCGCGGCCCTGGGCGTGGGCGGCGACCTTCTTTCCCCGGTGGCCGGCGGCGATCTGCGTGATGGTGCGGATCTCGTCCTCCAGGAAACCGTCGTCGTCGGGCTGGTCGGTCGGGCTCCACACGCCGCCGGTCGCCGCGATCTTGACGCAGTCGGCGCCCTGCCGCAGCACCTCCCGTACCGCGTTGCGGCACTCGGCGATTCCGTCGGCGAGCCGCGCCATGCCGTTGGCGCTGGGGCGGCGGTCGTTGCCGGCCCGGAAGTCGCCGTGGCCGCCGGTCGGGCTGAGCATGGAGACCGCGACCAGCAGCCGGGGACCGACCAGCAGACCGGATTCGACCGCCCGCCGGTGTCCGGCGTCGGCGCCGCCGAGGTCCCGCGCGGTGGTGACGCCGGCTTCGAGCGTCTGCTTCATCCGCGGCCCGGACAGGAAGGTGAGCAGGGTGTGCGGCATGGTGGCGAGTTCGGCGTGGCTCAGCGCCGAGGTCCCGGGGGCGGCCATGTGGACGTGGCAGTCGATGAAGCCCGGGAGGATCGCGTCGCCGCGTACGTCGATGCGCCGGGTGCCGGCCGGGACGGAGCACTCCCCGGTCGGGCCCGCCCACCGGACGAGCCCGTCCTGGACGAGCACCGCTCCGTCGCGTACCGGCTCACCCCCGGTGCCGTCGATGAGCAGGCCGTTGTGCAGGAGTACGGAGGTGGAGGGGGCGGGCATGCTGGGGTTCCTTCCCTGGAGTGGGCGCGCGAGGGCGGGTCGGTGGGGCAGTGAGGCAGCGGGTCAGTGAGGCAGCGGGTCAGTCGACGGATGACCGGGGGCGGGCCACGACCGTCGCGGAGACCGCGACGAGGATCGAGACGCCGGCGCAGCACCACCACACGGTGGTGTAGGCGTGGATGGTCGGGATCTCCGTGCCCTTGAAGGTGATGGCGGTGAGGATGGCCGCGAAGATCGCTCCGGCGACCGAACCGCCCACGGTCTTGGCGGTGTTGTAGATGCCGGTGGCGATGGAGGTGCGCTCCTGCGGACTGGACTCGACGATCAGGACCGGCATCGCGCTGAGCGCCAGGCCGACGCCCAGGCCGTTGATGATGTTCACCACGACGAACTGCCAGGGCTTGTCGTGGCCCTCGATCAGGAAGACGTAGCCGATCGCCATGAGGACTCCGCTGACGGCGAGGACAGCGCGGCCGCCGAGGAGTTTGAAGAGCCGGGAGGCGAACAGCGAGGCGACGAAGGCCATCACACCGGACGGCAGCATCAGCCACGCGATTCCCAGGGCGTCGTACCCGAATCCGTAGCCGAGCTTGTCACCGGGGGAGGAGACGAAGAGGACCGCGGCGGTCTGGGCGCCGAAGAGCGCGGTGCCGAGCAGGAAGCTCGCCGCGTACACGGGGAACAGGGTGCGCCGCACGGAGAGCCGGATGTCGACGATCGGTTCGGCGACGCGGAGTTCGACCAGCACCCAGGCGACCAGCGTGAGGGCGGCGACGGCGAACAGCGTCATGGTGTACGCGTCGGTCCAGCCCCACTTGGGGCCCTGGGAGATGCCGAGCAGCAGGGTGGCGAGTCCGACGCTGAGGAGTCCGGCGCCGACCCAGTCGACCTTGCCCTGGGCGCGCACCTTCGACTCGGGCACGAGGAAGAAGACGACTCCGGCGCACAGGACGGTGACGGCGGCCGGAATCCACAGCACGCCGTGCACGGAGGAGATGGCCTGCCGCAGCAGTCCGGCGACGACCATGCCGGCGCTGGCGCCGAAGGTCAGCGCGCCGACGAGCATGGCGATGGCGCTGCGGCCGCCCGCGGTGTCCAGCCGGTCGCGGACCAGGCCGATCTCCAGCGGCAGCAGCGCGGCGAGCGGGCCTTGCAGGACCCGGCCGACCAGCAGCACCTCGAACGAGGGCGACAGGGCGACCAGGACCGAGCCGGCGGCGAGGCACAGGACGGCGATACGGAGCAGCCGTCTATGGCCGTACATGTCCCCGAGGCGGCCGAACAGCGGCACGGAGACCGCGGCGGCGAGGAGCTGCGCCGCGTTGACCCAGTTGAGGTCGCCCGCGCTGACGTGCAGTACGGAGCCGAGTTCCGGCAGCAGGGCCGGCATCATGCCCTGGATGATGCCGCTGGTCAGCTCGACGAAGACCAGGAAACCCACGACCGCGGCGACACGGGCGCCGTCGAGGCCGGGAGCGTCGGCGCCCGCGGTGGGCTGGGTACGCAACATGGGTTCTCCACTTGGGCACGGCCGCGCGCGCAGGCGACACGGCAGAGGGTGAGGTGAGGGTTTCGGGGTTTCGGGCGGAGCCGGGGGCGCCGCTTTCCGGGTGGCCGGGATCGGCGGGCCGGTGCTGGAGCGGCAGGTGCAGGTGTTGGAGCGGCCGGGGTCGGCGGGCGGTGCTGGGTGACCGGGGTGACCGGGGGTGGCCGGGGTCGGCCGGTCGGTTCCGGAGTGGCAGGTACTGGAGTGGCCGCGGTCAGGCGGCGGTACTGGGGTGGCCGGGGTCAGGCGACCGGCTGCCGGCCGGCGTCGTTGAGCATGCGGGACACGGCCCTGATCACGGCCAGGTCGGCGGGTCCCGCGGTGATGCCGAGCGCGGCCAGCGCGGTCTCGGCACCGTCGTCGCCGGGTGCGCGCGCGGGTGGGGCGGCGGGCACGGGTTCCGGCCGGGTGTGCTCCGGGTCCCGGAGCGGGGCGGGCCGTTGCCGTGGGTCCGGCGCGGCCCGGCGCAGATGCCAGGTGGTGGCGGACTGGAAGGTCTCGCCCGCGGCGATCAGGGTGTGCTCGCCGCCGCGACGAGCGACCAGTTGGAGGGAGAGCGGGAGCCCGGCCGGGTCGGCGCCCATGGGCAGCGCGAGGGCCGGGAAGCCGGTGGGGTTCCACACCGCGGTGAGGTTGAGCTCGTCACCGGGCGCGGTCTCCTGGGTGTACGGGCGCGCGCTCGCGGGCCAGGTCGGGGTGGCGATCAGGTCCACACCTCCGGGTCCGTCCATCCGCTCCAGCAGCAGCGCGGTGAGCCGTTCGCGGTTGTGCTGGACGCGCAGGTAGACGTGGGCCGGCAGGAGCGCCCCGGCGGCGGCCAGCCGGCGAAAGCCCCGGCCGTGCCCGTCCCAGTCGGCGGCGAGCCGCTCGCCGTGGACGGCGAACGCCTCGGCGAGCATGGTGACCGCGTTGACGGCGAGCAGCGCGCCGAACTCCGGAAGCTCGAACTCCCGCACCTCGGCGCCGAGTTCGCGCAGCGTCCGCAGGGCGTCCTGGAACGCGGCGCGGCACGGCGGCGTGATCGCCGGCCCGTCGAGCAGCCCGAACGGGACGCCGACGCGCAGCCCGCGCACTCCTTCGGCGGTGGGCGTGCGCGGCGCCTGCCCGGTCATCGCGTCCAGCAGGAGCCCGCAGTCGCGGGCGCTGACCGCCATCGGGCCCAGTACGTCCTGGGAGGGGCTGAGCGGCACGCAGCCGTCGTTGGGCAGCAGCCCGGAGGTGGTCTTCAGGCCGGTGGCGCCGCAGAGCGCGGCGGGCAACCGCACGCTGCCGGCCGTGTCGCTGCCGAGGGCTCCCAGGAAGAGCCCGGCGGCGATGCCGGCGCCGTTGCCGGTGCTCGATCCGCCGGTCCACCGCTCCGGGTCCCACGGGTTGCGGGGCACCGGGAACGGATGGGCGGGGTCGGGGCGGCCCATGGCGTACTCGACCATGGTGGTCTTCCCGAGGACCACCGCTCCCGCCGCGCGCAGCCGGGCGACGGCCGGCGCGTCGCACCCGCGCCACCAGAGCGGGTCGTGGACGGGGCTCTGCGCGGTGGGCGACCCCTCGACGGTGGCGAGGTTGTCCTTGACGGCGAGCGGCAGCCCGTGCAGGGCGCCGCGCTCACCCGCCGGGACACGGTCGGCGGCGTCGGCGGCCGCGAGCGCCTGTTCCGGGAAGCGCGTCACGTACACACCGAGCAGCGGATCGAGCAGTTCGGCGTCGGCGAGCGCGGACTCGACGAGTTCACGGCTGCCGACGGTGCCCGACTGCAGAGCCGAGGCGGCCTCGGCGAGGGTGGCGAAAGGCTGCGGCACGCGGCACCTCGGGGCTGGGGATGTGGCTGGATTCACTGGATTCGGTGAAGTACGGCGATGCTAGTCTCCGATCAGAAAGCGGCCTCGGATTGCATGTTTCTGTCAGATGCCGAGGCTGAATCCGGTTTTTTCCCACAGCGCCCCGGGGCACGGACCCCAAAGGACTCCTTCATGGCTGAAAACCTGCCCTCGCTCAGCGAGCTGGACCTCGCCCTGGTCAACGCCCTGCAGATCAATCCACGCGCGCCCTGGATCGATCTGGCCAAGGCGCTGGACGTGGATGCCGCGACCGTGGCCCGGCGGTGGGAGCGGCTGCGGGCGGCCGGGCACGCCTGGGTGACGGCCTACCCGTACGGCGGCTCCGGCGCCGGCGCGCTGATCGAGATCGACTGTGCGCCCGGGCAGGCCGGAGCGGTGGCGGAACTGCTGTCGGCGGACCCGCACGCGGTGACCGTGGAGCACGCGGCGGGCGGCCGCGACCTGCTGGTCACCGCGATGGCCACCAGTTTCGGCGCGCTGTCGGGCTACATCGTGGACCGGCTCGGCACGATCCCCGGGATCACCGCGACCCGGGCGCACCTGGTCACCCGCAGCTACACGGAGGGCAGCGTGTGGCGGCTGACGAGTCTGAGCCGCTCGCAGCAGGAGGTGCTGGCCGCTTCCCGCCGGTCGGCCCTGGGGGACGGGCAGCCGCTGCCCGAGTACGCCGAGCTCGTCACGGCGATAGGGGAGAACGGCCGGATGTCGCTGAGCGAGCTGGCCGCGGAGCTCGACGTGTCGGTGAACACGGCGAGCCGCCGGCTGAACCGGCTGCTGGAATCGGGCCGGCTGGTGCTCCGCTGCGACCTGGCCCGCTCGCTGTCCGGTTCACCGGTCGCGGTGACCTTCTTCGGCTCCGCGCCCGCCGAGCACCTGGACGCCACCGCGCGCGAGCTGGCCAAGCTCCCGGAGATCAGGCAGTGCCTGGGGCTGGCCGGGCCGCAGAACCTGATCGCGACGGTCTGGGTCGCCTCTCTGGTCGACGCCCAGGCCCTGGAGGTGCGCCTCGCCACCACCCTGCCGCATCTGCGGATAGTCGACCGTGCGGTCGCGCTGCGTGCGGTCAAGCTGATGGGACGCCTGCTGGACCCGGACGGCCGCGCGATCGGGTTCGTGCCCATCAACCTCCTGGAGTGACAGCCGGCCGCGCGCTCACGATCGCGGTGGCGGGTCAGCCGCGGTCAGACGGTGGGGAGTTCGCCGGTGCGTATCGCGGTGATGAACGCGGTCCAGGCGGTGGGCGCGAAGGCGAGAGCGGGGCCGTGGGGGTCCTTGGAGTCGCGGACGGGGACGGTGCCCTGCACGGCGAGGCGGGAGGGCGCCCACTCGACGCAGTTGCCGCCCTCGCCGCCGCTGTAGCTGCTCTTGATCCAGGCGGTGCCGGTGGGGTCGGGGGTGTGGCTCATCTGGTGTGCTCCTCCGCGATGCTTCGGATGAGGGACAACGAGTCCTGCGGGGACGCGGCCGCGGCGCGGAGCCGGTCGTACGCCGTCCTGGCGCTCTCCACCGCTTCCGCTGACTCGTCCACATGTCCCGCGTTGCGGGTCTCGGAGTACACCACCCGCGTCCCGTCCCATGACGACAGTAGGATAAAGGGCGCGGAAGATGTCGGGGCTCCCGCCGAGAAGGGCAGGACCTGCACGGTGATGTTCGGGTTCGCCGCCCGCAGCACCAGGTGCTCCAACTGCGCGGCCATCACGGCCCGTCCGCCGACCTCCGTGCGCAGCACCGCCTCGTGCAGGATCACCCACAGCAGCGGTGGCCGCTTGCCCTCCATCACGCGGTACCGCTGCCGCCTCGCCTCGACCCGCGTCTCGATCTGCCCGTCGTCCTCGCGGGGGTTGGCCGCGCGGAAGGTCGCCTCCGCGTACTCCGGAGTCTGCAACATGCCCATCAGTAAGGTGCTTGAGTAGTCGCAGATCTCCTTCGCGCCCTGCTCCAGCTTCACGTACGGCACGAACCAACCCGCGTGGCCGCGCTCGGTCACCCGCTCCCGTAACCGCGTGAAGAAGCCCGACGTCCCGAAGATACGGTCGCACGCCTTCACGAACTGCTCCGACGCGAGGAGCTGCCCGCTCTCCACCCGGGTCACGTAAGGCCGTTCGTACCCCGTCTGCTCGGCGAGCTGCTGCTGCGTCAATCCCAGGTGCTCCCGGGCGAATCTGACCTCCTGGCCCAGATACGCCGCGCCGTCCTTCCGGCCTTGCTGCCACCGGTCCTTCTCCTGAATGTCCGTCACTTCGGCACCCCCGAAACGTCGATGGTTCCGAACCGTTCGGAACCAGTTCACCCCTGGTCGGCCAGGGCCGTCCCCGCAAAGCTGACCGAGACGGGCCGACCTCGGAAGGACGATCGTCCTATTCCCTCCGCATTTGAGAGCTTATGGGCCGATCGAGCCCGCAGGGAAGGAAAACGAACGCAATTAGCTCTTTCGAGCTAACGTTCGATATCCGCCGCTCCGTCACGCCTCCCCGACACCTCGTCATGTCCTCCCACACCGCCTGGACATGCCGCGGCCCCCGCCCTCCGGGGTGAGCCGGGGGGACGGGGGCCGAGGTCGAGCGGGAAGCGGTCGAGCGGGGAAGCGGTCGAGCGGAGAAGCGGGGAAAGGCGTCAGGCGCCCGGGCGGACGGGGATGGAGGTGAAGGTGGGGGAGGGGGCGGGGTCCTGGAAGAAGTCGTTGCCCTTGTCGTCGACGACGACGAACGCCGGGAAGTCCTCGACCTCGATCTTCCAGACGGCCTCCATCCCGAGTTCCGCGTATTCGAGGACGTCGACCTTCTTGATGCAGTCCTGGGCGAGGCGGGCCGCGGGGCCGCCGATGGAGCCGAGGTAGAAACCGCCGTGCGCGGCACACGCGTCGGTGACCTGCTGGGAGCGGTTGCCCTTGGCGAGCATGACGAACGAGCCGCCGGCGGCCTGGAACTGCTCGACGTACGCGTCCATGCGGCCGGCCGTGGTGGGTCCGAAGGACCCGGAGGCGTATCCCTCGGGGGTCTTCGCGGGACCCGCGTAGTAGACGGCGTGGTCGCGCAGGTACTGCGGCATCTCCTCGCCCGCGTCCAGCCGCTCCTTGATCTTGGCGTGCGCGATGTCGCGCGCGACGACCAGCGGCCCGGAGAGCGAAAGCCGGGTCTTGACCGGGTACTTGGTCAGCTCGGCGCGGATCTCGTCCATCGGCCGGTTGAGGTCGATGCGGACCACGTCGTCGTCGAGGTGCTCGTCGGTGGTCTCCGGCAGGAAGCGCGCCGGATCGGTCTCCAACTGCTCCAGGAAGACACCCTCCGCGGTGATCTTCGCGAGCGCCTGGCGGTCGGCGGAGCAGGACACCGCGATCGCCACCGGGCAGGACGCGCCGTGCCGCGGCAGCCGCACCACGCGCACGTCGTGGCAGAAGTACTTCCCGCCGAACTGCGCCCCGATCCCGATCTTCTGGGTCAGCTCGAAGACCTGCTGCTCCAGCTCCTTGTCCCGGAAGCCGTGCCCGGCCGGGGACCCTTCGGCGGGCAGCTCGTCGAGGTAGTGCGCGGAGGCGTACTTCGCCGTCTTCAGCGCGAACTCCGCGCTGGTGCCGCCGACCACGATCGCCAGGTGGTACGGCGGGCAGGCGGCCGTACCCAGCGAGCGGATCTTCTCCTCCAGGAAGCGCATCATCGACGCCTCGTTCAGCACCGCCTTCGTCTCCTGGTAGAGGAAGGACTTGTTGGCGCTGCCACCGCCCTTCGCCATGAACAGGAACTTGTACGCGCCGCCGTCGGTGGCGTACAGCTCGATCTGGGCGGGCAGGTTGGAGCCGGTGTTCTTCTCCTCCCACATGGTCAGCGGGGCCATCTGGGAGTAGCGCAGGTTCAGCTTGGTGTACGCGTCGTAGATGCCGCGGGAGAGCGCTTCCTCGTCGCCGCCCTCGGTCAGCACCTGCTGGCCGCGCTTGCCCATCACGATCGCGGTGCCGGTGTCCTGGCACATCGGGAGCACGCCGGCCGCCGCGATGTTCGCGTTCTTCAGCAGGTCCAGGGCGACGAAGCGGTCGTTCGGGCTGGCCTGCGGGTCGTCCAGGATGCGGCGGAGCTGGGCGAGGTGGGTCGGGCGCAGGTAGTGCGAGATGTCGTGCATGGCCTCGGCGGCCAGGCGCCGCAGCGCCTCGGGCTCCACCTTCAGGAAGGTGCGGCCGTCTGCCTCGAACGTGCTGACGCCTTCGGCGGTGACCAGGCGGTACGAAGTGGGGTCCGCACCGAGCGGAAGCAGATCCGTATAGGTGAACTCGGGCATATGCGGCAATCCTCACTCGGCTGCGTCGACGCTGAAGCATATTCAGAGTAATTCCCCCGCACCCCGCCTCCGCCGCGGGGCCGGGTCCCCCGGCGGAGGGCCCGCCGGGCGTCGCGGGGGCCCTGGCCGAGGTGGTACGGGGCGCCTCGCCGAAGCCGGTGCGGGCCGATTTCCCGCGCCCCCTAAGGGAGCGCTCAGGGGGCCCTCGGGGTAGTCGCGATCTATCGCGTCTGTGGACGGCTGTGTACGGTGGTCGGGTGGACGAATCGCCGCTCCAGAAGCGCTCGCAGCCCGCGGAAACGCCCGACCGCCCCAGCCCGGCGACCAGCCCCGCCGCCCCGGCGGTCCCGCAGACGGCCGGCGGCGCCCTGCGAGCCTCGGACGCCGACCGCGACCGGATCGCCGACATCCTGCGCGAGGCCCTCGCCGAGGGCCGCCTCGACGCGGAAGAGCACTCCGAGCGGCTGGACCGGGTCTACGCCGCGAAGACCGTCGGCGAACTGGAGCCGCTGGTAGGGGACCTGCCCGCGGGCCGGGTGGCCGCCGCGGCGGCGCCCTCGGCCGCGGCGCGCTCGTACGCGGGCGAGCCGCTTGGCGAGAACCCCACCCTGGTCGGCATCCTCAGCGGGGCGGAACGCAAGGGCCGTTGGCGGGTCGGCAACCGGATCACCGCGGTCGCGGTCATGGGCGGGATCGAGATCGACCTGACCGAGGCGACGTTCACCTCGCCGGAACTGGTCATCCACTGCACCGCGGTCATGGGTGGCATCAGCATCAAGGTCCCGGAGAACGTCACGCTGCAAGGCAGTGGCGTGATCGGCATCATGGGCGGCGCCGACGTGCGGGCCTTCGAGGCCCCCGACCCGCACGCGCCGACGGTCCGGGTCGTGGGCGTCGCCTTCTGGGGTGGGGTCGAGGCCAAGGCCAAGCGCGGCAAGAAGGTCGTCGACTGGGCGAAGAAGCAGCTCGAAGGCTGACGGTGGTGGCCGCGGTGACGGCGTACGTGGGTGACGGTGGCGGCCGGTACGGCACGGCCGGACGTCACTTGACCCGGTTTTCTGGTCCGTTCTGAACGACCCGACACGGCTGACGCCGCCCTGACGCGGACGCCGGCCCGCCCCTCCCTTGCGGCTCGCACGCGAAGCCCGGCTCCGACTCCTCGCCCCAACTCCCGCCCGCCCCCGGCATTCCGGACGACCCGGGCGGCGCACGCCGGAGCGATGGTCGTACGCGGGAACGAACACGGTGCGCATGAAGTCGCGCACAGCGGGTAGGGGAACGGCACGCCGCCGCACGGCAGCTCCGCCCAGCTTCGCCCGGGCGCCGGGCAGCGACGGGCAAGCGTGGCAATCTCCCCCAGAGCCGCGCCTGGGGGACCCCCAACGCCGTCGTCAGGAGTTTCCCGTGCTTCAACCGATCGAGCCCGCCACGGACCTCACGCTCCCGCCCGGACACCCGCGGGATCTGGGCGGCCCCTGGCACTCGGAGGCCGCCTGCCGAAGCGACGAGGCGGGGCTGTTCTTCGCTCCGTCGAAGGAGCCGACGGCGGCCCGGCTGTCGCGCGAGGAAGCCGCCAAGCGGGTCTGCGCGCGGTGCCCGGTGATGCTCGAATGCCGTGAACACGCCCTGCTCCAGCCGGAGCCGTACGGAGTGTGGGGCGGCATGACCGCCGCCGAGCGCCGCGTGGTGCTCGCCCGCAGGCGCCGTCGCGAGGTCGAACTCCAGCACGCGGCCCCCCGCATCGCCGCCGCCGGCTGAGCACCGCCGGCCGCGGGTGGCGGTCGGCGGTGCCCACAAGGAGTTGTCCAGGGAGCCGTCCAGGAGCCGTCAGGACACCAGCGAGGACCGTAGATCGCCCATCGGGACGGAGAAGACGATCCGCTGCCGTACCACCGTGCCGGTCGTCGGGTACGTGCCGTCCGGGGCCGCGGCCCACTCCGTCTGCGCCCAGACCTGGTTCTGGTCGGCCATGAAGGTCATCCCCTCCGAGTGTTGTGCCCAGGAGTGCTCGGCGGCGGTGCCGGCGCTGGTGCTGCCGCCGGTCGAGGTGGTCTCGTGTGCCGCGGTCTGCGCTCCGGTGGCAGGCAGCGGAACCCGCCATGGAATGCCGTGTACCCCCGGACTGCCCAGCGAATCAGCGGTGTAGACGACTCTCTCGCCGTTCTCGGTCTGATTCAGCGTGCCTTGGATGCCGACGATGTCCGTGTCGTACACGTCGATCGGATCGGCGTGGCCGGCGCTGTTCACGGCGATGGGCATCAGGCGGCTGGTCGGCGCGAGCTTGTAGCGCCAGATCCGGGAGGTCGCCCCGACCGTACCTGAGGAGACCCACTCGTTGGCGACCAGCGTGTAGGGGTCCTGGGACCGGTCCATGGACAGCCCGTCGAAGCAGGGCAGCCGGTCGGCGCTGTGGTCGTTGTAGGAGCAGGCCGAGGTGACGCCGTACGACCCGATGGCCGGCCAGAAGTACTGGTAGCCGTGGGCCGACACCTGGCTGCCGTTGTGGCCGATCCAGGAGGCGTTCGTGTTCGCCTGGTAGATGTGCTTGGTCGAGAAGACGTAGATCGCGTTGTGGTGCGGGTCGCCGTCGAGCGACGCGGTGACCAGCAGCTTGTCGCCCCACCACACCATGCCGCCCATGTGTGAGGGGAAGCGGGTGAAGTTCGTGCCGCCGGCGGTGGGGATGACCGGCAGCACCCACCGGTAGCCGAGCTTGTTCGGCGACCCGTCGGTGTCGTTGATCACCGCGATGCGCCCCATGGCGGTGGTCTTGGGGGCGCTGGCCCAGCCGGAGAGCAGCACGCGGTCGGTTCCCCACACGCCGTCGCTGTCGGCGTCGCCGGAGGAGGTCATGCCCTGCGGCGAAAAGCTCTGCGTGGCGGCGTCGCCGGCGTCCCAGCAGTAGGCGCTGCTCGCGGTCGGGGTGAGGGGCACGGTGTCCTTCTCGTCGGCGGTGCAGTCGCCGCCGGTGACCGTGTGCAGGTGGTGGTTCACGGTGTTCGCGATGGTGTGGATGCTGCTGTTGGCGAAGGTGTCGTCCATCGCCTGCTGCGACGCGTCCGACACGCGGTGCACCGTCAGTTCGAGTTTCGCCGCTGCCGCGGCCGAGGCGCGGACCGCCTTGCCCGGGGTTCCGGGCGACGCGCTCGCCGAGCCCGCAGCGCCCAAGGAGGCGAGGCCGAGCGCGAGCGCCGCGATCCCCACCGCCGTGACGCGGCCGGCCAGCCGCCACCCGCCCGCCCGGGACCGCGCCTCGCGGGTCCCCGTCCCGGTCCTTGTCCCCCTCGTCGTCCCTGTCTTCCCTGCCTTTGTCTCCGGTGCTCTTCCGTCCCCGTCGACACGCTTCACTGGTACGCCTCTCCGTCGCCTTCAGTCGGGCGGACGGATGCCCCCGCGTCCAAGTTCCCCACGTGGACACCCCCCGGCGAAGGGGAACGCTATCGCGCCGGGTGGCAGCGGTGAAGGGCGTCACGGTCGGGTGTGAGACCGGCGCCTCACGTACATACGTACGCACGCACGCGTACGCGTGGCCGAGGGACGCAGGCGGCCGGCGACGCGGGCGCGCCACCCGTCGCGACGGATGGCGGGCAGCGCCCGGCCCGGCTCACCTGGCGTCCTCTTCCCCTACCGGGGCGGTCGGTCGGCGGTCGGTCGGCGGTGAACAGGCGGGGAGCAGGCGGTCAGTTCGCCCGGTCGAAGTCGATCGCGCTGTACGCCCGCAGCTTCGACAGCCGGTGCACCGAGTCGATCTGCCGGATCGTGCCGGACTTCGACCGCATCACCAGGGAGGAGGTGGTGGCCGTCTCCGCCCGGTAGCGCACGCCGCGCAGCAGTTCGCCGTCGGTGATGCCGGTCGCCACGAAGAACACGTTGTCGCCGCTGACCAGGTCCGTGGTGTGCAGCACGCGGTCCAGGTCGTGGCCCGCGTCCAGCGCCTTGCGCCGCTCCGCGTCGTCCTTCGGCCACAGCCGGCCCTGGATCGTGCCGCCCATGCAGGCCATCGCGCAGGCGGTGATGATGCCCTCCGGGGTGCCGCCGATGCCCAGCAGCATGTCGACGCCGGTGCCTTCGCGGGCCGCCATGATCGCGCCCGCCACGTCGCCGTCCGCGATGAACTTGATCCGCGCGCCGGTCTCCCGGATCTGCCGGGCCAGCTCGTCGTGGCGCGGCCGGTCGAGCACCACGACCGTCACGTTCTCGGGGGCGATGCCCTTCGCCTTCGCCACCCGGCGGATGTTCACCGCGGGCGGCGCGGTGATGTCCACGAACTCGGCCGCCTCCGGGCCGACCACCAGCTTGTCCATGTAGAAGACCGCCGACGGGTCGTACATCGTGCCGCGGTCGGCCGCCGCGAGCACCGACACGGCGTTCGGCATGCCCTTGGCGGTCAGCGTGGTGCCGTCCACCGGGTCCACGGCGACGTCGCACTCCGCACCCGTGCCGTCGCCGATCCGCTCGCCGTTGTAGAGCATCGGCGCTTCGTCCTTCTCGCCCTCGCCGATGACCACCACGCCGTTCATCGACACGGTGTGCACGAGGGTGCGCATGGCCTTGACGGCGGCGCCGTCCGCTCCGTTCTTGTCGCCTCGGCCCACCCAGCGGGCCGAGGCCATCGCGGCGGCCTCGGTGACCCGGACCAGTTCCAGGGCGAGGTTGCGGTCGGGTGCCTCCGGACTCACTTCGAGCTGCGGAGGCAAGTGCTGTTCGGTCATCACGCGCACCTTTCTGTACGGGGACGGCCGGAAAATGAGGGTGCTGCGACCTTATCGGGTGAACTGCAAATCTGAGCAGGGGACATGTCACATGAGCAGCCGCCAACTCTTCGGGTACCCGGCGGACGGGCCGCAAACGCCCATGGGGGACGATAGGGCGCGTGGCAGCGGACAAGCGTGGTGGCAACAAGACGATCCGGGACCTGGTCCTGTCGATGCTCGTGCTCGGGGTCGTCGTCTACCTGATCTATCTGTTCATCCCGCACGACTCCAAGGAGACCCCTGTCAAGACGGAGACCGTCGGGTACAGCGTGGAGCTCAAGCAGGCGAGGCGGGACGCGCCCTACCCGGTGGCCGGCCCCGAAGGGCTCAGCGCGAAGTGGCACGCCACCTCCGTCACGTACTCCGCGGGCGACCGCCGCAACGTGACCTGGCACCTCGGTTTCATCGACCCCGACCAGCAGTACGTGGCGCTGGAGCAGTCCAACGGCGACCCGACCGGGTTCATCAGCCAGGTGACGATCAACGCGCACCGCGACGCGGGGCGTACGGTCGCGGTCGGCGGGGCGAGCTGGCAGTACTACACCGGCGGGCGTTACGACGCGCTGGTGCGCGAGGAGAAGGGCGTCACCACGGTGGTGCTCGGTACGGCGCCGGACGCCCAGCTCCAGCGGTTCGCGGCGACCCTCAAGCCGTAAGCGGCTTCCGGCCCGCCGGCGCCCTCAGGCCGTGAGCCGGACCTGGCCGTGGGCGGGGCCTTGCCGTGGGCCGGACCTTGCCGTGGGCGGGTGGGGCGCTATTCGGGCTCGGCGCCCTCCGCCTCTTCGGGGTCCTCCGCTGCCAGCGCGGCGTCCAGCCGGGCCCGGGCGCCCTCCAGCCAGCGCCGGCAGACCTTGGCCAGCTCCTCGCCCCGCTCCCACAAGGCGAGCGACTCCTCCAAGGTCGCGCCGCCCGCTTCCAGGCGGCGCACCACGTCCACGAGCTCGTCGCGGGCCTGTTCGTAGCCGAGTACGGCGCTGGTGGATTCCTCGTCTGCCATGCCCGCAAGCCTAGGGCGTACCGCGGACACTCCCGGGCGGCGCGGAGCGAGGTCGCTCCGGGGACCGGATCTCCAGCATTAGGCACCCCGTCCTCGTCCGGTAGGGGCCGTGCGGCATGCCCGGGGGGCGGGAGGCGTAGTGCCCCGCGGTGAAGGTGCGGCCGAGGGTGAGGTCCTCCAACTCGCCCTCCAGCAGGTACACCTCCTCGTAGTAGGGGTGCCGGATCACGCCCGCCGCGGAGGTGTCGAGCCCGGGCTCCCAACGGGCCAGCTGGGTCTGCTCGACCGCCGGATCGGGCCCGGCGGACAGCGGCCGCTCGCTCACCCCGGGCGCGCCCTCGGCCGCGCGCCACGGCACCCCCGCCGTGTCGTGGAACTCGCGCTCGTCCTTCATCGCCCGCCCTCTTCCGGCATCAGCCCGCCCTCTTCCGCTCGGTTCGCGCTTCAGTTCCCCTGGACCCGCACCGTGAAGTCGCCCTCCGCGACGCGGGCGCGCAGCGTGTCGCCGTCGGCGACCTCGGCCGGGTCGCGGACCGCCGCGCCGTCCTCGCGCTGGAGGACCGCGTAGCCGCGGCGGAGGGTGGCCGCGGGGGAGAGGGCGACGACGCGGGCGAGGGTGTGGGTGAGGTCGGCGTCGGCCCGGTCGAGCAGGTGCCCCAGGGTGCGCCGGGCCCGGTCCACCCGGTCGGCGACCTCCGCCTCGCGCTGCTCGACCATCCGGTACGGCGCCGCGAGGGCGGGACGGCTGAGCGCCGCCTCAAGGCCGCGCTCCTCCCGGTCGAGGATGCCGCGCAGCACCCGCAGCGCCCGGTCCCGTACCAACTGGACGCGGGCCAGCTCCTCCCGCACGTCCGGCACGATCCGCTTGGCGGCGTCCGTGGGGGTGGACGCGCGCAGGTCGGCGACCAGGTCGAGCAGCGGCGTGTCCGGCTCGTGCCCGATCGCGGAGACCACCGGGGTGCCGCACGCCGCGACCGCCCGCACCAGCCGCTCGTCGGAGAACGGCAGCAGGTCCTCCACGCTGCCCCCGCCGCGCGCCACCACGATGACGTCGACCTCCGGATGGGCGTCGAGCTGCTGCACCGCCTCGACCACCCGGGGGACCGCGGCCGCGCCCTGCACGGGGACGTTCCGCACCTCGAAGCGGACGGCGGGCCAGCGCAGCCGCGCGTTCTCCCGTACGTCCCGCTCGGCGGCCGAGGCGCGGCCGGTCACCAGGCCGATCAGCCCGGGCAGGAACGGCAGCGGGCGCTTGCGGTCCGCCGCGAAGAGCCCCTCGGCCGCCAGCGACTTCTTCAACTGCTCCAGCCGCGCCAGCAGTTCGCCCATCCCGACCGGCCGGATCTCGCTCGCCCGCAGCGACAGCGTGCCCCGCGGTCCGTACCACTCCGGTCTGGCGTGCACCACGACCCGCGCGCCCTCGCCGACCACATCGGCCACCTGTTCGTACACCGCGCGGTAGCAGGTCACGGACAACGACGTGTCGTGCGACGGGTCGCGCAGCGTCAGGAACACCACCCCTGCGCCCGGGCGGCGGGAGAGCTGCGTGATCTGGCCCTCCACCCACACCGCGCCGAGCCGGTCGATCCACCCGCCGATCAGCCGCGACACCTCGCCGACCGGAATCGGCGCTTCCGCCGAGGTGTTCAGAGCCATACCCGCACCTTAGTGCGCCCCGCCGACACCCCACCCCGCCCCGGAGGCGGCCCCGTACGATGGACCGCATGACCTCTGACTCCACCCGCCGTGTCCTCCTCGCCGCCCCCCGCGGGTACTGCGCGGGTGTGGACCGTGCCGTCATCACCGTCGAGAAGGCGCTGGAGCAGTACGGCGCCCCGGTCTACGTCCGCAAGCAGATCGTGCACAACAAGTACGTGGTGCAGACCCTGGAGAAGAAGGGCGCCGTCTTCGTCGACGAGACGGAGGAGGTGCCCGAGAACGCGATCGTGATCTTCTCCGCGCACGGCGTGGCCCCGGTCGTGCACGAGGAGGCCGCCCAGCGCAGCCTCGCCTCCATCGACGCGACCTGCCCGCTGGTCACCAAGGTGCACAAGGAAGCCGTCCGCTACGCCGGCGAGGACTACGACATCCTGCTCATCGGCCACGAGGGCCACGAAGAGGTCGTCGGCACCATGGGCGAGGCGCCCGAGCGCATGCACCTGGTCGACGGCCCCGCCGACGCGGCCAAGGTGAAGGTGCGCGACGAGTCCAAGGTGGTCTGGCTCTCGCAGACCACGCTCTCGGTCGACGAGACGATGGAGACCGTGGACGCCCTCAAGGAGCGCTTCCCGCGGCTGGTCTCGCCGCCGAGCGACGACATCTGCTACGCCACGCAGAACCGCCAGGTCGCGGTGAAGCAGATCGCCGCCGACGCCGACCTGGTGATCGTGGTCGGCTCCCGCAACTCCTCCAACTCCATCCGGTTGGTCGAGGTCGCGCTGCAGGCCGGCGCCGGCGCGTCGTACCTGGTGGACTTCGCCGAGGAGTGCGAGGACGGCTGGCTGGAGGGCGTGCGCACGGTCGGCGTGACCTCGGGCGCGTCCGTGCCGGAGGTGCTGGTCGACGGGGTGCTGGAGTGGCTGGCCGCCCGCGGCTTCGACGACGTGTCGGTGGTGACCTCCGCGCAGGAGTCCATCCAGTTCTCGCTGCCGAAGGAACTGCGCCGGGATCTGCGTGCGGAGGCCGTCGAGCGGGAATCGGCCAAGAGGTGAGCGGTTCCACCCACCTTTAACCTGGGGGCCATGAACATGTTCGGTGTGGACATCGGCGGTACGGGAATCAAGGGCGCTCCGGTCGATCTCGACCGGGGCGACCTGTCGGACGAGCGGCACAAGGTGCCCACCCCGCAGCCGGCGACACCGGAGGGTGTCGTCGAGGGCGTGGCCGAGGTGGTCGAGCACTTCGGCCACAAGGGCCCGCTCGGCGTGACCTTCCCCGGCGTCGTGGTGGACGGCGTGACCCGCACCGCCGCCAACATGGACAGCGGCTGGGTGGGCGTGGACGCGCGGAAGCTGATCAGCGAGCGGCTGAGCCTTCCGGTGGTGATCCTCAACGACGCGGACGCCGCGGGGGTCGCCGAGATGACCTTCGGGGCCGGCCGCGGCCGCGGCGGCACCGTCATGCTGCTCACCCTCGGCACCGGGATCGGCAGCGCGCTGTTCGTGGACGGGCACCTGGTGCCCAACACCGAGTTGGGCCACCTGGAGCTGCACGGCCACGACGCGGAGAAGCGCGCGTCGGTCAAGGCCCGTGAGGACGAGGATCTGAGCTGGGAGCACTGGGCGCACCGGCTGAAGAAGTACCTCGCGCACGTGGAGATGCTCTTCTCGCCCGACCTGTTCGTGATCGGCGGCGGGGTGAGCCGGAAACCCGACAAGTTCCTGCCGCTGATCCACGGGATCAGCGCGGAGATCGTCCCCGCGGAGTTGCAGAACAACGCGGGGATCGTCGGCGCCGCGATGGCTGCCGCAAAGCTCTGACCGCCACGATCGCGGCGGCGAGCACCGTACCGGTGTAGAGCCAGCCGGTCATCAGGGCCAGGCCGGTGAAGACCCCGACCACGTGCCCGAGCAGGCTGCCGTCGCCGCTGTCGGCCGTCAGGGTGATGCCCACCGCGAACGCGATGGGCGCCGCCACCGGCGCCGCCACCAGGTCGTACGGCCGGACGTACACCGCCGCGGCGATGCACACGGCGATGAAGACCAGCCCGAAGAGGACGCCGGGGCCGTCGAAGAGCAGCGAGTCGACGGCCCCGCCGAGCACCGTCACCACGGTGGTCAGGGCGCCCGTGCCGAGGCCGGTCAGGCGGGGGCGGGGGCGGGGCAGGGTCCGCAGCCGGTGCGCGGCCGCCGCGAGCCGGTTGCTCGGCCGGGGCGGCGCGGACGCGGATGGCGTGGCCGAGGCCGCGGTCGATCCGGACGCCGCCGCCGAGGCTGCCGGCGCCGCCTTCGACGGGAGGGCGGCGGGGACCTGGCGGGCGGTGGTGCTCGTACGCGCAGTGTGTTGCTCCACCTACTCAACGTAGGCGGGTTGCGCTGGTCGCGCAGGTCCGGGACACGCGGATTCGCTCGCCTGGGCCCTCTGTTCGAAGTGCTCCGTTCGAGTGAGGCGGGGTTGACGCGGGGGTGGTGGGCGGTGGTCGGGTGGGCGTCCCGCCGGTGGTGCGGCGGCCCGTAGACTGGTCGGCGCCAGCCCCCACCTCCTGCCCACGGGAAGTCGTCACGTGTCGCTCTCCATCGGAATCGTCGGCCTGCCGAATGTCGGCAAGTCGACGCTCTTCAACGCCCTGACCAAGAACGACGTGCTGGCGGCCAACTACCCGTTCGCCACCATCGAGCCCAACATCGGCGTGGTCGGCGTGCCCGACCCCCGGCTGCACCGGCTCGCCGAGATCTTCGACTCGGCCCGGGTGCTCCCCGCCACCGTGGACTTCGTCGACATCGCCGGCATCGTCCGCGGTGCCTCGGAAGGCGAGGGCCTGGGCAACAAGTTCCTCGCGAACATCCGGGAGTCCGACGCGATCTGCCAGGTGATCCGCGCCTTCAAGGACGAGAACGTGGTCCACGTGGACGGCAAGGTCTCGCCCCGCGACGACATCGAGACGATCAACACCGAGCTGATCCTCGCCGACCTGCAGTCCGTGGAGAAGGCGATCCCGCGCCTGACCAAGGAATCGCGGATGCAGAAGGACAAGGCGAAGGTGCTGGCCGCGGCCGAGGCCGCGCAGACGATCCTCGCCGCCGGCGACACCCTCTTCGCCCACGGCATCACGAAGGACACCGAGCAGGGCGCCCTCCTGCACGAGCTGCACCTGCTCACCACGAAGCCGTTCCTCTACGTCTTCAACGTCGACGAGGACGAGCTCACCGACGAGGCGTTCAAGGACGAGCAGCGCGCCCTGATCGCCCCCGCCGAGGCGATCTTCCTCAACGCCAAGCTCGAAGCAGACCTGGCCGAACTCGACGACGCCGAGGCCCTCGAACTCCTCCAGTCCGTCGGCCAGGAGGAGCCCGGGCTCGCCACCCTCGCCCGGGTCGGCTTCAACACCCTCGGGCTCCAGACCTACCTCACGGCCGGCCCCAAGGAGTCCCGCGCCTGGACCATCAAGCGCGGCGCCACCGCCCCCGAGGCGGCGGGCGTGATCCACACCGACTTCCAGAAGGGCTTCATCAAGGCCGAGGTCATCTCCTTCGACGACCTCGTGACCACCGGCTCCGTCGCCGAAGCCCGCGCGAAGGGCAAGGCCCGCATGGAGGGCAAGGACTACGTCATGCAGGACGGCGACGTGGTGGAGTTTCGGTTCAACGTGTGATCACGTACCCACAGACGGCCTGACCTGCGGAGATGCGGGTCGGGCCGTTGTGCGTTCCGCAGGAGTCCGCAGTCCTGCGGACCGGGGCCGAGGCAGTGCGGAAGACTTTCGCCCCCTGTGTCGAGCCCGGGAGGGTAGGCGCGGCGGCCCGATCCCGGCTCGCTGATCGCCATGCTCTTCGCCGGTGGGAACTCAGACCTTGAGGACTTCCACGGTGGGGCCGCAGAGGAGTGTCAGGTCCTCGCGGTCGGAGGTGAGAACGGTACATGGGCGGACGGCGGTGCGGGCGATGACGGCGAAGGCGGCGTCGATCGCGTACTTGTGACCGTGGAGGCTGTGGGTGCGCAGGAGCGCGGCGGCCTGAACGGTGACGTCCTTGGTGATGTCGTGCACGTCGACCCGGGAGAGGACCCAGGAGATCCGGGCGGGGTGAACGCGGTCGTAGTCGGCCTCAAGGAGGGTCATGGCGCTGGTGGCCACGCGAACTTCCTCTTCCGATGCCGCCTGGACCAGGGCCACGACCGCGCGATCCTTCCGGTACAGCTTGGAGAGACCTTCACTGTCGAGCAGGAGGGTGCCGGGCATCAGGCGGCGGCCCCGCCGGCCTGCCGACGATCGTGGCGCAGTAGCGCCCGGGCGGCTTCGACCTCCTCGCGGGTGAGCTCGTCGTGGTCGGTCTCGAAGTCGGCGACGATCTCCCGGAGCTTGTCCATGGCGACCCGTTGTTCGAGGGCTTCGGCGACGTAGGCGGAGAAGCCGCCAGGCCCGACGTGGGTACGTGCGGCCTCGGCGAGGTCCTCGGGGAGGCTGATCGAGTACTTCTTGCTACCGCTCATGATGCCGATCCTACCTGTGGTAGCAAGCTGCGGCGGCGCCGGATCACCCCTGGGCGTGAGGACGGCCCTCCCCGCCGGCGCGGACGCCAACGGGTGAACACGATGCGCCGTCCGGGCTGCGCTCCGTTGGTCGTCGCGTCGATGTGGGCGGAGCCGGTCGGCAGGTCGGTCATCTTCCCGTGCCCTTCATGCGGGCGTCGACGTTGTCATATCTTGCGTGCCGATGACGGAGAGCAGGCTCAGCTGGGCCGCGCCCTCGGTGCCGGGTGGGGCGCTGAACCACAGCAGGCGCTGGCGTCCGTCCTCGCTGAACAGGCTCTGGCAGTCCAGCTCGATGACGCCCAGGGCGGAATGGACTATGCGTTTGTGGTCGGTTCGCCGGAGGGCGACGTCGTGGGTGTCCCACAGGGTGGCGAACTCCCGGCTGCGTCCGCGCAGCACGGCGACCATCCGGGTCACCTGGGTCTCGCTGCCGCGGCGGGCGGCGACCGCCTGGAGGTCGGCGACGAAGACCCGGGAGTGGTGGGGGTGGTCCTCGGGCGGGTAGAGGGTCCGGGCCTGGGGGTCGGTGAACCAGCGGTGGACGAAGCTCGCCTCGAGACCGCGCAGTGCCGGGGGCCGGCCCACGAGTGCGGCGGCCAGCGGGTTCTGGACGAGGGTTTCGTGCAGGTCGGTGATGACCTGGGCAGGAGTGGTGGTGAGCTGGTCCAGCAGGCCGAGCAGACCAGGCTGGACATGTGCGGTCGGGCCGTGCGCCGCCGGGGGGATCGGACGGTCGGCGAGGTGGAACAGATGGTCGCGTTCGTCGCCGTTCAGCCGGAGCGCCCGGGCCAGCACGGCCAGGACCTGGGCCGAGGGCTGGGCGCCGCGTCCGCGTTCCAGCTCGGTGTAGTAGTCCGCGGACAGCCCGGCCAGATGGGCTACCTCCTCGCGCCGCAGACCGGGCACCCGGCGCCGCGGGCCGGTGGGCAGGCCGACGTCGGACGGGCGGACCCGGCCGCGCCGGGACTTGAGGAACGCGGCGAGTTCGGAATGGTTCACGTCTCCTATCGTCGCGCCCACCGGTGGACGCGAGCCAGGGGATGGCAACCCCTGGGTGCGGACAGCCCTGGCTGGGGCGGGCACGCCGAACCACTCTGGAGCCACGAGCGGGGCACCGCACCGATGCCCCTGGCCGTGATCCCTCTGTCGCGGCATCCCTTTTCCCGCACCTCCAGCAGGAGTGTTCATGTCTGCCCAGGAACCCGTGGACCGCCACGCCACGCCCGATCCCCGCGCCGATCGGCTCCGCGTCGCCATCGTCACGGGCGGCTCCCGCGGGATCGGCCGCGCGACGGTGAGCCGACTGGCCGCCGACGGATTCGCCGTCGTGGTCGGCTATGCGGGCAACCGCGAACTGGCCGAGGCCGCCGTCAAGGACGTGACCGCCGGCGGCGGCAGAGCGATCGGTGTCCAGGCGGACGTCGCCGACGAGCAGCAGATCTCCGCTCTGTTCGCCACCGCGGAGGCCGAGTTCGGCGGCGTCGACGTCGTCGTCCACGCGGCCGGCCGGGTTTTGCTGGCACCCATCGCCGAACTGGACCTGGCGGAGCTGGACGCGCTCCACCGCACCAACATCCGCGGGACCTTCGTCGTCGCCCAGCAGGCCGCACGGAAGATCCGCAGCGGTGGCGCGGTCGTCACCTTCTCCACGTCCGTGGTGGGCCTGGCCTTCCCCGGCTACGGCGCCTACAGCGCCAGCAAGGGCGCCGTCGAAGCACTCACGCTCATCCTCGCGCGGGAGCTGCGCGGCCGGAACATCACCGTCAACGCCGTGGCCCCCGGCCCCACCGCCACCGATCTGTTCCTCGACGGCAAGGACGATCAGACCATCGCCCGGCTGGCCGCCCAGCCCCCACTGGAGCGCCTCGGTACCCCCGCCGACATCGCCGAAGTCGTCGCCTTCCTCGCCTCCCCGGCCGGCCACTGGATCAACGGCCAGATCATCCGCCCCAACGGCGGCATCATCTGACGGCCCCGTGCCCGGTGTCGGCCCCCGGCTGATACGCCCCCACGGACCCCAGCCCCGACGGAGGTGAAGTCCTCTCCGCGATCCTCTCCGCGATCGCCGCCGGCCTCCGCGCCGAGTTCTTCCACCGCGTCGGGCTGGACGACCTGCTCACCGCAGGCGCTTCCCCGTAACCACAACCGAAAGAGAACCACCATGCCGTTCGCGAACTTCAAAGTCCCTGCCGGAACCCTCGACGAGAAGCAGAAGGAGACGATCGTCACCCGTACCACCGAGCTGTACGTCGAGATCTACGGCGAACGCGCCCGGGCCAACACCATGGTCCTGGTCGAGGAGGTCATCGACGGCGGTTGGGGCATCGGCGGCAACGTCCTGACCCTGTCCATGCTCCAGCAGCCCACCGAAGGCTGACGACCCGGGATGATCCACGGCTGGGGTCAAACCGTCGCCGCGACCGGCCCCAGCCCCGACCGGGCCGCCACCCGGTCGGCCGGATCGGGGACGGCAGTACCGCCGTCGATCGCGATGGCGTCAAGGCCGAACGCCGACGCATGCCAACGCGCAAGCACCTGTTCGGAGCGCCGCCTCAACGGCTGCCGGCAGCAGGTCACACCATTCCGCGCACCGTCGTCAGCGGGCCTGGTCGGTCGGACGGATCAGGATCTCGTTGACGGCGACGTGCTCGGGCTGGGTGAGCGCATACAGGACGGCGCCGGCGATGTCCTCGGGCTGAAGGGTCCGCATGGAGTCGGCGTAGTTCCTGGCGAGGGCCTGCATGGCGGGGTCGGTGATGTGGGTGGCCAGTTCGGTCGCGACCATTCCGGGTTCGATGACGACGACGCGTACGCCCTGCGCGGTGACTTCCTGCCGCAAGGCCTCCGAGAAGGCGGTGATGCCGAACTTGGTTGCGGCGTAGACGCCTCCGCCGGCAGATGCGGTGCGCCCTGATGTCGAGGAGACCTGCACCACGGCGCCCTTGCTCTCCAGCAGGTGGGGCAGGGCGGCATGGGCCGTGTACATCGATCCGAGGAGGTTGGTGTCGATCATGCGCGTCCACTCGGCGGTGTCCGCGTTCAGGATCGGTCCGCTGAGCATGACGCCAGCGTTGTTCACGAGGGCGTCGAGCGCCCCGAAGTGCTCGACGGTCGCCGTGACCGCGTCTTGCACGGACTCGCGGTCCGTGACATCGAGCTCCAGGACCAGCATCTCCCCGGGGGCGTCCTGCGCCAGCGACTTCAGTCGATCGGCCCGGCGGGCCCCGACCGCCACCCGGGCGCCGGCTTCGGCCAGGGCGAGTGCGGTGGCCCGTCCGATGCCCGAGGAGGCGCCGGTGACCAGGACGACCTTTCCGTCGAGGGTGGTGCTCATGTCTTCCTCCGATGGATGCGTGGTGAGAGGTGGTGGCCCGCCAGGCGTCTTGACGCCACGCAGCGGTTGACCCGGGCGGAAAATGACCGCTGGGTCATTTTGACCTTACACCAAAAATGACCACCCAGTCATGTTGCTGGTAGGCTCGTACTCGCCGGATGAGAGGTGCGTATGAGCGAGATGGCCACCGCGGGTCGGCGGGCGGACATGGTGCGCAATCGGCGCGTTCTGCTTCAGGTCGCGACGGAGGCGTTCGCGGAGCTGGGGACGGACGTGTCGATGGGCGAGATCGCCCAGCGCGCCGGCCTGGCCAAAGGCACGGTGTTCCGGCACTTCGCGTCGAAGGAAGACCTGCTTGCGGCGATCATGCTGCAGCTCGTCGACCGGTTGACCAGCACGGCGGAGCGCCTTGCCGAGGCCGACGACGCGGATGCGGCACTGGTGGAGTTCATGGCCGACGGCATCGAGGCCCTGGCCGCCGACCGTGCGTTCTGCGAAGTGATCGGGCGCCCGTCACTGGACCATGCCGGCGTCCGGGACGCGATCGGCCGCCTCTGCGACGCGGCCGAGGCGCTCACGGGCCGGGCGCAGGAGCAGGGAACCGTCCGCGGCGACGTCACGGGCACGGACATCGTGCTGCTGCTCGCGGGCATCCACCAAACGGCAGCGCCCTTGCTGGCCGCACAGCCGCAGGCGTGGCGCCGCTACCTTGAACTGGCCCTGGACGGGCTCCGCGTCACCGGCGCTCGCGAACTGCCGCATCCACCGGGGGATCTGCACCTCGGTGGGCGTTCCGGCAAGAGCTGACCTGCGGACGCCGCCGTCGCCCTGCGCCGCGTGGCACGCTCCCGCGTCGTGCGGACGTCGGGGACCGGACCGGCCACCGCACCGCATCGCACCGCCCACCGATCCGTTCGGCGACGTGATCGGCTCCCACCGCTGGTTCGACGTAGCCGCGCTCCTCGGGCCGAGGCACCGGCAGGAGGGCCTGGCGAGGTCCGGGTGCCTGGCCGGAGGGCCGACTCCGTCGAGGTGGCTCTCCGCCGCACGCGCCAAGTCATACGGCGCGGCCGTCCCGATTCGACGTCCGGCCGCGCGGTGCCTGCCAAGGCATCGGCTTCACCGCCCGGATCACGGCGACCGTCCATACGGAGCCGCCGGTTCCGGCCGCGGACGAAGAGTGGGAAGGCGTGTGGGGGACGGCCCCTCACGAGTTCGAATCTCGTATCCTCCGCACTTGCCCACCAGGGCAGACGTGGCCCCCGACCGCACCGCGGCCGGGGGGCGCGTCACGCTCGCCCAGCGGAGTGCGGGCGCAACGCACCGCTCGGGAAGTCGGCGGCGGGTTCGGGCGCGAGCGATCAGGGGGTGGGGCGGGGGCGGCGGAGGAGGGCTTCGACGCGGGGGCGGTCCTGCGGGGAGGGGGTGCAGGTGACGACCTTGTGCTCGGGGTTGTCCGCGAGTTGGAGCACGACGTGGTGGAGCGTGAACTCGCCGAGCTCCGGATGACGCAGCCGCTTCGTGCCCGAGCCGACGGTGTCGACCTTGTGCTGCGGCCACCACGCCCGCACCTCCGGGCTCACCGCGTGGAGGCGTTCGAGCAGGTCGGCGAAGCCGGGGTCACCCGGGTGCCTGGCCGCGGCCGTGCGCAGCCGTCCGAGCAGCGCCGACGCCTCCTCCTCCCAGTCGACGACGATCCGCCGGGCCTCCGGGTCCGCGAACATCCACCAGAGCATGTTGCGGGTCTGCGGCGGCCGGGCCGGCCAGTCGGTCCAGAGCACCCGGGCGGCCCGGTTGGACGCCAGCACGTCCCAGTGCCTGCCGGTGACGTAGGAAGGGCACGGGTCGAGCCGGTCGACGAGGGAGACGACGGCGGGCGGAAGCGTCTCCATGGCGGCGGAGGCCTGCTCCGGTTCCGGCGGGGCGCCGTGGACGAGTTGGTGGACGTGGGCCCGCTCGCACACGTCGAGTCGCAGCGCCGCGGCCAGCGCGTCGAGGACCTGCCGGGAGGGCCGTACCTCGCGGCCCTGTTCCAGGAAGGCGTAGTAGGTCGCGGAGATGGACGCGAGCTGGGCCACCTCCTCGCGGCGCAGGCCGCGGGTCCGGCGCCGGGTGCCCGGCGGGAGGCCGACGTCGGAGGGCTGGAGCCGTTCGCGGCGGGAGCGGAGCAGATCGCCCAACTCCCTTGCCTGGGTCACCGTATGGGGCATCCTGGCACTCTCGTTACTAGGAAAGACGTCCTATGGATGGCGCTGGGGGACGCGGTTACGGTGACCGCATGGACAATCGAATCATCGGGCCGGAAGGGCTCACCGTATCCGCTGTCGGACTCGGTTGCATGGGGATGTCCCAGGGCTACGGAGCGGCCGACGACGCCGAGTCGATCGCGGTCCTGCAGCGCGCCGTCGACCAGGGGGTCACCTTCCTGGACACGGCGATGAGCTACGGCAGCGGCCACAACGAGGAGTTGCTCGGCAAAGCCCTGGCCGGCCGGCGCGACCAGGTCGTGCTGGCCACCAAGTTCGGGATCGTCCGCAGCCCGGAGGGGGTCCGGCTCGACGGCCGCCCGGAGAACGTCCGGCGCCACTGCGAAGCCTCGCTGGCCCGGCTCGGGACGGACCGCATCGACCTGTACTACCAGCACCGCGTCGACCCGCAGGTCCCCATCGAGGAGACGGTCGGGGCGATGGCCGAGCTTGTGGCCGAGGGCAAGGTCCGCCACCTCGGGCTGTCGGAGGCGAGCCCCGAGGAACTCGAACGGGCCGCCGCCACCCACCCGATCAGCGCCGCGCAGTACGAGTGGTCGCTGTGGTGGCGCGACATCGAGGACGACGTGCTGCCCACGGCCCGCCGGCTGGGCATCGGGATGGTTCCGTACAGCCCGGTGGGCCGCGGCTTCCTGGCCGGGCCGGTCAGCGTGGACGGTTTCGGGGCCGGCGACTTCCGGCAGAACGACCCCCGGTTCCAGGCCGAGAACCTCAAGCAGAACGAGGCGATCGTCGCCGAGGTACGGTCGCTGGCCGCGGCGCGCGGGGTGACGCCCGCTCAGCTCGTGCTCGCCTGGCTGCTCGCGCAGGGCGACGACGTCGTCCCGATCCCCGGGACGCGCCGGGCCGAGCGGGTCGAGGAGAACGCCAAGGCCGCCGACGTCGAGCTGTCCCAGGACGACCTCGACCGGCTGGAGGCCGTCGCCCCGCGCGACGCATGGGTGGGCGACCGCCAGTCCTTCGCCGCGCACCGCGTGGTGCGGACCCCCGTCTGACGCGCTGCCCGGTCCCCCCGGCCGGTCCGGTCCGCCCGGCCGGTCTGGTCGAACGTGCCCGACGTGCCGAACGTGGCGGACGTGCCCGTGCCCGTGCCGGCCCACCGTGATGGTGGGCCGGCACTCGCGCGCGTGCGGCTGTCCGTCCGGTACGGCCGCTGTCACGCGGTGGCCGGCACCGGTCGCGGCCGGGCGAGGACGACGACGCCCAAGGCGAGGACGGCACCCGCGGCCAGCACGATCCCGGAGTCGTGCAGGGTGGACAGGGTGCCGAGCACGGCGACGCCCAGCGCGGACCCCGCCTGGCGTCCGGCGTTGAGCGCGCCCTGTCCCGTCGCGGCCAGGTGGGAGGGGGCGGCGCCCGCCATGTCGGCGGTGGCCGCGGGGATGGCGAGGGTGCTGCCGAAGCCGAGCACCACCTGCATGCCGATGATCATCCCCAGCGGCGTGTGCGTCCCGGAGAGGGCGAGCAGGAGTCCGGAGACCACGTCGAGGCCGAGGCCGGCGAGGAGCACCGGCCGGGCGCCGGCACGCGCGACGATCCGTCCGGCGTAGAACGGCATGAAGCACATGGGGAGCGTCATCGGGAGGAAAGCCAGGCCGGTCTGCAGGGCCGACAGGCCGCGCTCCAGGACCATCCACTGGGTAAGCGCGAACAGCACGCCGTAGAAGACGAAGGACGCCATGGCGCCGGCCATCAGGTCGGCCTTGACCCGGGTCAGCCCGATCAGCGCCGGCGGCAGGATCGGGGCCTCGGCCCGCCGTTCGGCGACGACCAGCAGCACGAAGGCGATCAGGGCGCCGCCCAGGGCCAGCAGCGGAGCGGGCCGGCCCCACCCGGAGGTGCCCGCGTCCACCAGTCCGAAGGTGAGCGCACTCAGCCCGGCGACGGACAGCAGCAGCCCCGCGCGGTCCACCGGCCTCGGCTCGTTCTGCGGCCGGTGCCCACTCAGTCCGCGCGCCAGCAGCAGCGTGGCGAAGGCGATCGGCGGGTTGACGAGGAACACCAGCCGCCAGCCGCCGAGTTCGACCAGCGCGCCGCCCAGCACCGGCCCCAGGATGAGTCCGATGCTGCTGATGGCGGCCCAGGCGCCGATCATGCGGGACCGCTGCGCGGCATCCGGGAACAGGGCGGACAGCAGGCCGAGGGACGCGGGGACCAGCCCGGCCGCCGCGACGCCGAGCAGCGCCCGTCCGCCGATCAGGGTGCCCACGTTGGGCGCCAGGGCGCACAGCAGCGAGATGACGCCGAAGGCGGCGAGCGCGCTGCGGTAGATCCGGCGCGGCCCCCACCGGTCGGCGACGGCGCCCGCGGCCAGCAGCAGCCCGGCGAAGACGACGGTGTACGCGTCCACCGCCCAGGGCAGCGCCGCCGCGGAGGCGTGCAGGTCGTGCCGTGCGTCCGGCAGGGCGACGTTGAGGATCGAGGTGTCGAGCAGCACGAGGAAGTTGCCGACCACGATGCCCGCGAAGTGGCCGTTCGGGCCCCTCCGTGCGGGTTCGTCCACGACGGGAGTCTTGCCACTGGTCAGAGTCATGGCATCAGCGTCGCGAAGTCCGCCGGGGTGCGACCAGGCTGTCTTTTCGATGGCGCCATCGGACTTCTCGATGGCATCATTGAGAAGTGGACCAACGACATCTTCGCGCCTTCGTCAGCGTCGCCGACCTCGGGGGCATCTCCGCAGCCGCCGAGCGGCTGGGTTACGCGCAGTCCACGCTGAGCGTTCAACTGCAGCGGTTGGAGCGCGACTTGGGCGCGAGCCTGTTCAACCGCAGCAACGCCGGGGCGGCGTTGACCGAGGAGGGGCAGCGGCTGCTGCCCTACGCCCGCGAGGCGCTGAACCTTGAGGACGAGATGCGCCGGGTGGTGCGGAGCGGCCGGCCGCGGCTGCGCATCGGGGCACTGGAGACCCTGGCCGGCGAGTGGCTGCCGGACATCCTCGCCGCCCTGGCCCAGGGGGCGGCCGGCCCCGAGGGCGCCGCCGAGGTGAGCATGGTGGTCGCCCGGCGGGCGCAACTGGAGGATGACCTCGCCGCCGGCCGGCTCGACCTGGTCTTCGTGTTCGACAACGGGGTGCCGACCATAGGGCCGCACGCGGTCGTGGGCCATGACCGCACCGTCCTCGTCGCCGGCCCGGGCCATCCGCTGGCCAAGGTGCCGCGCATCTCCCAGGGGATGCTGCTGGAGGCGGAGTTCCTGATCGCCGAGCCTGGTTGCACCTCGCAGATGCTCGTCGACCGCTTCGGGCAGGACCTCACCTCGCGGACCTGCGTCAGCATGGTCACGGGGTCGCTGGCGGCGCTGCGCAGGCTCGCCTGCCACGGCCGCGGCGTCGCCCTGATGCCGCACCTGTCCGTCGTCGGCGACCTCGAGGACGGGGAGCTGGTCGAGCTGGACGTGCGCGAGGGGCTGGCGCCGGTGAGCATCGAGGCGCGCTGGCGGACGGGGCTGGGCCCGGCCGAGGCGCCCATGCAGGCCGTGCTGCGGCTGGCCCGCCGCCACCAGCCGCCGTCCCGCCCCCTCGCCGAGACGGCCTGAGACCACCGGGGCGCCCGGAGGCGGCCCGGGGCGCCGGACGGTCGGGCGGTCCAGGGGCGCCGGACGGTCGGGCGGTCCAGGGACGGCTCACAACCGCCGAGCCCGGCCCGACACACCCCGACACGGTCCGACAATGTCCGATACTGAGCATTCTCTGATGCCGCAGTGAAAGCAGAGAGCTTTGTTGCCGAAGTGAATCCAGAAAGGTCATTTGGTCGGTTTTCCGTCGGCGACGCCCCGGGCGACCTGCGGGTTGCGACGATCCCCTATGTGGTTCATCACCTTTTTCGGATTCCTCCGACTGCCCCCTGTGCTATAGGGCCGGATGCAGTCGGAGGCATTTGAATAATCCTTGCGATATACCTTGCGGAAGGTTTATCGTATTCGGGTCAAGCGTGACTGGAACCCCCGCTACGCGGGGGCACACAGCAACGGGGGCTTGTCTTGATCGTGCACATGGAACCTTCAGCGGCGACCGACGACGACCGCCGCGCGCCCGACGGGCGCATGCCCCTCCGCGTCCCGCCCCGTGATTCCGGGCCTCGCATCCTGGAATCAATGGCGACCGACCATGGGGGAAACTTGCAGGTCTATCATCTGATGGCATTTCGCGAAGTGGCGAACGAACTCAGCTTCACCAAGGCCGCCGAGAAGCTCCACTGCGCCCAATCCACGGTGACCAGCCAGATCAAGGAGTTGGAGCGATCCCTCGGAGCCGAACTCTTTCACCGGGATCGGCGGCCGATCGAACTCACCTCGGCCGGAGCACTGCTCCAGGCACGACTGGGACCGATCCTGCGTTCCGTCGAGAAGGCGAACGCGGAGGTCCGCGAAGTCAAGCAGGCGGTGATGAAGCAAGGGCGCGCGGTGGGGAGGCCGGCCGTGCATCCTTCGCCTGAGGTCTGCTGAGCCACGGTACGTACACGCCGCCGTCCACTTCGTGCTGGACGGCGGCGTGTCGCGTGCCGGGGCCGGTCCGACGCCTCCGGCCGTGAACGGCCCGGTCAGACCTGGCCGATGGGCCGCATCTGGATGTGGTTGACGTCCATCCCCTCGGGCTGGTTGAGGGCGAAGAGGATGCTCTCGGCGATGTTCTCGGCGGTCAGCGCGGGGCCCTCCGGCGTGCCCCCGCGGTGGTCCCAGAACGGGGTGTCCACCTTGCCGGGCGCGATCAGCGTCACGCCGACGCCGTCGTTGGTGACGGCCATCCGCGTGTTCTCCGCCAGGGCGTGCGCGGCCCACTTGGTGACGGAGTAGAAGTTGCCGGGCGTGTTCTTGACCCCCGCCACCGATCCGACGATGACGATGCGCCCCCGGGTGTCCTTGAGGTACGGCAGCGCCTCCCGGATGACCAGCGCGGGCCCGAGCACGTTGGTCATCAGCATGGCCCGCATGGCCTCGGGCACGTGGTCGGCCAGGGTGCCGGGGAGGGAGAAGCCGGCGTTGACGATCACGTTGTCCAGGCGGCCCCACGCCTGGGCGGTCGTCCTGACCGCGGTCTGCACGTCGTGCGGGTCCGAGGTGTCCCCGGGGATGGTGATCAGGTCGTGCCCGGCGTCCTGCTCAGCCGCGAAGTCGCTCAGCTTCTCCGGGTCCCGGCCGGTGATCGCCACCATGTGACCCTCCTTCAGCAGCCTGCGGGCGGTCGCGGCGCCGATCCCCGAACTGCCACCGGTGATCAGGGTGACGTTGGCCATCGTTGCTCTCCTCGTTCGTGGTGGGAGTTCGTGGTGGGAGTTCGTGGTGCGCGCTCGTGGTGGGCACTCGCGGTGGGCGTCGCCGCCGATCCATGCGACACGGCCGCCCCAGGGCCCTGACGGGTCGGGACGGCCGTCGTCACACACTCCGAACGGCGGCGGTCGGTGTGGACGCGAACAACTGATGGTGCGTCAACGTGCTTTCCCGGCGGTGCTGAACGGCGCGGGAACCGGTCAGCGTCCCTGAAGCCCAGGATAGCGACCGGTGTTGACCCACTCCGCGATTGCCGGCTTGTCCTCGATCCCCACGTACTCGATGCGCACGCCCATCAGGTCGGGAGCGGTGATGAGGGCGAACGGAGTCTCGCCCTCGGCGGGTCGGAAGTACGCGTCCACGCCGATGCCGGACGCCTCCAACCACGCCACGCGGGCCGCCATGTCGGGCTCCCACACGCCGTAGTACAGGACCTTCCCGGCGTGCTCGACGGACATGATGCCGTCGCCGTCGGCCTGGATGAGTTCGTACTGCGGCTCCGTGGTGCGGGAGAAGGCAGCGGTCATCTTGCCCGGGGCGCCCGTGCCGCCCTGCTCCAGGTACGGGATCTCGAAGGTGGCGGGTTCGGCGAACTCGATGCCGAACCACTCCGTGTACTGTTCCACGGCCTTGGCGAGGTCGGGCACCACGACGCCGATGTGGAAGCAGGACGCGGGCAGGACCGGCTTGGCCTCCGCCGGCCGGTACACCTCCACGGCCGGCGGCTCCTCCAGGCACTCCAGGAGCCGGGGTATGAAGGCCGCCAGGTAGTCGGTGTGCTTGTGGGCCTCCAGGGCGTTCTCGTCCGCGTACTCCTCGATGACCAGGCGCTCGCCGGGCCGGTCCGCGGAGACGACGTAGTCGAAGCGCAGGCAGCCGGGCTCGTTGGCGCGGATGTCCCGCTCCAGTTGGGCCATCAGCGCGTCGAGGCGTGACTCGGTGCCGGGCTTGATGATCTGGCGTGCGGTCGCGGTGATCGTCACGATGGGGAATCCTTCCAGGGGTCGGGTGGGTGCGTGCCGGGTCAGGCCCGGCGGGCTCGGCGCGGCTCTGCTGGGCGGGGGAGCGGTCGAGGCTGCCCGTCCCGGCTCGCCACCAGGCGTGTCACGGGGTGTCTCACAGGGTGTTGAGGAAGCGCGGTCCGTAGAAGACCGGCTCGGCCAGGTCGGTGTAGTGGTCCAGCGCCCGGAACTCCTCGGGGTACAGCTCCGCCAGCCGCGCCACCGCGGTGGGGGGGATCTGGTTGCGCATGATGGTGAAGCACGAGCGGACCCGCATCTGGTCCATCTGGGTCACGGCGGCGCCCAGCGAGGGCCACCAGGTCTCCACCGGCCCGTTCCACGAGGTGTCCAGCGCCACCAGCATCTGGGTGTAGGCGTCGTCGAAGCCGTCAAGCTCCTTGCGCACCTCGGCCTCCCGCGGGTCGAGGGCGAGTACCGCCTCGTAGCCGTCCGCCGGCACGGCCAGCGTGTTGATGACGACGGGCCAGGCGATCTCCTCACCGCTGAAGAAATCGGGCTCGGTCTCGCGGGTGATGGAGACGCCGTCCTGCGGGACGTACCGGCGCCCGTAGCGCAGCTCGGCGAAGCGGGCGTAGTGCGAACCCTCCTTCTGGAAGTCCTCCTTCACGGTCTCCACCGTGCCCACGCCCTGCCCCTCGCCCTGTTCGGTGATGATGTCCAGGGCCCGCAGGAACGAGCCCACCGGGTCCTTGTCATCCTTCTCGAACGTGGGATAGCCCAGGTTGCCGCCGACCTGGTTGGCCGGCCCGCCGCGGCGCACCGCCAGCTCCACCGCGTCCGCGTTGCGGACGACGGCCTCCCGCACGGCGTCGTAGAAGGAGCCGATCGTGGGGTAGGCCGACCCGCGCTGGCGCGAGTTGAGCATGAACTCCGGGGCCTCCAGCCGCATGAAGGACTCCAGGCTGGCGTTCGACAGCTTCGCCAGCCGGGGCCGCAGGTCCGGGGCGGTGCCCCCGGGCAGCCCGCCCCGCCCGGCGTACGGCGGGTTCAACCCCTTGATGTCGGGACTGCCGCCGAGCGCGGCCACCATGTTGGAGGCGATGGCCATGTGGACCATCTCCTCCATCAGCACGCTGCGGATGGTGTTGTACGACGGGTAGTTCTGTACTTCCAGCGAGTACATGGCCGCGCAGTACAGCGGCATGGTGGCGTGCTCCAACGCGATCGCGGTCTGCAGGGCGCCGCGTATCCAGCTGAGGTCTCGGAGTTCGACGGGCGTGGGCATGTGACGGCTCCAGGTCTGCGGGTCGGGTCAGGCTTCCGCGTTCTCGTCCAGCGGCGGGTAGAGCATGGGCTGGAAGAAGTCCTGGAACGACTCCTCCAGCGAGGGGTTCTGGAAGAACTCCGGCCCGGTCTCCTCGAAGATCACGTCGCCGATCCCGCCGAGCGTGTCGAACATCATCGAGACGATCGTTCCGACCTCGCGGCCGAAGTAGTGCGCCACCAGGGCGACCGCGCCGCCGTTGACACCGTAGGAACCGGTGAAGGTCCAGATCCGCGAGGCGGGGTTGGCGATCCACATGTGGCGGGCCTTCGAGACGTTGAAGCCCTCGCCGCGCAGTCCGCGCGCCACCGCGGCCACGCAGGTCAGCGGCTCGTCGTTGACGATGCCGGAGCGGGCGATCACGCCCACGCCGGAGCAGTTGGCGGCGATGACCTTGCCGGCCTCGTGGTGCCGGCGGATCAGCTTCTGCACCCGGTCGTTGGTCAACAGCGCGCCGGAGCCGACGCCGCCGGGGACGTAGAGGATGTCGAAGAGCTCGTCGTCGTTGAGCACGGAGTCCGCCACAACGTTGGTGCCCATCTGCATCTTGACGACGCCCGGCTCCAGCGAGACCAACCTGACGTCCAGGTCGCGGTTGGCGGATTCCCGCTGCCAGGGGGCGATCCCGCCGTTGAGGACCATCGCGGCCCCCTTGAAGATCTCCAGCGGGGTGATCGTGTCCTGCTCGGAGCAGGACTCGTAGCCCAGCACACCGATCGAGTTGATCTGGACGGGCGCGTTGTTCCGTGGTGCGGCCTGGCGACTGCGGGCGGGCATGGGTGTAGTCACGGTTTTTCTCCCCTGTCGAGTCGGTGAGGACGCCGATGACCGCTGCTTGCGGGGAAGGGCCGGCGCCTTTCGGAAAGGAACCCTGCCGCACGATCCGACCGGCCAACAAATAAGAATGCGCGGGGATGGGCATTGCGACTTCCGGGGGCCACGCGGCGGTTATCGGGGACTGCCGCTCCCGCTATTTGAGCCCGCCTCGGTCGGCCGTCTAGCGTCCACTCTCGGACCGGGGGGTTCACCAACCGACCGACAGATAGGACGAGCAGCGCATGTCCGAGATGATGCGCGAGACGCAGCCGGCCGACCTGCTGGTGCGGATCGACCCCGGCCCTCGCGACTTCGCCGCACTGAACGAGGCGGTCCGCAAGGGTTCCCGCGTGGCGAACGAGCACCTGGACGACGACGAGCACCTGAACGAGGTCATCCCGAAGCCGTGGGGGCTGGAGTACCGCGTCTTCGTGGACGACTTCATCGACGTGTGGAACCTGAGGATCAACTCGGGCGAATCCACGTCGATGCACGTCCACCCCCGCAAGCTGACCTACCTCCTGTGCCTGGCGGGAGAGGGGGTCACGGACACGCTGACCGGGCAGGTCCCGCTCTCCGCCGGCACGATCCTGCGGATCGGCGGGGGCGCGTTCCACTCGTCCAGGAGCCTGGGTCCCGAACCGCTGTGGCTCATCGAGGTCGAGGCACCGCGGAACAAGTTCGACCTGATCCGGTTGCGCGACAACTACGACCGGCAGGGCACCGCCTACGAGCAGGACTACACCGAGTCCCCGGACCTGCCGGCCAAGCCGATCTCCTACCTGCCGCAGGCCCGGCTCCGCGACCGCAGCCCGGGGGCGGAGTTCGCGTTCTCCATCCGGGCCGGCATGGACATCTTCTACCGGCGCCAGGAGCAGGACCTGTTCCACATCGCGCTCGGGCTCACCGGTGTCGTCACCGGCGAGATCGACATCCTCGTTCCGGTCCGGAGCGACCTACGGCGTCCCACGCTCGACCAGTACTACCTCTCCATCGCCAACTCCGCCTGACCCGGTGCCCTGCCGCAGCGACCTGCCGCAGGGACCCGGCCCGCAGACCCGACCCAGAGAGAAGGACACCGATCATGCCCAGTGCCGTCATCATCACCGGTCCCGGCTTCCAGGACCACGACGTCGTCTACACCTACTACCGGCTCATCGAGGAGGGCTGGACGGTGGACGTGGCCACCAAGAACGGCGCCCACGTGGTCGGCAAGTACGGTATCCCGCTGCCGATGGACAAGACCGCCAAGCCGCTGGTCTCCTTTGACCAGCTCGACGCGGACACCTACGACGCGGTGATCCTCACCGGTGGCCACGAAGCCCCGGACCGTGTCCGCCAGGACGCGCACGTGCTGGAGTTCCTGCGCACCATGGACGCCCGGCAGAAGGTCGTCGCCGGTCTGTGCCACGGCCCGTGGATCATGGTCTCCGCCGGTGTCCTCAAGGGGCGCAGGGCCTGCGCCTACATCGGGCTGCGCGACGACGTGATCAACGCCGGCGCGGACGTCGTCGACTCCGACGTGATCGTGGACGGCCACATCATCACCTGCTCGTACTACGCCTACGTGGGCAAGTTCATGCAACTGGTCTTCGAGACCGTCGCCAAGAACCAGGTGGCGGCGGCCTGAGTTCCGGGCCCCCGCCGCCTCGCACGGGGACGGGCGTCTCCCACCCCGGTCCGGCGCCCGCCCCCGTGCACCCTCTGGTACCGCGTCGGCGCTTGCCGTGACGGGTGGGCAGGAAACCCGCCGGCGCCGACTTCCGCGGCTCCGACCGGTGCAACCGGTGCAACCGGTGCACGAACCGCCCATGCACCGCGTCCAACCCACCAGCCCACGACCCGACCCCGGCCGCACCCCCGTGAAAGCCCCGACACCCGACCTGCCCGCCCGTCACGGCACACACCGTTGCGGTACTAGGAGACACCGTGCTGATACTCGACTTCGACGGCGTCATCGCCGACGCGTTCACCGAGTGCGCCCTCGTGACGTACTACGCCGACCACGACCCCGACACCGTGGCGGACAAGCCGATCGACGAACTGGTCGCCGCGCTGCCGGCCGGGTTCCTGGCCCGCTTCCGCACCGTGCGCGGCTACGCCCGCATCCTCGGCGACTTCATGACCGCCCGTGAGACCGCCGCCGAGAGCATCCGCGGGGTCGAGGACTACGACCTCCTGCTGACGGGTATCCCGCCCACGAAGCTGGCCGGACTCGTCAGGGGCGCGACCGCGGTCCGCTCCGCGCTTCGCGCGCGGCAGAAGGACGCCTGGCTGGACATGCACACCGTCTACCCGGGCGTGGACCGACTGCTGCGCCGTCACCAGGGCAGGGGCACCTCGATCGTGACGGCCAAGGACGCGGCGAGCGTGTGGGAGATCCTGGCCCACCACCAGTTGGAGAACACCGTGGTGCAGGTCGTCGGCGAGTGCTCCGACAAACGCGCGGCCGTACGGGAGATCGCCCTCAGCGACGGACTCCCGTCCTCCGCCGTGACGTTCATCGACGACCACATCACCAACGCCCTGGCCGTCCGCGACACCGGCGCCACCAGCCTGTGGGCCTGGTGGGGCTACCACACGCCCGACCACGTCGAGCAGGCCATCAGCCGCAGGCAGCGGCGCGTGTACCTGCCCGAACTGACCACCCTGACCGCCTGATCCCCGTAACCAGAAGGACATTCGCCATGCCCAAGGTACTGTTCGCACTCACCTCGCACGGCCGGCTGGGCGACACCGGTCGCAACACCGGCTTCTACGTGCCCGAGGTCGCCCACCCGGCCCGGGTCTTCCAGGACGCCGGCTGGGACATCGCCTTCGTCTCCGTCGCCGGCGGGAAGCCGCCACGCGACGGGATCAAGCCCGATGACACCGTGACCGCGGAGTTCCTGGCGGCCAACGGCGACGCCCTGTCCGACACGCCGTCGGCCGACGCGCTCAGCGCCCGCGACTACCAGGCCGTCTACTTCGCCGGCGGCCACGGCACCATGTGGGACTTCCCCCACGCGACCGTCCTCACCCGGCTCGCCGCGGAGATCTACGAGCACGGCGGGATCGTCGGCGCCGTCTGCCACGGGCCGGCCGGCCTGGTCAACCTCACCCTCTCGGACGGCTCCCACCTGGTGGAGGGCAAGCAGGTCTCGGCGTTCACCAACGAGGAGGAGGAGGCCGTCGGCCTGACCGGTGTCGTCCCGTTCGCGCTGGAGTCGGCCCTGGTCGACAAGGGCGCGAAGTTCACCAAGACGGACAACTTCGCCGAGCACGCCGTCGCCGACGGCCGGCTCGTCACCGGGCAGAACCCGGCCAGCGCGGCCAAGGTGGCGGAGCTGATCCTGGAGCAGTTCGGCGCCTGACCGCATCCGAACCCACCGGCAGGCGGAGACCTGCGCCCCGTCGTGACGGCCGGGGCGCGCGGGTCCCGCCTGCCGGTGCCGTTTCCGCGCCCGCCTGCCGGTTCCGGTTCCGCCCTCCCGGCTCCGCGACCGAGCCTCCCGAAACCCTCCGAACCACGTCATCGGGATCTCTGATAACGATTGATGCCGCCCAGAATGATTGATTTTATCGAATAGCACTCAGAACGAAGGTGAAACACATGCATGTCGCCGTGGACATCGCACGCATCAGCATGGTCGGTCATTCCGTCGCAGAGGGGTCGGACACGTGCAACTGGGTTGGCTGCAGACGTTTATCGCTGTTTACCATACCGGCTCCTTCACGAAGGCGGCACAGAAACTCGGCATCACCCAGCCGGCCGTTACGCAGCATATCCGGGGACTGGAAAGCAAGTTCGGCAAACCGCTTTTCGACCGCACCCCGCAGGGCGCCGTTCCCACCTCCGAGGGAATGGCCCTGGCCTACGAGGTGCAGGCCCCCATGGCCAACCTCGACGCGGCCATCTGCCGGCACTTCGACACCAGCCCCAGCAGCAGACCGGTGCGCCTCGGCGGCCCCGCCGAACTGGTGACCGCGAGGCTCATGGCCTCGATCAGCGAACTCATCGCGTCCGGCCTGGACATCCGGATCAGCTTCCGGGAAGCGCCCGACCTCCTCGAAGACCTCAGGACCGGCCACATGGACATGGTCGTCTCCACCGTCCAGCCGCGGATGCGCGGGGTGGACTCGGTGGCGCTCATCGACGAGGAACTCGCCCTGCTGGCATCGCCCCAGGTCGCCGAGACCATCCCCTCCGGTGCCCTGGCGGTCGACGGGCCGCGAGCGCTGGAGAAGTTGCCGATCATCGCCTACGGCGAGACGTTCCCCATCATCGACCACTACTGGCGCAGCGTCTTCGACGCCCCGCCGCCGCGGGTGCCGTCGGCGGTCGTCCCCGACCTCCGCGCCGTCATCGCGGCGGTCTGCTCGTCGGCGGGCATCTCGGTCATCCCCACGTATCTGTGCGCCGACGAACTGGCGGCGGGCCTGCTGGTACCGCTCTGGGAGCCGGACATCCCCCCGCTCAACACGTACCACCTCGCCACACGGCACGGAGCCCTCGCCGATCCGCGCCTGGCCCGGCTCCACGACCACCTGGTGGCCGCGGCCCGGAACTGGGAGCTGAACCCGGAACCGCTGGCCCCCGGGCGGATGTCGGGCCGGACGTAGCGCACCCCGCTCCGGGGATGCGACAGGAATCGGGCTCCGGGTCGTCTCTGACTTGCGGAGGGCCGGCCCCGGCTGGTCAGGCCGGGGCCGTGCCGTAAGTCGTCGGGGGTGGTGTCGGATGAGCGCTACGGGAGCCGTGAGGCTGGAGGCGGCGATCAGCGCACCGAGCAGGGCGACTCCGATCGCGCCGCCGAACTGCCGGGCGGCGCTGAGTACTCCGGATGCGAGGCCGGCCCGCTCGTGCGGCACCGACTCCAGCATCACCGAGGTCAGCGGCGGGATCGTGAGTTGCGCATTGCGGTGTGCGGGGGCGGGTACGGGGGCGGGTGCGTGGGCCGGTGCCGGTGCCGGTGCCGGTGCCGGTACGGGGGCGGGTGCTGGTGTGGAGGCCGAGGCGCCCGGGCTGGCGCCGCCCCCTCACTCCCCGTCGAAGTCGGTGCCCCGGCTGACCGCGTCCCAGGCCGCCGCCTCCTCGCCGGCGGCCTTCGACTGGGCGGCGATGGCGTCGGCGGCGTCGTTGCCGAGGGCCAGTCGCAGCGGGGTCCGCTCGGCGGCCAACGCGGTCAGGATCGCCGCGGCGGCCTTCTCGGGGTCGCCGGGCTGCTTGCCGTCGCTCTCCGGGAGACCGGCGCGGACCGGGCCGACCGTCTCCGCGTACGCGTCCAGGGGCGCCGACTGCTGGAGCGCACCGCCGCCGGCGAACCCGGTCCGGAACGCCCCCGGCTCCACGATGAGCACCTTGATCCCGTGCGGGGCGACTTCCAGGGCCAGCGCCTCGGACAGCCCCTCCAGAGCGAACTTGGTGGCCGAGTAGGCGCCGACGCCGGGGAAGGAGAACCGGCCGCCCATGCTGCTCATCTGCACGACGGCGCCCGAGCCCTGCCGGCGCATGTGCGGGAGTACGGCGCGGGTGAGCGCGGCGGGGCCGAAGAAGTGCAGGGCCATCAGGTCGCGCAGTTCGCGGTCGGTGGTCTCCTCGACGGCGCCGAGATGTCCGCGGCCGGCGTTGTTGACCAGTACGTCGATCCGCCCGTACCAGAGGATCACCTCGGCGACGACGGCGGTGATGCGGGCCGGGTCGGTGACGTCGAGGGCGACGGGGACGACACGGCCGGGGTGCGCGGCGGCGAGTTCGTCGAGGGATTCGGGGCGGCGGACGGCGGCCACCACGGTGTCACCGGCGGCGAGCGCCACCCGCGTGATCGCCTGCCCGAAACCGGAGTTGGCCCCGGTGATCAGCCAGACCTTGCCGGTCGCGGAGCGGGTGCCGGTGTCGGCGGCGGTGTCGGCGGCGGAGTCAGCAGCGGTGCGGGCGTTGTCGCTCATCGGGATCTCCAGGGTGGTTCCGGAAGCCGACCGGGCGCCGGCCGGCGAACACGGCCGAGGTGGTGTCCCGGCGTGCGTCTCCATTACGGCCCCCGCCCGGCCCCGCCGTCCAAGACAGAGATCGACACGATCCATAAGGAGCGTTTATCGCCGCTGGTTATGCTCTTGCCCATGGACTTGCGGCAGTTGAGCTACCTCGTGGCGATCGCCGAGGAGGGGAACCTCGGCCGGGCCGCGGCGCGGCTGTACGTGAGCCAGCCGGCCCTGTCGTCCGCGCTGCGGAAGCTGGAGGCAGAACTCGGCGTCCTCCTCTTCGAGCGGCACTCCGGCGGCGTGAGCCAGACCCCTGCCGGGCGCGACGTGGTGACCGAGGCACGCCGGACCCTGCGCCAGGCGGACCGTGTCCTCGCCGTGGCGGAACGCCACCGCTGCCAGGAGAAGGCGGTGCTTCGGGTCGGCTTCGAGGCAAGCGGCGCGGGCGAGTTGACCACCCGGGCCCGGGCCGAGTTCGCCCGCCGCAATCCGGACGTCCGGGTGGAGCCGAAGCGCTTCGACTGGGGCCAGGAGGCGGCCGCGCTGCGCGACGGCCGGGTGGACGTCGCCTTCGTCTGGCTGCCCACCGACCTCACCGACCTGCACACCGAGGTGGTCCACACCGAACCCCGGGTTGTCGGCCTGCCCGCCGGGCACCCGCTGGCGGGACGTACGGGCATCGGCATCCTGGAGGTCAAGGACGAGCCGCTGCTGTGGACGGAGCGGGCGCCGCGCGAGTGGGTCGACTGGTGGGCGGTGAACCCCAGGCCGGACGGCTCCGCACCGCGATGGGGTCCGAAGAACGACAACGTCGAGGAGATGCTGGAGCAGGTCGCCGAGGGCACCGCGGTCTGCTTCGCCCCGGCGAACATGGCGCGGTACTACGCCCGCCCCGACCTGTCCTGGGTCCCGCTCACCGACGTCGAACCCCTGAGGGTCGCCCTGGCCTGGTGCAAGAGCTCGAACAGCCCCCTCGTACGGGGCTTCGCCGAGGTGGTACGCGAACTCGCCGCCGCTCTGTAGCAGGCGTCAACGCATGCCGCCGACGCGGAAATACCTGTCCGGGGCCCTGATCGGCGGGTGGCGCCCCACGTTCTGACGGCCGTGGACGTCGCGTGGCGTCGGCCGCGCGGGAGTACGACGCAGGGTCGTCGCCGGCTGCACCGGTCCAGGCCGGACCCGCGCCCGTCCGGCCCGGACCCGGACCCCCGCTCCGCGCGCACCCGCGCGTACCCGCCGGCCCCGTCCGCGCTCCCGCTCCGTGCGCACCCGCGCGTACCCGCCGGACCCGCCCGCGCCCCCCGCCGCGCGCGTCCGCGCGTCCCCGCCGGCCCGTCCCCACCCCCGACCTGCCCTGATCCACCCCGCCCGCACCCACCCGGGGATTGACAGCGCCGCCGCCCCGACTTAAATTTGCGACTAAATTTACTTGCCGAAGTTACTACTAGTCGCCAACGGAAGGGGGTTGGGAAGCGTGTCCACCACCGTCCCCACCTCGCCTCGCGGTCTGTCACGCACGGCGGTGCTGGCGCTGCTGGGGCGGAGCGGGCCGCTGAGCCGCGTGGAGATCGCCCGCCGGCTCGACCTCAGCCAGGCCACGGTCACCCAGATCACCAAACGCCTGCTCCTGGAGGGCCTGATCGCCGAGGCGGGCTCGGTGCCCTCGGTCGGCGGCCGGCCGGCCATACGGCTCGCCGTGGTGGCCGACGCGGGGCGCGCCGTGGGAATCAAGGTCGCCCCCGACCACGTCACCCTGGTGCACGTCACCCTCGACGGCACGGTCAGCGGTGCCCTCACCCACCCCTTCGACGCGGTCGACGACGACGCCGCCGATCGGCTCATCGCCCTCCTGGGGCCCGAGCTGACGCAGCCCGCGGAGAAGCCACGGCTGCTGGGCGTGGGAGTGGGCGTCCCCGGCCGGGTCGATCCGGCCGGGATCGTCGACTCGCCGACCCTCGGCTGGCATGCGGTGCCGCTGGGCCGGACGCTGTCACGGGCGCTGGGGCTGCCGGTCCTGGTGGACAACGACGTGAACACCGTGGGCGCCGCCCAACTCCTGTACGGGCACGGGCGGGGCCGGGACGACTTCCTGGTGCTCACCCTGGGTCACGGCGTCGGTCTCGCCGTGGTCGAGCGGGGCGCGGTGCGGCGCGGCACCACCGGCGCCGCGGGTGAGATCGGGCACGTTCCGGTGACCGACAACGGGCGGCTGTGCCAGTGCGGCAACCGCGGTTGCCTGGAGGCGTACCTCGGCTTCGCGGGACTGCTGCGTACCGCCGTCGAGCACGGCCTGCTCGAACCCGGCGACCGGCCGGAGTCGCTGATGGCCCTGGCCGAGGCGGGGGAGAGCGCGGCGCTGGAACTGCTGCGCGGAGCCGGCCGGCTGCTCGGGCGCACCCTCGCGGGCGTCGCCAACGTGCTGGACCCGGGCGCGGTCGTCGTCACCGGGGAGGGCGCGGCCTTCTGGCCGTACCTGCGGGACGGATTCGAGCCGGCCCTGCGCGGCCACCTCTTCCGCCCCACGAACGGGCTGACCGTGATCACCGACGACTGGAACGACCAGGCGTGGGCGCGCGGCGCCGCCGCCGTCGTGCTGTCCGCGCCGTTCGGCGGCGACGCCCCCGGCGAGGGACCCGCGGAAGCGGTCCGAGCCCGGATGGGCATGGTCGGCGGCGGGGCGTCATGAACACCCTGCGCGGTCCCCGCAAGGCGGCCCTGCTGGCGCTGCTGCTGGCTCCGAGCCTCGTGCTCATCCTGGCGTTCGTGCTGGGCCCGATGTTCGGCTCGCTGTGGATCAGCCTCCACGACTGGAACCTGCTCAAGCCGATGCGCTGGACGGGGCTGGCGAACTACCGGGACGTGCTGAGCGACCCGGCCACCTGGAAGGCGTTCCGCCACACCCTCCTCTACGTCGTCGGGTATCTGCCCCTGGTCTACGTCGGCGGGCTGCTCATCGCGCTGGGCCTGAACCGGGCGATGCGCGGCCGCAACCTGCTGCGCGGGATCTACTTCCTTCCCGTGGTGACCAGTTGGGTCGTGGTGGCCCTGGTCTGGAAGTGGATTCTCAACCCGGAGTCCGGCGCCTTCAACACGGTGCTCGGCTGGTTCGGCATCCACGGCCCCGGCTGGTGGACCGACCCGGACTGGGCGATGGCCTCGGTCGTCCTGGCCTCGGCCTGGAAGGACCTGGGCTTCGTGATGGTGATCCTGCTGGCCGGGCTCCAGGCGATCCCGCAGGCCGTCCACGAGGCGGCGATGATCGACGGCGCCGGCTCCTGGCACCGGTTCCGGTACGTCACCTTTCCGCTGCTGGCGCCGTCGACGCTGTTCGTGGTGATGATCTCCGTGATCAACGGCTTCCAGGTGTTCGACCAGGTCTTCGTGATGACCGGCGGCGGACCCGCCGGCGCCACCACGACCGTGGTCTCCGCGGTGTACGACGACTCCTTCCGCTACGGGCGGATCGGCTATGCCAGCGCCCTGAGCTGGGTGCTGTTCGTCGTCATCCTGCTCGTCTCGCTGGCCCAGAGCCGGCTGCAGCGAAAGGTGGTGGACGCCCAGTGACCGCGACGACCCCCCGGGTGCGCCCGCACGATCTGGTGGAACCCGAGCCGAGCGCGTCGCGCGGGGCACGTCGCCGCTCCGGCGCGGCCCGGATCGGGGTGAGCGCCGTCCTGGTCGTCGGCGCGCTGTGCATGCTCTTCCCGTTCGCCTGGATGGTGCTCACCGCGTTCCAGCCGGACGGCTCCCTCGGGTCCGCGCCTTCGCTCCGCCATCTGACCGGCGGCAACTTCGGCACGCTGACCTCGGCCATGCCGTTCTGGCGCATCCTGGGCAACTCGCTGTGGATCTCGGTGCTCTCCACCGCAGTCCAGCTCGCGACCAGCACGCTGGCCGGGTACGCCTTCGCGCGCTTCCACTTCCGCGGTCGTGACGCCCTGTTCATGATCTACCTGGCGACCATGATGATCCCGCAGCAGGTGCTGCTGGTCCCGCTGTTCGTGGAGATGAAGCAGCTGGGCCTGATCGACACCTACGCCGGGATTCTGCTGCCCGGCCTGGCCTCCGCCTTCGGCACCTTCCTGATCCGCCAGGCGATGCTCTCCGTCCCCCGCGAACTGGAGGAGGCCGCGCTGGTGGACGGCGCGGGCCATCTGCGCATCCTGTGGACGGTGGTGCTGCCGCTGGTGCGCCCCGCGCTGGCGACCTTCACCGTGTTCGGGTTCATGGCCTCCTGGAACAACTTCCTGTGGCCGCTGGTGGTCACCCGCTCCCCGGAGCTCTACACCCTGCCGCTCGGGCTGTCCGCGCTTCAGGGCCAGTTCACCACCCACTGGAACGTGGTGATGGCGGGCTCGGTGGTCAGCGTGATCCCGATGCTGCTGATCTACCTGGTCGCGCAGAAACACGTGGTGCGTTCGATCGCCACCACCGGACTGAAGTAGGCAGGCCCCGATGAGTATTCCCGCCCCGCGCCGGGCCGTACGCCGGCTGCTGCGCCCGGCCGCGCTCCTGACCGCCGTCGTCGCCCTGGTGGCCGGCTGCGCGCACGGTTCGGTGACCCGTACCACGACCGGGGACGGCCGGCGGATCGTGCACTACATGACGTTCACCGCCTCGCCCGACCACCTCGAGGACCTGGCACGGCTGGCGAAGTCCTTCGAGCGGTCCCATCCGGGCATCGACGTCCAGGTCCAGAGCGCGCCGTTCGACCAGTACTTCACCCAGTTGCAGACGAGTGCCGCCGGTGGCACCGCCCCGGACGTCTTCGAGCTCAACCAGGACGAGTTCGCCTCCTTCGCGGACTCCGGAGCCCTCGCCGACCTCGACTCCCGGGTCCGCGCCGACGCGGTGGCCGGCCACTTCTCCGCGTCCTCGCTGGCCGGCTTCCGCTACGACGGCCGGCAGTACGGCCTGCCGTCCAGCTTCTCCACCGAACTCCTCTTCTACAACAAGAAGCTCTTCGACGCGGCGGGCGTGGCCTATCCCACCGCGGACTGGACCTGGCAGGACGAGCAGCGGGCCGCACGGAAGATCGCCGCCCTCGGCCACGGCGTCTTCGGCGACTACCAGAACACCACCTACCTGGAGTTCACCAAGGCCCTGGCGCAGAACGGCGGCAGCTTCCTGTCCGAGGACGGCACCCGGGTCGCCTTCGACAGCCCGCAAGGCATCGCCGCCGCACGGTGGTTGACCGGGAAGGTCGGCAGCACCATGCCCACCCAGGCGCAGATGGGCGGCAGCACCGACTACGACACCAGGCTCTTCGAGGAGGGGAAGCTCGGCATCTGGCACAGCGGCTCCTGGTTCTTCCCCAACCTCGCCGCCGTCCACGGCCTGAGCTGGGACGTCGTCCAGGAACCCGCGGCGAGCACCGCCACCCCGGCCGAGTCGGTCTTCCAGAACTCCCTCGCGATGTCGAGCCAGTCGAAGAACGCCGACGCCGCCTGGCAGTGGATGCGCTACCTGACGACCTCCCAGGAAGTCGCCAAGCTGCGCATCGACACCTCCTGGGAGCTGTCCCCGGCGACGGGCGCGAGCCTGCGGAAGAGCTACCTGGCGCAGACGCCGCCGACCAACCGCGCCGCCGTCTTCGAGGCGCTGAAGCATGTGGCGCCCTCGCCCCAACTGCTCCACCAGGCGCAGATCGCGGACATCGTCACCAACGAACTCCAGGCCGTCACGACCGGTTCGGCGACCGTCGAGAAGGCCCTCGCCACGGCAGCCCGCCAGGTCCAGCCACTGCTGTCGCACGACGACTGAGCCCCGTACCGCCGCACCTCCGCACTGCCCGCACCTCCGCACTGCCCGCACCTCCGTACCGCCCGCACCTCCGTACCGCCCGTACCGCCCGTACTCCAGGAGAGACCCCGTGCCCGACCCGCACGCCCCCGACCATTCCGCTCTGCTGCGCCGCAGCATCGAGGTGATCACCGGCAACCAGCACTCCTCCGGCGCCTACCCGGCCTGCCCGGAGTACGAGGTGTACCGCTACTCCTGGCTGCGCGACGGCTCGTTCGTCGCCGAGGCGGCCTCCCGGGCGGGGGCGGCCGGCAGCGCGGACGCCTTCCACCGCTGGAGCGCGAAGGTCCTCACCGACCGGTCCGCGCGCATCGAGAAGCTCGTCGCCGCGGTGCGCCGCGGCGAGCAGCCGGCCGAGGGCGACCGCCTGCCGACGCGTTACACCCTCGAAGGCGAGGACACCGGCGAGGTGGGCTGGTGGGACTTCCAACTCGACGGCTACGGAACGTGGTTGTGGGCGCTGACCGAGCATCTCGCCCGGCACGAAGGGGATCACGCGCCGTACCGCGAGGCGGTCCGGCTCACCATCGGCTACCTGGCCGCCAGTTGGGCGACGCCCTGCTACGACTGGTGGGAGGAGTACGCCGACCAGGTGCACGGGGCCACCCTGGGCGCGATCCGCGGCGGCCTGCACGCGGTGCGCGCGTCGGGAATGGCGGCCTCGGTCGGCCTGGACGACGTGTGCGCCGACACCGTCGACGCCATCGACGCGATGATCGAGGAACGCGGCCTGTTCGACGGCCACCTGGCCAAGTGGCTGGGCAGCAAGCAGGTCGACGGCAGCCTGCTGGCGTGCCTCACCCCGTTCGGCAACGTCCCGCTCGACGGGCCCGTCGCCCGCGCCACCGTGCACGCCGTGGAACTCGACATCGCCCAACCCGGCGGCGGCGTCTACCGCTACCTGGGCGACACCTTCTACGGCGGCGGCCAGTGGCCGGTGCTCGCCGGCTTCCTCGGCTGGCACTACGCGCGCACGGGCCGCAGGGACGACGCCCTGCGCGAGCTGGACTGGATCGCGGCCCAGGCCACCGCCGAGCACCTGCTGCCCGAACAGGCCCCCGGCGTACGGCTCCAGGCGCCACGCCGGCTGCCCGAATGGGAGGAGCGCTGGGGGCCCAACGCCACCCCGCTGCTCTGGTCCCACGCCATGTACCTGATCCTCGCCGACGAACTGGGAGTCACCCCGTGATCCGCCACCGCCCGCACGGCTCAGGCCACCCCTACCAGCCCACCGACGACCAGCGTGTCCCCGCCACCCCGCTGGCCGGACAGGGGTTCGAGGTGCGGGCCTCCACCGGCCCGCAGGTCACCGCCGTGGTCTGCGAATGGCTGACGGAGGACCGTGCCCTGCTGCTGACCGCCGCCGTGGAGAGCGGCGAGGAGCAGGACGCCGCGCCGGTCGGCGACTCCGGCGGCGACAGCGACAGCCACCTCGCCGCAGCCGCCTCCGGCGCCGCGCGCCAGGACCGCAAACGGTGGGTGGCCCGCCCGGAGCCGCTGGCCGAGGGCGCGTCCGCGCGCTACCGGTTCGTCGCCACGCACGCGGACGGGCGTACGCACAGGACGAGTTGGTACAGCGTCAGCCCCGCCGTCTGGCACGAGGGCGCCACCGGGCTCACCGTCACCGGGGCCGCCGCGACCCGCCTGGTCGAGGGCAGCACCCGCACGCTGACCGCGGGCGACGGCACCCCGCTGCGAGTCCGCTTCGCACTGCGACTGGCGCCCGCCGAGCACGTGGTGGGCTTCGGCGAGCGCTACGACGCGGTGGACCAGCGCGGCCGCTCCCTGGACGCGCAGGTCTTCGAGCAGTACAAGGGCCAGGGCTTCACCAGCCGCAGCTACCTGCCGATGCCCTTCGCCATGGTCGTCGGCGGCGACGGGTGGGGCTTCCACGTCCGCACCTCACGCCGCACCTGGTACGACGTCGGCGCCGCGGAAGGCGACCGGCTGTGGATCGAGGCCGAAGTGGGCCCGGACGGCGTGCTCGACACCGCCGGCTACGCCGGCCGCGCCGACCAGGTGCTCGGCGCCTTCCTCGACGAGACCGGCCGCCCCGAACGGCTCCCCGACTGGGTGTTCGGCCTCTGGGCCAGCGGCAACGAGTGGAACACCCAGGCCCGGGTGATGGCCGAGATGGACACCCACCGCGAACTGGACATCCCGGTGCGGGCCCTGGTCATCGAGGCGTGGAGCGACGAGTCCACCTTCACCGCCTTCCGTGACGCCCGCTACGACGTGCACGAGGACGGTTCGCCGCACCGGCTGGCCGACTTCACCTTCCCCGCGGAGGGCGCCTGGCCGGACCCCAAGGGCATGGTCGACGAGCTCCACGCGCGCGGCGTCAGCGTGCTGCTCTGGCAGATCCCGCTGATGAAGATGCGCCCGCACCCGGCCGGCCAGGCCGCCGCCGACGCGCGCGCGATGATCGAGAACGGCTACGGCGTCCTGGAGGAGAACGGCGCGCGCCCCTACCGCAACCGCGGGTGGTGGTTCCCGCTCGCCCTGATGCCGGATCTGACCGATCCGCGGGCCCGCGCGTGGTGGCTGTCGAAGCGCCGGTACCTGGTCGACGAGATCGGCGTCGACGGCTTCAAGACGGACGGCGGCGAGCACGCCTGGGGCGCCGACCTGCACTACGCCGACGGCACGGCGGGCGACGCGGGCAACAACCGCTACCCGGTCGAATACCCGCGCGCCTACGGGGAGTTGCTGAAGGAGTGCGGCAAGGCGCCGGTCACCTTCAGCCGCGCCGGCTTCACCGGTTCGCAGACCGCCGGCGCCTTCTGGGCCGGCGACGAGGACTCCACCTGGGCCGCCTACCGGCACTCGGTCAACGCCGGAATCACCGCCTCCGCGTGCGGCATCCTCTACTGGGGCTGGGACCTGGCCGGCTTCTCCGGTGACGTTCCGGACGCCGAACTCTATCTGCGCGCCACGGAGTTCTCCACGTTCGTCCCGATCATGCAGTACCACTCCGAGTTCAACCACCACCGCCTGCCGCTGCGTGACCGCACCCCGTGGAACATCGCCGAACGCTCCGGTGATCCGCGGGTGCTGGAGGTCTTCCGCCGCTACGCCAAGCTGCGCGAGCGCCTGGTCCCCTACCTCGTCGCGGAGACCGAGGCGGGGCTCGCCGAGAACAAGCCGCTGATGCGGGGACTGTTCTTCGACCACGCCGACGACCCGGCGATCTGGGAGCACCAGGACCAGTTCCTCCTCGGGTCCGCGCTGCTGGTCGCCCCGGTCACCGAGCCCGGTGCCACCGGTCGCAGCGTCTACCTGCCGGCCGGCGACTGGGTCGACGTGTGGACCGGCGAGCCCGTCACCGGCGGCGGGGCCATCGAGCGGCACGCGCCGTTGGGCACCATCCCGGTCTTCGCGACCGCCGCCCGCTGGCCGGACCTCGGCCCCCTGTTCACCGAGCCGGCCTGACCGCTCCAGCCGCCAGGCCCATCGCCGGTGGGAGCTCACACCTTGAGGACTTCCACGGTGGGGCCGCACAGGAGAGCCAGGTCCTCGGGGCCGGAGGTGAGAACGGTGCGCGGGTGAGAACGGTGCGCGGGTGGGCGGCGGTGCGGCCGAGGGCGACGTGGCGACCAGCACCCTGGCCGACCTGACCGTCTCCGACGTGCCCGTGGCCGGGCTGACCGCGTTCCACGGCGTGTTCGGCACGGCGGGCTCTGCCCCGGACGCGGGGCTCGACGAGGGGGACCTCTCCGACCCGTCCGGCGGGGCCTACCAGCCGGTGTCCTCCGCACGCGCCGGCCTGGACATCACGATCACCGGCACGTTCCGCGACACGGACGGGGCCGTCGCCTACGACGGTCCGGTCACCCGCCTGGAACTCGGCCACGTCGCCGTGACCTGCGAGCCCCCCACGGCGACGGACACGGGTACGCCGACGGATACGGGTACGCGCACCCCCACATCCCCCACACCCACGCCGACCGGGTTCGAGTCGTGCCCGCCCAGGGCGACGCCGAAGCCGCACCACCCCGGTGGCGGTGGCTACGGGCGGCACGCGAGCGCGTAGGCGTCCGGCCCGGCTCTCCGCCGGGTCGGTCACCCACGTGGGTCCACCGGGTCGCGGCATCCGGTGGGCTCGCGGAGCGTGAGGAGCGTTCCTGTGACCGGAGGGCGTGGTGCCGTGGGTGACGCGATCGGGCAGATGCTGGCGTCCGCCGTGGGGATCGCCATCAGCCCGTTGCCGCTGATCGCGGTGATCCTCATGCTGGCCACGCCGAAGGGACGCGCCAACGGCATGGCGTTCACCGCCGGGTGGATCGTGGCGCTCGCCGTGCTGGTCTCGGTGGTGGTGCTGGTCGGCTCGGGCGGGGACGCCTCCCATGGCGACGGTGGGCCGGGGCGCTGGACGTACTGGCTCAAACTCGCGCTCGGGCTGGTGTTCCTGCTGCTGGGCGCCGGGCAGTGGCGCCGGCGTCCGCGCGAGGGGCAGGAGGCGGCGCCGCCCGGGTGGATGCGGGCGATCGACGGTTTCTCGCCCGCCAAGTCCGCCGGGTCTGGCCGCGGCGCTCGCGGTGGCCAACCCGAAGAACCTGGTCCTCGCGATCGGCGGCGCCGTCTCCATCACCGCCTCCGGCGCGAGCACGGGCGGCAAGACCGTCGCCGCCGTCCTGATGGTGCTCGTCGCGTCGCTGTGCACCCTGCTGCCGCTGGGCACGTACCTGCTGGGCGGCAGCCGGTCCGAGGCCGTACTGGGGGAGTGGCGCACCTGGATGGCCCGGCACAACGCGGCGATCATGACGACGGTGCTGGTCGTCCTGGGCGCCAAGTACGTCGGCGACGCGATCAGCGGTCTGACCCGGTGAGCGCGAGCAGCGGTGCCGCGGCGGCCCCGGCACGCGAGAGCGGCCGCTGATGGCCGGGGACGACGACCCCGCCACCGGGTCCGGACCCGACGACGCCCACCGGTCGACCGCGGAGGGCGCGTGGTGGGAGCGGGGCGAGGAACCCGACTACCGGGCCACCCTGGCCAACGAACGCACCCTGCTGGCCTGGTCGCGTACCGCGCTGGCGTTGCTGGCCGCCTCCTTCGTCGTCGTCAATCTCACCGTCATCACGCCGCGCGCCCTGCGACTGGCGCTCGGCGCCTATCTCGTCGCCCTGTCGGGCGGCGTCACGGTCACCGGATACGTCCAGTGGCGCGTCCGCCAGGCCCGGATGCGCCACCGGCTGCCCCTGGGCCGCGTCGTGAGCCCGCCCGTGCTCACCGCGGCGCTGCTGGTGCTCGCCGGTTTCGTCGTCGCGGTCATCGTCATCGCGTCATGAGGAGGTGGATCGGTGGCCGTACGACCGCACCCGCTGGTCCGCGTCCGGTCGACGCTGTCCGGCGTGAGCGGCCCGGGCGCCCGGGGCGACCTGCTCGGCGCGCTGACCGCCTGGGCCCTGATCGTCCCGGAGTGCGTGGCGTACGCGCAGATCGCGGGGGTGCCGCCGCAGAACGCCTTCTACGCCGCGCCGGTCGCCCTGGTCGCGTACGTCCTGCTCGGCCGCTCCCGGTTCCTGATCATCGGGGCGACCTCCGCGGCGGCGGTGCTGTCGGGTGCGACGGTCGCGGACATCACGTCGGACCCCAAGCGGGCGGTGGGCCTGTCGGCGGCGCTCGCGGTGATCGCCGGCGGTGTGCTGCTGGCCGCGGGGCTGGCCCGGCTCGGGTTCGTGACGAACTTCCTCGCCGAACCGGCGCTGTACGGCTTCCTGTTCGGGATGGCGCTGACCATCGTGGTCCGCCAGGCCGCGAAGATCGTCGGGGTGTCCAGCGGCGACGGGCAGTTCTTCCCCCGCGTGTGGACGCTGCTGCGGCACCTGCCCGACTGGTCGCTCGCCTCACTGGCCGTCGGGGCCGCGGCACTGGCGGCGCTGTTCGCGCTGGAGCGCTACGTCCCCAGGCTCCCCGCGTCCCTCGTGGTGCTGGTCGTGGCGCTGGCGGTGTCCGCGGCGGCCGGGCTGGAGGACCACGGGGTGGAGGTGGTCGGGAAGATCCCCTCGGCCGTACCGGTGCCCCACCTGCCCGGTATCCCGGCCGCGGACTGGTGGAAGCTGGTCGGCGGGGCCTGCGGGGTGTCGCTGGTGGTGTTCGCCGAGGCGTTCAGCATCGCCTCGCGGTTCGCGCGCGAGCACGGCGACGAGGTGGACGGCAACCGGGAGATGGCCGCGGTCGGATTCGCGAACGTCGCGGTCGGCTTCGTCCGCGGCTTCGCCGTCTCCGGCAGTGCCTCGCGCAGCGCCGCCGCCGAGTCCGCCGGCGCCCGCTCCCAGCTGACCTCGCTGATCGCCGCCGTGCTCATCCTGCTCACCGGCGCCTTCCTCACCCCGCTCTTCACCGACCTGCCCGAGCCGGTGCTCGGCGCGATCGTGATCGTCGCCGTCCGCGGCTTCCTGTCCACCTCCGAACTGCGGCGCTACGCCCGAGCGGACCGGGCGAGCCTGGGGGTGGCGCTGACCGCGCTGGCCGGGGTGCTGCTCTTCGACCTGCTGCCCGGGCTGCTGCTGGCGGTGGCGCTGTCGCTGGTGCTGTTCATCGCCGCCGCCAGCACCGCGCACCTGTCGGTCCTGGGCCGGCTGCCCGGCGGCCGGCTGTACGGCGACACCGCGCAGCACCCCGGCGCGACCACCGTCCCCGGGGTCCTCGCCACCCGGCTGGACGGCGCCTTGTTCTTCGGCAACGCCGACCGCACCCGGCTGGGCCTGCTCGCGCTGGCCTCGGCCGCCCACCCCCGACCCCACACCGTCGTCCTCGACCTGGGTGCGAGCTACCACCTCGGCGTCCCCGTCCTGGACACCCTGGACGAGCTGCGCGCCGCCCTCGACCGTCAGGGCAGCGCCCTGCACCTCGCCGGTCTGCGCGCGGTGGCCCGCCCCGCGTTCGACCACCACCGGCTCGCCGCCCGGCTCGGCCCCGACGCCGTGCACGCCACCGTCGAGGACGCCATCGCCGCGGTCGCCCGGCCGCCGGCCGGATCGCAGAAGTGAGGGCCATGCGCAACCCGCTGTCCGCCACCGGCCGCCGCCGCTCCCGCCGCTCACCCCGCGCGGCGTGGCCCAACCGCGGCCTGGCCGTCGTGCTCGTGGCCGCCGGGGCGCTGCTGGGCTGGTGGCTGCCGCACCTGGAACGGACCAGGAACCTCGGCGGCCTGTCCTACGACGCGTCCGCCGCGCAGGCCACCCTCGGGGCGATCGCGTCGGGCATCATCACCCTCACCGGTTTCGTGCTGACCGCCGTCACCCTGGTCGTCCAGTCCGTGCAGAGCATGTCGTCCCGGCTCGCCGGGGTGCTGGGCTTCTTCGAGCGTTCGCTGGTGCTGTTCGGCGCGCTGACCGGCACGGCCGTGTACTCCCTCGTCGTCCTCGCGCAGGTCCGCGAGCACCATGTGCCGGACCTGGCGGTCACGTTGGCCATCGTCTTCGTCGTCCTGTCCACGGGCACGATCCTGCGCACGCTCGCCGGGCTGCGGGAGGTGATCACCGGCGGCGGCCTCGTACGCGCGGTCGGGCAGCGGCTGCACGAGGCACTCGACCGCGTCTGGCAGGACACGGCAGCAGCGGAGCCGGCTGCCGGGCCGGGCGCCGGACCCGAACCGGAGGGTGCCGTGGTCACCGCGACCGCCGGCGGCATCGTCCAGCGCATCGACGGTCCCGCCATCGCGGCGGCCGCGGCCGGCAGCGGCCTGCACGTCACCTGCCTGACGGCCGTCGGCAGCTTCGTCGAACCCGGCGAGCCCCTCCTGCGCGTCACCCCCGGGCCGCCGGCCGAGTCCGACGCACGGCGCCTGGTCCGCGCCGTACGCCTCGGGCCCTCCCGCCGTATCGACCACGACCCCGCGTACGGGCTGCGCCTGCTCGTCGACGTCGCGATCCGGGCCCTGTCACCCGCCGTCAACGACCCGACCACCGCGGTCCAGGCCCTCGACCAGATCGAAGCGGCCCTGCTGCGCCTCGCCCCCCGGCCGCTCGGCCCGGCCACCCTCCGCGACCGCGACGGCGCCGCCCGCGCCACCATCCCCCGCCCCGGCTGGAGCCAGCTCCTCGACCTGGCCCTCGCGGAGATCCTCGGCTACGGAGCCGGCTCCCTCCAGGTCCAGCGCCGCCTGCGGGCCCTGCTCGACACGGTGCAGCGGACCATCCCGCCCGCCCGCGCCGCCACCCTCACCCCCTACCGCGCCATCCTGGACCCGACCATGTCCGAAGCCGCCACCACCCCCGACCCCCAGGGCATCGGCGGCCCCGCCCCCATCCGATGACCCCCGCACCCGGCCGCGGCGCCCGGCGCCCGGCCGGTCGAACTGCCGGGTGGGTTCGGGTCAGCGTTTGATGCCCACGCCTGCGAGCAGGCTGATCTCGGCGTCCGCGATCTCCGCACCGGGGGTGGCGGGTTCGGTGGAACGCCAGCGGTGGCAGCAGCAGATGCCGGGGTCGATCAGGTCGAGCCCGTCGAAGAAGCGGCGGACGTCGCTGTGCGAGCGGAACTGCACCGGGGAACCGGACTTCGTGTAGACCTCCGCGACCCTGTTCCAGGTGACGGGGTCGAAGTCGGGCGTGCAGTGGTTCATGGCGAGGGCGCTGCCCGCCGGGAGCGGGTCGAGCAGGCGGTGCACGATGGCGTACGGGTCGTGCGGGTCGGTGATGAAGTGCATGAGCGCGTTGAGGGAGAGCGCGATGGGCTGGTCGAAGTCCAGGACCCCCGCGTCCTCCACGGAACTCATCAGCGCGTCGGGGTCGGTGATGTCGGCCTCGACGTAGGCCGTGCGTCCCTGGCTGGTGCTGCGCATGAGGCGTTCGGCGTACTTCAGGACGAGCGGGTCGTTGTCCGCGTACACCACGCGGGCGTCGCTCGCGACGGACTGGGCCACCTGGTGCAGGTTGGGCTCGGTCGGTATACCCGTGCCGATGTCGAGCCACTGGCGGATGCCGTGCTCCTGGGCCAGCACCCGGGTGGCCCGGTGCATGAACGCCCGGTTCTCGCGCGCGGTCACGTAGATACCGGGGTGGGCCTGGGCGGCGACCAGGGCGGCTTCCTTGTCGATCTCGAAGTGGTCCTTGCCGCCGAGGAAGTAGTCGTACATCCGGGCCGAGTGCGCCTTGCTCGTGTCGAGGTCGCGGCCGGCCTGCCTGGTGGTCATGTTCTCCCCTTCATGCGTGTGTCTGTCGGCCCGCGGGCCGTGGACGGGACCGGTGTCGTCGTCCCCCCCCCGGGCCCGCGGGCCCGGGGGCGGGACCGGTGTCGTCGTCCCTTCCGCTCACCGTCGGATCGCCCGGCGGCTCCGCTCACCGTCGGCTCAGCCGGCGGCCAGGTGATCGGCCAGCCCCTCCTTGACGCCGCGGACGAACGCGGCGATCTCCTCCGGCGTGTAGATCAGCGCCGGGCCGGCCGGATCGGTGGACTGCCGTACGGCCACGCGGCCGTCGGCGAGTTGCTTGGTCTCGACACACTGACCGCCGTTCGGCCCGCTCCAGGGGCGCTCCCAGCCTTGTTCCCCGAGATCGCGCGCCGGCATGCCGTTGTAGACGCTCTCGTCGGTCATCGTCATGAGTACTCCTTGCGCATGCGGTTCAAGAGGGTCTTGCTGTCCTCGGAAGACGTCAGCAGCGCCATGCGGTTGTGTGCCTCGAGATGGGAGACGACGTCCGCGCGCTGGTCAAGGTAGACGGAGGCGGAGAGAAGCTCGCTGTAGACGATGTCGGGCAGTTCGGGTTCCTCGAACCGGAAATAGGTGAACGGGGCGCACGCTCCGACATGCGCGCCCGCACTGAAGGGCACGATGTCGAGGCTGACGTGCGGGAGTTCGGAGGCGTCCAGCAGCCGTTCGAGCTGCTCGCGCATCACGTGCGGGCCGCCCACCACCCGGTGCAGGACCGATTCGTCCATGACCACCCACAGCGTGGGGGCGTCCGCCCGCTCCAGCAGGCTCTGGCGGCGCAGCCGCAGCTCCACCCGGCGTGCGAGCTCCTCCTCGCTGTCGTTGGGGAACCCGCCGCGCAGCACGGCGCGGGCGTAGTCGTGGGTTTGCAGAAGGCCCGTGACGTACTGGGGTTCGTACGTGCGGAGGGTCTTGGCGCCGGTCTCCAGGCTGACGTAGGCGGTGAACCAGCTGGGGACGGCGTCGCGGTAGGAGTGCCACCAGCCGGGCTTGTTGGCCTGCTCGGCCATGTCGACGAACTCGTCGATCTCCTGGCGGTCCGCGCCGAACGTCTGCAGGAGCTTCTCCGCGTAGAGCGGCTTCAGGGCGACCTCGGCCTTTTCCAGCCGGCGGATCGTCAGGGGGGTCACGCGCAGGGCCTTCGCCGCGTCCTCCAGCGACACACCGGCGCCCAGCCGCATGTCCTGCAGCCGACGGCCGAGGATCATCCGCAGGACCGTCGGCGCGCTGGTGCCGGAACGGGCTTCGCTCACGCCCAACCCCCTGAGTGATCGTCAACAAAGCCATTCTTACAGCCATTTGATGATGACACCAGAGTGATACAAGCGCTGCTGAGATTATCAGGGAGTCGGTTGCAGCGTGAGCTATCGCACGCGCATAGTGGACCTGTGAGCGGTCAAGGCACAGTAATGACGCAGAATCCGGTGCCGGAGAGCACGCGTGATGTCGATCCCGTCGTCGGCCCCCCACCGCTGGTCACGTGCCTCGGCGCACGCCTCGCACCGCTCGCGCCGCAGTCCCGTATCCCCTCACCGCGCCCCGCCCCCCGGAGGCGCTGGAAGGCGACACCCGTGACTCTGTCCACGCCCTCCCCTCCGGCCCCGGCCTTAGCCGGGACCGTGCCGTGCCGGGAGTACTGGTTCGGCCTGCCCGCCCTGCGTTCCAGCGTGAGACCCGCCCGCGACACCGTGCGGGACCGGCTCCGCGCGTGGCAGCTGCCCGACGACACCTGCGGCGACGCGGTGCTGCTGGTCTCCGAGTTGACCACGAACGCCGTGCTCCACACCGGCAGCGGTCAGGTCCTGTGCGGCCTCACGCTGACCGGCGACCAGCGGCGCCTGCGGATAGAGCTGCACGACGAGGGCCGTACTCCGGTCCTCCCGCCTGAGCACCGCGCCGGCCCCGGCGAGGAGAGCGGGCGAGGGCTGTTCCTCGTCCAGCAGCTCGCGGACACCTGGGGCTCCGCACGCTCGACGCGGGCCGAAGGAAAGGTCGTCTGGGCAGAGTTGACGGCCCACCCGTGACGCTGTGGGGAACGGTCGGCCGCCGCACCGGACCGGTCGCGCCGACCCGCGGCAACGACCGCACGCCCCCGCCGCGTTCACCGTTGCGCGCGGCGGAACCCCTCCCACTCCTCCTCGTTCTCCTCGCGGAAGGTGCCCATGACTCCTCACGATGACGCCGCTTCTTCCGTCGTGCTGTACGTGTGCGCCGACCGAGCCCGGTGCGCGCCCGGGGAGGCCACGCAGCGCGCGCAGATCGAAGGGCACGCGTTCGCCGAGGAGCGCGGACTGACGATCTCCGAGGTCATCACCGACCCGTACGGCGAGTCCGACCCGGCCCGGCGCAGCGGATGGCGGCGGGTGAGACAGCTGGCACAGACCGGCCACGTCGGCACGGTGCTCGTCCGCTGGCCCAGCGCCATCGCCCCGGAGTCCGCGCACGAGCTGCGGACCCGCGAGGCCGAGTGGCTGCGCGCCCAGGGTGTGCACGTGCGCTACACCTGGGCGCCCTTGTCGTCGGGGTGCTGCGAGACCGGCTGACGTCACTGGCCGGTCGGCGGCCGGCCTGCGGCGGGTGGCCGGTCAGGGAAACGGATGAGGGTGGGGGTTGATCTCCTCGGGGAGCCGGCGGGGGGTGTGGCCGAGGGGGTTCGGGGCGGTCAGGACGCGGTCGAGTCCGGCGATCCGGCGCAGGTGGTGCCCGAAGGTCATCGGGAGCAGGCCGGGCACGAGGACCTTGACGCAGGAGAGGTCGGACGCGGCGTGCACCGGGGTGGTCTGGTCGACGACGATCGCTTCGAGGCCGGACGCGGCGAACCGGCCCACCACCTCGTCGAGATCCGCGCGCAGGTCGGCGTGGAGCGGCCAGGCGTAGTGGTCGGCGAGTTCGCGCAGGTCGCGGCGCTCCTGGGGCGGGCGGCCGCCGGGGGCGAGCAGGAAGTCGAGGCGGCGGGCGGCGATCGGGTCGCAGTGGAGCAGCGCGTGGTCGTCCATCAGGCGGACCTGCTCGGGGTCCTCGCGCATCCGGGCGGCGTCGGCCACGCGCTTCGGGTAGATCAGCCGGTACGCCTCGATGGCGGTGACCAGTTCGTGCAGCGCGCCGAAGACACCCCGTTCGGGGTCGAGCCCCGAGCCGCCGGCGCACAGCACCCGGGGGCGGGGCGCCGCCGGTTCGCTGCCGGGAGCGGAGGCCGGTCGGGCGTCCACGGCGGCGGCCCAGAAGCAGGGGATGCGCTCGGCGCCGGTCACGTCGAAGACCTCGACGCGGTAGCCGGTGCGCTCCTGGATACGGTCGGCGAGCAGCCCGATCCGCCGGTCGCGCGCGGAGCGCAGGTCGAGTGCGGGCGCCGGGAGCCGGGCGTACCAGGTGAGCAGGAACGCGTCGCGCTCGGCGAGTTCGAGCAGGCCGTACAGGGCGGCCTCCTCGACGCAGCCGCCGAGCGCGCAGCCGTTGGAGATCTCGGAGACGAACGGCCGGGCGGACCGCGGGTGATGCCGGCCGAGCCGGTAGTACACCAGGCTCTCGGGGACCAGGACCGGCTGCTCGCGGGTGAGGGAGTGGCCCCAGACCCAGGGCAGCACGAGGTCGGGGTGGTAGGGCTGGAAGGGGAAGCCGGGTTCCTGGTAGCGGTGGGGTTCGTGGCCGCCGGTGGTCGCCGGGTCCAGTACGGCGCCGGGGTGCCGGGCGGCGAGTTCGCGGTGGCTGCCGCGCACCACGGTGCGCCGGCCGCCGGGGCGGCCTCCGCCGAGCCGCTCCAGTGCCTCGGCGATCGCGGTGACCCGGGCGGTGCGGAAGTCGAGCGCGCGGCCGTAACCGCCGTCCACCGACTCGGGCGGGCCGACCTTGGCCTCGGCGAACGGCAGCGTGTGCAGTCCGCGGGCGCGCAGTCCCTTGAGGACGCCGGTCTCGTCGTCGGCGTAGCGGGCTTCCAGCACGGCCCGCTCCGCGCGCAGGTTCCTGACCCGGGTGACCGCCGGGTCCGGCTTGGGCCGGGTGACGCGCGGGATCGTGGCGTCGGCGGGGGAGTCGTCGGGCAGGCCGCCGCACTCGGGGCAGAGGGGGTCGGGCAGGAAGCGGTGCCGGGTGATCTCCAGGTCGCTGAGGCGGAGCATGGTGACGGTGTGCCCGGCGCCGGCGGTGGCGGGTGCGGCGGTGGATACGGTGGTGGGCGCCGCGGTGGTCGCGGCCGGAGTCGCCGCTGAGGTCGCCTCGGCGGTCGCCGCGGTGCTGAGCTGGTTCAGGGCGAGTCGCGCGGCGAGGTCGGCGGCGATCGGGGTGAGCAGGGGCGAGACCGTGCCGGTGAGGCGGTTGCCGTAGGTGGCGTGCAGGGCCGCCGCTTCGGCGGCGTCGTCACGTGCCCCGGCGCGGCGGGCGGCGAGGCATCGGTGGCAGCCCGGCGTGCCGGGGCGGACCAGCGGGCCGATGACCACGCGGTCCAGTTCCGCGACGACGAGCAGGAACGGGGCGCCGGCAGCGGCCAGTTCAGGCGTGTGCGCCGCCGCCGCGTCGGGTGTGTCGGCGGCCAGCAGCCGTACGTCGCTCAGGAGCTGCGCCTCGCTCCGGGGCCGCGCCATCGTGCCGGACCGGCGGACGAGCGCCTGGCCGAGCAGGCCGCCGTCGTGGTGCGTCCGGGGGGAGGTCGCCAGGAGGCCGTCAGTCATCGCAGCGCACCGTTCGTAGCAGGTAGGGCAGGATCGCGGTGGCGGCCGGATCGTGGTCGAGCGGCACGATCAGCGCGCCGTGCGTGGGGCCGCGCAGGTCGCGAAGTGCCGCCGCCACCGCCTCGGTGAACGTGCCGCCCGAGCCGAGTCCCCGGGGCGCGCCCGGTCCCCGCACGGATACGGCGGCCGCCGGCACCAGGTGGGCCGTGCCGCGCTCGGGGGACCACGCCCACAAGGAGGGCCCGCCGGGCCCCGGGACGAACCGCCGCGGGTCGAGGGCGAGCAGCGCGTACAGCGCCAGGGCGCGCGACGCGGTGCGCAGGCGCGCAGTGGTGAAGTCGGTTCCCGTGGCGTGGACCTGGTGCTCGGCACGGCCGGTGCGCGGGTCGCGGACCAGGGCCCGGGAGGCATGCCGGGGGAACTGCGGCAGCTCCCCCTCGTCCAGGTCCGCGAGCAGTCCGGCGCGCGGGTCGATGCAGCCGGCCGCGCGCCGGGAGAACTCCTCGGGGCCGACGGCCGGGCCGTCGCGCAGGGCGGTGATTCCGGCGAGGAACCGCGCCTCGGACTCCGGCGCCGCCGGCAGCGCGGCCGGGTGGGGGCGGTAGGCGTGGCGGGTGGTGGTCAGGGTCGCGGTGTCCAGCCGGACGAGCGGTTCAGGCTCGGCCGCCGCTCCGGTGGAGGAGTCGAGGAAGGCCCGCTGGAAGCGGTACGCCAGCAAGGTGGCGGCGAACTCGGCCCCCTCGGAGGGGTGTTGGGGGAGCGGAGTGGCGGCTTGCGTGCCGTGCACGCGCAGCCGGGCGCCGAGCCAGCCGCCGGCGGCGCGGTCGGGACCGGGGGAGAGCGTCGGGCCCAGCCACCAGGACTCCGCGTCATGGACGGCGGCGGCGAACCACAGGCCGTGCGCGCGGCAGTCCTCGTCGAGCCGGGCGACGGAGGGCGGATCATCGCCCGCCGACAGGAGCAGCAGCGCGTCATGGCCGCCGGCCGCCACCGCGGTCGCGGCCGCCGCGTGGTCGGCGACCGGCGTGACGGCCGGCAGGCCGGTCAGCCGCAGCGCGTCCGTCAGCGCGCCGACCGCGGCCGGCGCCCCGAGGACCAGCACCCGCAGCCGCGAGTAGGCGGCGGTGCGCCGCTCCGGGCCGGGGGCGGCCTGGTCCGTCAACAGGCCGTGGCTGTCGATGAGTCGAAGGACGCGGAGCACCATGGCGCTCCGGGCCGCGTCGAGGCCGCCGACCAGCTGTCCCACCGTGCGGGTGCCGTCCAGGAACGGAGCGAGCCGGTCCAGCCAGTCGGCGATGCCGGGGGCGGCGATCAGGTCGGTGCCCTGGCTGGAGCGCACGTAGACGGTGCCGCTGCCGCTCGGGGTCAGGAAGGCGTCGGCGCGCAGGAGGGGCGCGGAGTCGTAGGTGATCACGGTGTCCTCGGCCGGGGAGAGGTCGGCACGGTCGGGTGGAGCAGATGGCAGGCCGGTGTGCCGCTGCCGCGTTCCTGGCCGAGCAGAGCGGCGAGCAGCGTGGTGCGGTCGGGGGGCGTACGGGCGGGGTCGGCGCGGTCGGGGTCCGTACGGGCGGGCTGTGTACGGGCGGGGTGCGCGCCCAGCAAGGCGTCGGCGGCCGCGGTGTCGACGTCGCAGCGGAGCCCGGCGCCGAGTCCGGCGCGCGCGGCGGCCAGGCCGATCCGCTGGCCGATGATGCCCGCTCGCAGGTTGAGCATCTGGTACCAGCGGTCGCCGTGTTCGGGATAGCCCGACTCGTAGTCGCCGGTCACCAGCACCGCGCAGGCCGCCTCGTAGCCGGCCAGCTCGCCCGGACCGCCGGGTGGGAACAGGTTCCGGGGCGTGCCGTCCCCGGTGACCGGTACGAGCCGGCCCGTGTCCGGGTCGTGCCGGTGGCAGCCGGCCGGAAGTCCGGTGACGCGGTGGGCGACGACGTACAGGTCGCAGCCGGCGGGGGCGGCGTGGTCCAGGGGGATCGGGCGGGCGGCGTCCGCCAGGACGGTGAGCAGGACGGCCAGCGGAACGGGGACCGGTTCGAAGCCGGAGCGGGCCGAACGGCGGTGCAGCAGCGGGGCGTCGGGCGCGATCGCGCCGGGCGTCCGGGCGGTGACCACGGCGTGGACGCGCTCCGCTTCGGGGTCGAGGCCGAGCAGGCGGCCCAGTTCCCCGCCCGCGAACCGGGCGTGCGCCGTCGGCGCGGCGCCGGCCGACTCCAGCAGGGTGAGCGCCTGCCCGGTCAGCACGCCGGTGTCGAGCGCCTGCAGCCGGTGGCCGAACGGGCCGTAGCGGGCCAGGTTCGCGTCCAGCCGGCTGGTGATCAGCAAGACCGACTCGGGCTGCTCGGGCGGCGGCCGGTCCAGCGCGCGGGTGAGGTCGGCGCGCAGGTCGGCGCGGGAGAGGAGTTCGAGTGCGTGGGCCGACGGCAGGTAGTGGCAGAGCCCGGCGGCGCCGGCCGTGTACACCTCGGCCGGATACGTGCCGCCGCCGGACGGCACCGGCCGGCCGGCACCCACGCCCGCGCCGGTCCAGTCGACCCGGGTGACGCCGTTGAGCAGCGCGAGCAGGGCGCCCAGGCGCTCCGCGGAGGCGGCCGGATCGCGGTCGGCGGAGGGCGCATCGGGTGCGGTGGAAGGCGAGTCGGGGTCGGCCGGGGGCGGGGGGAGGACCGGCGGGAACGGCAGGGGGAGGACGGGCGCGCCCGGGTGGTGCTTGGGCGGGGCGCTGCCCGCCGCCGGGTCGATGGCGGGCAGCACCCGGCCGTACCGCGCGTGGTAGCGGCGGGCCGCCGCCCCTCCGGTGTCGGCGGGCGGCGGGTAGGACGGGTGGGCCGCGTCGGACAGGTCAGCCGGGTCGGACAGGTCAGCCGGGTCGGACGGGTCGGCCTGGTCGGACGGGTCGGCGTCGGGCCCGGGAGCCGGTGGCGCGGTCCTCATCCGTGCGTCCGCGCCGCCGCGGTGGCGCGCTCCGGCGTACCGGGGGTGTCCGCCGCGGTGGCCAGCACCAGTTCGAGCGCGCTGACCCCGTAGACCTCCTCCACCGCGTCGGCCGCGAGGTGGCAGAGCAGGTAGCGGGTCAGGCCGGGCAGCCCGAGACGGGAGAGGTGGAGATAGGTGTAGTTGAGCATCAGGCGGTAGCGCAGGAAGCGCGGGTCCCGGTACATCATCTGCTTGTACGTGGCGCTGCCGCTGATCGCCCGGTGCAGCGGGCTGGCGGTGAGCAGTCCGCCGATGCCGTTCTCCTCGTCGGTCGGGATCTCCGCCTCGGGGATCTCGCCGGCCTCGTACAGCGCGGTCCAGCGGCTGCCCAGCGGGTCGATCGCGGCCACCCAGCGCCGCAGCGCCGCCGCCTGGTCCGGCCCGGCCGCGGTGCCCGGCGGCTCGGGTTCGGCCCCGGCGGTGTCGAAGGCCGCGACCACGGCGCGCACCTGGTCGGTGAGCACCGCGCGGTTGGCCGCGTACCGCTGCGCGAAGGCGTCCCGCACCTGGGGGCCGACCGTGCTCAGGTAGCCCTCGGCGTGCGAGCGGAAGGAGACGAACCCGCGGCGGATCGAGGGGTCCTGCGGGTGCCGGCAGAGCGTGTGCGCGGTGGCGAGCATCAGGCGCAGGGCCAGCGTCTCGCGCGGCAGTCCCGCGGCGACGGCCTCCAGGTGCTCGAACATCAGGTCGTTGGTCCGCTGGTAGAAGAGGGCCAACTCGTCGGCGCCGACCGGACAGCCCAGCACGTCGACCCGGCGGTCGTGCTCCTCCCAGGTGATCGCGTGGTCCTGGTGGAAGGGGGTCAGCGGGCCGGGTTCCCGTTCGGCCGCGGCGAGGCGGCGGTGCAGCGGCAGCAGGGCGGCCTCGTCGAGGGGGGCCGCGGACGGCCGCGTGGCCAGATATCCGCCGATCAGCTCGGCGACGGCGGGCTCCACCAACTCGGCGAAGACGGCCGGCGTGGCCTGGACCACCAGCCGCAGATGGGGACCGCGGCGCCAGTGCCGCAGCACGTAGGCCGAGGCGACGTGACCGGCGCAGCGCTCGATCACCGGCCGTACGGCCTGGAGGATCAACTGGTCGGTGTCGTCACCGAAGTACGCGATGTGGGCCGCGCGCCACTGCGGCTCGTCGGTCGGCGGGATGGCTGCCACGGGGGTCCCTCCTTCGTGGTTCTCTGCGGTCCGGGCTCGTTGCCACGGGCTTTCGTCAGCCTGTCGCTACGGGGGCCGGCCTTACGGTGGTGCGGCGCCGTCGTGGCGCGCGGGGCCGCCGGCGCCCGTCAACTCCGCCACGGCCAGCAGCGCCAGGCCGCGCAGGGTCGCCTCCTGGCCGAGCCGCACGTCGAGGCGGTTGCAGGCCAGGTGGGTCAGATGGCCGGCCAGCCGGTCGGGGAGGGCGGAGTGCCGCTGGGCGTTCCGGCAGGCCGCGAGCCACTGGTGCACCGGGTCGGCGCCGGCCTGGCCGGCAGCTTCCCCCGGTGCCTGCGCGCGGGCCGCGCGGGCTGCTCGGGCGACGGCGAGCAGGGCGGCCCGCCGGTCGCCGTACCGGGCCAGCAGGTCCGGCGCCGGCCGGTCCGGCGCGACCGCCGCGTCCAGGCTGCCGGTCAGCAGGGCGAAGCAGTGCGCCGCCCGCCGTGCCGGGCCCCACTCGGCCAGCACCGCGGCGACGGCCAGTTCGCTGCAGGTGGCGAACGCGTCCTCGACGGCCCGCAGCGCCGCACCCCGGCCGTACTTGCCGTGCTCCGGCCGGTAGGGGTGGAAGGCGAGGCTGTCGTGAGGGGCCAGGGTGCCGGGTTCGCTCTCCGGCTCCTGGGCGGCCAACTGACGTGCCAACGCCTGGTATCGGCTTTCCGTCATGGCCGGTGACGGCGGCCGGGTACGGAAGAACGCGGCGGCGTGCGCGTCCAGCGTCGTGCGTACCGCGGGCTCCGCCGCCGGCGTGGTGAGGCGTACCCGCAGGCGCAGGTGCGGACCGCCCTGCCAGTGGCGGAGGAAGAAGAAGCGGTCGGCCAGGCCGCGTCGGCGCAGCTCCGCGACGGCCTCGGGGAGCAGCGCGCGCACCACCAGGTCGAGCGGGTGCCCGGTGAACACGTGGGCGCTGACCCAGCGGTCCTCGGGTTGCGGGTCCGATGCCGGGGCCGGCTGAGACTCCGGCTCCGGGTCCGGCCCCGGGTCCGGTACGCCTCCGGGCGGGCGGGTCAGCATGTCCGCGCCTGGCGGTCCGGCAGCGGGAGCGGGGCGGCGGGCAGCTCGACCACGAACTCGGTCGCGTACCGGCGGCCGTCCCGGTGGGCCGGTGCGTCGTGGAGGTCGGGCAGGGCCTCGGTGAGCAGCAGCGGGCGGCCGGTGGCGGCCGCCCGCTCGAAGACGCGGAGCAGATGGGCGTGGGCGAAGTCGACGTACACCGGCTTGCGGTCCTTGTCGTGCAGCGCGGGGCCGGTGAAGCCGTCGGCGGGGCGTGGGGTGAGGGTGCGCAGGAAGCAGCGCTGCGGCAGGCCGAGCGCGGCGCGCCAGGTGTGCACGCGGACCAGGTAGGCCGCGTCCGGCTCCCCGGCGGGGCGGGCCGGCGCCCGTCCGCGGTCGACGAACCAGGTCGCCCGGCGCAGCACGACGGCCCCCAGGGCGAGCCGGGGCATCCTCGTCCAGCCCGCGTCGGGCGCCGCCCCCGGGTCCGTACCCGGTGGCGCGGTCCGCTCCGGCGGGAGCAGCTGCCACAACTGCGGCCAGTCCGACCAGAAGGCGTAGGAGGTCTGACCGAACGCCTCCGCCAGCAACCGGGCCGGCAGCGGGAGCAGCGGCGTGGCGAGCAGGCCCAGGTGCAGCGGCCGTACGACGCGGCCGGAGGCGCGGTGGAGCAGGTGGAGGCGGCGGGTGCGGGGGTCGTGCACGACGTCCAGGTCGGCGGGGCGGATCAACCGCTCGGGGGGCCGGTGCGAGGTGGCGCCGTCCAGGTCGATCGCGTAACGGGTGGCCGCCGCCCGCTGGTTGAGGGCACTGCCGAAGGCGGCGTCGAACTCGACGTGGAGCGGGGTGCCCGCGGGAACGCCGTCGGGAAGCCCCTCGTGGGCTGCCTCGGGGCAGCCGGGGTCGGGTGCGGCAGCGTCGGGTGCGGCAGCCTCGGAATCGACCTCCTCGGGTTCGGCTGCTCCGGCCGCCGCGTCGAGCAGGCGGGCGATCCGGGTCCGGCCGGTCCCATGCCCGCAGGTGACCGTGTTGAGCACCAGGCCGAGCCCGGCGGTCGGGTCGTCGGGCAGGGTCTGGACGTAGTAGGCGTGGTGGTCGCCGGAGGTGTCCGGGTCGGGCCAGGCGCCGCACAGTTCGCCGACGGCCTGGGGTGCGAGACGGACGGTGCCGTCGTGCGCGGGCACAGTGCCGGCGATCAACTGGCGTAGCTCGTCCCGCCGTTGAACGTCGCGCTCGCTCGGAACGTGTGCCCCGGGTGCGGCCCACCAGGCACCGAAGTCCTGGAGGAAGCGGGTGAAGGGCTGCCGGAAACCGGGGCCGTACGCGGTCAGGGCGCGCTGCCGGAGTGCTTCGCGCGGCGGTGCGAGCGTGTCGAACGGGGCGAGCAGCGCGGGTATCCGTGCCAGGTCGGCGAGCGCCTGCTGCCAGCCGGCGGGATCGAGCACGGCGGCCGTGCCGACCGTGACGGTGTGGTGGAAGTACACCGGCCCGCGGTCCAACTCGTCCTTCGGGCCGATCAGTTGGAGGCGCCGGGCGGCATCCGTGGTGTGCCGGCGCAGGGCGGCGGCGAGGTCCCGGTGGGAGCCGGGCGCGGCGGCCCGGGCGGCGTCGATCCCGTCGCGGATGGCGCGCAGGTCGTCGAGCAGAGGGGTGAGGCGGTCGCGGTGCCGCGGTGCCGGCAGGTGGCGGCCGAGCCAGTCGTCCAGCGCGGCGGCGTCGAGTTCCTGGTCGGGCGGGCCGAGCCGGACCTCCAGCAGGCCGAGCCGGACCAGCCGGGCGATGACGGCGTCGGCGGCGGAGCCGGGGGAGCCGGCGGCGGGGAAATCGGCTGAGTCGGCGGGGAAATCGGCTGAGTCGGCGGGGCCGGTCGTGGCGCTCCCCGGGCCGGGCGCGCCGAGCAGGGCGCGCAGCCGTACGGGGCTGGGCTCCTCGTGGACCGCCGCCAGGATCGAGGCCAGCGCGGGTGTGGCGGGCAGGACGCGTACCTCGCCGGACGGGCCCGGCGCGGTGAAAAGCCACCGCTCACCCTCGGGGGAAGACACCGGTGTGGCCGACGGGTTGACGCGCAGCCGCACGGCGGCGCCCAGTTCGGGCACGTGGGCGAGGGCGGCGGCGATCCGGGACAGCGGCAGCAGACCCGCCTCGGCCACCTCGGCCCGGACGGAGCTCTCCAGCCGCACGCCGGCGCCGGCGTCCGCCTCCCAGCGGCCGAAGCCGACGGCGGCGAAGGTGGTCAACGGGCTGGGTTTGGCCATCGCGCGGCCCGCGTACTTGGCCAGCCGCACGGCCGCCCCGTCCAGCGGGCGCCGTTCGGGCGTGCCGCGCTCGCCCCAGCGCAGCAGGTCCTCGTACAGGTCGGGGCTGGCGTAGTCGAGACCGGTGGCGAACGCCGGGTCCTGGACGAGCGCGGCGAGGGCGGCCGCCGCCGACCGGGTCTCGACCGGTAGGACGCTGCCCAGTTCGGCGAAGAGCTCCGCCCGGGTGCGACGCAGATCGGCGTGGTGGTGGAGGCGCTCGGCGAGCGCGGTGCCGAGTACGTCCGGCGGGGCCGCCGCGCCCAACAGCGGTCCGATACGGGCGCCTTGGTGCACGGCGCGGCGCAGGCCCACCAGCCGGGCCTTGAAGGGGCGGGCCGGCTCGGTGCCGATCAGGGCGTACAGCGCGTCGCTCAGCCGGGCCGCGTCGACGGTCAGCCGCTGGTCCAACGACGCGACGCGGACGGCGAGTTCGGTGCTGCGCGGGATGCGGGACGCGTCGAGCGCGGTGGTCGGCAGCCCGGCGGTCCGCACTCCCACGGTCCGGTCGGCCGGGGCCGGAACGGGGGCGGGCGCAGGGGTGGTGACCGCGGGGCGACCGGTCGAAGGCGGCGTGTTCCGGCTCATCAGAACACCACGGGGATACGGAAGGCGGCGCCCGGGCGTGCCGTGCCGACGGCCACCTGGAAGAGCACGGTCTCCTCGCCCGAGGCCGCCCCGAGCAGGCGTTCGGCGCTTGCGGCGTCGTAGCCGTTGTGGACCCGCGCGGACAGGCCGTGCCGCGCCGCGACCACGCAGAGCAGGTGGGCCGCCGCCCCCGTGACCAGGTGCAGCCTGCGGAAGGCGTCGGTGCCGTGCCGCGCGACGGCGGCACCGCGCCGCACGGCGAGGTACGCGGTGCAGGAGGTGGCGCGGAAGTTCATCGACACCCGGCCCTCGGTCTGCCCGATCCGTTCGAGCAGCGGCAGCGGGTCGCCGTCGTGGATTTGGCGCAGGCGGCCGCCGCCGTGGACGTAGTGGCCCGGGGAGGTGCCGGCGACGCGCCGGACCAGCAGGTGGCAGGAGAAGCCGGTGAACGGCGCCGCGGCGAGGGCGGTTTCGAGATCGGTGAGCAACTCCCGTGGCGCGGGCACAGGTTCGGGGTCGAAGAGCGCGGCGCCGGAGTGGCGGGCGCGGAGCACCGAGGCCAGGTCGGGTGGCGGCCAGGCCGCCCGGTCGGCCGTGGGCGCCGCCGGTCCCAGGATCTCCAGGTAGCCCATGGGGTGTTCAGCCATGGTCGGCAGCCGGTTCGCGCAGAGGTCGTGCAGCGTCTCCCGGTCCTGGCCGGGCCGGGTGCGCAGGCCGAGCGCGGTGGCGACCAGGTGCACCGCGCCCAGCAGCATCCCCGCCTCCTGGGCGCACAGCCGCGGGGCGTAGTCGCCGTAGAGCCGGGCCGTCCGGGCGAACCGGCTGGTGATCACGACGTACCGCGAGGTGCCGGGTACGCCGTCCCGATCATCGCCCAACGACCCTGGCAACAGCACGAGTTGGTGGTGGAGCGGATCGAACCGGAAGGCCGCGGTGGGGGTGAGCAGGGTGAGCTCGCTCGGGTAGCGGCACCGCGCGGAGGCCACCGCGCGGTGCAGTGGCCAGCCGCCCGGGGTCAGGTCGTGCTGGAGCAGGCCGTAGGAGTAGTGCAGCAGCGCGGCGAGGACGGCCGGGTCGGCGAGGGTGACCGGGGAACCGGGGGAGGGCGCCAGGTGGAGCGGCGGCGGCGCCAGCGGGAGGCGCGGCCCGGGCGGGAGCGGGTCGGGCTCCGCGCCGGCCGTTCCGGGTGCCGGGTGTCCCGCCGCGAGCGTGGGCGGGATGGCCCGGCGGGAGTAGACCGCGTCCGCCCAGAGCGACGAGGGGAACGGGTCCTCGGTCGCGAAACTCCTTGCGGTGGTGGGGGTTCCGGGGGTTCCGGGGGTTCCGGGGGGCTCGGGAACCGTACGGGCCGTGCCGGCCGGCGCGGTTGGACCGGTCCCCGCGGCCGTGCCGGTCCGGCCGGCGGCCCCGCCGGTCACCGCGCCTCCGCGCCGAGGAAGCGGCCGGTGGGCAGATCCAGGACCGCGGCATCGGTCACCAGTGACGGGTCGGCGCCCTCGCCGGTGCCGTCCAGGCCCGCCACCCGGTGCAGCAGGTGCAGGCACAGCTGGTTGGCGGCGAGCGCCGCCACCGGGCCCCCGAGGTACGCACTCGGCTCCGGCGGGTGCGCCGGACCGCCCGAACCCGTGGCGCCGGTCGCGCCGTGATCGGGCCCACCATCCTGCGGTTCCACGGGGGTTGGAGGCTCCGAGGCGTCCTCGGGAACGCCCACCGAACTGATCACCACGCGGTCGCCCCGTCCCACCGCCTGCCCGTACAAGAGCCCGCCGCGGGACGCCAGCGCGCGGGCCCGGTCCGCCGGTTCCGGGTCCCACACGTCCGAGCCGAGCAGCACCACCCCGGCGTTCGCGGGCGGTTCGGAGGTCTCCGCGCCCACGGCTTCGTAGCGAAAGCACCCGCCCTCCTGCTGGAGCAGCGCCACGCACGCGCTCAGCCGGGCCGTGTCCCTCGCGGCATCCGGACCCTCGTCGGCCTCGCCGCGTCGCAGGCGGACATGGGCCACCCCCGAGGCGAGCAGGGCGAGGACCAGCGCGCGTGCCATCCGCCCGCTGCCGACCACCAGGGGAGCGCAGTCGCGGTACCGCTCGAAGCGGTGCTCGGGCGAGTCCGCGCGCGCCGCGACGAAGTCGATCAGCGCGGCGTGGTGGGCGCGTATCCGCGGGGTCAGGCCGTGCGGACGATCCGCCGTGGCGTCGCGTACGAAGCCCTCCCGGGCCAGCAGTTCCACCAGGGTGCGGACGTGCCGCGCGGCCTGTGGCGGGAGGTCGGCGGTGAGCTGGTCCAGGTCGCTGCCGCCGTCCAGGAACGGCCGCAGCCGTTCCAGCCACGGGTGGATTCCCGGCAGCGCGAAGGCCGCCGTGTGCCGGGGTCCGCTGATCACCACGCCCCGTTCGGAGGGCAGCAGATGCGTGTCGGGAAGCAGCCTCGGCCTCATCGCCACCTCCATCGGGGTTCCGCGGCGGGAACGTGTTCTCGCGGGCGAAAGGCGCGGGGAGGCGCCGGACGAAGCCGTGCCCACGACCTCCGGGCGGCCGACACTAGCTCAGCTCAATGGTCTAGTCCATCCCCTTCACAGACCCCATTCGTCACGCTAGTGTCCGAACTGGGCGCCCGAACATGCGTGTTGATGCTCCATTAGGTTCGAAAGGAGGGCTCTGATGAACGAGAACAGCAACGGCTCACCCTCGCTTGCTGCGGCGGTCGCCGACCTCGCGCTGGACCTCGACTTGGACTCGCTGGCCGGGGACGAGCACAGCCAGTCGCTCACGGCGGGCCACGGTATGACGGAGGCGAGTGCGTCCTTCTGCTGCGCTCCGCCGCCGAACTGCTGTAACTGCAGCTGTTCGTGAGTCGGTAGCGCGTGCCGGGCGGAAGGTCGCCCGGCACGCGCGTCGGCCCGGTGCCGGCCGGCCTCGCGCCGGTCGGCCCGGTGCCGGTCGGTCTCATGCCGGTCGGCCCCCGTGCCGGTCGGCTCCCCGCGTGCTCAGCTCCTCGCGTGCTCAGCGCTCGCGGTTCATCAGGCTGAGGACGGCGCGGACGAGCGCGGCCAGCGCGGAGTCGGACAGCGGTTTCGTCTCCAGCCGGAACTCCACGGTGGTGCGGCTGTTGTCGCGCTTGAAGCGGAAGGCGACGTGCAGGCGCAGGAAGGCGAGGACCCCGGCGAGGACCGCCAGGTCGGGGAGGAGGTCCTCGCCGCCCATCTGGTCGTCCTCCGGCGGGTCGTCGAGGATCTCCGCGACCAGGTCCCGCGCGGCCTCCTCGCGTACGAGCGCGGCCAGCACGCGGCGGGCGGCGGCCCCGGGATCGTCCGGCCGAAGCGGCGGGGCCCCGGCGCCGGCCTGGGCGAAGAGCTCCTCAAGGACCTGCTGTGCCTGCATCGTGTCCGTCACGCCGGTGGGGAAGGCCCGGCCCAGCTCGTGGGCGGCCTCCTCCAGCGCCAGCAGCGCGGCGCGGTCCGGCAGGGCGGCGGCCCGCTCGGCGTGGACGTCGTCGCCCATGTCAACTCCAGTCTCCGAGCGGGACGAACGCCGCCCAGTGGTAGGGATGGGACAGGTAGCGGCGGTCCTCACCGGCGAGCATGCGCCGCTGCGCGTCCCACAGGGCGCGCCACAGCGGGCGGCCGTCCATCACCGCACCGGTCACCTCGTCGAGCAGGGCCGCGGAGCTGGTGCGGTCCACCTGCCAGATCGGGGCGAGGACCGTGCGGGTGCCACCGCGCAGCAGGGCGCGGGGCAGGCCGGTGAAGTCCTCGCCGGGATGGTCCGGTTCGTGCCAGCCGACCGAGCAGGCGCGCAGCACCACGCGGGACGGGGTGCGCGACCCGCTCAGGTCGCGGGCGCGCAGGAAGGTCCGCCGGGCCCGCTGCGAGGCGGGATCGGCCTGCCGGCTGGGCCGGTCGGTGCCGTCGGAGAGCAGCAGGGCGGAGTTCTCCGGGTCGCTGTGGTCCTGGTGGCCGTGGCAGGCGATGTAGGCGAGGTCGGCCCGCGCGATGTGGTCGAGGACCTCCTCCGGGGTGGCCTGCGATCCGGTGAGGGCGGACAGCCGCCAGCCGCGGCCGGCGGGAAGCGTGTCGGCCTCGAAGCCGCTGCCGCCGCCCCGCAGGTCCTCCTCCGCCGCCACCCGTACGCACAGCGCGCTGCCGGAACCGGCCGGCGGTGCGGCGCGCAGCGCGGCCAGGGCCGAGATGCTCGGGATGTACACCAGCGCCGCCTGCTCGACGCAGTACCGGCCGTCCGGCAGCCGCAGCGCGCCCAGCGGCAGCACGGACAGCGGCCCGTGCGGCGCCACGCACAGCAGCCCGCGCCCCTCCAGCAGGTCCTGGAACGGCATCAGCCGGGCGGCGAGCCCCTCCAGGGGCAGCGGGGACGGCCGCCGCGGTCTGATCGGGGGGACGGGGGGAAAGGCGGAGCGGTCGCCGTCGACCGTGCGGCGGATCTTCTCCGCGGCGGCGTGCAGTTGCGCGCGTCCGACCCGGATGCGGTGCCACCGCAGGGCGTCCTCACCGGACGCCAGCACGAAGCAGAACGTCTCGGATTCGCCGGTGAAGTACGAGGCCAGCACCATGCCCTCGGCCGGAGCCGCCTCGTTGAGCAGCCGCGACGCCTCGGCGAACCCGGCGGGCCGTGCGGTGCGCAGCCGTACGTACTCCGGGACGAACGGCTCCAACTGCTCGTACAGCAGGCCGAGCGCCCCCGCGCACTCGCGCCAGGCCCAGGCCCGGTCCGGCCGCTCCCCGCCCGCCAACCGCCGCTGCGCGGACAGCAGTCGCCGCTCCTCCGCCCACACCCGCTGCGGCACCTGCGGCGGCTCGGCCAGCGGCATCCGTGCGAGGTCCTCCACGACCCCGCGTGCCTTCGTCTCCTCGTGCAGGTCGAACGCGAGCAGGTCCGGCGGGCGGCCGTCGGGCAGCGGCAGGTCGTCGCCGTGCTCGAACAGCAGGGACAGCAGGGCCTCGTAGAGCCGGAGCACGAGCCCCGCCGCCTGGTCCGCGTCCTGGAGCACCGGATGCGACTCCCGTGCCCGCAAGCGCAGTTCGCGGTGGTGCCACAGCACCTCGAAGGCCCGCCGGTGCCCGCCCGGAACCCGCAGCAGCAGCCGGGCCAGCCCCAGCGGCAGGTCCGGGTCCGGGAGCCGGCCGTGCGCGTCGTACGAGGCGAGGACCTCCTCCGCCAGCCGCGCCGCCACCAGCGGGCCACGGACCTCGGCGACCGCCTCGCACACCGGCACCGTCAGGTCCTGCAACGTGAGGAGCGCGTCCCGCTCGATCGCCCGGCGCAGCCCTTCCGCGAGCCGGTCCGCGAGCTGCTCCCGCCGCCGGGGATCGCGCTCGACGCGGCACAGCCGTTGCAGCGCCAGCAGGCGGGTGTCCGGCAGGTGGTTGGCCCCCGCGGGAAAGAGCCGGAGCATGCGCTCGCGCAGCCTGGCGAGGGCGAAGGAGAGCGAATCGTGGAAACCCTCCGCGGGCAGCAGCCGGGTGAGCGGCATGCGCGTGCGCAGCCGCTCGGGAAGCCGCTCCGGCTGCCGCGCGTGCCCGGGGTCCCCGGACACGTACAGGGCGTAGCGGTAGCACTCGGCCGCGCCCTGGTGGCGGTCCTCGGACAGGTCCAGATCGCCCATGGTGACGAAGAGTTCGCCGAAGCACGGGTAGGTCGAGCCCGCCGCCTCGAAGAGGCCCTGCACCAGATGGGACTCCAGCGTGAACGTGTCACGCGGCAGCCGCGGATCGGTGCCGGAGAACAGCAGCCTGGCCAGCGTGCAGCGCAGCGACACCGCGCTCAGGGCGCCCGCCCCCTGCTGCTCGGCACGTTCCAACTCGTTGCCGAGCAGCTCGAACGCCTCCCACTGGCGGTCGTTGCGCTCCAGGCAGGAGGCCAGGCCGTACACCGCCGAAGCGCGCACCGCCGCGCGCGTCGACGTCTGCGGCAGCTCCAGCAGGGCGCGGTAGGCGTCCGCCGCCGCCCCGAGCGCACCGACGGCCTCCGCCACGCGGGCCCGGCAGCCGAGCAGATCCGACCGCGCGGGCACGAACGACCGTTCCGCGTCGTCCAGACCCGCCGTCAGCGCCTCCGCCCGTTCCAGCGCGGGCACGGCCTCCCGGTAGTGGTGCAGCGCGATGAGGGCCTGCGCGAGCTGGAAGCGCAGCGCCGCCTCCTCCACGGCGGTGACCTCCGGCTCCCGGTCCACGGCCGCGGCCGCCTGCCGCAGCACCTCCGCCCGGCGCGGCGGATCGCCCATCGCCACGTACACCGACGCCAGTTGCAGGTAGGTGTTCACCAGCGAATGCGCGTCGCCCACCGCGTGCTGGAGCGAGAGCGCGTGGGCCGCGTGGTAGAGCGCCCTGCGGTGCCGGCCCTGCCCGAGCAGGTGGTTCGCCCAGTCGGCGCGGGCCGTGGTCCGGCTCGGGCCGTGGTCGGTGAGCAGTCCCAGCGCGGCGATCGCGTGGGCGTTGCCGCTCCGGTCGGCGTTCCACTGCGCCAGCAGCCGCGTCGCGGCCCGCACCGGCTCGTCCGGAATCAGGGCGCGCTGCCCCTCCAGCACGCGGTAGGCACCCAGCACGCCCCGCGCGGCGCAGGCGCGGCGCAGCAACCCCGGGAACCCCTCCCCGCCGGCGGACCCGCCCGCCGGTCCGGCGGCGGGAGCCGTCACCGCCAGGGCCTCGCAGCGCTCGGCGAGGAACACCGCCAGCTCCGCGAAGGTCCCTCGCCCGAAAGAGCGGTCCGTCTCCGCCTGCTGCCGCAGGACGGCCGCCGTCTCCTCGTGCCGGCCCGGCGGGATACGCCCGAAGTGGGCGAGCACCTCCTCGTACGTGGGGGCCGACAGGGCACGCAACGCGAGCTGCACGGGCAGCACATCCCGGTCCTCATCCGGCATCGTGCTCCCCCTTCCGGCCATGCCCGCCGAGTCCCGACAGGGCCTCCTGGTACGGGCCCGGGTACTCGGAGGCGCGGGCGCGCAGCCGCAACTGCTCCCACGGCTCGCGCAGGCTCCGCTGGCCGCGCTCGGCCTCCGTCTCCAGCAGCATCGCCTCGAACCCGGCCTCCTGCTCCCGGGTGCGCCGTTCGAGGAGGGTCGGCTGCTGCACGGCGGCCAGCACCGCCGATCGAGGAGCGAGGCGGCGCAGGCGGGCCAGCACCTCGTCCCGCTCCCGTGCGGGACCGACCGCGACGCGGATACGGGCCAGTTGCTCCAGCAACGCTCCCGCCAGGGGCAGTCGGTCCTGCTCCAGCAGCGCCGCCGCCCGGTCGAACGGGTCGAGCGCGTCCTTGGCCTCCCCGAGGGCGACCAGCGCCGCCGTGTGCAGCAGCAGCCGGTCCGTGCCCAGCGGCTCCTCGCCGAGCCGCTCCCGGATCTCCCCGTCCGCCGCGGTGCGCAGTTCGAGGAAGCGCAGCTCGTCGGCCCGTTGCTGGCGCAGGTCGCGCACCGCGATCAGCCGGTTGTGGGCCATCGCGGCACGCTGCGAACCCGCCGGGTACGGCGACGTGTGCGGACCGACGTTCTCGAATCCGCTGACCACGTGGGCCAGCAGCCACATCGCCATCTCGGGCCGCTCCGCCGCCGCGTAGGCGCAGGCCGTGTCCACCCACGCGCCGCGGCGCCGGGGACCCGCACTGAGCGCCGACAGCAGCGCCGTCGCCGCCGCGAAGACCTGCCCGGCGCGCAGCAGCGCGACGCCCAGCAGATGCTCGTGCACCGGACCGCGCGTCGCGACCTCGAAGAACGGTTCCAGCGCGCCCATCCGTTCCCGAAAGGGCGCCTGCGGCACCGGCAGCCGCTCCACCCACTCGCGCGGCAGTTCCTCCGGGTCGAAGGGAACCTCCCACCCCAGCACCGCGGTTGCCTCACGCAAGACCGCCACCCCCGTCCGGAACGCGACCTCTGTCCTTCGGTGACCAGTGTGCCCGAGCACGTACCCCGCGGGCGCGGAGCCGGCGGATGCGGGGCCGGCGGACGCGAGGCCGGCGGATGCGGTACGGGGCGGCCCGGGGCTCACTCGTCCATGAACACGATCCGGCGGGCCGGGCCGGAGGTGCCGGGGGCCGTGATGGTCGACACGCGGCCGGCGGGGACCGCGCGTTCGCGGCCCCAGGCGCGGATCTCCTCGATCTGCTCGGGGTTGAGCCGGCTCAGCGGCACGGTGTTGGCGAAGGCGTCCAGGAGGTAGGAGGGCTTGAGCCGGTCGGCGCCACCGCATCGGAACGCCTCCTCGCCGACGTCGTGGAGGGTGGACTCGATGTCGGACCCCGCGAAGCCCTCCGACAGGTCGACGAGCCGGTCCACCTGCTCCGGGTCGGGGTCGGCCCGCAGATAGCGGTGGTAGTAGACCTCGATGATCTCCTTGCGGTCCTGACTGTCCGGCAGGTCCACGAAGAACAGCTCGTCGAACCTTCCCTTGCGCATGAGTTCGGGCGGCAGGCTGCGGATGTCGTTGGCGGTGGCCACGATGAAGGCCCGCGACCGGGACTCCTGGAGCCAGAAGAGGAACTGCCCGATGATCCGCTGCGGTACGCCGGACATGTCGTCCCGGCCCGCCAGGCCCTTCTCGATCTCGTCGATCCACAGGACGCACGGCGCCACCCGGTCCGCCATGGCGAGGGCCTCCCTGAAGCGGCCCTCGGACTCGCCGAGGTACTTGCCGTGGATGCTGGCCATGTCGAGCCGGTAGAGCGGGAGTTGCCACTCGTGGGCGATGGCCTTGGCCGACAGCGACTTGCCGCAGCCCGGAACTCCCACCAGCAGGACGCCCCGTGGCGGCCGCAGTGCCGTGTCGCGCAGGTCGGCGTGCATCATGTCGTGCTTGCGGGCCAGCCACTTGCGCAGGTTGGTGAGGCCGCCGATCGTGTAGTCGCCCTCCTTGAGCTGGACGCGTTCGAGCCCGGTGAGGTCGGAGAAGATGCGGTCCTTCGCCTGGGCCAGCCCGAGGACGTCGCCCTTCAGGATGGAGCCCTTGGCGGCGATGGTGGCCATCAGGTTGATGCACTCGGCCTCGGTGACACCGCAGAGGAACTCGGCCGCGCGCCGGGCGTCGTCCTGGTCCCACTCGATCGGGATGTGCCCCTGGTGGTCGCCGAGGAAGCCGGTCAGCGCGTCGTACATCTCGTCGGTGTCCGGCAGGTCCAGGTGCAGGCTCATGCCGAGGCGCTGAAGCCCGCTCCAGATGGGCGCGTCCGTGATCAGCACGATGCTGCCGGAGTTGTTGTCGGCGAGCCGGGCGAGTTCGGCGATGTGCCGGGTGACGGGAGTGTCGTCCTCGAGGTGGTCGGGATCGACGAGGACCACGGTCGCGTTGGCCCGGCCGCTGAACTGCTTCGCGGCGAAGTCCATCGCGCCGACCAGCGAACGGTCGTCGTGCACGGGGGCGTTGGTGCGCAGGTCGCGCAGCCCGGTGGCCCGCGTGTAGATCCAGAACGGCATGGTGCTGCGGCGCGGCTGGTTGGCCGCGTCCCGCAGCAGCCGCAGGGCACGCTGCTGCTCGATGGAGCGCATACCGATCACGGGCACCCGGGCGGAGATGTAGCTGTCGAGGTGGGCCAGGCTTTCGGAGTAGTTCGACATGCGGGCCTTCGGTCGCGTGGGCGGAGTTGCGGGCGGGGGGCTGCGTCGGCGGGGTCTGCGGGGGCCGGGTCATGTGGGCACGTGGCGGGGGCGGAAGGCGGGCCGCGTGAGCAAGTGGCCTGGCCAGGAGGGGAGTTCGGTCGGCTCAGTCGGTGATCACCCGGCGGCGCGGGCGGGCCGCGGGATCGACGGCCCACGGGTCCGGGTCCGGGATCGGGACCGCGTTCGGGTCCGCCTTCCCGCGGGCCGCGGCCTTCCCCGGAGCGGGCGGGTCGGCCGGGAGCGCGGCGGTCAGCGGGTTGTCCCGGAAGGTGCGCCGGCGCTGCTCCACCCAGCGGGGGTCGGAGCCGTTCTCGGCGGCTGCCAGGTCCAGGGAGCGCTCCAACTGGTCCTGCAGATCACGGATCTGGCCGTCGACCATGTCGGTCAGCCGGGTGCGCGTCGTCTCGGGCAACCCCGGGTGCCCGGCGACCGCCCGTACGGCCCGCAGCCCGTTTCTGGCCTGGGCCAGCGCGCGCCCCGCCGAGAACTCGTCCGACGCCGCGAGCAGCGCCGCGACCAGCCGGTCGGCCCAGGTGGTGAGCCGGGTGTCGAGCGCCCGGCTCAGGTGCTCCGCCAGCCGCTCCCAGGTCTCGGCCGGAAACCGGTCGTCGGCGAGCGGCGGCAGCGCGCCGGGGGTGACCGGCTCCTCGGCCGCCCAGCGCCGCAGGAACTCCACCCACGTCTCGTACGGCCCGCCGTGCCCCCAGTACGTGTTCACACCGAGCCGCCGGGCCTGCGCACGAGGGTCTCGCCCGGCGGGAGCGGCTCCCAGTCGGGCAGGCCCTCGACGACCCTGCGGACCCGGCTGGTGACACGTTCCCCGGTTCTCCGGCCGGCGGAGGAGGCCCACGGGGAACCGCCGCCGGACGAGGACCAGGCGGTCTCCCCGGGCGGCCTGCGGGGCGGGGGCGGTTCGGTGGGGTACGGGCCGGGGCCGGTGGTGCTCACGATGCGGGTCCCTCCTTGGCTACGGTGCGGCCCTCGAAGGGCGAACCGCTGTGAACAGCGGTGCCCAACGACTTGATCATCTCCCGGCAGCGCGGCTCGACGTCCTCGGCCGTGCGCAACTTCTGCTTCCAGTCGGTGAGTTCGGCGGAAGCGGCGCGCAACTGGTGGACGGACTCCAGCTTGGCCTTTTCGAGGATCGTGCGGGCGTTGTCCTGGAGCCGGCGGGCGGCCTGGGCGCCGTTGTAGAGGACCAGGCCCCAGACGCCGCCCACGACCACCGAGATCACCAGGGCGACCGGCATGCTGAAGGCCCCGACGACCACCAGGATGCCGAGGATCACGAGCGCGAGCGGCGCCGCCTTCCGCACCCACGGGAAGGCGTACGAGGCGACGAAGGGCGCCATGTGCTGGTCCCAGTGCGCGGTCAGCGACTGCTCCAGGTCGGGCATCGGCCGGGTGAACGTACCGTTCCACTGCGGGAGTCGGAACGTCTGCGCGGCCACCGTGCACGTCGTGCCGAACTGCGCCTGGACATCCGGCGGCACGGCGGCACGGTAGTCGCGGGTGAATCCGGCGTGCGCCTGCAGGAACCACTCGTGGCAGGCGGCGACGGCCAGTTGGCGGGTGGCCTGCGAGGTGCCGAGGGCCGCCGGGTTGAGCGCGGCGGTGGTCTGCACGGTCAGGTAGTCGAGCGTCTCGTCGTACGAGGCGGAGTCCGCGTCGGCTGCCTTGCGGGCGGCGTCCAGGTCGCCGCCGTGGTCGATGACCGCGTGGTTGAAGGCGAGGTCGCGACGGAGCGGCAACTCCTCGTTGTCGTACCCGGAGACGAGCCGGTCGAGGATGTCGTCCACCGCGTCCTCGATCCGCTCGGTGGGCCGGCCGACGTGGTCCATGACGGCCTGGTACTTGTCGAGCACGGCCTGCTGGGCGCGGGCCCGGCCGAGGACGCTGCCGAGCTGCGGCCACTGCGGGCTGACCTGGGCCAGGCGCGGGAACTCGGCTACCGCGGACGGCCGGGCGAGCGAGTCGATCTCGTCGCGCCAGCGGGTGATCTGCCGCCGCTGGGAGTCGTCGTCGTCCATGAACTGCTCGCGCCAGCCGGCCAGTGTCGTGTCGAGCAGTTCGCGGCCGGCGAGCCCGAACGCGCCCTGGGCGATGGACTCCAGGATGACGGCGAACTCCCGGCCGAGCGCGGCCGGGTCCTGGGCGATCAGGTAGTGGCGCAGCCAGCGCACGGCCGCCGCCCTGCGCTCCTGCCGGCGCAGCACCAGGGCGAAGAACAGCGAGGTGCGCTCCGGAGAGCGCCGGAACGCCTCGTCCACGGCCTTCTCGCACAACGTGCGGTCGTCGGCCGACCAGGAGGCCAGCGCCACCAGGGCGGGCGCCAGCCAGTAGCGGGGCGTCTGGATCATCAACTGGTCGCTGACGAGGCGGACGTTGTCCTCGGACACCAGGCCCAGGTCGAAGGCCTGGAGCATCCCGACCGCGGTGCGGCGCACCGTCTTGTGGTGGCCGAACTCGTGGTCGACCTGGTCCTGGATCACGCCGACGCGGGTTTCGGCGCGCTGGACGTTGGCGGTGAGCTGTGCGGTCCTGACGAAGGCGAGGAACTCGTCGCGCAGTTGCTGGAGTTCCGTGCGGGTCTGCTGCTGGTGGGACTCGACGGCCGCCACCTGGCCGGAGACGGAACCCACCTGCTCGCTGAGCCGGACCACGAGGTTGCTGACCTGCTGCACCTTCCGATGAAGGGCGTAGTCCACCTCGGACATGCGGTTTCTCTCCGATCACACGGTTCGGGTCGGGGGCGTCGGCAGCGGGTGGGTCAGGGACGGACCACGGTCCCGTCGTCGAGGACCGGCAGGAGCAGCCCGCCGGGGTAGACCTCGACGAAGGCGTAGCCGCCGGAGCGCACCAGCATCCGGGCGGCCGCGAAGGGTTCGGGCACCGCCTCGAAGGGGGTGAAGTGCCGGACGATCTGCTGGAAGAGGTTGAGTTGATGGTCGACGTACGGGGGGCCGAGGCGGCAGACGGCGAAGAAGCCGACGGGGGCCTCGCCGTAGCCGGTCTCGTACTGGTCGCGAATCCACTCGGCCAGTCGCTTGCGCGCGGTCTCGTCGAAGCCGGCGTCGAGGCGGCCCACCGCGTCGCGCAGGTCCTGCGGGCGCGGGGCGAGGGCCGCACGGCGCAGCGGGACGTGGGGCTCGGTCCGGCCGACGACCCGGCCGGAGGAGGGCCCGGTACCCGTCCCCTGCTCGGTGCGGCGCAGGAGGTCCGGCGACATGGCGGGCGGCGACACGGCAGGCGGCGACATCGCGGGCGTCGCCGCACCGCCGCTCTGCACGATCCGCCGTGGCCGTTCCAAGTGACCCATGTGTCCCCCGACGTGAGTGAAGGCGTTCGCCGTCTCCGCGGTGCGTGCCCTCTTCAGCTTCAGCGTGGCGGCTGCGAGAGACGAAGACTAGTGACGCTGCGTCAATTCTGCGACCGGAAGCGCGGCTTCACGGTCGAATAACCGAATTGCGCCCAGGATTCGCCCGGTCGACGCCCGGCTCGCTCGCGCGAGCGGCGCGACGCGGCTGGCAGACTGCCCACCATGGGGTCGATCCATGCGTTCATGACGGGCGTCAACGCCTACCCTGCGCACATCGCCAAGCCGCTCACCGGCTGCGTCAACGACATCACCGAGGCCCGTCGGCTCCTGACGGACCGCACCGGGGGCGCCGCCCGGGTGCGGGTCCTGCTCGACGGCGCGGTGACGGTCGCGGCGGTGGAGGACGGCATCCGTACGTTCCTGGGGGCCGCGGGCCCGGGGGACACGGCGCTCTTCTGGTTCTCCGGGCACGGCACCGAGACGGTCGCGTCGGGCGCGGACCTGCTGATCGAGGCGACGGGCCGGAACCAGGCGCTGGTCTGCGCGGACGGCCCGCTGCTCGACAAGCGGCTGGGCGCACTGCTCGGCGAGGTCGCGGGCCGCGGCGCCCATGTGGTGGCGGTGCTGGACTGCTGCTACTCCGGCGGCGCCACCCGGGACGACGCGGAGGCGGCGGGCATGACCGCGCGCTTCGCGCCACCGCCGCCGCGGTGGGGGGAGGGGGAGGCGGCGCGGAGCGTGGCGCGCGAGGACATGGCGGGGGATGCGGCCCAGGGCGTGACGCGGGACGTGGAACTGTCCCAAGTCCCACCGCGGCACCTGCTGTTGGCCGCGAGCAGGCTCGATCAGCCCTCGTACGAGAAGGAGTTCGACGGGCGCCGGCACGGTGTCTTCACGCACGCCCTGCTGGGCGCGGCCCGGACCGCGGGCCCGGACACCACGTACCGGCAGTTGCTGGCCGCGGCCGACGCCCGGGTCCAGCGTGCCGGCGGCGGGCAGCGGCCGGTGCTGTATCCCGAGGCACCCGGCGTCGCCGATCTGCCCTTCCTCGGCGGCGCGGTCGCGGGAGCGACGGGGGACCACCTGCTGCGCTTCGGGGCGCACGGCTGGGAGGTGGACTGCGGCACCGGCCACGGGTTGCGGGACGGCGCCGGGGCCGAGGGCACGGAGTTCAGCGTGGTGGACACGGGCTGGGCGGGCGAGCCGAACGGCCCGATCGGCTCGGACAGTTCGGACAGCCCGAACCGTGCGGGAGGGGAGGACGGTACGGCGCCCGGCGGGGTACTGCGGGCCCGCGTGGTCCGCGCCGACCGCACCCTCGTGGACCCGGTGGACTGGCTGCCCGACACGGCGCGGGTCTATCCGGTGGTGCTGTCGGCGCTGGCGTCGGCGCCGGCGACCGTGAGCGTGGCAGCGGACGGGCTGCCGGGCGCGGCGGAGCGGCTGGCGGCGGCCGTCGCGTCGGCCGGGCCGGGCGGCGGGCCGTCCCCGCTCCTCCAGGTCGTCGACGCGCCCGGGGACAGCGGCGACCCGCACTTCCGCGTGGTGGCGCGGGACGGGTTCGCGTCGGTGCTGGACCGGGACGGCACCGCACTGGTGGACCCGCTGCCGTTCGGCGAGGACCCGGCCGGGAACGGGGCCGGCGACCCGGACCCGCGACGGCTCGCCGCGTGCCTGACGCATCTCGCGGGGTGGCGGCGGCTGCGGGACTTCACGTCGCGGCCCTCGGTGCTGGACAACCAGGTGCGCGTGGAGATCGTTCCCTGGGACGCGCCCGACGGGCCGGCGCTCGTCCCGGACGGCCGGGGCGAGATCGTCCGCGCGTACGGCGCCGGGTCCGCCGAACGGCCGCGCGAGCCCTGGGTCTCGATCCGGCTGCACAACCGCTCGCAGCGCGCGCTGTGGTGCGTCCTGCTCGACCTGACCGACAGCTACGCCGCCGACTCCGCGCTGTTTCCGGGGCACTTCATCGGCCCGGGCCGCACCGGCCACGCGCTGGACGGCGACCCGGTGCAGCTGTCGCTGCCGCCCTCCCGGCCGCTCGTCCCGGGAGCCGAGGTCCGGGACTGGCTCAAACTCATCGTCGCCGAAGGCGAGTTGAACACGGTGCCGTTCCGGATGCGGGCGTGGGACCCGGCCCGCGCGGTCAGCCGCGCAGACGGTGCGGCGGCCGAGGACCCGGGGACCGCGGGAGTCCTCCGGTTCGAAGGCCCGGACCGTTCCGGTGGCCGGCGCGAGGCCGGACGCGTCACCGGCGCCGTGCCCGTCCGCTGGGCCACGCGCACCATCGCCCTGCGGACCGTGGTGCCCTGGGGCCCTACTGGCCCAGGTGCGTGAACCCCGCCCAGGCGCTCAGGTCGTCCGGGTCGATGTGCCGGGTGCGTTCGGCGAGGGACGCGGGCAGGGAAGCGGGCAGCTCCCGGGCCGGATCGAGCATCCACAGCTGACCCCGGCGCAGTGCGGTCGCGGGCGGCTCCCCCTCGGCGCGCAGGTAGTGGTGGACCAGGAACATCAGAACCGACGTCGCGTCGTCCGGCACCGGCCACAGCGAACCGATGACCGACCGGGCGCCGGCCACCAGGAAGGCGGTCGCCAAGCTGTACGCCTCGTTGTGGCCGCGCCCGGAGACATGGCTGCGGCACGCGGCGAGCAGGACGAGGCCGAGCCCGCTGCCGCCCGTCGCGCCCGTGGCCTCGGTGAGGTCCTCGGCCGCCAACTCGCCTCCGTGGAGGGTGAGATGGGCGGTGTGGCGGGTGTCCGCCGAGATGGCGGCATGGCAGGCCAGGTGCAGTACGGCGCCCTCCTCGACCCCGCCGCCGCCCGTGACCTCCGCGCTCCCCGTGACCTCTGCGCTCCCCGCAGCGGCGGCCCCCGCGTCGGCGGCCCCCGCAACCCCCGCCGCCTCGCCCGTCAGCCAGGCGAGCACCTCCGCCGGCGTGCCGGGTCCGTCCGACGCTCCGCCCTCGCGGTGCCCGAGGAACCGGCCGCGCGGGTAGAAGGCCCGCTGCACAGCGTCGGCCTCCTCGCCCGCGTACCGCAGATCCCCGGTGGGGTCGCCCACGACGAGCGCGGCACCGGTGTGGGCGGCCGGCGGACGGGCGGCCACATCGCACAGGAGCCGGGCGGAGGCGGCGTACGAGATCTCCGCGTCGTGCAGCGCGTACCGGCGCCGCCCGTCCGGCCCCTGCCGCCATGCGGCGTGCCAGGGCACGAGCCCCAGGGTCCCCATCGGCACGAGGACGAGGCGCGGGACGCGACCGGTCCGGGTGGCGAACACGTCGAGCAGCGGCCGCATCCCCGCGTACCAGGCCCACCCGCACACCCGGTCGAGGCGGCGGCGCAGTGACGCGGTGGCCGAGGAGGCGGACGCGTGGCCGGGCACCGGCCCGAGGTCGCGGCCGGAGCCGGAGCCCGAGCTGGACCAGGACCCCGACCCCAGACCGCCGTTGCCCGGTCCGGGCGCGTCGCCGGAGCCCGCCACCGGGGCTTGGACGTAGTCCCGCAGCGCCGCCGCGTCCGCGGCCAGGGTCGGCAGCGGAACGGCGTGCACGGCGCCGGTCGAGGTGACGAGCACGGCGCTGCCGGGGGTGTCGTCCGTCGCCGGGACCAGGTAGACCAGCGCGTCCTTGCGCAGGGTGCGCAGCGCGGCGGCGATCTCGTCCGGGTCGGGCGGGTCGAGCAGGCCGTCCTGGACCGGGTCCGTCCCGGTGAGGGCGGCGAGGACGCGGCGACGCAGGCTGCTGGGCACGGCGAGGGGCGCCTGGACAGCGGTGAGGGGGTCGGCCGGGTCGGCGGGGCCGAGGCCCGCGGCGCTCCACTCGGCGGCGAGGTCGTCGCGGCCCGCGGCGACGAGTCGTTCGGGCACCGTACGGGAGGTGGTGGCGGCGTGCAGGACGAGGCCGCGGCAGGCGTCGAGGGCCCGGACGGCCTGCTCGGGAACGTTGTCGCGCAGGCACCAGCCCGCGACCTCGAACGCGGTGTCGGTGGCCTGCACCACGGCCTGGGCGGCGTGTTCGGTGCCCGACTGGAGCAGCGCGGCCCACGCGTGGCCGCGCAGCGCGTCGAGCCCGACCCGGCGGCCCGCGCCGCGGTCGTCGCCGCGCAGCTCGCCGCGGGTCCGGTAGGCGCGGCCGAGGGCGAGGCCGGCGAGCGCGTACAGGCGGTGGTCGGGGCCGCCGGCCAGCGCGAACGCCGACTCCAACAGGGCGATTCCCTGGGAGAGATGGCGGGCCCGGGCGGTGGGCAGGCGCTGGACCTCGGCGAGCGCGCAGTGCCCGGAACCGAGGCAGTGGGCGTACCGCAGCCGGCTGTCACTGCCCTCGTCGGCCAGGTCGTGGGCTTCCTTGAGCAGTTCCATCGCCTCGGCCAGCGCGTCCGCGTCCTGCCGGTCGGCGGCCCGGGTGAAGCGGGCGATCGCGTTGTCGCCGAGCACCCACGTACGGTGGTCGCGCGGCAACTGCTGCGCCGCGGAGCGGAGTTGAGCGATGGACGGGCGGCCGACGAGCGGCGGTGCGGGCGGGGCGCCCAGGGTGCGGGCGGCATGGTCGCGGACGGAGCGGGCGTTCTCCAGGAGCGTCCAGACCTCGATGCGGGACGGGTCCTCGGGGTCGAGCGCCGCGTGTGCCGCGAGCATCGCGGCGAGGTGGCCGTCCGCGGCGGCGAGGTCGCCGCGCTGGGCGGCGGCCTGGGCGTCGACCGCGGCCTGCTGCGTGTCCAGCATCCGGCGCAGGTAGGGGGTCACCCGGGGGTCGTCCCGCAGTCGCTGCCACTGGCCCCGGGCCGCCACGCCGTCGTCGCCGGTCGCGGCGGTCTGCCCCCGGGTGGCCGTGGCGGTGAGCCGGATGAGGTCGATGCCGAGACCTCTGCCGTCGGTGCCGCCCGGCGCGCCCGTGGCGGGCTCCGCGCGCGCGAGGTGGTCCAGTACCTCGTCCATGCCGCCGGCCGAGCGGGAGTCGCTGCCGACAAGGAGGGCCTGCGCGGCGACGGCGTGGGCCCGGCGCTGCCACTGCGGATCGTCCTGGCCGAAGCTGAGGACGCAGTCGATCAACTCGGCCTTCTGCGCGGCGGTGACGTGGGTGCCGTGCGGGTCGACGAGCATCAGGCGAGGCAGCAAGGAGGCGGCGAGGTGGGCGCGTTCCTCGTGCGACTCCAGGGCGCGGAACCGCGCGTACTCCACGTCGAAGGCCCTGGCCCGCCGGCCGTCGCTGTCGACGCTGCCGAACATGCCGGGGAAGCCCTGGTCCCCGTTGCCGAAGTCCAGGAAGGTGCGCCCCTGTTCGATGTCGCCCAGCAGGCTCCGGTACGCCGCGAGCGCGCCGTCGAGGCGGAAGGCCTCCGGCACGTCGTCCGGTGCTTCGAGGGTGACGCCGTGCGCGTTCTTCAGCATGGAGTGGGCCCAGAAGCCGGTCAGCTGCGTCATCTTGCGCAGGTCGTCGTCGAGTTGCCCGTCGGTGAGGACCAGGTCCGCGCCTTCGGCCGCGTCCCGCAGCCGCCGCGGATCGGGGTCCTCCAGGTAGCGGTTCTGCTGGAAGACCGCGAGGAGCAGAGCGGTGACGGTGACCGGGCCGTCGCGTTCCGGCACCCACGCGTCGACGGCCCGCCGGATGAGGGCGATCGCCCGGTCCTGTAGAGCCTTGTCGCCCCGCACGCCGCCGCGTTCGTACAGCAGCCGTCCGAAGCTGTCGAGGTACAGCGGCAGCAGCCGGTCGACGTCGGCCGGATCGGCCAGCAGCCCGGCCAGTTCCACCTCGGCCGCGGCGGCGTGCGCCTGGTCCTTCCAGGTGGCCCAGATCAGGAACCGGATGAAGGCGCACCGGATCTCGGCTTCCCAGGCCCAGGGCGGGGCTTCGCCCGCGGTCCGGGTCGCTTCGAGCACGGCCGAGTCGAACTCCCCTCGGGAAAGCTCCAGTTCGGCCCGGTCGCGGGTCATCCGGCCGTGGCCCAGGAGGGCCAGGGCGCGGCTGTAGCGCAGGAACGGCAGGTCGATGCCGGGCGGGGCGGCGTCCAGCACCGTGCCGTAGAGGCGGGCCGCGGCCGCCGCGTCGGCCGGGTCGGAGCACACCTCGCAGCGCTCCAGGTGCAGGTAGGCCCGGGACACCGTCAGCTCCAGGGCGTCGTCATCCGGGCGCGAGGCTTCCTCGTCGCCGGGCAGCGCGTCGCCGGGCAGCGCGCCGTCGGCTTCCTCGTACCGCCGCAGGGCCTCGTCGAGCAGTTCGGCGCGCCGCTCCGCCGGGCCGTCGAAGTCCTGGAAGCGCTCCTTGGCGCAGACCGCGAGCAGGTGGAGCCCCAGGAAGCGGGCGAGGCCGTCGCGTTCGTCGAGTTCGCCGCGTTCGTCGCGATCGGCAAGGCCGGAGATCCCGTCGCGCAGCAACTCCTCCGTCTCGTCGATGAGTTCGGCGCGCGGTTCGGCTTCGTACTGGCAGCGGCGGACATGCCCGAACTCGATCCGCCACACGGCCCACTCGCCGTCGTCGCCGGGCGCCCGGAAGGCCAACCCGAATGCCTCGGCGGCCAGTTCCAGGTCCTCCGGCCGGCCCTCCAGCAGCCACAGGCGGTAGCTGAGCGTGCCGGCGCGGGCGCACAGGACGGGCGCCGCGGGAGCGTCGGAGGCGGTCGCGGCGAGGGTGGCGAGGATCTCCTCGCGCCCGGCACGCAGCTCGTCGCCGTCCTCGTACGCGTCCTCGTCCTCGTCCTCGTACGCGTCGTCGCCGGACTCGTACGCGTCCTCGTCCTCGTACCTGTCGGTGTTCGCGTTCTCGTCGGGAGCGGGTGTCGGGTTCTGCGCGGTCACGGTGACGAGGGTCCCAGGATTCCGCGGAGAGAGGGGGCCAAGTGCTGCTTTCAGGGCGCGAGTTGGACGTAATAGGGCCGGAGCACGGCGTTGAGCCACTCCCGCCCCTGCGCGGTGTCGAAGTCGACGGTGCCGCCTTCGTCGATCCGCAGCGCGTCGGCCGGGACGCGGTCGCCGAACAGCATCACCGAGCGGTCCGCCGGTTCCCGCTTGGAAGCCCACACCAGCCCCTGCGCCCACGGCTCGGTCTGGCGGCGGAGCCAGTGCGCCCAGTCGCGGGTGTACGGGTACTCCTGCGCCTCGGTGTGCACGAGCCAGGTGTCCTGGTGGACGGCGGCCAGGTCCTGCGCGCTGACCAGCGGCAGGACGCGCAGGTCGGCGGTGAGCCGCAGCGCGCTCAGCCGGCGCCCCTGCACCGCGCGGCGCGGCAGCAGCCGGGGCCCGCCCGCGGGGTCGAAGGGCAGCGAGCGCAGCAGGGTCTCGCAGACGGCCGCCGTCGCGCTCAGCCCGGCGTACAGGTATCCGTACGGATCGCAGGAGGTGGCGTCGAACCGGCCTCCTCCGTAGAGGCAGTGCGCGGGCTTCGGGTTGAAGCCCTCGGCCGCGCGGTGGGAGCCGTGGATACGGTGCAGCAGCGTCCCGCGGGGCAGCGTCACCTTGCCGGGGGTACCCGTCATCGCTTCGGGCGGGCGGTAGTTGGGCACGGCTACTCACCCTCCAGCAGGAACCCCGCGACGTCGACGAGCCGCCGGTCGCCCCCGGTGCCGAGCAGCCGTACGGGGCTGGTGCCGAGCCACGCGTTGGCCGACAGCCACCAGTCGGCGGCGCCCCACGGGTCGCCGTCGGCGGCCAGCAGCGCGTTGACCTCCCGCACGACCGGCCGGGGACGGACGTCCTCGGTGAACTGGAAGCGCGGCAGCCGCAGTTGCCCGCCCACCCCAGGCAACCGGATCAGATCCGGGGCGAAGGGGTCGCTGCCGTGCTCCAGCACCGTCCCGGCGTCCAGCGCGGGTTCGGCGAGCAGCCGCGCGCGCACCGGGCCGAGGACCGGCCCGACCATGCGGTGCCCGTCGACCAGCAGCACCGCGAGGTCCTCGGCCGCGAAACCCTCCACGAGCAGCGGCCCGTCCACCGCGCCGCCAGGGACCAGCCGGGCCTGCGCCTCCTGTGCCTCCTGCGCCTCCTGCACATCCTGCCCGAACACGTCGGGCAGCCGCTCGCGCAGCAGATCCGCGGCATCGCCCGCCGCGGCGCGGCGCGGGCCGGAAGGGCGGTCCGCGTCGCGCACCACGCCGAGCAACGCGGCCAGCCGGGCGCGCAGGTCCGGTCCGAGGCGCCCCTCGACGAGGTCCCAGCGTGCCGCCGCGGCGGCGAGGACGACATACGGGCCGGCCGGCCCGGCCGGGTCCGGGCTCATCCGTCCACCCCCGTGACCTCCGTGCCGGCCAGCAGCCTGACCAGGAGGTCGGCGCGGTCGTGGCGGCGTACGACGAGATGGACGTCCCAGTCGGCGCCCCGGGCGAGTTCGGCCTCGACCGCGGCCCACAGCGCGCCGAAGCTCTCCGACGCGGTCAGGCCGCCGCGACCGGCGCCGAGCAGCGGCAGGCAGATCGAGCGCAGCGGCGGCTCGTACCGCGGCGCCTCCTCGGCCAGCACCGCGAAGACCCGGGCGACTCCTCTGGTGATGTCGGCGGGCTGCACCTGGTAGTCGTTGGTCTCGGGGCGGGGTACGGCCAGGGCCACGTGGTAGATACGGCGGATGCCCTGACGGCCGAGCTCGCCCCCGGAGGTGACGGCGACGGTGCCCGGCCGGGCTTCCCGGCCGGCCGGTGCGTGCCGGGCGGTCCACCGCCGCAACTCGTCCTCGATGCGGTCGTCCACGAGCCCGCCGATGGGGTCCCGGCGCGCTCCCGCGCGGCGCAGCGTCGCGGAGACGGACGACTTGTAGGGCGGGGGCAGCACGAAGTAGGTGTTCGACGGTGAGACGACCACGTCGATGTCGCGCAGGAGGTCGACGGCGTGGACGTGCACCGTCACGGCCACGGTGCGGTGGTGCACCCGCACGCGCAGGGCCCGGTGCGCGGCGGGGACGCGGTCGTACGCTTCGGGCCCGAGCGGATGCTCGACGGTGCCGGCACCGGCGCCGCCGCCGGAACCGGAACCGTTCGTGGCCCCGGCGTCCCGCGGCGCCCGCTCCGCGAGCCGGACGACGAGTTCCGCGACCTGCCCGAGAACGATCAACTCGTGGTGCTTGCGGAAGCGTTCGACGCTCACCCCGTACACCTGGGCGGCGCTCCTGCGCCGGTCGCTCGCCGGCCAGTCCCGGGTGCCCGGGAAGAGGCCGAGGCTGTACTCGGCGGCGGCCTGGAGCGTGCCGCCGTCCAGCCGGGAGACGGCCAGGCGCAGCACCCGTTCCACCGCCCCGCCCGGCCCCTCGCCGCCCTCCCGCGGAACCGGAACGTCCCGGGCGATCCCGGTGAGGGCGGGCACGTCCAGCGTGCGCAGCCTGACGACGCCGGCCCGCCGTACCTTCCGCACCTCCGCGAGGACCTCACCGTGGTCGGGCACGCGAGGAAGCGGGGACATGACGGCCAGCATCGCACCGGCGCCGCGCGGCTCACAACCCTGAGGCGCCGCCCACCGCCGCCTCCCCGCCGGCTTCCCGCCGCCTCCCCGCCGGCTCGGGACAGGACGAGGCGTCAGGTCAGCGCGGCGGCCCAGATCTTGTCGGTGCACAGCTGGATGGCGCCAGAGACGACCGCGTCCTCGGCGAGCGCGGACAGGGAGACCCGGGGGCAGACCAGGACGCGTTCGGCGAGGTGCGCGGCGATGGCGTCGGCCAGCACCGGGCCCGCGCGGGCCACCCCGCCGCCGATCACCACCGCGCCGGGCGCCAGGGCGAGGACCACGGGGGCGATCGCCCTGGCGAAGGTGCCCGCGATGTCGTCGACGACGGCGAGCGCGGCCCGGTCGCGGCGGGTGGCCGCGGTGAAGACGGCGGCGGCCGGGTCGGTGCCGGCCGCGATCTGGGTGGCGAGGACGGAACGGGGGTGCGCGGCGGCCGCCTCGACACCGCGCCGGCCGATCGCCTCGGACGACAGCCGGCTCTCCAACTCGCCGCGCCCGCCCGCCGTGACCAGGCGGGCGCTCTCCCCGATGAACCCGATCTCGCCCGCCGCGCTCCGCGAACCCCGGTGCAGCCGGCCGTCGATCACGATCCCGGCGCCGAGGCGCTCACCCCACTGGACGGCCAGCAGCGTCCCGTCCGGGTCGTCCTGCGCGCGGGCCAGCGCGAGCGCGGCGAGGTTGGCGTCGTTCTCCAGGTGGACGGCGCAGGGCACGACGGCCCGGACCCGCTCCACGATCGCCAGCGACGGCCAGCCCGCGACGCTCGGCGCGAGCTCCACCGTGCCGGTCGCGGCGTCGATCAGTCCCGGCGAACCCGCCGCGGCCGCGGTCACCGACCCGGCGTCGACCCCCGCCTCGGCGAGCGCGGACCGTACGGCGGCGTCCATCGCGGACAGGACGTCGGCCGCGCGCGACCGGCCGACGACCTTGCGGACCGTCGCCAGACGGCGCCCGCTGACCTCGGCCACCACCGCGGTGACCCGGTGCGGCCCCACGTCGATCCCGAGCACGGGACGCGACCGGCCGTCGAGCGCGAAGCGCGTGGCCGGCCGGCCGACCGAGCGGTCCTCGGTGCCCGGTACGGCGACCAGCCACGCCCGCTCGATCAGCAGGTCGACGGCCTGCCGCACGGTGGGCCGGGCCAGCCCGGTGCGGTCGGCGATCTCGGCGATGCGCAACGGCACCGGCACGGCCCGCCGTACCGCGTCGAGCACCGCGATGCGGTTGAGCTCGCGCAGTACGGCGGTGCCGGTGGCGCCGTGCGTCACGTGCCGGCCTCCCGGATTCCGGCGCCCGCGGGCGGCACGGCGTCAGTAGCGTCAGTTGGCGGCGGCCCGCACGGTCACCTCGCTCAAGTGGAACGTGCCGTTGGCCGAGTTGGACAGGCCGACCACCCGTACGTAGCGGGCCCGGGCGTCCATCGCGTAGCTGTCCCCGGCGTCGGCGGCCACCGCGGTCGAGAGTTTACCGCCGAGCGAGAACCAGTGCGTGCCGTCCGTGCTTCCCTCCAACAGGTAGGTGTAGTACCGCTTTCCGTCCACGTAGGTGCGCACGTTCACCGACGAGAGCCGCTGGTCCGAGCCGAGGTCGACCTGCCACCAGGTGCCGGCGTCGCCGATCACCCCGCCCCAGTACCGCTGGTTGGTCCGGTCGCCGTCGTCGGCCGCCGACGGCGGGCTGCCCGCCTCGGAGGAGAGCGCGGTCGCGGGCCGGCCGACGCTCACCACCGGGTCCCCTGAGGTGTCGCGCGGCGTGGAGGCGGAGACGGTCAGGCCCTGGAAGACGGCGTATCCGCTCTGGTGGGTGTTCTGGTTGACGGCCGAGAAGTCCACGCCCGCGTCCTCGGCCGGGCTCATGCCGGGCACGGTCGCCGATCCGACGACCGCCCAGTTCGTGCCGTCGGTGCTGCACGCGCCGGTGACCGTGTCGCCGGCCCGGCTGATCCGGACGTACGCGGGTGCGGTGAGCCCGTCGTCCTCCAGGTAGTGGTCGAGCCGGCCGTCCCCGTCGGAGTCCCAACTCAGCATGCAGCCGTGCTCCGGAGTGACCGCCAGCGTCGCGTACCCGCCGGAGCCCGGCGCGGACAGGTCGGAGGAGACCACCAGGCCGGCCCGGGCGTAGGGCGCGCTGTCGCCCTGCGCCCGCACCTGCGTCGTCACCGACGTGCGGTCGGCGAGGAGTCCGGGGCGGTAGACGGTGCCGTACTCGTCGGAGCCCTTGTACTGGTCGGCGCCGCCCCCGGCGAGGGCGAGCGTGGACCCGCTCTGGGCCACCGTCAACGGTGTGGTGGCGGTAGTGCGGTACGGGTCGGACACGGGTCCGGCGACGAGCACGCCGCTGCCGGCCGTGGCCGCTCCGTGCGCGCTGCCCGAGGCCCAGGTGACCCGGGCGGACAGTCGCGCCACCGTCGTGGGGGTGGCGCTCGCGGGGATCGTCACGTCCCAACTCCGGCTCGCCGTACCGTTCACGGGCACGGTGGTCGAGGCCGGCCCGCTGACCGGCCGCACGCGGTACCCGGCCGGCGCCCGCAGGACGAAGTCGGGCTGCCCGGCGGCGCGCACCGGGTTGCCGTTCGCGAACGTCGCCGTCACCCGGACGGTGCCGCGCGGGGCCGCGCCCGACTGCGCCGAGTCGAGCGCCAGGGTGCCCGAGGGGAGGTCGGCGACCCGTTCGGCGAGCGCGTGCGCGTCGCCGGCCGGGGTGCTGCGGTACTGCGTGGTCTTCTCGTCCCACTGCTCGGCGACGGCGATCCAGTCGATGGCCGGCGCCGGTTCGCCGGTGCGCAGCGACTGGTCGAGGCCGTCGAAGTACTTCTGCCACCGCGGCAGGTAGTAGTCGCCGACCAGGCCGTTCCACTCGCGGGCGGCGTAGTCCTGGATCACGCCGGTCTTCGACCACTGGGTGAGCAGGGAGCGCGCGTCGTACTGCAGCGCCGCCGCCTCGGCCGGCGAACCGGCCTGCGCCGCGGCGTCCGCCTGCCAGGAGCCGAACAGGAAGTCGCTGTCGGTGCCGAGCAGTTGGTCGAGGAGCTTCATCTCGCCGGTGAACGTGCCGGTCAACTGCTCGAAGAGCGCTCGGTCCTGGGCGGAGTAGGCGGTGCGGATCTTCGGCAGCAGGGTCCGCCCGTCGTTGGCGAGCACCTGCCGGGCGAGGTCCACGACGTCGTAGCGGTACGCGGTGCTCGTCCGCAGCGACGGGCGCACCGCGAGCAAGTCGCTCAGGGCCACGCGCAGTTGCGCGGGGTCGTAGTCCACCGATCCGCCGCTCCTGGTCAGTGACGGCTGCAACTCGTAGACGCCGGTGACGTGTTTGGTGTCATTGGTGGCCGGCCAGGAGTAGACGGTGTCGGCCAGGATGCCCCAGGCGGCGGTCGCGTGCGGGTCGCTCCCGCCGTACCGGGCGGTGGCGTAGTCGGCGAACCACGGGTGGACGTCGACCGCGGTCGGCTCCCAGGCCAGGTCGGAGAAGAACTCCACGGCCGCGGGGTTGTTGTCGATGGCCTCGGGCATCATCGCGATCCCGTTCAGCGCCGTGCCCGGCCGGGCCAGCCACTGGTGGAACTTGGTGTTCCATGTGGTCAGGCTGGTACCGAGGTTGGTGTGGCCGCCGAAGTTCCAGATGGTGCCGAAGGCGTAGGGCACCCCGTCGAAGTCGTGGTCCCGGTCGGTGATGTTCGGCTGGTCGGAGTTTCCGTCCACGACGAGCATCTTCGACTGGTCGACCGCGGTGAGGGTGGCCTGCAACGGGTTGTTCTCCTAGCCCAGGATGGCCCAGATCGCGTCGGGGTGGGCCTTCTCCAGGGCGTTCTGCACGGCGCGGGAGGCGTCCGGGATGTCCACGTCACCGGCCTGGCCGCCCTCGTGCAGCAGGTCCATCTTGTACATCGTGCTCGGTCCGAAGAGCCGGGTCTGCGCCTGGTAGAACTCCGCGGCCACGGCGGCGAAGTCCGCACCGGTGGGGTCGAGCCAGTCCGGCCGCTTCAGGCCGTTCCAGGTGCCCTGCGCGATGGTGTGCGCGCCCGCGTTCTTCTGCGCGAACTCCGGTGGCACGGTTCCGTAGTAGCCGGGCAGCACGGGGGTCATGCCGAGCGAGCGGAGCCGGGAGGTGATCTGCCGGCCGAGCGCGGCCCGGGAGTCGATCAGCTCCTGGGGGATCGGGCTGCCCAGGCAGCACAGGTTCTGCAGCATCCACCACGACTGGTGGCCGGGTTGCGGAATCCACGAGCGCATCTCGGCCGCGGTGTAGCCGAACTTCTCGAAGGTCTGCTCGTACACCGCGTCCTGGCCCTCGTAGACCAGGACTTCGTTGATCCCGTCCAGCGCGAGCACGTCGATCCGGTGCTGCCACTGGCTCCACGTCATGTACGGGCCGCTGTACCCCTCGTTCGTGTCGTTGAGCGCGAACCGGTGGGCCACGACGGCGTCACCGGTGAGCGGGGCCTTGGGGAGCGGGAGGCGCGCCGGGAGGTGCGCCTGGTCGCCGTCGAGCGAGAAGTCCGCGTGCACGACGTCGTGCAGATACGTGCCGAAGCCGCGCAGCGCGGTCGCCGGGGTGGTGCCGCTGACGGTCAGGTGGCCGCCCAGCGCCTCGACCCGGTAGCGGTCGGTGCCGCCGGACAGTTGGCGGAGGTCGACCTGGGCGGCGTGGGCCGTGCCGAGCAGGCGGACCAGCGCGTCATGGGCCGACGCCATGGCGGAGGCGTCGGCGGAGGAGGCGGCGGAGGCGTCCGAAGCGGAGGTGGGAGCGGGGGAGGAGGCGGGGGCGGCGTGGGGAGCGGCGGCCGAGGTGGGGGTGGCCGGCGCGGCAGCCGCCACGGCGGTACCCGGCACGGCGATGAGCGCCGCGCCCGCGGCCAGCACGGACAGGGCGGCGAGCGCCCGGCGGTAGGGACTGCGGATGCCGGCGATCACGGCCTGGCTCGCATTACGAAGTGTCTCTTCCTATCCATGCGAATAGTTGAGCGGTTCATGCCATTTAGCGTCAAGAGACTGCACAGGCACCGCGGGGACGAGTTTCGGCCGATCCTCGCCCGCCGCGCTGTCGCGCCCCCTCGGTCGCCGCGGCCGGTCCACGGGCGAGGGTGCGCGCCCGCATCCCTGCCGTCGACCCTTCGTTCCATGTCGTTTCCCATCGAACGAAGGCCGCGGGATATGGGCCGTGGCTTGGATTCGATGATGGAAGGCAGTGAATGTCGCGGATATGGAAGCCGAATGACCCGCGATGACCTTGGATGTGATGGATGTGTGTCGCCAGTCTTTCGATATCGATGAACGGCGTGCCACCATGCAGCCAACGCAAGTGCACTCGATATGCATTCGAGTGATGTCGCTTGAGCGCCGAGAATTCACGGTTCGGTTGCTTCGGGTGGCCGTTGCCGCGTTGCGGAGTGGCGTTGGCGTCCTCACGACCGGCTCCACCCGCCGTGCCGAACTGTCGAGGGGTGAGATGACCAAGCTGCGCAAGATGTCGACCACGTGGTGCGCGGGAGCTCTGCTGGCTCCCGTCCTGCTGTGCCATGCCGCGCAGGCCGACGAGAGAACCACCGTGTGCGCCGGCGCCGCGGCCACGTCGGCCGCCGGACCGACCGCCACCGAGATCCTGCAGGTGGACTACGAGAGCGGCACCCTGGATTCGGGGGTGCCGGGCCTGACCACCACGCACGCCACGGCCCCCGACGCCTCCGCTGTCGTGCGGCCCGGAGACGACAGCTCGTACGCGGTCCAGCACAAGGTGACGCTCGACGACCCGGGATACGTCTCCGACGGCGCCCCGCGCAGCGAGAGCGCCACCGACCAGCTGAAGAACGGGCAGTTCAACGTCGGCGACGTGCAGCGCTACGAGTTCAGCGTGCTGCTCAAGGACTGGCAGCCGTACACGGCGGGCGACAGCGAGACGGGCGACATCGTCTTCCAGGGCAAGTACGGAGACGCCCAGCCCCCGGCGTTCTACCTGATGACGAAGCGCAACGCGATCGCGTTCAGGTCGCCGCAGATGGACCGGCAGTCGACCGTGGTGCCCGACTTCCGCCCCTACGTCGACCAGTGGATGAACTTCCGGGTGGACGCGGACTGGACCACCGACGACACCGGCTACTTCAGGGTCTCCGTGCAGCTCCCGGGCCAGTGCGACTACGTCCCGGAAGCCGCGTGGGAGGACATCCGCACGTATCAGCCCGCGAAACCGACCGACCACGGCTACCTCAAGTGGGGCCTGTACCGGCCGTCGGAGTCGATCGCGAACGGCGACGTCCCCACGCGGATCGTCGAGCACGACGACATCCGGGTCTTCGACCTGTCGTGACGCGCGCCCGTGCCCGCTCGTCCAGGGACGCCGACCCGCTCCGTGCGGCGGCGATCCGAACCCGCGACATGAGTTCCCAGAGTTCCCAGAGTTCGCAGATTTCCCAGAACCACCAGATCCGACACCTTCAGGAGTACAGATGACCGACCACGCTTCCCTGAGCAGGCGCCGACTGCTGCAGGCCGGCGGCGCGTTGGGGCTGGCGGCGGCCGCGGAGTCCGTCCTCGCCGGCCGGGCCGACGCCGCGACCGCCGGGCGGGCCCGGACGACGGTGACCGACCTGGGCCCGGGTCTCGTCCAGTTCTCGCTGATGAGCGGGCTGCTGGTCGGTGACACCGTCTACGTCGGGTCACGCAACCTGGACCCCGCCTGCGTGGTCGGGTTCGACCGGTCGACCCGGAAGGTGGTGGCGCACACCCCCATCGACGCCGAACCCGAGCCCTCCATCCAGGCGCTCGCGGCCGACCCCGCCGGCCGCTACCTCTACGTCGGCGTCCTGCTCAAGGCCGACCAGGGCGGGCCGAACCTCTTCCGCTGGGACCTCACGACGCCGGACCGGCCCGCGGTCGCCGTCGGCCGGACCGAGGACCGGGACATCCGCGATCTCGCGGTCGCCCCCGACGGCACCGTCTACGCGGTGGGCGGCCTGCCGGGCAAGGCGCCCGCCCTGTGGGAGTACGACCCGGCCACCGGCGCTGTCACGAACCTCGGCGTCCCCGACCCGAACGCGACGCTGGCCAGGGCGGTCGCGGCCTCGCGGGACGCCGTCTTCTTCGGCGCGGGCAGCATCCTCGCCGGCGGGGGCGGCGCGAGCCGCGCGTCGCTGTTCGCCTACGACCGGGCGGCGCGCACCTTCGCCTCGATCGTGCCCAAGGAGATGGAACAGGACCCCAGCATGCGGGAACTCGCCGTCATGGGGGACCAGTTGCTGGCCAGCACCTCGGGCGCCGTGGAGCCGGGGAAGATCGCCGTGATGGAACTGAAGGACCTGTCCTCCTACACCCTGGTGACCACGCAGAGCGACACCATCAAGTCGTTCACCTGGGACGACGACCGGGTCTACTTCGCCACCGAGTCCGGGGTGCAGGCGTACACGAAGGCGGACCGGACGATCGCGCCCGTCACGTTCTCCGGGCCCGACCTCGGCGAGATCTGGGGCCTGGACCGCGTCGACGGGGACCTGGAGGTCGTCTCGGGCTACGGCTTCGTCGCCGAGATCGACCTGGCGGCGAAGACGTCCGTGGTCACCGACCTGCTGGCGGCCGGCGCGCCCGCCGGCCCGCAGCTGGGCATGGGCATCGCGGCCGGCGGCGGGTACGTCTACGTCGGCGGCAACGGCGGTGTCGCCCGGCACGACCGCAGGACCGGGGAGGTCGTCAACCTCCTGGTGCCCGGCGAGGCCAAGGACGCCGAGGTGATCCGGGGCAGCCTGTACACCGGCCAGTACGACGCGCAGGGCATCTGGCGGTACGACCCCGCCGCCCGGAACGCGCAGCCGCACCAGGTCGCGGACTTCCCCAGCCAGCAGAACCGCCCGCTGGACACGTCCTGGGACCCGGTCAACCAACTGCTCCTGGTGGCCGTGCAGTCCGACACCGAGGGCGGCGGCGCCCTGTGGACGTACGCGCCGAGGACCGGGAAGTCGGCCTCCTACGTCAACCCGATCGACGATGTCCAGATGGTCCGGGCGGTGGCGAACGAGGGCGGGGTCGCGTACCTGGGCGGCGACAACGCGGCCGCCGGGGGACCGGCGCCCGCCGTCGTCGCCGTCGATCCGGTGACCGGGCGGGAGCGGTGGCGGATCGACCCGCGGCAGCCCGCGGGGGTGGCCGCGCTCGCCGTGCGGGGCCGGTACCTGTACGGGCTGGGCAGGAAGGGCGGGCTGTTCGTCATCGACGTCAGGACCCGCACGCTGGTGCACACCGCCGATGTGAGCGCCGTCTGCACGGGGTTCGCCGCCATGGTCGTCAACCGCGGTACGGTCTACGGGGTTTCGGACACGACGCTCTTCCGCGTCCACCCGCGGACGTTCGCGGTCAGCACCGTGGTCGCCGGCATCGACGGCGCCTGGTACAGCGGCCCGCACGTCAACGCCCAGGGCGGTCTGCTCTACACCCTGCGCGGCCGCAACCTCGTCGAGGTCGACGACCGGCCGGCCCGCTGACGGGTCGCCCGCTGACGGGGGGCGCCCGCTTCCCGCTGTACGCCGAGCCGTGGCCGGCGGCGAAAGCCGCCGGCCCCCGGCCGTATCGACCTTTGATTGATATCTTTCGGTTGTCGAGTGAAGGTGGACGGCTCACGCTCGTGCCGAGAGAGGACTGAACGTGTTGGCTGAGGAACGGCGTGAGGCGATTCTGCGTGCTGTGGAGCGCCAGGGTTCGATCACCGTGAAGGAGCTCGCGGCGGAGATGGGCGTCTCCGCCGTCACGCTGCGCCAGGATGTACGGGAACTCGCCGGCCGCGGCCGGCTCACGCGCGTGCACGGCGGTGCGAGGGCGCTGGCCCCGGCCGAGCCACCCGCCACCACCGCTGCCACCGCATCCACCGCGGGCCCGGCGCCGGCCGGTGAACGGCATGCCGTCGGGCTGGTGGTGCCGCCGGGCGGCTACTACTACGCGGAGGTGATCCGCGGCGTCCAGAACGCGGCCCGCCCGCTCGGCGTCCGCGTCGTGCTGGCGGTCTCCGGGGAGTCGCTGGCGGAGAACCAGGAACAGGTGCGCCAGCTCCTGGCCGGCGGCGTCGACAGCCTGCTGCTGATGCTGCACTCGGGGCTGCGCCCGCTCGACGAGGCCGAGGAGTGGCTGAGCGGCCTGGACACACCGGCCGTGCTCGTGGAGCGCCGGGTGGGGCTGCGGGCCGGGCAGTTGGAGCAGGTGGCCTCCGACCACGCCTACGGCGCGGCCCTGGCGGTGCGCCACCTCGCCGGGCTCGGCCACGACAAGGTGGCCCTGGTGGCCCGGGTGGAGAGCCCCAACACCCCGCTGCTCAGCGCCGGTTACGCCGACGCAGTGGCGGCGATCGGGCTGACGCCGTGGCCGGAGTACCTCATCGACACCAGCGGCGACGCCACCGCGGCCGACGCGCGCTTCGAGGAGGTGGTGCGGGCGGTGGAAGCCGGCGAGGTCAAGGCGGCGCTGGTGCACAACGACATCGACGCCATCGCCCTGGTGGGCATCCTGCGCGCGCGGGGGCTGCGGGTGCCGGAGGACCTGGCGCTGGTCACCTACGACGACGAGGTGGCCGAGTTGAGCGATGTGCCGCTGACCGCGGTGGCCCCGCCCAAGCAGGCGGTGGGGGCGTGGGCCCTGGACCTCGCGCTGCGCCGCCGGGCCGACCCTTCCGCGCCGCTCGCCGAGATCCTGCTCCGCCCGCAGCTGCGGGTGCGGGCCTCCTGCGGTGCCGACCGGCAGGCCGGCGCCTGACCGACGAATAGCGTTTGCTTTCGTTTTCTTCATTCGAAATCATATGCATTGACTGGCTGTCGTGTGTAGCGAATACTTGCGGTGACACCCAAGCGAACGATCGGTGGCACATCATGTTTCGTAGCCGACTGGCAGCCCTGGCCTGCTCCGTCGCGGCACTCGGCCTGCTCGTCACGGGATGCGGGAACTCGGACGGCGGCGGGTCCGCGGCGGGCAAGGACACCGGGAAGGTCACCTTCTGGTCCTTCGTCAAGGGCTCCGACAAGGTCGCCGCGGCATTCAACCGGACCCACCCGGGCATCAAGGTGAGCTTCGAGTCGATGCCCTCGGGCCAGGAGTACTACTCCAAGCTCACGAACGCGGTCCGGGCCGGCACCGTCCCGGACGTCGCGGTGGTGGAGTACCCCCAACTGCCGCAGTTCGCCACCCAGGGCATGCTGGAGAGCCTGCCCGGGTCACTCGGCTCGCTGGTCAGGACCGACTTCCCGGCCTCCGTCCAGCGGCTGGTCCAACTGGGCGGCAGCACCTGGGGCGTTCCCCGTGACGCGGCGCCGCTGATGCTCTACTACCGCAAGGACTTCTTCGCGGACCACAAGATCTCCGTCCCCACCACGTGGGACCAGTACCGGGACATGACGCAGCAGGTCAAGAAGGCCGATCCGAAGGCCCGCGGCGGCGTGTTCTACACCGACGACCCCAGCCTGTTCACCGGCCTCGCCTGGCAGGCCGGTGCGCGGTGGTTCGGCACGGACAAGGACGCCTGGAAGGTGTCGCTCGACGACGCGGCCTCCCGCAAGGTGGCCGACTTCTGGGGCGACCTCGCCCGCAAGGACCTGGTCAGCTCGCTGAGTTCGCTCGACCCGTTCTGGACCAGCGTGCAGCAGAGCCGCACCGTCGCCTACGTCTGCGCGAGTTGGTGCGCGGGCTCCCAGCAGGCGACCGTCGCCGACCAGGCCGGCAAGTGGTCGGTGGCACCGGTCCCGACCTGGGACGGCAAGCCGGCCTCCGCCATGTACGGCGGCTCGTCGTTCGTCATCCCCAAGGGCGCCGGGAACAGCGCGGCCGCGGCCGAGTTCATCAAGTGGATCACCACCGACCCGCAGGGCATGAAGGCGTGGGTCTCCGGCGGCACCAGCAGCATGTTCCCCGCCGACCCCAAGCTCGTACCGGTCACCAAGGCGGCCTTCCCCACGACCTACTTCGGCGGCCAGGACGTGTACGCGGTGGCCGGCGCGTCCTACGACGCCGTCAAGCCGGGCTGGACGTGGGGTCCCGACATGGGCACCACGAACACGGCCATCGTCGACCAGCTCCCGAAGGTCGCCGAGGGCAAGGCGAACCTCTTCGACGTCCTCAAGGGCGCGCAGCAGGACACCGCCAAGGACATCCGGCACCGCGGGATGAAGCTCGTCCCGTAGCACCCGCGGCGCGCGGGCCCGTTCGGCCGCCGGACACCCGCCCGGTCCCCGGGCGCCGGTGCTGCTCCCGCACATCCGCCCGGGCCCCCGTCCCGTCCCCGCCCCGCACCCCCTCCGCGCTCTCCCGTCGAGAAAGGCCGGTATGGCCAGCCCGTCCGTCCGTGCCCAGCGCCGTACCGCCGCGCTGCTCCTGGCACCGTTCTTCGTCCTCTTCAGCGCCGTCGTGCTCGCCCCGCTGGTCTACGCCGGCTGGCTGAGCCTGTTCACCACCCGCACCTCCGGCCTCGGCTTCGGCGGTACCCAGCAGGTCTTCGCCGGCCTGGACAACTACACGCGGGCGCTCTCCGACCCGGCGTTCCGGAACGGCTTCCTCACCATCGCCGCGTACGCCGCCGTCTACCTCCCGGTGATGATCGGCGGCGCGCTCGTCCTCGCCCTGCTGCTGGACTCGGCCCTGGTCAAGGCGCGCGCCTTCTTCCAGCTGGCGCTGTTCCTCCCGCACGCGGTGCCCGGCCTGATCGCGGCCCTCATCTGGGTCTACCTCTACACGCCGGGACTGAGCCCGGTGATCGACCTGCTCGGGTCGGCCGGCCTGCACGTCGACTTCCTCTCGGCGGACAACGCGGTGTTCTCCGCGGCCAACATCGCCGTCTGGGAGTGGATCGGCTACAACATGGTCATCTTCTACGCCGCGCTCCAGGCGGTGCCGCGCGAGACCCTCGACGCGGCGCGGCTCGACGGAGCCGGCGGCATCCGCACCGCGCTGTCGATCAAGGTGCCGATGATCCGCCCGGCCATCGCGCTGGCCGTGCTGTTCACCGTGATCGGCTCGGTCCAGCTCTTCACCGAACCGAAGGTCATCTACAGCGCCTCCAGCGCGATCGGCAGCAGCTGGACGCCCAACATGTACGTCCAGACCGCCGCGTTCACCCGCGACGACCTCGGACTGGCCGCGGCCGCCTCGCTGCTCATCGCGCTGTTCGCCGCGGCCCTGTCGTTCCTCGTCACCCGCTTTCCGCGCCGCAGGAGGCAGCCATGACCGAGCCCACGACGCTCAGCGCGCCGCCCGCCGCGGCCCCGGCGCCGACCGGCGGGAAGCCGCCGGTCCGGCGCGGGCCGCGCCGACCCGGCAGCCGTCCGTCGCTCCTGCTGTCCAGGGCCGGGGTGACCGCGATGCTGGGGCTCGCCGCCCTGTACACGCTGCTGCCGATGCTCTGGCTGGTCCTGTCGTCCACCAAGAGCCGCCAGGACCTGTTCGCCACCAACGGATTCGCGCCGGGCCGCCACTTCGCGCTCTTCGGCAACCTGCGGTACCTGTTCACCACCGAGGACGGCGTCTACCTGCGCTGGATGGGCAACACCGTCCTGTACGCGGGCGCCGGCGCGCTGCTGGCGACGGTGCTCAGCGTCGCCGCCGGGTACGCCTTCGACAAGCTGGCCTTCCCCGGCAAGGAGAAGCTCTTCGCCCTGGTCCTGCTGGGCGTGATGGTGCCGGGCACCGCGATGGCGATCCCGCTGTACCTGATCGCCGCCAAGGTCGGCCTGGTGAACACCTACTGGAGCGTGTTCGTCCCCGGCCTGGTGTTCCCGTTCGGGGTCTACCTGGCCCGGGTCTTCAGCGCGTCCTACGTCCCCGGCGAGGTGCTGGAGGCCGCCCGGGTGGACGGCGCGGGCGAGTTCAGGACCTTTCGCCGGATCGCCTTCCCCATGCTCGCGCCCGGCTCGGTGACGATCTTCCTCTTCCAGTTCACCCAGATCTGGAACAGCTTCTTCCTGCCCCTGGTGATGCTGTCGGACAAGAAGCTCTACCCGGTCAACCTCGGCCTGTACGTCTGGTACTCCTCCGCGCTGTCCGAGGGGCACCCGCAGGACTACCTGCTGGCCGTGGTCGGATCGCTGGTCTCGGTGGCCCCGCTGGTCGTCCTCTTCCTGATGCTCCAGCGCTACTGGAAGTCCGGCATGACCGCCGGCGCGGTGAAGTAGCCGGGCGGGAGGCCCCCGCGGACGTCGAGCGGCCCGGGGGCGGCGTCGACGAAGCAGCCGGCCCCGCCCTCCCCGCTCTCCTCACACGTCACGGTGGCCCTTTCAGCCACACGCGTTTCGACGTGCATCGCTCCCGCACCACGGCCGCCAGGCATCGGAAAGCGCAGGCGGCTCGCCCTCGCCCGCCCGGGGCGACCTGGTCGAACGCCGCACGGCGCGGGTCGAACGCCGCAATGCGCGGCCCGGGGGAGGGCGGGACAACGGCCGAAACGCCCCCTTAACCACGGAGGTCGGCAGATGGATATTCCGACGTGGGTCACCGTGAACATGTCATGAACCTGACGACCGCCTCGGTGCCCGGTCCCCCATCCCCCCACAGCCCCGGCCTCGACGAAGCGGCCGGGGTCCCGGAACAGGAGAGACACATGCGCACCAGTTATGCCCTGCCCGTGGCCGCGCTCGGCGTGGTCGCCGCGCTCGGGCTGTCCTCCGGCGCGGCGTCGGCCGCCGACAACCCGCTGAGCCTGGCCTGCCAGGCCACACCGCCGATCGTCTCCGCGGAGACCTTCACCATCGACGCGGGAGTCAACGGCACCGCGCCGGCTTCCGTGGCCGCCGGAAGCGCCTTCACCGTGTCGCTGGCCCCGGACGCGATCACCGTTCCCTCGTCCGTCAACGGGAACACCGTGAACTCGATCAGCTCGCTGAAGCTGACCGCGCCGGTGCCGGCGAACGCGACGCTGACCGGCGAGTCGCTCAGCGGCGGTTCCGGGCTGGGCTCGGGCGCCCCGTCGGTCTCGGTGAGCGGCGGCACCATCGCGCTGACCGTGCCCGGCCCGATCAGCGGCGGCAGCACCTTCACGCTGCCGACGCTGAACCTGGACCTGACCGCCGGCGCCTCCGGCACCACCGTGCAGACCCAACTCGCCGGCAGCAGCTACTCCAGCCCCGGCCTGACCTTCACCGCGAACGTGACCTCCAGCATCTTCACGGTGAACGCGCCGACCGCCTGCTACCCCTCGCCGAACCCGGTGCTGACCTCGACGACCGTCTCCTGACAGCCGCGCACGGCACGGGCGACGGGCCCGGCACCGACGACCTGGTGCAGGCCGTCGGCGCCGGACCCGTCGCCCTCGACCGCACTACGCGGTCGCCGCGCCGGTGCTCGTCACGGCCCCGAGGTCAGATAGGTCACCGTGGTGCCGCCGTTGACCTGGCCGCCGGAGTTGTTGATCACATGGCTGATGGTGCCGCTGCCGCCCAGCGAGACGGTCACCATGTCGTGGAAGGACGATCCGCTGCCGGGCACCTCGATGGCGCGGTCGGCCACCACCGACGGGTTGGTGCTCATGTAGCAGTAGACGCCCAGCCCCCACGCCTGGTGCGAGGTGACCGAGTCGGCCACCTTGTAGGAGGGGTAGCCGTTCTCCCCGCCGCCTGGTGTCCAACTGGCGTTGTTCGGCACGTCGTAGGGCATCTCGGACTGGTAGAAGTACGTCCGCCCGCCGTTGCCTTTCCACAGCGTCTGGTACTGCTGGTAGTGCTCGACGGCCAGGCCGTACATCGTGACGTTGTTGCCGTTGACCACCAGCCCGTTGGCGGCGGTGTTGGTGTTCCAGCCGACGGTGCCGCCGTTGCCGTGGTCGGCGCGCCAGATCCACAGGTCGCTGCCGATGGTGTTCGCGCTGTTGACGACGAGGGACTGGGTGGCCTTCCCGGCGACGTCGCCACCGACCCGGAAGAACACGTCCTGCAACGTGGTCGGGTCGGCCGCGTGGCTCGCCGAGGCGCCGGCCGGGCCGATCTGCACCAGCGAGCTGCTGTTGGTGGTGCCCGCGCTGACGATCAGCCCGGCGATGTCGATGCCGTCCACGTCGGCGGTGGTGATCGCGGTGACGCCGTTGTCGGGCATCAGCGTGGCCAGGCCCAGGCCGAGCACCACGGTGTCCGGGCGGGTGATGTTGATCGGCGCGTTCAGGTGGTACACGCCGGGGGTGAAGAGCAGGTTCAGCCCGGAGGAGAGCGCCGCGTTGATGGTGGCCGCGGTGTCACCGGACTTGACCACGTAGAACTGGGTGATCGGGATCGAGGTCCCCGGCGTCGAACCGCCGGTCCAGTCCGGGCCGGTGGCGTTGGTGCGCAGGCTCGGCACCATGACGTTGTACAGGCCGGTCGAGTCCGTGTAGAGGTACGGCTTCTCGCGCACCGTCGGGGACTGGCCGACCGTGGTGTAGGTCGGGAACGACTGGGCGGGGGCGCCGTTGTCGCCGACGAAGACCATGTTCCAGTTCGACCCGGCCCAGCTGCCCATGGAGGTGTCCTGGGTCAGGAACTGCTGCTGGGTACCGGAGTTGACCTGGCCGGAGACCCGAGAGTCGCCGATGAAACCGCCCGAGGACCAGTTGCTGCTGTTGTTCCCCGAGGTGTTGTCGTCCAGGATCATGTTGCCGTGCACGTCGACCCGCCGGAACGGGTCGGCCTGCGAGACGGCGTACTCCAGCGTCCCCGAACTGGGCGTGTCGGAGAGGTTCTCCACGTCGCGCCAGAAGTTCTGGGTGGCGTTGCCGCCCGACCAGCCCGCGTCCACGTGCACCCCGCCGCCGGTCAGCGAGACGTCGTCGGGCGACGCCCCCAGGCCGGCCACCTGGGTGTAGAAGCCCACCGGGACGTCCACGTTGTAGCTGCCCGGCGTGAACAGCAGCGCGTAGCGGTTGTTGCCGAACTGGTTGGACTGCTGGGAGCTGTAGACCGAGTTGATGGTCGACTGGATCGACGACGACGACATCGACGGGTCGAAGATCTTCACGTTGGGGCCGAGGTCGGGGTTGTTCGGGTTGGTCGGCGGGGGAGTGCCGCCGGTGCCGCTGCCCGAGTCGTTCAACGCGAAGGACTGCGCGCTGCTGCCGTTGCAGGTGTACTGCTGCAGCTGCACCGAGTCCGCGGTCGAGGCGCTGGGGACGTCCAGGCACAGGCCGCTGTAGTGGTTGACGAAGTGGTAGGAGCCGCTGCTCTCCTGGACCGGCTGCCACTCCTGGCTGCTCCACCCCCCGTTGGACCACAGGTGGATGAGCGCGCCGTTGGCGGTGGACGGACCGTCCACGTCGATGGCGGGCTGCGCGCCGTTGGCGTTGACGATCGTGTAGTAGCCGGAGTCGGTGGCCGGTTTGAGCTGCCACTGCTGAGCGGTGCTGCCGTTGCAGGTGTACTGCTGGACGGCGGTGCCGTTGGCGGTCGCGGCCGCCGCCGCGTCCACGCACTTGCCGCTGTTGCCGGCCACCAGGTTGTACCAGGTCGAGGGGGAGACGGCGGCGTGCGCGCTGGCCGCGCCGACCGTGGAGAGCGCGGCGGCCACGAGTACCGCGGCCGCTCCGGGTCCGACCGCGCGACGCGCCGTCCGGCCCAGTTTCAAGAAACGTTTCATGACGCCCTTTCCCAGCGGGGTTCGTGTTTCTGAAACAAGAAGTGCGGCACATCCCGGACCAGCGCACCCCCGCGACCGTGGTGGCGCGCGTGCGGCTGATGAACGTCCGGCCTCTCAGCAATGTGTGTTTCATGAAAGAAGCAGAGCCGTTGCGGGCATGTCAAGACATTGGTCTGACACCGCACGTCAGCGGTGCCGAGGCACGGGGGACCAGGTGATCTCCCCGGCGAGTGCGGCCACGGGTGCCACCCGGCGGCGCGGGTCCGTCCGCCCGGCGCCGATGGTCAAGTCTTCATCTTCTGGACGCTGTTGAGGTCCGGTACGGCCGGGCGGCGGGACTGGACGGCAGGTGTCTACAGCTTGTGAACGCACAGGTCGGGGCGGGGTGGCGGGTCAACCGCGGTGCGCGGGCGCTGACTCGGCGGTACGGCCTGAACGCATCCGGTCAGGAAGGTTTGCTTACAGAAGCCTTGACGCGGTCTCGCGTTCCGTCGCAGACTCCGGTTCTGCTCGGCCGAGATGAAACACCCCCCCACCACCGGCCCACACGGAGCCACGCATGCGTCCCAGACACGGCATCGCGTCCCTTGCCACGATGGCCCTCGCCTCCGCAGCCGCCTTCCTCGGCGCTGCGGGCCAGGCCCACGCCGACACCGGCCTGCCCGCCCACTTCGCCGCCCCCTACCTCCAGATCGACGGCAACACGGCCAACGACATGGCGTCGGACATGAACGCCACCGGGCTGAAGTACTACACGCTCGCCTTCCTCACCCCGAAGTCCGGCTGTACCGCGGAGTGGGAGGCCAGCGGCGACTCGGTCGGCGCGTACACCTCGCAGATCAACGCGCTCAAGTCGGCCGGCGGCACCGCGATCATCTCCTTCGGCGGGGCCGAGGGCGGGGAACTCGCCCAGACCTGCACGTCGGTCTCCTCGCTCACCGCCGCCTACGCCAACGTCGTCAACACCTACGGGATCACCCGGCTCGACTTCGACATCGAGGGCGGCACGCTCGGCGACACCGCGTCCAACCAGCGCCGCAACCAGGCGCTCGCCGCGCTCCAGGCGCAGAACCCGGCGGTGCAGGTGGCCTACACCCTCGCCGTCGCCCCGAACGGCCTGCCCTCCCAGGAGTACGGCGTCCTCACCGACGCCAAGAGCAAGGGCGTCAACGTCAGCGCGGTCAACATCATGACGATGGACTTCGGGGACGGCGAGAACGCGCTCAACGACGCCGAGTCCGGCGCCCGCGCCACCGCGGGACAGCTCGCCGGCCTCTACGGCATCTCCACCTCGGCGGCCTACGGCCGGCTCGGGCTGACCCCGATCGCGGGCCAGAACGACGACAACGAGTACTTCTCGCAGTCCGACGCGCAGACGCTGGAGAGCTTCGCCGCGTCCAACGGCGTGCAGGAGCTGTCGTTCTGGGAGGTCGACTACTACGACAAGGGCGTCGGCTACGCCTACTCCCGGATCTTCAACCAGCTGACCGGCGGCGGGGGCGGCACCCCGCCGGGCGGCGGCACGACCGGCCGGATCACCGGATACGGCGGCAAGTGCGTGGACGTGGCGTCCGCCTCCAGCGCCAACGGCACGGCGGTGCAGCTCTACGACTGCAACGGCACCAACGCGCAGCAGTGGACGGTGGGTTCGGACGGCACCCTGACCGCGCTGGGCAAGTGCATGGACGTGGCCGCGGCCGGCACCGCCGACGGCAGCCAGGTGCAGCTGTACGACTGCAACGGCACCGGCGCGCAGGTCTGGCAGCACCAGTCCAACGGCGAGCTGTTGAACCCCGCGTCCGGCAAGTGCCTGGACGCGACCGGCCCCAGCTCGGCCAACGGCACCCGGCTGCAGATCTGGACCTGCGCCGACAGCGCCAACCAGCAGTGGACCCTGCCGAGTTGAGCTGACGCCAAGCCGCGGCCCCGGCTCCGGGGCCGCGGTCGGGGCCGGCCCGGCCGGGGAGCGTCCACCGCCCCTCGACCCGGTCCGGCCCGCAGCCGTGCCCGGATCACCACCGGCCCTGACCAGCGGCTTTCACGCGTGGTCGACCCGCGGTCACGGCGCCGGCATCGGAGTGCCGGATTCCGGTCGCCGGGTGTTCCGCAAGTGTTCAACTCGACGTCCGTGGCGGCGCTGTGTGCGGTCCCTAGGGTCCCTTGAGGCTCAGGAGGAAGGGACTCATGGACACACCCCTCGCGGTCCGGGCACGTGGGATCACCAAGTGCTTCGGCGATGTCGTCGCACTCGACGGGATCGATCTGGATGTGGCGCAGGGTCAGATCCACGGCCTGGTCGGGCCGAACGGCGCGGGCAAGACCACCCTGCTCGGCCTGCTGCTGGGCCTGGCCGTCGCCGACGGTGGGCGCCTGGAGATCCTCGGCGCACCGGTCGGGCGGGCGCTCGCCGCGCCCGACGGCGTCGCCGGCTTCGTCGACGGACCCGGCCTGTACCCCTCCCTCACCGCCCGGCAGAACCTCGCCGCGCTGGTCGCGCTGCGCGGTCACGACCCGCGGACCGGCGCGATCGGCGACGTACTGGACCAGGTCGGGCTCACCGACGTCGCCGACGACCGGGTCCGCGGCTACTCCCTGGGCATGCGCCAGCGGCTCGGGCTCGCCGCCGCCCTGCTCACCAGGCCCCGGCTGCTCGTGCTCGACGAACCCTCCAACGGCCTCGACCCGGCCGGGAAGAGACACGTCCACGGGGTGCTCACCCGGCTCGCGGCGGACGGCACCGCCGTGGTGGTCTCCAGCCACCGCATGGACGACCTGGAGGCGCTCTGCTCCGAGGCCACCATCCTCGCCACCGGGCGGGTGGTCTTCTCCGGCCCGCTGAGCAAGCTCGCCGCCGAGAACCGCGAACTCGACTACCGGCTGCTCAGCTCCGACCTGCCGGCCGCCCGCCGGCTGGCCGCCGACACCGCCGGGATCACCGTCGTGGACGACGCCCGGGCCTGGCGCGGCGCCGAAGCGCTCGTCGTCCGGGCCCTGGTGCCCGCGCTCGACGAACTGGTGGCCGGGCTGGTCCGGTCCGGCGTCGCGGTGCGCGAGCTCGCCCCCGTGTCGTCGCCGCTCGAAGCCGCGTTCCTCGCCCTCACCGAAGAAGAAGAGGAGGCCGGCCGATGACCGCGCCGCCGACGACCGTGGACACGGCCGCGACCGCCGCCGACGACGGCGGAACCGCCGTCGGGGTGCGCCCCGTCTCGGTGGCGCGTGCCTACCGCTTCGAACTGGTCAAGCTGGTCTCCCAGTGGCGCGTCCGGCTGCTGGTCCTCGTCTGCTGGATCGCGCCGGCCCTCTTCGTCGCCGCGGTGAGTGAGCAGAGCACGCTCCCCTCCGACACGCTCTTCGGCCGCTGGATGCACGCCACCGGGTGGGCCGGGCCGCTGGTGGTGCTCGGGTTCGCCGGCAGTTGGGCGCTCCCGCTGCTGACCTCGCTGGTCGCCGGCGACGTCTTCGCCGCCGAGGACCGGCTCGGCACCTGGCGCCACCTGCTGGTGGCGGTCAGGTCGCACCGACGGATCTTCGCGGCGAAGGCACTGGCCAGCCTCACCGTCATCCTGCTGCTCGTGGTCGGGCTGACCGCGTCCGGTGTGGTCGGCGGCCTCGCGGCGGTCGGCAACCACCCGCTGGTCGGTCTCGACGGCCACCTGCTGTCGCCGTCGTCCGCCGCCGGGAACGTCCTGCTCGCCTGGACCTGCGCGCTCGCCCCGACGCTGGCGCTCGCCGCGATCGGCCTGCTCGGGTCGGTCGTGCTGGGCCGGTCCCCGATGGGGCTGCTGCTGCCCGCGCTCGTCGCGCTCGCGATGCAACTGGCCCAGCTCCTGCCGCTGCCCGTCGCCGTACGCCTGGCGCTGCCCGGCTACGCGTTCATCGCCTGGAACGGCCTGTTCACCAGCCCGGCGCAGGTCGGGCCGCTGCTGATCGGCATCGCGGTCAGCCTGGTGTGGGCGGTGGCCGCGACGGCGCTGGCCTATCTGCTCTTCCTTCGGCGCGACTTCACCAACCTGACCAACGACGGCTCCGGACGCCGCGCGATCACCGTCGGGCTGCTGCCGCTGGCCGGACTGCTCGCCGTCACGGTCGCGGTCGTCGCCGTCGCGACCCCCTCGACGGGCTCCGGCATCGACCGGAACAAGCTGCAGCGGTCGGTCGCCACGGCCTTCGGGCACCTGTACCGGATGCAGACCGAGCAACTCAACCGCCCCGCCGTCACCGAGGCGCAGTTGCGGGTCACGGCGGCGTGCGACAAGAGCGACGGCCATGTCGCCGCCAAGGGCGCGGGCAACGACTGGCGCTGCGTCGTCACCTGGCACCTCCCCGGCGTCCAGGCCCCGGGCACGGCCGTCTACCAGCTCGACGTCACCTCCGACGGGCGGTTCGTCGCCGACGGCGACGGACCGAAGGAAGTGAACGGCTACTTCCTGGTGCGCTCCCCGACCGGCGACGTGCCGAACCCGCTCTGGCAGTTCGACGGCAACGTCGAACTGCTCCACGCCACCTCGAAGGGATAGCACCTGATGCAGGTAACACGCCGCCGAAGGCGGGCCGAGAAGGCGCATGTCGTCTTTCTCGGCCGGCGCATCGGCCGCCGGACGATCCTGGTCACGGCGGGCCTGACCACGCTCGCGCTGGGCGCCACCGGCACCGCTTTCGCCCAGACGCACCAGTTCGGCACCGAGCAGGTCGGCCAGACCACCGACAAGGGCCAGGTCATCTCCAGCGACCAGTACCTCGCGCCGTACGGCGACCGCCTCGTCATCAACGACGGCAAGATCATGTCGTCCTCGGTCAGCCCGGACGGCACCCACCTCGCGGCCTCGGTCACCGATGGCGACGGCGCGCTGACCATTGTGGACCTGAAGACCTGGAAGGTGCAGCAGCTCGTCGGCAACAACGCGGCGGCGAACCCGCGGATCAGCGGCAACGACGTGGGTCAGGAAGGCCCGTCGTACTCGCCCGACGGTTCGCAGCTGTGGCTGGGCCAGACCGACGGCTACACCCGCTTCACCGTGAACGCCGACGGCACCCTCGCCGACCCGGTGTCCGTCAAGATCCCGGCGGACGGCGCCAAGCACGCCCTGGTCGGGGCGGCGGTGTTCTCGGCCGACGGCTCCACCGTGTACTCCGCGGTCAACGGCCAGAACCGGGTGGTCGCCATCGACGCGGCGACCGGCGCCATCGAGCAGAGCTGGGCGGTCGGCAACGCGCCGCGCGACCTCGTGCAGGTCGGCGGCAAGCTCTACGTCAGCAACGAGGGCGGCCGGCCGGCGAAGAGCGGCGACACCACGCTCAACTCCTACAACACCCAGGTGCCGGCCAGCCCGGTGACCGGCGCCACCACCACCGGCACCGTCAGCGTCATCGACCTGGCGAAGCCGGCCGCCGCCCCCGCGACCATCAACGTCGGCCTGCACCCGACCGCGCTGTACGCGAAGAAGGGCACGGTGTTCGTCACCGACACCGCGAGCAACGACGTGGCGGTCATCGACACCGCCCGCGGCAAGGTCGTCCAGACCATCTCCACCAAGCCCTGGCCGGAGGCGTCGGTCGGCTACGAGCCCGACGCGGTCACGCTCACCGACGACGGCCACCTGCTGGTGACGCTCGGCCGCGCCAACGCGATCGCCGTCTACAAGTACCGCACCGCGCAGGAGCCGGTCAGCTACGTCGGCCTGCTCCCGACGGACTACTTCCCCGCGGAGATCACCACCGTCGGCAAGCAGGTGGTCGTCTCCAACACCCGCGGCATCGACTCCCGCCGCCCCACCACCAGCGCCGGGCACGGCACCCACGACACGACGTCCAGCCTGACGCACTTCACGCTGCCGAACGACCGCGTGATCAGGGCCGAGACCGCCAAGGTCTTCCAGCAGAACGGCTGGACCAGCAGCGACGTCAAGCTCGCCAAGGGCCACAAGGCGAAGGCGGTGCCGGTCCCGGCCCGGCTGGGCGACCCGTCGACGATCAAGCACGTCTTCCTGATCGTCAAGGAGAACCGGACCTACGACCAGGTCCTCGGCGACATGCCGCAGGGCGACGGCGACCCGGCGCTGACGGAGTTCGGCGAGAACGTGACGCCCAACCAGCACGCGCTGGCCACGCAGTTCGGGCTGTACGACAACACCTACGACATCGGCACCAACTCCGCCGAGGGCCACAACTGGCTGATGCAGGCCGACGATCCGGAGTACACCGAGTCCTCCGCCGGTGAGTACACGCGCAGTTACGACACCGAGGACGACGCGCTCGGCCACCAGAAGAGCGGCTTCCTGTGGACCGGCGCGCAGGCCGCCGGGAAGACCGTGCGCGACTTCGGCGAGTTCCAGCAGTTCCTGACCAAGCCGGCCGACGCGAGCTGGCAGAACCTGTACTGCGACGCCAGGAACATGAACGCGACCGGGCAGCCGAGCGGTTACACCCTCGACTCCTCCTCGCCGATCCCGTCGCTGAACAACGTCTCGCTGCCCACCTTCCCGAAGTTCGACACCAGCGTCCCGGACATCTACCGGGAGCAGATCTGGCAGCAGGACTTCGAGAAGAACGGTCCGGCGAACCTGAACATGTTCTGGCTCTCCAGCGACCACACCGGCGGCCCGGCCAGCCCGGCCGCCCAGGTCGCCGACAACGACCTCGCCGTCGGCCGGATGGTCGACACGATCTCGCACAGCAAGTACTGGAAGGACTCGGCGATCTTCGTCGTCGAGGACGACTCCCAGGCCGGCCTCGACCACGTCGACGGCCACCGCGCGCCGATCCAGATCATCAGCCCCTACGCGCAGCACGGCGTGGTGGACGACCACTACTACTCGCAGATCACCATGGTCCGCACCATCGAGCAGATCCTCGGCATCCACCCGATGAACCAGAAGGACAGCGCGGCCAGCCCGATGACGGGCGCGTTCCGGGCCAAGCCGGACGACACCCCGTTCACGGCGCTGCCCAACCGGACCTCGCTGACCGCCGGAGTGACCACCCCGCCGTCCTGCGGCGTGGACACCCCGGCACCTCAGGACCCCAAGGCGGCGGCCGTGCCGTCGGTGAGCGTGCCGGCGGCCGAGAAGACCGTGGCGGCCCAGTGGAACGCCTGGAAGTCGAAGCAGCGGCTGACCGGCCCCAACGCCGTGCCCGACTACGCCCCGCCGGCCCAGATGAACCACTTCACCTGGTACCAGACGCACAACTGGGCGAAGCCGTACCCCGGTGAGAGCAGGATCTACGCACCGGACGCCGTACCCGGCGCCTACATCCCGTCGGCGGACAACGACGACTGACACCGACGACTGACACCGACGACTGAGACCGACAGCGTCGAAGGGCCCCCGGACGGCTTGGGTTCAAGGGGTCGTCGCAACACCACTTGTTTCAGGTGGTGAGTAGATCACGTAGACGCTCGGCTGGGGTATCCCAGTCGAGCGTCTT
>NZ_JBIUYR010000012.1:0-288077 GCF_044744625.1 Streptomyces sp. NPDC087270
CGCGCAGTTCCCCGCGCCCCTGATTTGGGTTGCTCGCCGTCGTCGGCGAGCTGTGCGCTGCGGAGCAGCCGCACGTACTCAGGGGCGCGGGGAACTGCGCGACCAGCCAGAGCGCACCGGCACCCGGGGGCCGTGAGGAACCCCCGCGGCGGGGTGCCGCACCCGTACCCGGGGGCGGTGAGGAACCGTTACGGCGGGGGGGCCGTACGGCACCCGGGGGGAGCCGCAGCGGCACCCGGGGTGGTGGGGGGCCGTGCTTACGGTAGGAGACCGGCGCGCCTCGCGGCGACCACCGCTTCGAGGCGGGTATGCGCCCCCAACTTCCGCATGGCGGACCGCAGATAGCTCTTCACCGTCTCGGGCCGCAAACGCAGCCGGGCCGCCGCCGCCGCATTGGTCGCCCCGGAGGAGATGGAGCTGAGGACGTCCAGCTCGCGCGGCGTGAGCTGGGGCGCGCCGCGCGAGGAGCGCCCGGGCCGGTTGGACGCGGGCGGCGCGCCCGCCGCCGCGAGCCGGGTGCACGCACTGAGCAACTCCTGCCGCAGATGCATGTCGGGCACCTGCCCGGCCAGCGCCCGCAACTCCGCGTGCGCCTCGCGCACCTCCTCCCAGGCGCGCGGATCGGCCGGCAGCGGCGCCTGCGCGAAAGACAGCAGCCGCTGCGCCTCATCCCTTATCACCAGCGCCTGCTCCAGCTCGCGGGCCGCGTCCAGCGCCACGTTCAGCGGCCGGTCACCGAGCGAGAAGGGCTGCCGCAGCGCCCCGTAGAGCACCCCGCGCACCCGGCGCTGCACGACGATCGGCACCGCCAGCACCGAGCGCAGCCCCTCGCCCGCCACCGCGGCGTCGTACTCGTGGCTGATCACCCGGGAGTCGCGGTACTCGGTGACCGCGTAGGGGCGGCCCATCGCGAGCGTCTTGCCGCCCAGACCGTTGCCCGTGGTGATCGAGAGCCCGCGCAGCGACTCGGTGGCCGTGCCCGCCAGCTCGCTGATCCGGAACTGCCGCGCCCCGTACCCGACCGGCAGCCCGCCGCCGCCCGCCACCAGCCCGCCGAACGACACCGCCAACAGCCCCGACCTGCGCATCCGCAACAGCGCCGCCCGCACCTCGACCGCCTCACCGTGTCCGTTCACCCGCATCACCCCCTCACCCCCTTCCGGGGGTAGTGAGACCCACGTCACTACCGGACGATGCTACTCAGGGGTCCGTCGACGAGGAGGACACATGGCGGCATCGGACGCGACCGGGATGTTCCGGGACGCCAGGGACTTCCTGCTGCGGCACCGTGAGGACTACCAGGCAGCGTATGACGGTTTCGGGTGGCCGAGGCCCGAGCACTTCAACTGGGCGCTGGACTGGTTCGACGCCGTCGCCGCCGATCCCGCGCGCGCCGACCGGCCCGCGCTGTGGATCGTCGAGGAGGACGGCAGCGAGGCGCGCACCACTTTCCGGGAGATGTCCGCCCGTACCGACAGGGTCGCGAACTGGCTGCGCGGCCTGGGCGTGCGGGCCGGCGACCGGGTGCTGCTCATGCTCGGCAACCAGACCGAGCAGTGGGAGACCGCGCTGGCGCTGATGAAGCTGCGGGCGGTGGCCATCCCGGCCACCCCGCTGCTCGGCCCGGCCGACCTGCGCGACCGGATCGACCGCGGCGGGGCCCGGCACGCGGTGGTGCGGGCCGCCGACACCGGGAAGTTCGCCGACGTGCCCGGCGACTACACCCGGATCGCGGTCGGCGGCGCCACCGGGCCGTGGCGGGCGTACGAGGACGCGTACGCCGCCGACCCGGTCTTCGTGCCCGACGGGCCCACCCGCGGCGACGACCCGCTGATGCTGTACTTCACCTCCGGCACCACCGCCCGGCCCAAGCTGGTCCAGCACACCCATCTGTCGTACCCGGTGGGGCACCTGGCCACCATGTACTGGATCGGGCTGCGCCCCGGCGACGTGCATCTGAACATCTCCTCGCCCGGGTGGGCCAAGCACGCCTGGTCCAGCCTGTTCGCGCCGTGGAACGCCGAGGCGACGGTCTTCGTGCACAACTACACCCGGTTCGACCCGGCCCGGCTGATGGCCGAGATGGACCGGGCCGGGGTGACCAGCTTCTGCGCGCCGCCCACGGTGTGGCGGATGCTCATCCAGGCCGACCTGCGGGCGCTGGCGCATCCGCCGCGCGAGGTGGTCGCGGCCGGCGAGCCGCTCAACCCCGAGGTGATCGAGCACGTCAGACGGCTGTGGGGGGTGGTGATCCGGGACGGGTTCGGGCAGACCGAGACCGCCGTGCAGGTCGCCAACCCGCCCGGGCAACTGGTCAAGGCCGGCTCCATGGGCCGCCCCACCCCCGGCTACACCGTCGCCCTGGTCGATCCGCAGACCGGCCGGCCCGGCGACGACGGCGAGATCTGCCTCGACCTGTCCACCCGCCCGGTCGGCCTGATGACCGGATACGCCGGCGACCCGGAGCGCACCGCCGAGGCGATGGCCGGCGGCTACTACCACACCGGCGACATCGGCCACCGCGACGCGGACGGCTACATCACCTACGTCGGCCGCAGCGACGACGTCTTCAAGTCCTCCGACTACAAGATCTCCCCGTTCGAGCTGGAGAGCGCGCTGCTGGAGCACGAGGCGGTCGCCGAGGCCGCCGTGGTGCCCGCGCCCGACGACCTGCGGCTGTCGGTGCCGAAGGCGTACGTGGTGCTCGCGGCCGGCTGGGCGGCCGACGGCGAGACCGCCAAGGCGATCTTCGCGCACTCCCGGTCGGTGCTGGCGCCCTACAAGCGGGTGCGGCGGCTGGAGTTCGCCGAACTCCCCAAGACCGTGTCGGGGAAGATCCGCCGGATCGAGTTGCGCGAGGCGACCGCGCGCGACGGCAGCCACGAGTACCGCGAGGAGGACTACCGGTGAGCGACACGGGCACGGATACGGGCACGGGCATGGGCACGACCGGGGCCGGGGCCGCCGCCGTGAGTCCGCCGGCCGAGCCGTCCTACGCGCACGGCACCGGCGGCGCCCCGCTGCTCGGCGACACGATAGGACGCAACCTCGACCGGGCGCTGGCCGCCCACCCCGACCGCGAAGCACTGGTCGACGTGGCCAGTCAACGGCGCTGGACCTACCGCGAGTTCGGCCGCGACGTGGACGCGCTGGCCCGGGGCCTGGCCGCCCACGGGGTGCACAAGGGCGACCGGGTCGGCATCTGGGCGGTCAACTGCCCCGAGTGGGTGCTCGTGCAGTACGCCACCGCCCGGCTCGGCGCGATCATGGTGAACATCAACCCCGCCTACCGGCTGCACGAGTTGGCGTTCGTGCTCAAGCAGTCCGGCATCGAGGTGCTGATCGCCTCCACCGAGTACCGCAGCAGCGACTACCGGGCGATGGCCGCCGAAGTCCGCGACGAATGCCCGCGGTTGCGCGAGGTGGTGCACATCGGCGACCCGGAGTGGGACGGGCTCATGGCGGCCGGGGCGGACCTGCCGGCCGACTACCTCGCCGTCCGGGAGGCGTCGCTCAGCTGCGACGAGCCGGTCAACATCCAGTACACCTCCGGCACCACCGGCTTCCCCAAGGGCGCCACCCTCTCCCACCACAATATCCTCAACAACGGCTACTTCGTGGGCGGCACGGTCGGCTACACCGAACAGGACCGGGTCTGCCTGCCGGTGCCCTTCTACCACTGCTTCGGCATGGTGATGGGCAACCTCGGCATCACCTCGCACGCCGCCTGCATCGTCATCCCCGCGCCCGCCTTCGACCCGGCCGCGACCCTGCGCGCCGTCGAGCAGGAGCGCTGCACCTCGCTCTACGGCGTGCCCACGATGTTCATCGCCGAGCTGGGCCTGCCCGACTTCGCCTCCTACGACCTCAGTTCGCTGCGCACCGGCATCATGGCCGGCTCGCCGTGCCCGGCGGAGGTGATGAAGCGGGTCATGTCGGAGATGCACATGGCCGAGGTGTCGATCTGCTACGGGATGACCGAGACCTCGCCGGTGTCCACCCAGACCCGCCGGGACGACGACCTGGAGCACCGCACCGAGACCGTCGGCCGGGTGCTCCCGCACATCGAGGTGAAGGTCGTGGACCCTTCCTCGGGTGTCACCCTGCCACGCGGAACCCCGGGTGAACTGTGCACCCGGGGCTACTCGGTGATGCTCGGCTACTGGGACGAACCGCAGCGCACCGCCGAAGCCGTGGACGACGGGCGCTGGATGCACACCGGGGACCTCGCGCTGATGCGGGAGGACGGCTACGTCGCCGTCGTCGGCCGGATCAAGGACATGATCATCCGGGGCGGGGAGAACATCTACCCGCGCGAGATCGAGGAGTTCCTCTACACCCACCCGAAGATCGCCGACGTGCAGGTGGTCGGCGTGCCCGACGCCCGCTACGGCGAGGAGATCCTCGCCTGCGTCATCCCGCGCGACCCGGCCGACCCGCCCACCCTCGCCGAGGTCGCCGGGTTCTGCGCCGACCGGATCGCGCACTACAAGGTGCCGCGCCAACTGCGCGTGCTGGACGCCTTCCCGATGACGGTCAGCGGCAAGGTGCGCAAGATCGAGCTGCGCGAACGGTTCAGCGCACCGCGGTGACGGCGGCCGAGGCGGTGGCGCCGGCCGGGGCGGGCGCGGTCAGCGGGATGACCGCGGTCGGGGCGTGCCAGGGCTCGGTCGCCACCTCCTCGAACTCCACCACGTTGCCGATGTCGGCGGTGGTGGACATCGAGATGTTGGTGACCCGCTCCAGGATCGCCTCGACCACCACCGGCACCCGGTGCTCGGCGGCGAGCTTCTTCGCCTGCGCGAAGGCCGCGCCCAGCTCACCGGGCTCGGTGACCCGGATCGCCTTGCAGCCCAGGCCCTCGGCGACCTTGACGTGGTCCACGCCGTAGCAGCCGATCTCCGGCGAGTTGACGTTCTCGAACTCCAGGTTCACCTGGAAGTCGATGTCGAGGCCGAGCTGCGCCTGCCGGATCAGCCCGAGGTAGGAGTTGTTCACCAGCACGTGCACGTAGGGGATGCGGTGCTGGGCGCCGACCGCCAGTTCCTCGATCATGAACTGGAAGTCGTAGTCCCCGGACAGGGCCACCACCTGGGCGTCCGGGTCGGCGGTGGCGACGCCCAGCGCGGCCGGGACGGTCCAGCCGAGCGGACCGGCCTGGCCGCAGTTGATCCAGTGCCGGGGGCGGTAGACGTGCAGCATCTGGGCGCCGGCGATCTGGGAGAGCCCGATGGTGGACACGTAGCGGGTCTCCGGGCCGAACGCGCGGTTCATCTCCTCGTAGACCCGCTGCGGCTTCATCGGGACGTCGTCGAAGTGGGTGCGGCGGTGCAGCGTCGCCTTGCGCTCCCGGGCCGAGGCGGCCCACGCCGAGCGGTCGGGCAGCAGCCCGGCCTCCTTCGCCTCCCGCGCCGCGGCGACGAACAGCTCCAGCGCGGCCTTCGCGTCCGAGGCGATGCCGTAGTCCGGGGCGAAGATCTTCCCGATCTGCGTCGGCTCGATGTCGACGTGCACGAAGGTGCGGCCGGCGGTGTAGACGTCGAGCCGGCCGGTGTGCCGGTTCGCCCAGCGGTTGCCGATGCCCAGCACGAAGTCCGAGGCGAGGAACGTCTCGTTGCCGTACCGGTGCGAGGTCTGCAGGCCGACCATGCCGGCGTTCAGCGGGTGGTCGTCGGCGATCGCGCCCCAGCCCATCAGGGTGGGCACCACCGGCACCCCGGTCAGCTCGGCGAACTCCACCAGCAGGTCGGCCGCGTCGGCGTTGATCACCCCGCCGCCCGCGACGATCAGCGGGCGTTCGGCCGCGCCGAGCATCGCCAGCGCCTTGGCGATCTGCGCGGCCGAGGCGGCCGGCCGGTAGACCGGCAGCGGCTGGTACGTCTCGGGGTCGAACTCGATCTCGGTGAGCTGCACGTCGATCGGCAGGTCGATCAGCACGGGGCCGGGGCGCCCGGAGCGCATCAGGTGGAACGCCTGCTGGAAGACGCCCGGGACCTGCGCGGCCTCCAGCACGGTGGTGGCGGCCTTGGTGACCGGCGCGGCGATCGAGGCGATGTCGACCGCCTGGAAGTCCTCCTTGTGGATCACCGCGGTGGGGGCCTGGCCGGTGATGCACAGGATCGGGATCGAGTCGCCGATCGCCGAGTACAGGCCGGTGATCATGTCGGTGCCCGCCGGACCCGAAGTCCCGATGCACACGCCGATGTTGCCCGGCGCGGTGCGGGTGTACCCCTCGGCCATGTGCGAGGCGCCCTCCACGTGCCGGGCGAGCGTGTGGGTGATCCCCCCCGAGGCTTTCAGAGCCGCGTAGAAGGGGTTGATGGCCGCTCCCGGGACTCCGAAGGCCACGTCCACGCCTTCGAGTTCGAGGATCTCCACGGCCGCGCGCGCGGCGGTCATACGGGTCATGAGGACTCCCTGCGGGGCTTCAACGGGGGGGGCGAGCTGAGCGCTCGACGTACTGTTTTCCGCAATACGGAAAGTAACTTCTGTTATGTGAAATGAGGCTAGGTCGCCGACGGATGGGCGTCAAGGCGTCGGATGAGGGTGTGCGGTGCCGTCGCTCGCGCAAGGAGCGGGCAGATCCAGGGGTGCTGGGGGCGCCTGCGGGCGAAGCCAGGGGGAGGGACGGCGCGGTCAGCCCACGACCTGGCCGAAGCTCCGGGAACCCGCGGGACGGGGCAGTGCGGGCGGACCGCCTACTCGGGCCCCCGCCGGGTCAGTTGCTCCGCGGCCTCGTTGACCGGCTGGGGCGTCCCCGTCAGGTCGAGGACGTACAGCGGCACGGCGAGCCGGTCGGCCCGCAGCCGCGCGTCGTGGGCGTACCCGGCCAGCGAGAAGAACGCGCCGGTGGCGTCCTCGTTGACGCAGTTGAGCCACAGGCACTCGACGTCCCGCAGCGGAGTGGGCAGCGTGGTCGGGTCCACCTGGGCGACCAGCCTGTCGCCGCGCAGGTCGATGCCGTTGGCGGTACGGTCCCCGGCCAGCCGTACGTTCCCGAAGCCGAGCCACTTGAGGTAGTGGGCGGCCGCGCTCAGCGCGTCCCGGGCGGTGCGGATCGTGACCGGGCGGAACGGCGGCCGGCGGGTGGTCGGCGGCGGCACCGGACCGGTCGGCTCGGGTGCGCCCTCCTGCGGCGCGGGCACCTTGCCGTCACCGGAGTCGGCGGCGCAGGCCGCGACCGGCAGCCGCACCAGCGCGCCGCAGGCGCAGTCGTACTCCGGCTGCGGCCACTGGTCGGAGCGCCCGCACTCCGGGCAGCGCAGCCGTATCCAGGACTCGTCCCAGGAGTGGTGCAGCACCTGTACGGGCCGGCCGCCGGCCAGCACCGGCGGGGCGAGCGGGTTGCCGCAGGCGCACGGAAACGTCGGGGCGGTGTAGCCGTGCTCCCGCCCGCAGGCGGGGCAGCGCACCGGCACGCTCTCAGCCATCGCTCGCAACTCCCGTCCGGCCCCGGCGGTTCGGGCCGAGGTGTCGTGCACCCATAGTGCAGGAAGTCGGCGCCGCTGTGACCGTTCCCTCGCACCCGGTAAGCGTACGAGGGAAGTCGCGGGCTTCGGGGGTGGCCGCCCGGCGGTGCTCCCGCGGCCGTGCGGCCGTACGGGCGCCCCCAGGCGCGACCCTTGTCGGGGCACGCACCGCCGGGCGGGGTTCGGGGTGGCCGGGCGGGCCCTTCACACCGGTGGTACTCGGCGCGGGCCCGGCTGCCGACCCGGGCTCAGCCCTTGACCGGCAGGCCGGAGAGCCGTTCCACGCCCCGCAGCAGCGCCGAGTGGTCCAGGCCGCCGTCGCCCTGCGCGCGCAGCGAGGCCACGAGGTTCGCGACCACCGCGCCGACCGGCAGGGCCGCGCCGACGGTGCGGGCCGCGTCGGTGACGATCCCCATGTCCTTGTGGTGCAGGTCGATCCGGAAGCCGGGGGCGAAGTCGCGGTCGAGGAAGTTGTCCTTCTTGCGGGCGAGCACGGTGGAGCCGGCCAGGCCGCCGCCGAGGACTTCGAGCGCCGCGGACAGGTCCACGCCGGACTTCTCCAGGAAGACCACGGCCTCGGCGCACGCCTGGATGTTGACCGCCACGATGAGCTGGTTGGCGGCCTTCACGGTCTGGCCGGCGCCGTGCGGGCCGCAGTGCACCACGGTCCTGCCCAGCACCTCCAGCAGCGGCCGGGCCCGGTCGAAGTCGGCCGCCTTGCCGCCGACCATGATGGACAGCACGGCCTCGACCGCGCCCGCCTCGCCGCCGGAGACCGGCGCGTCGAGCACGCGGATGCCCTTGTCCGCGGCCGCCTTCGCCAGGTCGATCGAGGTCTGCGGGGTGATCGAGGAAGTGTCGATCAGCAGGGCGCCGCGGCGGGCGTGCGCGAGTATGCCGTCCTCGCCGTAGGCGATCGCCTCGACCTGCGGGGAGGCCGGGACCATGGTGACGATGACGTCCGCGTCGCGGACGGCCGCGGCGATCGAGTCGGCGGCGGTGCCGCCGTTGGCGGCCAGCCGGGCCAGCTTCTCGGCTTCCAGGGTGTAGCCGGTCACGTCGTAACCGGCCTTGATCAGGTTCTCCGACATCGGCGAACCCATGATGCCCAGCCCGATCCAGGCGACCTTGGGCAGTGTGGTGCTCATCTTCTTGCCTTCCGTGGGTGCGGGCCGGATGCGGTGCCGGCGCGGCTCAGGGGATGGGGAGGGAGAGGGACGGGGGACGGATACGGGGATGGATACGGGGATGGAGAGGGCGAGTTGAGGGGTGGGGGCCCGGTGGTTCGGCGGGTCAGCGGGGGAGCCAGCCGAAGGCGGCCGCGGAACCGGCGGGTGAGGGCTTGTACTCCAGGCCGGTCCAGCCGTCGTAGCCCTTCGCGCGCAGGGCGTCGAGGAGGGCGCCGAGCGGGAGGGTGCCGGTGCCGGGCGCGCCGCGGCCGGGGCTGTCGGCGATCTGCACATGGCCGGTGAGCGCGGTGTGCCGCTCGATCACGGCGGGCAGGTCCTCGCCGTTCATGGCGAGGTGGTAGAGGTCGAGCAGGAAGCGCGTGTTGTCCAGTCCGGTCGCCTCGTTGACCTGACGGACGACGTCGACGGCGGCGTCCGCGGAGACCAGCGGGTAGCGCGGGGACTCGGGGGCGTTGAGCGCTTCGATCAGCAGGGTCGCGCCGATCTCGTCCGCGGCGCGGGCGGCACGCACCAGGTTCTCCAGCGCGAGCGCGTCCTGCGCGGCCGGCTCCACGCCGTCCACGCGGTTGCCGTAGAGCGCGTTGAGCGCGCGGCAGCCCACGGACGCGGCGAAGCCGGCGGCGACCTCGACGTTGGCGCGGAAGCGGTCGGACTCCTCGCCGGGTACGGACAGCGCGCCGCGGTCGGGCCCCGGCAACTGCCCGGCGTAGAAGTTGAGGCCGACCAGGCGGGTGCCGGCCGCCTCCAGGGCCGAGCGCAGATCGTCGAGGCGGACCTTGTCGGGCGCGGGGTCGTCGATCCACGGCCACCACAGTTCGACGGCGTCGAAGCCCGCGGCGGCGGCCGCGGCCGGCCGCTCCAGGAGGGGGAGTTCGGTGAAGAGGATCGAGAGGTTCACATCGAAGCGCGCGTCGGCGAGACCCACGAAGCGGCTCCTTCCAGAAGGTCGAGATTTCACATTGCGGAAGTTGGTTTCTGTCTTGTGGAACAGTGAAGCAGCCTCGGCTGTGGTGTCAAGCGATCCCGGCGCGGGGCGCGGCCGCGGGTCGCCGACGCGGGTCGCGTGCGCGGGGGCGGCCATCGGGTCGCCTCGTGCGGGTGCGGCCGGGTGTCGGCGGCAATCGCCGCGGACTTTTGGTTCTTTTGTCCGTGCCATTACTTCGGCCGAGTTGTCCTGTGATGTCGGGGCGTCCGATCCTCCGGAAAAACGATATTCACCCGCTCGTAATACTGTGAGGGATGTCCGTTTGCCCTCCAGTGCTGCCGCGGCATACCGTCCCGGAGTGTCCTGGTTGCGCCGGTTAACGGGCGTTCAGGCACCCTGGACAGCTAAACGGAGCTGCCGTATCCTCATCCGAGATCGCCGATAGTCTGGGCCGTATCCGGCCTTTGTCTCTGCTCGGTGCACACTTGCCGGGCCGTCGGTGTCACGGGGCTACGGGGACGGTGAAGTGTGTGTTCCGATCAGACGCGCGCGCGGCACGAAGAACGACGAACGGCCATGGTCCGATGACCTCCGCCGAGCCGCCGACGGGCGAACGAGGCGGTACGCACACCCGGTTCACCGTTCTCGGCATGCTCACCCTCGCGGACGGCAGGGAATCCGTCGTCCTCCAGCCGTCGCGGCCCGCCGCTCTGCTCGCCGCATTACTTCTGCACGCGAATTCCGTGGTCACCGCTGATTTTCTGCAGCAGGTTATCTGGGGCGCCGACACGCCCGCACAGGCGAAGGCCGCATTACACAGCTGCGTGTTGCGGCTGCGCCGGCTCTTCAGTAAATACGGCGTCGCCGACAACGCCATCGAGGCAGTTCCCGGCGGTTACCGGCTGACCGCGGACGCCGCCGCACTCGACCTCGTGGAGTTCCGCGAACTGCTCGGCCAGGCGTATTCCGCGGCGGAACCGGAAAAGGAACTCGGGCTGCTGCGCACCGCGCTCGCGCTCTGGCGGCCGCCGCTGCTGTCGAACGTCCACTCCGACCTGCTGCACCGCGACGAGGTCCCGCGGCTGGAGGAGGAGTGGCTGCGCGCCATCGAGCGGGTCTTCGACCTCGAACTCGCCCGCGGCCGCTACCGCGAGGCGGTCGCCGAGATCTGGCCCACCGCCCGCGCCCACCCGCTGCACGAGCGCTTCACCGGGCAGCTGATGGAGGCGCTGTACCGGACCGGCCGCCGCGCGGAGGCGCTCGCCGAGTACCGCAAGGCCAAGGAGCACCTCGCCCAGCAACTCGGCGTGGACCCCGGCCCCGACCTGCAACGGCTCGAACTCGCCATCCTGCGCGGCGCCCACGCCGACGGACCCCGGCCCGCCACCGCGACGTCGGCGGCCGGTTCCACCGACGGCCCCGACGACGCCCAGGACAGCCAGGACCCCCGGGGCACTCAGGATGCCCAGGGCACTCGGGACAGCCAGGACTCCCTGGACGGCGCCCTCAGCGGTGCCCGCGTGCTCGACCGGCTGGTCGGCGCGGGGCTGCTGGAGGAAGGGCCGCGCGGCCACTACCGCATGCACGACCTGCTGCGTGTCTTCACCCGGGCAGCCGCCGCCGACGGTGTCGGTGCCCGGGCCGCACGCACCCCTCGCGCCAGCGGGCGCACCCCCCACCCGTCCCCCCGGCCCGGCGCCGCGGAACTGCACCCCACGGAGGCGTGACCGACATGGTGTCACCGTACGAGGAGATCGCCGCGACCCGGCCGCGCATCCGCCGGGACGTGCTCTACACGCAGACGCCGACCGGAGTCCACTTCCACAACGCGCGTGGCGGATTCAGCGTCGTGATGCCGTCGGCCTACCGCTTCGCGTCCCTGATCGTGCCGCACCTGACCGGCGACAACACGGTGGCCGCGCTCTGCGGGGGCCTCGGCGACAAGCAGCGCGACATGGTGGCCCGACTCGTCGGCACGCTCTACGCGCGTGGCTTCGCCAGGGACGCGGTCCCGCCGGCCGCCGACGCGCCGGTGCCCGAGGAGGCCGTGGCGCGGCGGTTCGCCGCGCAGATCGCCTACGTCGACCACTACACCGATGACGCGGCGGCCCGGTTCCTGCGTTTCCGGCACACCCGGGTGGCCGTGGTCGGCGACGACGCGCTCGCCCGCTGGGCGGCGCTGTCGCTGGTCCGCAACGGCTGCGCGCGGGTGGCCGTCACGTCCGAGGCGGTCACGTCCGAGGCCGTCACGTCCGCGGCCACCTCCGCCGTCCCGTCCGCGACCGATTCCGCCGCCGCCCCCTCGGCGTCCGAGGAGGCCGCGGCGTTGCGGGAGGAGGGCTGTCCGGTGGCGCTCGACGTGCTCGAACCCGGCCGCGGGACGGGCGAGTTCGGTTGGGCCGACCTCGACGGGTACGACCTCGTGGTGGTCACCGGTGAGCGCGGCCCGCGGCAGGTCGCCGCGCTGTCCGACGCTGTCCCGGCCGGGAAGAGGGTGCTGCCCGCCTGGATGTTCGGCCGGTCGGCGGTGGTGGGGCCGCTGCTCACCGGCGGGCCTGGTGAGGCGGATGCGACGGTGGCATCCGACGGGTCCGGTGGCTCCGCCGAGACCGTCGCGCCGGCCGGCTGCTGGACCTGCGCGGCGCTGCGGCTCGGCGCCAACGGGGACCCGGCCGACGCCGCCGACCTGTGGAGCGGGCTGGCCCCCGGCGGCCCGCGCGACCAGCCCGGCGCGGCCTCCCTGAGCGGTCCGCTCGCCGCCATGCTCGGCAACCTCCTCGGCTACGAGGTGTTCCGGCTCACCACGGGCGCGCTGCCCGCCGAAAGTGAGGGCCGGCTGATCGTCCAGGACACCGACTCGCTCGACACCGTCACCGAACCCCTCCTCCCGCACCCGCGCTGCCCGGCCTGCGCCCCGCTCGCGGCACCGCCCGCCACGGTCACCGACCTGGAGCAGCTCGACGAGGCCGGCGACGCCGCACCGGCCGGGGACCTGACCGCCGCGGTGGGGGACGCCGACGCCGGGCAGGCCGCGCTCGCCGAACTCACCGACCGGTCCGCGCTCGTGGGGCCCACCGCGGGCGTCTTCCAGGCGTACGCGGACGAGACGTGGGCGCAGACCCCGCTCAAGGCCGCAACGGTGCGGCTCGGCCTCGGCCACGGAGTACGGCGGGAGATCAGCGCGTTCGACGTCCACCACGTCGCCGGGGCGCGGTTGCGCGCGCTGCACCGGGCCGCCGAGGTCTACGCCGAACACGTCGTACCGCCGGCGGAGCCGCTCACGGGTGCCGCGCTCGACGCGGCCCGGGAGAAGTGGCGGGCGGTGGACCCCGCGGACCTCGCCACCGCGGCCGGGCTCGGGTACGGCGCCGGGGCGGCCACCGCGTGGTGCGCGGCCACCTCGCTCCTGGGCGGCGGCACCGTGCTCGTACCGGCCGCCGCGGTACGCCCGTTCGGCCCGTACAACCGGGACCGGCTGGTCGAGCCGACCTCGGCGGGCACCGGCGCCGGCCGTACCCCGGCCGAGGCCGCCGCCCGCGGCGTGCTCACCGCGCTCGGCCACGCGGCCCTGCGCGCCGCCCTGCGCGGGACGACCGAGGTCCGCGCGATCGACCCGGCCGCACTGGCGGAACGCGTCGGCCCCGAGGACGGCGACGACGCCGAACTCACCTTCCTGCTGCGGTCGGCCGCCAACCTCGGCGCCGACCTCGACCTCCTCGACCTCGGCGCGCCGGACGCGCGGCCCGCCCCCACCGTGCTCGCCCGCGCGGGCGGGAGCTGGGCGCTGGGCACCGCACCGCGCTGGCGCGACGCGGCACTCGAAGCACTCCGCGACCTGCTCGGCACTCTCCAACTGGCCGCCGAGGAAGCCGGATCGGGTGACGGCGCCGCGCCGGGCGCCGGTGCCGGAGCGGGTGGCCGTGCCGGCGCAGGCGATCGCACCGCCTCCGCCCGCGTCGACACCGGCGACCCGCTCATGAAGGACCTCGCGCCCGCCACGATCGCGGCCACCCGGGACCCCGGACCCGTGCCGCTGACCGAGCGGACCGACTGGGCCACCGTCGCCGCCCGGCTGCGCGCGGCCGGGCAGGACCTGCTGGCCGTCCCCGTGCACGCGCCCGACCTCGCGGCCGGCCGGCTGCACGTGACCCGCGTCCTGCTGACGTCGCCCCGGGCCTCCGATGCGCACTGACGTCCGCCCGGCGCCCGTCGCCGCGCCGCCGCCGGCCGAGCGGGCCACCGACAGGCCCGCCGGGTCGTCCGTCGTCGGCGCCCTGGCCGCCGCCCTCGGCGCCGCCCTTGCCGGCAGTCCGGCCGCGCACGGCATTCCCGCTCCCGCCGTCCATCCGCTGGGCCTGCGGGACGAGTTGGCGGTTCCGGGCGGCGACGAACCGGACGCCGTCCACGTGTACGGGCACCACGCGCTGGTGGGGCCGTTCGCCCCGGGCGGCGGCCCGGCATGCGCCCGGTGCCTCGCGCGGCGGTGGCAGGCGGTCCGGGCCCGGGGGTTGCGGGACGCGCTGGAGTCGGGCACGGACACCCGGGCGGCGGGCGCCTCGCCGTGGCAACTGCCCTTCGCCGTGGACGCGTTGGCCGCGGTGCTCGCGGCGCACACCGCGGCGGCGGCCGGCACCGCACGGGAGCGGTTCCCGTACGCGTACCTGCTGGACCTGGAGACGCTGGGGGTGACGCGGTTCCCGGTGGCTCCCGACGCGGAGTGCCCCGCGTGCGGGGACGCGCCGCCGGACACCGCGCCCGCCGCCGCCGTTCCGCTGCCGGCGACGCCCAAGCGGTCCGCGACGGACTTCAGGAGCCGGCCGGCGGACGCGTACGACGTGCCGCTTGAGGTCTTCGTCAACCCGGTGGCGGGCATGCTCGGCCCGTCCGTGGTGCCGGACCTGGTGTCGGCGTCGACGTCCTCCACGGTCGGCTCGTTCCTGCTGCGCTCCGGCGACTACCTGCGCGAGTGCTTCTGGGGCGGGCACACCCCCCGCTACCGCTCCAGCGTCCGGGTCGGCCTGCTCGAAGGGCTGGAGCGCTTCGCGGGGATGCGGCCGCGCGGCAAGCGCACCCAGGTCGTCGCGGCGTACGACGAACTCGCCCGCACCGCACCGGTGCTCGACCCCCGCGCGTGCGGCCTGTACGACGCCGGCTTCCACCGCGCGGAGCCCGAGGTGCGCCCGTTCGATCCGGCGCGGCCGATCCCGTGGGTGTGGGGCTACTCGCTGCGCGACCACCGTCCGCTGCTGGTCCCGGAGATCACGGCGTACTACCACGCGCCCGGCGGCCTCGCCAACCGCTTCGTGCAGGAGAGTTCCAACGGCTGCGCTTCCGGCGGAAGTTGGGCCGAGGCGGTGTACTTCGGGCTGATGGAGGTGATCGAACGCGACGCCTTCCTGCTCGCCTGGTACGGCCGCGCCCCGCTCACCGAGATCGACGGCTCGGCCAGCCGCCGCCCCGAAACCCGTTCGATGATCGACCGGTTGGCGATGTACGGCTACCGGGCCCGGTTCTTCGACACCCGGATCACCTTTCCGGTGCCCGTGGTGACCGCCGTCGCCGAGCGCGTCGACGGCGGAACCGGCCGGCTGTGCTTCGGCGCGGGCGCGAGCCTCGACCCGGAGGCGGCGCTCGCCGCCGGGCTGTGCGAGATCGCCACCGACGCGGTCAACCTGCGCGCCAGGACCGAACGCGACGCCCCCCGACTGCGGGCGATGGCCGAGGACTTCACGAAGGTGCGGGTGCTGCACGACCACCCGCTGGTGTACGGGCTGCCGGAGATGGCCCGGCACGCCGACTTCCTGCTGGGCACGTCGGACCGCCCCGGCAACCGCAGGCCGCCCCGGATCACGCCGGCCGCGCTCGCCCGCGACACCGTCGCCCCCGGCGACGACCTGCGCGACGACGTCGAGGCGTGCGTCGCGCAGGTCGCCAGGGCCGGGTTCGACGTGATCGCCGTCGACCAGACCGGGCCGGAGCAGCGGGCGCTCGGCTTCCGCACCGCCGGGGTGATCGTGCCGGGACTGCTCCCGATCGACTTCGGCTGGAACCGCCAGCGGGCCCGCCACATGCCCCGCATGCGGAGCGCGCTGCGGGAAGCGGGGCTGTGCGAAAGGGACTTGGCGGCCGATGACCTCAACCCGGCGCCACATCCGTTTCCTTGACGCCCTTGACGCCCTTGACGCCCTTCACGCCCTTGGCGAGGCGACCCGGAACGGACGGCGGAGCGGCAAGACGGCAGTACGGCGGTGAGGCGGCACAGCGGCAAGGCGGCACGGCAGTACGGCAGTTCCGCGCGACCCGGCAGGACCCGAGGCAGCACCCAGGCAGCACCCGCAAGGACCGCAAGGACCGCAAGGACCGAGAGGCCCGAGAGGCCCGATGAGGAAAGGACCGCCCGTGGGATTCGCCCATGAGTACGCGACCGCGATCGTCCGGCGCGGCCGGTACCCGATGGAGCCGGCCGACTGGGTGCCCGACTGGGCGGACCGGCCGCGCAAGGGGAAGCACTTCCCCGGCGCCGAGAGCTTCCCGCTGCCGCACGCCACCCCCGCGCCGCCGCCCGGCGCGACCGTCGAGCGCGGCCTGTACGGGCCGCGCGGCGGCGGCGCGTTCACGCTGCCGCTGCTCGCCGGGATGCTCCAGGACTCCTACGGCCTGACCGGCCGCCGGCTCGCCGTCCAGGCCAACTCCGACCTGGGCACGCTGCCGATGTACGCCGAGGCGAACTGGTCGCGGGGCAGCGCGTCCGGCGGCGGCCTGTACCCGGTCGGCATCCACTGGGTCAGCGGACCCGGCGGCCCCCTCACCCCCGGCGTGCACTACTACGACACCCGGCAGCACGCGCTGCGCCGCCTGCTCACCGGTGACGTCACCCCGCAGGTGCGCGCGGCGGTCGGCGAACCGGCCCTCGGCCACGACCAGTTCCTCGTGCTCACCGTGCGCTTCTGGCAGAACTCCTTCAAGTACAACAGCTTCAGCTACCACGTCGTCACGATGGACACCGGTGCCCTGCTGGCCACGTGGCGGATCTGGGCCCGCGCCCACGGCCTGCACGTCGGCCCCGCCTTCTGGTTCGACGAGCCCCGGCTCGGCGCCCTGCTCGGCCTGACCGACGACGAGGAGGGCGTCTTCGCCGTGGTGCCGCTGGCCTGGCAGCCCTCCACCGCGCACGCGACGACAAACGCGGCCGCGGCGGCCGGCACCGGCACCGGGGCCGCGGAGGCCGAAGGCACGGGCTCCGGCGCGATCTCCGGCGCGGCATCCGTGCGGGTAGGGCATGCCGACCAGGAGCGTTCGGGGTTCACCACGACCTTCGAGACGGTGCGGCGGATGCACGCGGCGACGGTCGAGGGCGCGACCCGGCGGCCGGCGGCCGGCGCGCTCGCGGCGGCGTCGGCGCGGCCGGTCGAGGCGGGCGGCGAGCGGGTCGCGCTGCCCGCGCGGGAGCCGCTGGAACGCGGGGTGCGGCAGGCGCTGCGGGCCAGGCGCAGCAGTTTCGGCAGGTTCCAGGCGGCGCGTCCGCTGGCGGCGCGGGAACTGGCGACGGTGCTCGCCGCCGCGGACGCCGCCGGCACGATGGACAGCGACGCGGAGCCCGCTGACGCCGAACCCCTCACCCGGCTGCTGGTGTTCGTGAACCACGTGGCGGGCGTGCCGCAGGGCGCTTACGCGTACGACCGGGCCGACGGGTCGCTGCGGCTGCTGCGGGCCGGCCGCCCGGGGGAGTTCCTCCAGCGCAACTACTTCCTGGCGAACTACAACCTGGAGCAGGCCGCGGCCGTGATCGTGCCCGCCGCGCGCACCCACGCCGTGCTGGACGCCGTCGGGGACCGCGGCTACCGCCTGGTGAACGCGGTGGTCGGCGGCATCTCCCAGGCCGTGTACACCGCGTCGAGCGCGGCCGGCCTCGCCTGCGGAGTGGCGCTCGGGTTCGACGCGATCTCCTTCACCGAGGAGTTGGGGCTCGACGCGACCGGCGAGATCCCGCTGCTGATCATGATGATCGGCCACGAACGGCCCCGCCCGGCCGACTTCCGCTACGAGATCGCCTGAGCGCCCGTGATGAGAGATGTGGACGACGTGAGTGAGGCGAGCGCCACGCGCGCGAGCGATACCGGCACCAGCACCAGCACCAGCACCAGCACCGGCACCAGCACCAGCACCGGCACCGGCACCGGCACCGGCATCGGCACCACGGCAGGAGACGGCGCTGCCCGGAACTGGCTGCTGCACCGCCGCTTCGTGCTGCGCGTGGCCGGCCTGCCGGTGGAGGCCGTGGAGCGGCTGCGCGACCCGCGGGCACGCGCCTGGGCCGAGCAGGTGCTCGACGCGCAGGACCGGATCGACGCGCTCGCGGACGCGTTGGCGGACCCGCTGACCGCGCTGGTCGTGGCGACCGACGACGAACGGCAGCGCCGCCGCGTACTGGCCCTGCGCCGAGAGGTGTTCAACGGCCGGGTGCCGCGCGATCCCGACGCCGTAAGGGAGTTGGCGCGAGCCGCGGGCGGCGGAACCGGCGAACTGCTGGAGCGCTGGCTCACCGCTCGGCGCGAACTCGCCGGGGCCCTCGCCACCGGTGGCGGCCTGGTGGACGACGGACTCGCGGCGGCCCGGGCCGAGTTGCGGCGGCTCGCGGCCGAGGAGCGGCTGCGGCTCGGCCTGGTGCTGGCCTCGCCGACCCTCGACGGGCAACTGGACGCGTTCATCGCGGAAGGCGCGGCGGGGCCGGTGCCCGCACCGGACAAGCGGGCCCGGAAGAAGGAGCGGTCGCTGCTCTCGTACCTGTACCGCACGGCGTGCAAGACCAGCCCGTTCAGCACGTTCACGGCAGTGGCGGCGGGGGAGTTCGAGGAGCCGTCCGGCCGAGGGGACGAGGGGGCGACGGACGCTCGGGGCGAGCTGGGCGACGGCTGGAGCAGCCATCCCCGGCTGAACGTGGTGGTGCTGGCCCGGCTGGCGGAGCTGGTCGCCGCCGACCCGGACCGCCGCGCCGACCTGCCGGTCGCGGTGTCCGCCGGCTGGAACCTCGACGACGACCGGCTGCGCTACGTGCGCCGCTCGGTGACGACGGGCGACGACACCGCGGCGGTCAGCTTCGACGCCGCCCACGACCGGCTGTTCTTCCTGCGCCGCAGCGGCACCCTGGAGCGGATGCTCGGCCTCTTCGCCGGCGGCGCGACGCCCCGGTACGGCGACCTCGCCGACTGGCTCGCCGCGGAGACCGGTGCCGCGCCCGAAGAAGCCGCCCGCTACCCCGCGACCCTGCTGGATCTCGGCATCCTCCAGATGACCGGCCTGGACACCGACGTCCACACGCCGGACCCGCTGCGCTCCTTCCGGGCCGCGCTGCGGGCCCTGGACCGCCCCTGGGCCGATCGCGTCGCCGCCCGCCTCGCCGGCGCCGCCTCCTGCGTCGAGCGCTACGCCGCCGCCGACCTCGCCGGACGGCGCGCCCTGCTGCGTACCCTGCGCGGCGAACTGATCAGCGTGCAAGAGGAGTTAGGGGCCGACGCCCCGTCGCTCCCGCAGACGCTGCTCTACGAGGACGTACGCGCCGAGCCCGTGGGCGCCGACCTGGAGCGCTGGACCGAGCTGGCCGCGGCGCCGCTGCACTCCCTGACCCGGGTACTGCCCGCCTTCGACGTGGCGCTGCCGCAGCGGCTGGTGCTGAAGGGCTTCTTCCTGGCCCGGTACGGCCGCGGTGGGCGCTGCGACGACGTGCTGCGGCTGGTGCACGACTTCCACGAGGACATCTTCACGCAGTACCTCCAGTTCACGTCCACCAAGTCGCCCTGGGCGCCTGATGGTTCGGCCGCGCCGGAGGAGAACTGGCTGGGCCTGCCGGAGGTCACCGCGCTGGACCGGGCCAGGGCGGAGTTCACCCGCCGGATGCGCGAGGCGTGGCACGACCACCCGCCCGGCGCCGAGGAGTTGCGGCTCGACGAAGCCACCGTGGACGCGGTCGCCGCCGAACTCGCCCCGCTCGCAGCCGGGTTCACCCCGCACAGCCACTTCGTGCAGCTCGCCGAGCGCGACGGCGACCCGCTGGTGGTCCTCAACAACTCCTACGGCGGCCTGTGCTTCCCCTTCACCCGCTTCACCCACTGCTTCGACGGCGCGGAGGGCACGGGCGCGGACCCGGCCGAGCTCCCCGCCACCGGAACCCCCGCCACCGGGACCCCTGCCGCCGGGACCCCCTCCAACAGCCCGGCCGCCGACGGCCTCAGCGCTGAGCTGCGCCGCACCCTGCGTGCCTGGCAGCCGCCCGGCGCGGTCTTCGCCGAGGTCACCGCCGGCTCCGCGACCACCAACCTCAACCTGCACGGGCGGCTCACCGACCACGAGATCGTCTGCCCGGGCGAGCGCGGCACCGGGTCCGCCGGAGCGCGGATCGACCTGGACGACCTGTACGCGGAACACGACGAGGCCACCGACCGGCTGGTGCTGCGCTCGCGCCGGCTCGGCCGCGAGGTCGTGCCGCTCTACCTCGGCTACCTGGTGCCCATGGTGCTGCCCGAAGTGCCGCGCACGCTGCTGCTCTTCTCGCCCACCTCCCGCGCCCGGCCCGACCTGTGGCGCGGTGTTCCGCAGGGCCCGGCGGTCGACGGAGTCACCGCCCGGCCCCGGGTGCGCTACCGCGGTCTGGTCCTGCACCGGCGCAGCTGGACCGCGGCGCCGGGCGCGCTGCCGGTGCGCGAGCCGGGCGCGGGTGAAGCCGCGTACTACCTCGCGTGGCAGCGCTGGCGGCGCCGGCACAGCCTGCCGGCACGGGTGTTCGCGACGGTACGGGAGGAACTGCCCGGCGGCGGGGGGCCGGCGGCGGCCTTCGGGGGCGGCGCCAAACCCGGCTACGTCGACTTCGACAGCCCGCTGTCCCTGATCGCTCTCGAAGCGCTCACCGGCGGCGGCCGGGCCCGCACGGTCTTCGAGGAGATGCTGCCGGCGGCGGACGAGCTGCACGTCCGCTCCGCACGCGGCCGCCATGTCGCCGAACTGGCCGTGGAGATCGTCCCCCGTCCGGCGGCGACCGCGCCCACCCCGGCACCCACCCCGGCACCGACCCCGGCACCCGCCCCGACCCCGGCAGCCGCATCGGCGCCGGCACCCGCACCCGACCCGCACGGAAGGCAGGGCACGCGCGTATGACGACGATCCCGCACGGCGGCAGCACCGGCCCCGCCCCCGGCACTCCCGTGGCAGCCGACCCCGCCGGACCCGCCGACCCCGCCCGCCCAGCCGACCCCGCCGGACCCGCCGACCCCGCCCGCCCAGCCGGCCCTGCCCGCCCCGCCGGGCCCGCCGATCCCCGGGGGGACTGGCAGGCGTACCACGTCTTCTACGCCGCCAGCACCCGCCCCTTCCTGCTCCAGTGCGCCCGGCCCCTGGTCGCCGAACTCACCCGCGACGGCCTGCTGTCGGGGTGGTTCTTCATCAACTACTGGCTGGAGGGGCCGCACATCCGGCTGCGGCTGCGCCCCTCCTCGCCGCAGGCCGGGCCCGAGGTCGCCGCCCGCGCCGCCGCGGCCGTCGAGGACTTCCTCAAGCGCCGGCCCGCTCTGTACGAGGTCAAGGACGGCTTCCTCGCCGAGCTGTACAACACCCTCTTCGAGCTGGAGTACCCCGGCGGCGAGCGGGACCGCTTCACCGACGCGGCCGGCCGGATGCGGCTGCGCCCCAACAACTCCTTCGCCGCCGAGCCCTACGAGCCCGAGTACGGGAAGTACGGCGGCCCGGCCGGGGTCGAACTGGCCGAGTGGCACTTCCAGCGCTCCAGCGAACTGGTGGTCGACGCGGCGGCCACCATGAACCTGCACGTGCGGACCGTACTGCTGGGCACGGCCGCGCAGTTGATGATGACCATGGCCGGGTGCCTGCTGCCCGGCGAGACCGCGCTGCTCACCTTCCTCGACCGCTACCACGAGTTCTGGAACTCCGCCTTCACCGGCACCAACTTCACCGCCAGCGACGGCTACGACCGCGCCTACCAGGCCATGGGCACCGCGCTGCCGCACCGCTTCCAGGAGATCCGGCGGGCCACCGCGCGGCCCGCGCTCGGCCGGCTGCCCGGCTTCCTTCGCGGCTGGGCCGAGCACGGCCTCGAACTGCGCGAACGGGTATCGGAGTTGGCCCGCTCCGGCGACCTGGTCTTCCGCTCCTGGGACGGCAGCCGGGACCTGCCGGTGGACGACCCCGAGCAGGCCCTGCCGATGCTCGCCTCGCCCTACCTGCACATGACCAACAACCGGCTGTCGGTCAGCGTCCGCGACGAGGCGTACCTCTCCTACGTGCTCGGCCGCGCGCTTCGCGAACCCCGCCCCGCGGTGACCCCGTGACGACCGTCGGCGGCTTCCTCGACATGCGGCCCGCCGTGCGCGACGACGTGACCGTCGGGCCGGCCCTGACCCGCGGCCCCAAGGTGGTCCACCTCGTCAAGGACCCGCTGACCGGGGCGCGGTTGGAGGTCGGCGGGAAGGAGCGGTTCCTGATCGTCCGGCTGGACGGCTCGAAGTCGCTCACCGAGATCGGCGCGGAGTACGCCGCCGCGTACGGGACGCGGCTGGGCGAGGCGCAGTGGACGCAGATCCTGCGGATGCTCTCGCTCCGGGGCCTGCTGGCGGCCGCCCGGCCGCCCCAAACGCCCTCGGGTGCGGCCGAAGACCGGGCGAGGGCCGCCGACACCCGCGCGCAGCAAGGGAGTTGGCTCGGCGGGCGGACGCGACTGGTGGCGGACGCCGGTTCGGCGATGGACCGGCTGCACCAGGCGACGGCGTTCGCGCGCCGGCCCGCGGTGCTGGGCCCGCTGCTCGCGCTGTGCGCCGCGCTGCTGGTCGCGGAGGCCGTCCGGTTCGGTCAACTGGCCGACGCCACACGCCGGTTGTTCCAGCAGCCGGTGGCGCTGGTGGCGGTCGGCTGCGTGCTGTGGCTGAGCCTGGCGCTGCACGAACTGGCACACGGTCTGGTGGCCCGCGGCTACGGGCTGAAGGTGGCCGAGATCGGCCTGCGGCGCCGCGCGGGCTTCATGACGTACCTGTACTGCGAGGTCGAGGACGTCCAGTTCCTCGGCCGGCGCGGGCCGCAGGTCGCCGTGGCGATGGCCGGGGTGGTGGCGAACCTGGTCTACCTGCTGCCGTTCTGGGTGGTGTGGGCGCTGCTGCCGGGCGGCGCCCAGGCGGAGCCCTTCTTCGGCGGACTGCTGCTGCTCGGCACCGCCATGGGACTGCTCAACCTCGTGCCACTGCCGCCGCTGGACGGCTACAAGGCGCTCGGCTACGCGCTGGGTGCCCTGCGGCTGGCCCCGGAGAGCCGCGCCTACCTGCGGCTGGCGGTCTCCGCCGCGCTGCGCCGCCCGGGCGCCCGCGCGGCGACCGCCGCCTACCCCGCCAGGTCACGCCGCGTCCTCGGCGGATACGCCCTGCTGGGCGCCCTGTTCACCCTCGCCGCCCTCGCCGCGGCGGGCCTGCTGTGCGCGGGGGCCCTGCCCGCGCGCTACGACACCTGGACGCCCTACCTGCCGCTCGCCGCCGTGGCCGCGGCCCTCCTGCTCCGCCCGCTCGGCCTGCGCGCCGCCGCCAGGCGCGCGTCCGCCACGCGGACCGCTGCCGACCCGGACCCGGGCGGCCCCTCGGCGCCGGCCGCCGCGGCGCCCGCCCGGCCCGGCCCGGACGGCGGACCCAGCAGCCCCGTACCCGCCCCGCAGACGCGAGAGAAAGGCCGTATGAACAGAGCCGACGACCCGTCACCACCCGCTGTGGTGCTGGACGGTGTGACGAAGAGCTACGACGGGGTGCGTGCCCTGGACGGGGTGTCGCTGACGGTGGGCCACGGCGAGTTCTTCGGGATTCTCGGGCCGAACGGCGCCGGGAAGACCACGCTGGTGGAGATCGTGGAGGGCATGCGGAAAGCCGACGCGGGCACCGTCGAGGTGCTCGGCCAGTCGCCCTGGCCGCGCAGCACCGCGCTGCTGCGGCGGATCGGCGTACAGACGCAGACCTCCGCGTTCTTCACCCGGCTGACCGCGGTCGAGCACCTGGAGACCGTGGCCGCGCTGCACGGCCTGGAACGGTCGGCGGCCGGCCGGGCCATCGAGTCGGTGGGGCTGGCGGCCAAGGCCCGCAGCCGGGTCGACGACCTGTCCGGCGGCCAGCGGCAGCGGCTTGCTCTGGCCACCGCGCTGGTGCACGACCCCGAGCTGATCTTCCTGGACGAGCCGACCGCCGCGCTGGACCCGGAGGCCCGCAGGTCGCTGTGGGGGCTGCTGCGCGAACTGCGCGGCCAGGGCCGCACCATCGTGTACACCACGCACTACCTCGACGAGGCCGAGGCGCTGTGCGACCGGGTGGCGATCATCGCGGGCGGGCGGGTGGCCGCGCTGGACACCCCCGCCGCCCTGGTCCGCTCGCTCGCGGCGCCGGCCCGGCTGCTGGTGCCCGCCGACCGGATCACCCCGGACCAGGCCCGCGCCATCGAGGGCGTGGACCGGGTGCTGGTGGAGGGCGGCGAGGTGGTGATCGAGACCCGCGTGGCCAACCGGGTGCTGGTCGCGGTCGGCGCCTTCGTGGACATGGACGCGATCCGGACCAGGACCGCGACCCTCGAAGACGCCTACCTGCGGCTGACCGGAGCCGGAACGGAGCTGGGCAGATGACCGCCACGACCCCGAGTACACCGAGCACCCCGAGCACCCCCACCGACCCGGACGAGTCCGCCGACCTCAAGGACCCCACCGACCCGAGCACCTCGAAGGGCCCCACCCCCGGCCCCACCCCCGGCGGCAGCACGCGCGGCACCCGCAGCACCGCCTATGCCGCGCTGACCAGAGCCGCGTTCCTCGCCTCCGTCCGCGACCGGACCACGGTCTTCTTCACCTTCGCCTTCCCGCTGGTCTTCCTGGCGGTGTTCGGGCTGCTCTTCCGCGGCCAGAAGGTCGACGGCGGACTGCCGTACATCAACTACGTGGCGCCGGGCGTGCTGTCGTGGGGCGTCGGCAACGCGGCCCTGTTCGGGCCCGCGTTCGCGCTGATGCACTGGCGGCGCGACGACATCCTGCGGCTGGTGTGGCGGACCCCGACCCCACTTCCCACGGTGCTCGGGTCGCGGTTCGCGGTCGCGGTCGGAGTGGGGCTGTGCCAGGCGGTGCTGTTCACGGCGGTGGCGGTGCTGCCGGTGTTCGGGCTGCACCTGGCGGGCGACTGGCCGCTGGCGCTGCCCCTGCTGGTGCTCGGCGTGGCCGCGTTCCTCGCGCTCGGCCTGGTGGTGGGCAGCCTCGCCAACACCCCGGAGGCGGTCGCGGCGATCGCGAACTTCGTGATGGTGCCGATGGCGTTCCTGTCCGGCGCGTTCTATCCGGCGGACCTGCTGCCGGGCTGGATACAGGCGTTCTCCTGGGTGCTGCCGCTGCGCTTCCTCGACCACGGGCTGACCGACGTTCTCGCCGGCCGCGACGGGCTCGGCCGCTACGCCCTGGACTGCGCGGGCCTGATCGGATTCACCGTCCTGTTCGGGCTGATCGCGGCCCGCGTCTTCCGTTGGAGCAACCGGACATGACCGCGCCGACCGCAGCACTCCCCGCCGCCGCGTGGGCCGCAGCCCCGGGCATCCAAGCAGCCGGGCGGGAACTTGAACGGCAGTTGGCGGCACGCGCCGCCGCTGCCGGGCTGCCCGCGCCCGCGGTGGCCGTCATCGGCGGCCACGACCTGTTGCGGCCCGACCCCGAACCGCCCGAGCAGGCCCAACGCCGGGCCGCGGCGACGGTGCACCTGGCCCCGGACGCGGTGCTGGTCGGCCCCTGGGGCGCGGGCCCGGATGCCACCGCGCCGCACGCCGGCGAACCTCGGCCCGGCGGTGACGGCGCCTGCGGCTGCTGCCTCGCCGTGCGCTGGCAGCGGCTGCGCACCCGGACCGAGCGGGAGGCGCTGGAGGCCGGGCGGAGCGGCCTGACCGCGGCGGGCCGCTGGCCGGTGCTCCCGGACTGCACCGTCGACGCCGTGTGGGCGCTGTACGTGTGGGCGGTCACCACCCCCAGGCCGCCCCATGCCGACGGTCTGGCCCGGGTCACCCGGCACGACCTGGAGACCGGCCGCCCGCACACGGTGCCGCTGCTCGCCGACCCGCTGTGCGCCCACCACGGACCGGCGTCGTCCCCCCACCCCGGCGAGCGGGGCGGTTCGGGGATCTCACCGCGGCCGAAGCCCGCCGCCGACCGGTACCGGCTGCGCACCCCGGAGTCGTACGCCCTGCCGACCGAGGCGCTGGCCAACCCGGTCTGCGGGGTGCTCGGCGCCGGCACCTGGAACGACGTGACCTCGCCGACCACCGCCCCCGTCGCGGGCTCGGTCTTCATGCGCGGCTACGCCGGACTGACCGACGTGACCTGGAGCGGCCAGGCCAACTCCTTCGCGGCCAGCCGTGAACTCGCCTTCCTGGAGGGCCTGGAGCGGTACGCGGGCACCCACCGCCGGGACCGTACGGCGCCGCGCGTCGCGTCCCTCGACGACCTCGCCGCACGCGGCGAGCCGGCCCTGGACCCGCGCAACTGCGGCCTGTACGCGCCGCGGACCTACCGCGACGACCCGATGGTGCACCCCTTCGACCCGGGCCGGCCGATCCCGTGGGTGTACGGCCACTCGCTGCGCGACGACCGGCCCGTGCTGGTGCCGGCCCGGCTGGCGTACTACAGCGCGGGCACCGCCGCCGACGACTTCGTCTACGAGTGCTCCAACGGCTGCGCGATCGGAAGCTGCCTGGAGGAGGCGATCCTCTTCGGACTGCTCGAACTCATCGAGCGCGACGCCTTCCTGCTCGGCTGGTACGGCAACGCGCCGCTGCCGGAGATCGACCTCGCGTCGTGCGACAGCCGGGTGCTGCGCGCGATGATCGACCGGGCCGCCCTGTGCGGCTACGACGTGCACGTCTACGACAACCGGATCGACCTGCCGGTGCCGGTCGCCACCGGGCTCGCGGTGCGGCGGGACGGCGGGCCCGGCACGTTCGCGTTCGCCGCGGGGGCCGCCCTCGACCCGCTCGCCTCGGTGGAGTCGGCGGTCTCGGAGATCCTCACCTACCTGCCGCACCTGCCCCGCCAGGTCGCCGAGCGGCCGGCCGAACTGGCCGCGATGGCCGAGGACTTCACGCTGGTGCGCCGACTTCCCGACCACGCCGCGCTGTTCGGGCTGCCGCGGATGCGCGAGCACGTGCGCGGCTACCTGGAGCCGCCGGTGACCAGGACGTTCGCCGAGACCTACGACGGCTGGGAACGGCGCCGGCCACGCGGCCTCGACCTGCGGGAGGACGTCCTGTGGTGCACCGGCGAACTGGCCGCGGCCGGGTCCGACGTGATCGTGGTCGACCAGACCACCGCGGAGCAGCGGAGGTTGGGCCTGCGTACGGTCTGCACGATCGCGCCCGGGCTGCTGCCGATCGACTTCGGCTGGACCCGGCAGCGGGCGCTGACCATGCCGCGGCTGCGGACCGCCCAGCGCCGGGCGGGGATGCGCGGCGACGACCTGGCGGAGGAGGAGGTGCGCGCCGTGCCGCACCCGTTCCCGTAGGGCCGTCGGGAGCGTCGGGGCCGCCAGGACTGCTGGGGCCGCGACGTGACTGCGCCGAATCATGCGGAGGGGCCCGCGGGCCGGTGTTCCCGGCGCGCGGACCCCGTGTCGGCCCCGACGATCAGGCGGTGCAGCTGGTGGTGCTGGTGGTGCTGGAGCAGGTGCTGGTGCTGGAGCAGCTCGTGGAGGAGCCCAGCATGACCTCGCTCGCGTCGGAGTAGTCGGTGATCTCGAACGTCTCGGACTCCAGCTCCAGGATCTCCTGGGCAAGGGAGGCGAGCGGCGTGTCCAGCTTGGAGATGTCAGCCATGGTGACTCCTTCTCGTCGACAGCGGGCCCGGCCACGTAGCGGCCGCAGCGTCCTTTCTACGCGCGTCCACTGGCGGAACCGCCCGCCGACCGCTGTCACTTCGCTGGCACGCCCCGAACCGGCCCCCGCCGCAAGGTCCACCGGCCCGCTGCCCGCCGGCCCGTTGCCCACCGGCCCGCTGCCCACCGGCGTGCTGCCCGCCGTCCGCTCCGCCGTAGCGCCCGACTGCCGTGCAAGGAGAGCCACTTGAGCCCGCAGGAGACGTTCGAGGAGGCCACCGCGAACGTGCTCGGGCCGGCCGCCGGGTTCTACGCCGACGTGCACCGCCACCCCGAGCTGTCCGGCGCCGAGCGGCGCACCGCCGACTGCTTCGCGCGCTGGCTGTCCGGCGCGGGGTACGACGTCACCCCGGGGGTCGGGGGGCACGGCGTGGTCGGGGTGTTGCGCAACGGCCCGGGCCCGGTGGTGCTGGTGCGGGCCGAACTGGACGCGCTGCCGCTGCGCGAGGAGACCGGGCTGCCGTACGCGAGCACGGTGGGCGATCCGGCCCCGGCGATGCACGCCTGCGGGCACGACGCGCACCTGGCGTGCGCGGCGGGCGCGGCCACGGTGCTCGCCGGGGCCGCCGACCGGTGGCGCGGCACCCTGGTGGTGGTCGGCCAGCCCGCGGAGGAGACGCTGACCGGCGCCGCAGCGATGCTCGCCGACGGTCTCTACGAGCGCTTCCCCGCCCCCGGTGTGGTGCTGGCGCAGCACACGGTGCCGCTGCCCGCCGGGATGGTGGCGCACGGCGACGGGCCGCTGCTGGCGGCGAGCCGCACGGTGGAGATCGTCTTGCACGGACGCGGCGGGCACGCGGGGGCGCCCCAACTGGCGGTGGACCCGGTGGTGGCCGCTGCGGCGCTGGTCGGGCGGCTCCAGACGGTGGTGTCCCGCGAGACCGGCCCGGGCGAGCCGCTGGTGCTCACCGTGGGCGCGCTGCACGCGGGCGGCGCCGGGAACGTCATCCCGGACCGGGCCACGATGGAGGTCACCCTGCGGGCCTTCGCCCCGGCCACCCTGGATCGCGCCCTGGCGGCCGTGACCCGGATGGCGCATGCCGAGGCCGCCGCCGCGGGGGCCGAGCGGCCGCCGGAGCTCCGGGAGCTGTCCGGGTCGGCGGTGACCGCGAGCGACCCGGGCGTGGCCGCGCGGCTGCGGCAGGCGCACGAGGCGGCCTTCGGCGCCGGCCGGGTCGCGCGCTGGCAGCCGTCGACGGCGACCGAGGACTTCCCGCTGCTGGGCGCGGCGGGCGTCGATCTGCACGGCGTGGCCGGCGTCGCGACCGGCTACTGGATGCTCGGCAGCGTCGGGCCCGGCCAGTGGGCGGCGGCCGGCGACAGCGCCGAGCGCCGGCTCGCGGAAGTGCCGGGCAACCACTCCGCCCGCTTCCGCCCGCACGCCCGGTTGACGCTGGTGACCGGCATCCGGGCGATGGCGGTCGCCGCGGCGGCCCACCTCGCCGGGCCGGACGGCGGACCCCAGGTCGGTTAAGGTCGCCTGCGAGTCGCCCTCCGCGGTGGAGGGCAGAAGAAGCCGCAGCCACCGTGGGGGCCGTCGTGAGAATGAGGCTGGAGTTCACCACCGAGCCGTTCGACCTGGAGGAGCCGCCCGCACACGCGTTGGCGGCGCGTGAGGTGCTGGGGGCCGGGACGCTGGAGGCGATCGACGTCGGCCCGTTCGGCAACACCGCCGAGGGCACCGAGGACGCGGTGGTCGAGGCGGTCGCGGAGCTGCTGCGCCGTACCGCGGCGGCCGGTGCCACCCGTATCTCGCTCCAGGTCAGCGTGCTCGGCGAGGAGCCGCGGTGAGCGGCGACGCGCAGCGGCACGCCTTCGTCGCCGCCGTGCAGCCGCTGGTGGACGCGATGGGCGGGCAGGCACTGCCGCCCGACCAGGCCCGCGGCGACGACGTGGTGCTGAGCTGGGAGGGCGAGCCGGCGGTCGCGGTGCGGCTGCCGCATCTGGCCGACTCGCTCGACCACCTGCTCGCCGACCTGCGCCGCCGGCACGGCCCGCTCGCCGAGCTGGGCCGCAAGGAGAAGCAGACCGTGGTGCGCATCCTGGAGGAGCGCGGCGCGTTCTCGGTGCGACACGGCGTGGAGACCGTCGCGTCGGCCCTCGGGGTCAGCCGTTTCACCGTGTACAACTACCTGAACAGGGAGAACGCGGCCCGCGACCCGAAGTGACCGCGCTGCGAGCCGTGTTCGCGGCCAGAAGTTTTTCAACAAACTGTTGACGTCCGCGCGCGGCGGCTCGTAGCTTGCGGGGGTGACAACCAGCGCTTCGCCGGGCCTGGCCCGGTTCAACGCGGCCCCCGACCGCGCCGCCGCCGACCTGCTGCACGACGTGTGCGCCAGCCGGGCCTGGGGCGCGGCGGTGTCCGCCGGACGGCCGTACGCCCGCCTCGACGACCTGCTCGCGGCGAGCGACGATGCGATGGCGGCGCTCACCGCCGCCGACCTCGGCGAGGCGATGTCCGGCCATCCGCCGATCGGCCGCCCCACCCCGGGCGACCCGACGTCGGCGCGCGAGCAGCGCGGGGTCGGCGACAGCGAGCGGGCCGAACTCCTCCGGCTCAACCTCGCCTACCAGGACGCCCACGGCCATGTCTTCCTGATCTGCGCCACCGGCCTGACCGGGGCGCAGATGCTGGCCGCCCTCAAGGAGCGGATCGGCAACGACCCGGACACCGAACGCGAGATCGTCCGGGCCGAACTGGGAAAGATCAACCGGATCAGGCTCACCCGCCGCACCGAGGAGGACCCGGCATGACGGCAGCGCAGGACCCGGCGACCCCAGCGACCCCGGCGACCCCGGCAGGCCCGCCCGGCGCGGCGGCGGACGGGACCGGCCCGGCCGCCCCGCGGCACCCCGTCTCGGTGTCCACCCACATCCTCGACACCAGCGTCGGGCGCCCCGCGGCCGGCGTCGGCGTCGAACTGTCCGTCAGGACCGGGCCCGACGCGCCCTGGAGCGCGCACGGCGCCTCGGCCACCGACGCCGACGGCCGCTGCAAGGACCTGCCCGACCCGCCCGAGCACACCACGCACGTACGGCTCCGCTTCGCCGTGGAGCCCTACCTCACCCACCAAGCCGAGGCCCAGCAGGACGCCCCCCGCGCGGACCGAGCCGGTCCAAGGGACAGCGGAGTGTTCTTCCCGGAGGTGGCGATCGTCTTCGCGGTCGCGCCCGGCGAGCACTATCACGTACCGCTGCTGCTCAATCCGTTCGGCTACTCCGTATACCGAGGGAGCTAGCGATGACCGCAGAGACAAGCCCTGCCCGCCTCACCCGCCTTGGCCAGAACCAGTACGGCAAGGCCGAGGTCCGGGTGGTCCGGGTGGTCCGCGACGGGGACACCCACCACCTGAAGGACCTCAACGTGTCGGTGGCGCTGTCCGGCGCCATGGACGCCGTCCACCTCTCCGGCTCCAACGCCAACGTGCTGACCACCGACGCCACCAAGAACACCGTCTACGCCTTCGCGCAGAAGCACGGCGTCGAGTCCGCGGAGACCTTCGCGATCCACCTGGCCCGGCACTTCGTCAGCAGCCAGGACTCGATCCACCGGGCCCGCATCCGCGTCGAGGAGTACTCCTGGGACCGGATCGGCCCGCCGGAGCGCGGCCACTCCTTCGTCCGCGACGCCCGCGAGACCCGCACCACCGAGGTCGGCTACGACGGCGAGCGCTGGCAGGTGATCTCCGGCCTGAAGGACATGGTGGTGCTCAACTCGACCGACTCCGAGTTCTGGGGCTACGTCAAGGACGACTACACCACCCTGAAGGAGACCTACGACCGCATCCTCGCCACCGAGGTCAACGCCCGCTGGCGGTTCGCCTGGAGCGGCGACGACCAGCCCGCGCCGGCCTGGGAGGAGGAGTACGCGCGGGTCCGCGGCCACCTGCTGGCCGCGTTCGCGGAGACGTACTCGCTCTCGCTCCAGCAGACCCTGTACAGCATGGGCGCGCGGGTCATCGAGCACACGCCGGGCGTGGACGAGATACGGCTGTCGCTGCCGAACAAGCACCACTTCCTGGTCGACCTCGAACCGTTCGGCCTGAAGAACGACAACGAGGTCTACTACGCCGCCGACCGCCCGTACGGCCTCATCGAGGGCACCGTGCTGCGCGAGGGCGCCGAAGCCGCGATCCCGGTGACGGACTGAGAGAGGCGGACACCATGACCGAGCAGGACCCCGCGCGGCCGGCCCCGCGCCTGGTGATCGAGAACTGCGCGATCGCCACCGTCGACGCCGACGGCACCGAGTACGACTCCGGGCACGTCGTCGTGGCCGGCGGCGTCATCGAGTCGGTCGGCGCAGGACCCGCGCCCGCCGGACTCGCCGACGTCGCCCGCCGGATCGACGGCACCGGGCACCTGGCCACCCCCGGCCTGGTCAACACCCACCACCACTTCTACCAGTGGCTCACCCGCGGCCTGGCCCAGGACAGCAACCTGTTCAACTGGCTGGTCGAGCTGTACCCGACCTGGGCCCGGATCGACGAACCCATGGTGCACACCGCCGCGTCGGGATCGCTGGCGATGATGGTCCGCGGCGGTGTCACCACCGCGATGGACCACCACTACGTCTTCCCGCGCGGCGCCGGCGACCTGCTCGGCGCCGAGATCCGGGCCGCGGCCGACCTCGGCGTGCGCTTCACCGCCGCCCGCGGCTCGATGGACCGCGGCACGTCCGACGGCGGGCTGCCGCCGGACTTCGCGGTGGAGAGCACCGAGGAGGCGCTGCTGGCCACCGAGGCCGCGATCGACACCCACCACGACGCGTCCTTCGGCTCGATGCTGCAGATCGCTGCCGCGCCCTGCTCGCCGTTCTCCGTCTCCACCGAACTGATGCGGGAGGCGACCCGGTTGGCCCGCCGCAAGGGGGTGCGGCTGCACACCCACGGCAGCGAGACCGTGGAGGAGGAGAAGTTCTGCCACGAGTTGTTCGGCATGGGCCCGACGGACTACTTCGAGTCCACCGGCTGGCTCGGCGACGACGTGTGGATGGCGCACTGCGTGCACATGAACGACTCCGACATCGCCGCCTTCGCCCGCACCGGCACCGGAGTGGCGCACTGCCCGTCCTCCAACGCCCGGCTGGCCGCCGGGATCGCGCGGGTGCCGGACATGCTCGCCGCGGGCGTCCCGGTCGGCCTCGGCGTGGACGGCACCGCCTCCAACGAGTCCGGCGAGCTGCACACCGAACTGCGCAACGCGCTGCTGATCAACCGGCTCGGCGGCGGCGAGAAGGCGCTCAACGCCCGGCAGGCGCTGCGGCTGGGCACCTACGGCGGCGCCCAAGTACTGGGCCGGGCAACGGAGATCGGCTCCCTGGAGGCCGGCAAGCTCGCCGACCTGGTGCTGTGGAAGCTCGACGGCATCGGGCACGCGTCCATCGCCGACCCGGTCGCGGCGCTGGTCTTCGGCGCGGCGGCCCCGGTCACCCTCTCGCTGGTGGGCGGCCGCCCGGTGGTGGAGGACGGCCGGCTCACCCGGGTCGACGAGGACGCCATCGCGAAGCTGACCCGCAGCGAGGCCCGCCGCCTCGCACACATCGCCGGACTGGCCTGACCGCCCCGGCGGTTCGGCCGGTCGGCGCCGCGCCGCGCGGGTCGCGGCGCCATGGCGGCCGGCACCGGTGAAGACGACCGGTCGGGGAGGGACGGCCCCCGACCGGTGGCCGGGCCCTGTCCTGAACAGGCCCCGGCGACAGCGCCCCCGGGCCCGGAGATCCGATCCGGATCGCCGGTGCCCGGGGGCGCTGTGCCGTGCGCCGGCCTGTGCCGTGCGCCGGCCTGTGCCGTGAGCCGGCCTGTGCCGTGAGCCGGCCCGGGGTGCGGGCCGCCCGGCCGGGCGGCCGTGAGCGCCCAACCTCCTTACGACTCCAGCGACTTGTACATGATGTGCAGCCCCACGTAGCCCAGCCGCGGGTGCCGGAAGCCCTCGGGCACGGTGCCGATGACCTCGAAACCCAGCGACCGGTAGAGCCGCACCGCGGGGGTGTTGGACGCCACCACCGCGTTGAACTGCATCCCGCGGTAGCCGGCCGCCGCCGCCCAGGCCAGCGCCTCCTCGCACAGCGCCCGCCCCACGCCCCGCCCGGAGTGCGCCGGGTCGACCATGAAGCTGGCACTGGCGACGTGGGCCGCGTTCCCCATCTGGTTCGGGTTCATCTTCGCGGTGCCGAGGACCGCGCCCGACCCGGCGACGGCCACGACCGTACGGCCGGGCGGCGTGAGCATCCAGTAGCCGCGGCCCACCTCCTCGGTGAGGTCCACCGGGTAGCTGAACGTCTCGCCCCGCGCGCAGATCCCGTGCAGGAACGGCCAGATCAGCGGCCAGTCCGCGGCCGTCGCGTCGCGTATCTCCACCGTGTCGCGTCCTTCCCTCGTGTCGCGCACCTCCGGGTTCGGCACGCGTCTACCCGACCAGCCGCTGGTAGGCGGGCAGGGTCAGGAAGTCGACGTACTCCGTGTCGAGCGCGGTGCGGATCAGCAGGTCGTGCGCCTCGGCCCACTTCCCGGCGGCGAAGGCGTCCTCGCCGATCTCGTCCCGGATCGCGAGGAGTTCGTCGGCGGCGACCTGGCGGGCCAGCTCGGGGGTGGCCTTCTCGCCGTTGTCGAAGACGACCCCGGTGTTGGTCCACTGCCAGATCTGCGAGCGGGAGATCTCCGCGGTGGCCGCGTCCTCCATCAGGTTGAAGATCGCCACCGCGCCCGAACCGCGCAGCCACGCCTCGATGTAGCGGATGCCGACCTGGACCGCGTTGCGCAGGCCCTCGTAGGTCGGGCGGGCGTCGAGCGAGGCGATGTCGATGAGTTCGGCGGCGGTGACGTGCACGTCCTCGCGCAGCCGGTCCTTCTGGTGCGGCCGGTCGCCCAGCACCGCGTCGAAGGAGGCGCGGGCGATCGGCACCAGGTCGGGGTGGGCCACCCAGGAGCCGTCGAAGCCGTCGGCGGCCTCGCGGTCCTTGTCCGCCTTGACCTTCTCGAAGGCCACCTTGTTGACCTCGGGGTCGCGCCGGGACGGGATGAACGCCGCCATGCCGCCGATCGCGTGCGCGCCGCGCTTGTGGCAGGTGCGCACCAGCAGTTCGGTGTAGGCGCGCATGAACGGCGCGGTCATCGTCACCGCGTTGCGGTCCGGCAGCACGAACCGCGCGCCGCCGTCCCGGAAGTTCTTCACGATCGAGAACAGGTAGTCCCAGCGGCCCGCGTTGAGCCCGGAGGCGTGCTCGCGCAGCTCGTAGAGGATCTCCTCCATCTCGTAGGCGGCGGTGATGGTCTCGATCAGCACGGTGGCGCGGACGGTGCCGCGCGGGATGCCGACGTAGTCCTGGGCGAAGACGAACACGTCGTTCCACAGCCGGGCTTCGAGGTGCGACTCGGTCTTCGGCAGGTAGAAGTACGGGCCCTTGCCGAGGTCCAGCAGGCGCTGGGCGTTGTGGAAGAAGTACAGGCCGAAGTCGACCAGCCCGCCGGGGATCTGCTCGCCGTCGACGGTCAGGTGCCGCTCGCCGAGGTGCCAGCCGCGCGGGCGCACCACGACGGTGGCCAGTTCGGCCGCGTCCTTCAGGGCGTAGCTCTTGCCCTGCGGGGAGGTGAAGTCGATCCGGCGCTCGTAGGCGTCGATCAGGTTGATCTGGCCGCCGATGACGTTCTCCCAGGTGGGGGCGGAGGCGTCCTCGAAGTCGGCGAGCCAGATCCGGGCGCCGGAGTTGAGCGCGTTGATCGTCATCTTGCGGTCGGTGGGGCCGGTGATCTCCACCCGGCGGTCCTGCAACGCGGCCGGGGCGGGCGCCACCTGCCAGTCGCCGTCGCGGATGTGCGCCGTCTCCGGCAGGAAGTCGAGGGCGGCGGTGCGGGCGATCTCGGCGCGGCGCTCCTTGCGGAGGGCGAGCAACTCGTCGCGGCGGGCGGCGAAGTGCCGGTGGAGCTCGGCGAGGAAGGTGAGGGCCTCGGGGGTCAGCACCTCCTCCGAGCGGGGTACGGGCCCGGCGGCCTCGGAGACGACGGCCGGGGACGGCGCGCTTGCTGACATGCGGGTCACTCCTCCGTAGAGCAAGGGTGGCACGGGGTGCCGGGGCGCGCCGGAGCGCGCTCGCTTCTGCAAGGTGGAGCATAGTTTTCGCTGTGCGGAAGTTCAACGTTTTGTGGCACGCCGTGCAGTGTCGGATCGCGGTCCGCCCGGTGTCCGGCTGCCCGCGCCCGCTGCCCGCGCCGCCGCCGGAACGCACCGGACCGCTGCCTCGACCCGCCGTCGACCCGCCGTCGGGCCGCCCCGGACCGTCCTCGCGCAGCCGAGCGCCCGCCGCCCGGCGCCGTCCCCCCTCAGTCGAGAAGTCGCAGGTCGGCGGGGGTGTCGATGTCGGCGGGATCGCCGATGTCCCCGCACTCGACGAGCACGGTCTGCTCGGCGTGCTCGCGCAGATACGTCCGGGCGCCGCGGTCCTCGCCCGCGCTGCACGCCACCCCCGCCCAGCGGCTCGCACCGAACAGCACCGGGTGCGCCCGCCGCCCGCCGTACACCGCCGAGACCAGCGCCGACGGCAGGTCGTCGGCCTCCCGCGCCGTCGCGATCACCCGCGCCACCGCCGCGCCCGGCACCCCCGGCTGGTCCACCAGTCCGATCACCGCCGCGGTCGGCAGCCGCGCCGAGGCGGCCAGCGAGGCGAGCCCGGCGCGCAGCGAGGAGCCCATGCCGTCCGCCCAGTGCGGGTTGTCCACCAGCACGCAGCCGGCCAGGTCGGCGCGCTCGCGCACCTCCTCGGCCGCCGCGCCCAGCACCACGTGCACCTGGTCGCAGCCGCCCGCCCGCAGCACCGCGACCGCGTGCTCCACCAGGGGCCGCCCCCGGTAGGCCAGCAGCGCCTTCGGCCGGCCGCCGAGCCGCCGACCGCCACCGGCCGCCAGCAGCAGTCCGGCCACCTCGCCATGAGAGTTCATACTTCCTGCATACCGCGCGTGTCACGGCACTGGAACAGGACGCCTTCGGCGTGGCGTGTTCCGGTATCGTCGGGCCGTGTTGCGGGTGGGGCGGTTGCCAGGTGAGGAACGGGGACTGAGGGGACTGATGGGGCCAGCGCACACCGGTCCGGACTTCGGTCAGGACCTCGGGCCGGACTTCCGCGGCCCGGTCTTCGCACCGCTCGCCGGCGACGATCCGGCGACGGTCTCCGGGCACCGGATCGGCGCGCGCCTCGGCGCGGACGGACCGGGTGCCGCCGGCACCACCTACCTCGCGTACGAGCCGGGCGGGCAGCCGGTCGCGCTCACCGTGATCCGCCCCGAACTCACCGCCGCCGACGGCTTCGCGTCCCGCTTCCACCACGACGCGCAGGCCGCGGCCCGGGTGCCCGGACCCCGCGCGGTGCCGGTGCTCGGCAGCGGGCGGGAGGGCGAGCGGTACTGGATCGCCTGCGGCTACGTGCCCTCGCTGTCGCTGCGCGCCGCCGTCGAGGGCGCGGGACCGCTGCCCACCGGGGTCGTGCTGCGGCTGGTCGCCGCGCTCGCCGAAGGGTTGCAGGCGATGCACCACGCGGGTGTGGTGCACGGCGGGCTGCGGCCCGCCCACGTGCTGCTCGCGGGGGACGGGCCCCGGGTGAAGGGGCACGGACTGGCGTGGGTCGCGCAGGAGGCCGGGAACGCCGACGCGGGCAGCGTGGACGTGGCCGGCGTGGACTCCGGCTCCGCTGATGCCGCCTCCGCTGACGCCGCCTCCGGTGCCGCCGGTTCCGCTGCCGCCGGTACGGGCGAGGCCGGTACGGGCGGGCTCGAAGGCGCGGGCGGCGCAGGGGAGTCGGGGGATGCCGGACGCGCTTCCGCGCATGGGTCGGCACGCGAGGCCCGTCCGGCCGAGGTCGGTGAGGCGACCGCCTTCCGTTCGCCCGAGCAGGCCGCGGGCAAACCGGCCCGGGCCGCCACGGACGTCTTCGCGCTCGGCCAGATAGCGGCGTACGCCTCGATCGGCTCCGCACCCTTCGGCGACGGCTCCCGGGTCCAGCACGCCGAGCCCGATCTGAACGAACTCCCGGGCCAGCTAAGGGAGATCGTCACCCGCTGCCTCATCAAGGACCCCGCGCTACGACCCTCCCTCGCGCAGATCACCACGATGTGCGCGCAGGCCGCTCCCGAGTCGCGCCCCGTCTCCTGGCTGCCGGCCCCGCTGCTCGCCGCGATCCTCCCGGCCATCCCCCCGCCGCACTTCGCGCAGCCGCCGGCCGCGGCGGCGCCCCCCGCCGCGCACCCGGCCGCGCCCGTGTCGCCGCCCCACCCGCCGCAGCCCCCGCACCGGCCCGCGCCGGAGGCCCCACCTGCCCCTGCTCCTGCCCCTGCGCCCGGCGCCGAGGAGCCGTGGCCCGGGCCCGCTCCGGCCGGCCGCCCGCCGGAGCACGCCCACGCGCAGGTGCCGGGCCCGCCCGGTCCGCTCGGCCCACCGGGTCCGCCCGGTCCGCCGCAGCACGGCGGATACCTCTGGCACCCCCAGCAGTGGCCGCGGGCGCCGTACGTCCATGTGCCGCTGCCGCTGCCGAGGAAGAAGCGCAAGGCGGTCGGCGTGGTGGCCGCGGTCGCCGGGTTCGCGGTCGTGGCGACCGCCGCGGTCGCGCTGTCCTCGGGGGACGGCGGCGGCAAGCCGACCGTGGGGGCCCAGCCGCCGGCGGCCGGGGCGCCGCAGCCGTCGCCCTCGCCGTCGTCCCCCTCCGCACCGGCGATGCCCTTGCCCACGATGCCCTCGCCGACGTCGCCGCCGCCCGGCGGGGGCGCCACCGGGTCGCCGCCGGAGACCGGCCTCGTGTACCAGCAGTTGCACCTGCCCGCCGGCGACGGAATGTCACTGCGCGGCGACCCGCCTACCGTCAGTTCCGGCACGTACAGCGGGGACTTCGGGTTCACCGGGGACGCCGCCGCGTTCACCGCCGACCGCTCCCGCGACACGCTCGCCCTGATCCCCGCGGCGAGCCCGGCGACCGCCGCCGCCTGCCGGTCGTCCGACGCGGTCCGGGTGAACTCGGTGAACGCCGACTCGCTCGGCGAGGGCGCGCGGCTGTGCGTGCGGTCCGTCGACGGCACGGTCACCGCGCTGGTGACGTTCCGTCAACTGCCGGCCCGTCAGGCCGCCCACCCGGTCGCGGTGTTGGACCTCACGGTGTGGCACGAGGTGGCGGAGCGTTCCGCGCCGGGTACCGGAATCCGCGCGAATTTCGCCGACGGAGTGGCGCGACGAGGGTGATGTCGCGTTAACTGATCCGCCCCGGGGCGAGCCGTGGCGGGGAAGCGCCCGGGTGGAGTCCGACGCGAGGGTGGGTTGTCCGTGGTGGTGGGGGAGTCGCACGTGCTCGAGAACGGGCGCGGAGCCGCGGTCGGCAGCGGGCCGGGCGCGGATCTGGCGGAGGCGGTCGGCCGTATGCGCCGCGAACTGATCACGTACCGGCCGATGTTGCCGGACCGGGCCGTCGCCGAGGTCGAACTCGACGCACTCGCCCGCGCGGCCGGTGCCGTGGACCGGGCGCCCGGCTCGGTGGACTCCGAGCGGTTACGCCATTCGCTCCTGCTGGTCGTGGCGGCGATCGGCTCGGTGAGCGCACTGACCGAAGCGCTCGACGCGCTGCGCGAGGCCGTCGAACGGATCGCCCCGCCGCGCCCCTGACGATGGAGGCGGCGACGCCGAATTCCGCGGCCGTCACCCCCGCGCTCGGTTGGTGGTTTGTCACCCCGTGCTCGGCGGGTGGTCTGTCGCCCCCGCGTCGGGCGGGTGGTCCGTCACCCCCGCGTCGGGCAGGTGGTCTGTCGCCTCCGCGTCGGGCGGGTGGTCCGTCACCCTCGCGCTCGGCAGGCGGTCCGTCACCCCGCGTCCGGCAGGCGGTCGGGCGCGGTCCGCTCTCAGGTCGCCAGCGCCCGCGCCAACTGCCGTGCCACGTCCTGGAGTACGGGCACGATCTTGTCGGTGGCCGCTTCGGTGACCCGCCCGGCCGGACCGGAGATGGAGATGGCCGCGGCGGTGGGGGAGTCGGGCACGGTGACCGCGAGGCAACGCACCCCGGCCTCCTGCTCGTTGTCGTCGACGGCGTAGCCCAGGCCCCGGATACGGTCGAGTTCGGCGAGGAACGCGTCCGGGTCGGTGATGGTGTGCTCGGTCGCCGCCGGCATCCCGGTCCGCCCGAGCAGCGCCCGCACCTGCTCCGGCGGGACCTGCGCCAGCAGCGCCTTGCCGACCCCGGTGGAGTGCGGCAGCACCCGCCGCCCGACCTCGGTGAACATCCGCATCGAGTGCCGGGAGGGCACCTGCGCGACGTACACCACCTCGTCGCCGTCGAGCAGCGCCATGTTCGCGGTCTCGCCGGTCGCCTCGACGAGCTCCGCGAGGTACGGGCGGGCCCAGGTGCCCAGCAGCCGGGACGCGCTCTCGCCGAGCCTGATCAGCCGGGGCCCGAGGGCGTACCGCCGGTTCGGCTGCTGGCGGACGTAGCCGCAGTCCACCAGGGTGCGCATCAGGCGGTGGATGGTCGGCAGCGGCAGCCCGCTGCTGGCCGACAGTTCGCTCAGCCCGACCTCGCCACCCGCGTCGGCCATCCGCTCCAGCAGGTCGAAGGCGCGTTCAAGCGACTGGACGCCTCCGGTGCGGTCAGCAGGCACGTACGTTCCCCTCGTTCGTGGTGGACCCTCGCGGCGGGCCGCCCGGACGCTCCGGCGCGGCCGGTCCGGACCGGAGCGACACCCCGGCACCCGCCGCTGGCGGAAGGTGGTTTTCGCTCTGTGGAATCCTACCGCCCTTGACGTCCCGGGGAACGATACCCACCATGGCCGTCAACAGAACGTTGAAATTCTCGATGACGGAGGCCGTGTGGTGGAGGAGCAGGTGCTGCGTTCGACGCGCGTCGTGACCCCGGAGGGCGAGCGGCCCGCGGCGGTGGTCCTCGCGGCCGGCACGATCACCGCGGTGCTGCCGTACGACGCGCCGCTGCCACCGGGCGCCCGGTGCACCGACCTCGGCGACGACGTGCTGCTGCCCGGTCTGGTCGACACCCACGTGCACATCAACGACCCCGGCCGCGCGGAGTGGGAGGGCTTCGCCACCGCCACCGCGGCCGCCGTGGCCGGCGGCATCACCACCGTCGTGGACATGCCGCTCAACAGCGTGCCGCCCACCACCACGGCCGCCCACCTCGACGTCAAGCGCGCCGCCGCCCGCGGCCGGGTGCACACCGACACCGGCTTCTGGGGCGGCGCGGTACCCGGCAACACCGCCGACCTCAAGGCCCTGCACGACGCGGGCGTCTTCGGCTTCAAGTGCTTCCTGCTGCCCTCCGGCGTGGACGAGTTCCCGCACCTGGACCGGGCCCGACTCGTCGAGGCGATGGACGAGTTGGCGCGCTTCGACGGCCTGCTGATCGTGCACGCCGAGGACCCGCGGCTGATCGAGGGCGCCCCGCTGCGCGGCGGCCCGAAGTACGCCGACTTCCTCGCCTCCCGGCCGCCGGCCGCCGAGAAACGCGCCATCGCCGGGCTGATCGAACTGGCCGCGGAGCGCGGCACGCGGGTGCACATCCTGCACCTGTCCGCGGCGGGCGCGGTGCCGCTGATCGCCGCCGCCCGGCGGGACGGGGTACGGCTGACGGTCGAGACCTGCCCGCACTTCCTCACCCTCACCGCCGAGGAAGTCCCGGACGGGGCAACGGAGTTCAAGTGCTGCCCGCCGATCAGGGAGGCCGCCAACCAGGACGTGCTGTGGCAGGCGCTCGCCGACGGCGTCATCGACTGCGTGGTGTCCGACCACTCGCCCTCCACCATCGACCTCAAGCACAAGGACACCGGGGACTTCGCCACCGCCTGGGGCGGTATCTCCTCGCTCCAACTCGGCCTGCCCGCCGTGTGGACCGAGGCCCGCCGCCGCGGGCACACCCTCGCCGACGTGGCCGGCTGGATGTCGGCGGGACCGGCCCGGCTGGCCGGCCTCGACGCGGTCAAGGGCGCGATCGCCGTCGGCCGCGACGCCGACTTCACCGTGCTGGACCCGGAGCGGACCTTCACCGTCGACCCGGCCCGGCTGCACCACCGCAACCCGATCACCGCGTACGCCGGCCGCACCCTGCACGGCGTGGTCCGCGCCACCTACCTGCGCGGCCGGCTGGTCGCCGCCGGTCCCGGCGAGGGAACGGCCGCGGGCGCCCCGGCCGCCGGCCCCGCCCGAGCCCTGCGGAACCCCGCCGGCCGGCTCATCGAGCGGCCGTCCGACCGGAGTTGACCGGAGCGGCAGCCTCGGGCCCGGCCGTGCCGGAGGTGCCGGCGATCGGCGCGGAGGGGCGGTACCGGCTCGGGTGACGACGAGGACGCGCCGGTCGGAGGTCCGACGGGCGCGTCCTCGGGTCGTACCGCTGGTCAGGCCGCGCGGCGCGCCTTGCGGCGGTGTGCGGCAACGATGTCGGCGTAGCGCCGCCCGCTGCCCTTGATGGTGCGCTTCTGCGTGGCGTAGTCGACGTGCACCAGACCGAAGCGCTTGTCGTAGCCGTACGCCCACTCGAAGTTGTCCAGCAGCGACCAGGCGTAGTACCCGGCCAGCGGCACCCCGCGCTTGACGGCGCGGGCGCAGGCGGCCAGGTGGTCCTCCAGGTACTGCGCCCGCTCCGGGTCGTCGACCTGCCCGTCGGGGCCGACCACGTCGCGGTAGGCGGAGCCGTTCTCGGTGACGAAGACCTTCCGGGCGCCGTACTCCTCCGAGAGCCGGACCAGCAGCGACTCCAGGCCGTCCGCGTCCACCTCCCAGTCCATCGCGGTGCGCGGCACGCCCGGCCGGTACGCCATCTTCGCCTGCGGCGCCGGCCCGGTCGGGTCGTCCGTGATGTACTGCGGGAAGTAGTAGTTCAGGCCCAGCCAGTCCAGCGGAGCCGCGATCGACTCCATGTCGCCGTCCTTGACCGGCAGTTCGACGCCGTACAGGTCCACCATGTCCTGCGGGTAGCCGCGGCCGTGGATCGGGTCGAGCCACCAGCGGTTGGTGTGGCCGTCGGCCCGCTTGGCGGCCGCGATGTCCGCTTCGCGGTCGGTGGCCGGCAGGCAGGGGCTGAGGTTGTTGACGATGCCGATCCGCAGGTCGCCGTGCGCGGCCCGCAGCGCCTGCACCGCCAGCCCGTGGCCGACGTGCAGGTGGTAGGACGCGCGCACCGCGGCGGTCAGGTCGGTCCAGCCCGGCGCCATGGTGCCTTCCAGGTGGCCGATCCACGCCGAGCACAGCGGCTCGTTGAGGGTCGCCCAGTCCTTGACCCGGTCGCCGAGTGCCTGCCCGACCACGGCCGCGTACTCGCCGAACCGCTCGGCGGTCTCCCGCTCGGGCCAGCCGCCGCGGTCCTGCTGCGCCTGCGGCAGGTCCCAGTGATACAGCGTCGCGTTGGGGGTGATGCCCGCCTCCAGCAGGGCGTCCACCAGGCGGTCGTAGAAGGCCAGTCCGGCCTGGTTGACCGCGCCGGAGCCCTGCGGGATGATCCGCGGCCAGGCCACGGAGAAGCGGTAGGCGTCCAGGCCCAGGGACTTCATCAGCCCCAGGTCCTCCTGCCAGCGGTGGTAGTGGTCGCAGGCGACGTCGCCGGTGTCGCCGCCCGCGACCTTGCCGGGGGTGTGGGAGAAGGTGTCCCAGATGGACGGGGTCCGGCCGTCCTCGTCCACCGCGCCCTCGATCTGGTAGGCGGCGGTGGCCGCGCCCCAGAGGAAATCCGCGGGAAGAGCGCTCAGGTCGTTCACGAGTTACCTTTCGGTGGGGTCACTTGACGGCGCCGGCGGTCAGCCCGGCCACCAAGTAACGCTGGAGAAGCAGGAATCCGGCGACCACCGGCACACTCACCACGAGTGAGGCGGCCATGACCTGGTTCCAGTACACGTCGTTCTCGGTTGCGTACTCGCGCAGGCCCACGGCCAGCGTGCGAGTGCTCTCGTTGGTCATGACCGAGGCGAAGAGCACTTCGCCCCAGGCGGTCATGAAGGCATAGACGGCCACCGCGACGATGCCCGGGACGGCGGCCGGCACGACGACCCGGAACAGCGCGCCCAGCGCACCGCAGCCGTCGACCTTCGCCGCCTCGTCCAGGTCGCGCGGGATCGAGTCGAAGTAGCCCGCGAGCATCCAGATGGAGAACGGCAGCGAGAAGGTGAGGTAGGTGATGATCAGCCCGAGCCGGCTGCCGTTGAGCGTGACACCCGTGTCGTTGCCGATGTTGACGAAGATCAGGTACAGCGGCAGCAGGAACAGGATGCCGGGGAACATCTGCGTGGACAGCACCGTCACCGTGAAGACCTTGCGGCCCATGAAGCGGTAGCGGCTCACGGCGTAGGCGGCGAAGATCGCCACCGCCACCGAGAAGACCGTCGCGCTGACCGAGACGATCACCGAGTTCACGAAGTAGTGCGCGAGCGGGATCGTCTTCCAGATGTCGATGTACGGGCGGACCGTCAGGCTGTGCGGAATCCACCGGAAGGAACCCTGCACATCCTGGAGGCTCTTCAGGGACGAGCTGAGCATCACGTAGACGGGGATCGCCACGAAGGCGGTGATCAGCGTCAGCACGATGCGCCGGGTCCACAGGAAGGACTTCGGCCGCGCCATGGGGGACGGCTGGTCGGAGAACCTAGACATCGGATTCACTCCTTCCCCTGGACGTGACCAGCAGGTAGAGGGCGGTCACCACGAGCAGGAAGAGCAGCAGGAGCACCGACATCGCCGAGCCCGAGCCGAAGTTCCAGTTGACGAACGAGGACTGGAAGATGTGGATCGAGATCAGGTCCGCCTGCTTCGGTGGACTCTGACCGAACATGACGTACGGCGTGTTGAAGTCGTTGAACGTCCACAGGAAGAGCACCAGGACGATCACCTGGTTCACCGGCCGCAGCGAGGGCATGGTGATCTTCCTGATCTGCTGCCAGACACCGGCCCCGTCCATCGCCGCTGCCTCGTACAGCTCCCGCGGGATGTTCTGCAGGCCGGCCATCAGCGCCAGGAACGCGAACGGCCAGGACTTCCACACCGAGACGATCAGCATCGCCCAGAAGCTGTTGTTGCCCAGCAGCCAGAACGACTTGCTCGACGTGATGTGCAACTGGTCGTGCAGGACGTGGTTCACCAGACCGGTGTCCTGCTGGAACATGAAGGTCCAGGTGATCAGCGCCGCGTAGGTCGGCAGCGCGTACGGCACCAGGAACAGGGCCCGCAGGATGCCCCGGCCGCGGAAGGCGTCCTGGAGCAGGATCGCCGCGGCGATCCCGATCAGCCAGGAGAAGCCCACGGACAGCAGGGTGTAGGACAGCGACACCCAGAAGGAGTGCAGCAGCGCCTGGCCGATCGGCTGGTGGATCTCGATCGCGGCCTTGTAGTTGTCGAACGCCGCCCACGGAGCGGTCTGCCAGTGGCGGATGTAGAAGAGCGTCAGGTCCCGGAAGCTGATGACGATGCCGAAGACCATCGGCACGATGTGGATCAGCAGTTCGGCGAGGATGGCCGGGAGCAGGAGGAGGTACGGCAGTCCGCCTTGGCGGAGCCGTTCGACGAGGCGCGGCCCTAGCCGGCGCCCGGCGGCGGACTTGCCGCTGCCGGGGCCGGCTTCGGGTGCGCGCCTGGGAGGGGCGGTGGCAGTCATGGAGGGGTGTCGATCCTTATGACGTGGGCATCTGCGACTGCGCCTTTTGCAGCGCGGCCTTGACGGTGTCGTCCGTGACGGCCTTGCCGGCGGCGGCGTCGGCGAACAGGCTCTTGATCGCAGGACCGACGAGGTTCTCGAACTGCGCCTCGTTGGCCACCTGCGGCATCGGGGCGGCCGACTTGCTGAGCACGCCGGCGAGGGCCTTCAGGTCCGGGGTCTGGAAGGCGGGGTCGCTCTGCGCCTCGGTGACCGGCGGGATCGTGCCGTAGGTGCCGTTGAGGATCTTCTGCTCCGGCGTGCTGGTGAGGAACTTCGCCAGCTGCACGGCGGCGGCCTTGTGCTTGGTGCTGTTGAAGACCGCGACGTTGATGCCGGCCACCATGGAGGTGACGCCCGCGTCACCGGTGGCTCCGGCGGTCTGCGTCGGGACCGGGACCACGCCGTACTGGTCCTGCGACATGCCGTGCGACTTGATGGAGGTCGCGGCCGACTGCCACATCATCATCGCGGCCTTGCCGGTGGCGAAGTCGGTGATGGTCTGGTTCTGCACGTACTCGGCGTCGCCCTTGGCGGCGATCTTGTCGCTGGCTATGAAGTCGACGTACTGCTTGACCGCCGCGACGTTGCCCGCACCGGTGAAGGTCGGCTTGCCGGAGGCGTCGAACCAGTCGGCGCCGTGCTGCTTGGCCAGCACGAAGGCGTGGTGGATGTTCTCCGCGCCGTTGGCGCCCTCGACGGCCAGGCCGTAGTGGCCGTCCTTGGTGAGCTTCTTGCCGTCGGCAACCAACTCGGCCCAGGTGGTGGGCGGTTGGGCGATGCCCGCGTCGGCGAACTCCTTCTTGTTGTAGTACAGGCCGTAGGCCATCGAGTACAGCGGCAGGGCGGCCGGGTCCTTGCCCGCGGCGCCGGCGGAGGCGAGCGCCGCGGCGGAGAAGCGGTCCTTGCCGCCGACGGTGGCGAACGCGTTGGCGTCCCACGGCATCAGGGCGCCGGTCGCCTGGAGCGAGGCGGACCAGGTGTTGCCGATGTTGAGCACGTCCGGGCCCTGGCCGGAAGTGGTCGCCGCCAGGATGCGGTTGAGCAGGTCGGCCCAGCCGACCACCTCGAGGTTGACCTTGATGCCGGTCTGCTGGGTGAACTTCTTCAGCTCGGGGGTGAGCACCTGCTTGTCGTTGGCCAGGCTGGTGCCCTGGTTGCTCGCCCAGTACGTGATCGTCTGGCCCTTGAGGCTGCCGGGGGAGGCGGAGATGTCGCCGCTGCCCTTGCTGTCCGAGCCGCCACCACACGCGGCGACGGTGAGGCCGAGCGCGGCCACGAGGGCGGTGGCCGCGAAGACTCTGTTGGTGCGCATAACGGTTCCCTCTCAGGGGTGGGATCGCTTCAGGAAGTGAACAGCGCCTGTGCCTTAATTCAGGCCGTGATTTAACTTGTGAGAAAAGGTGGCGTCAAGACCCCGTGCAGCGATAGGTTCCAGCGGGGCGGGGCAGGAGGGAGTCCAGATGGCTGAGCGGGCCAAGCGCACGGTGCGTGACCTGCGGCGCGGCAACCGCGCATCGCTTCTGCGTCATTTGTATTTCGAAGGCCCCCTCAGCCGGCAGGAGCTGGGCCGGGACACCGGCCTGAGCGCGGGCTCGATCAGCAACGTCGTTGGAGAGTTGATCGCGGACGGCATGGTCGAGGAGGCGGGCGCGGTCGAGTCCGACGGCGGGCGCCCGCGCATCCTCCTCCAGGTCGCCCCCGGCTACGGCTACGTGGTCGGCGTGGACGTCGGCGAGACCCGGGTGCGGGTGGAGCTGTTCGACCTCGCGCTGACCGAACGCGCCTCCGCCGACCTGCCGTTGTCCGACAGCGGGCACGACGTGGACCTGGTGGTCCGGCTCGCCCTGGAGGGCATCGAGGCCGTGGTGCGCGAGGCCGGCATCGACGACCGGGAGGTGCTGGGCGTCGGCATCGGCGTGCCCGGGATCGTGGAGCAGGGCGACCCGCGGGTGACCTCGCCCGGCGAGGGTGACGGCATCGTGGTGCACGGCCAGACCATCGGCTGGGACGCGGTGCCGCTGGGCCGGCTGCTGCGGGCCGGCACCGACCTGCCGCTGTTCATCGACAACGGTGCCAAGACCCTGGGCCAGGCCGAGATGTGGTTCGGCGGCGGGCGCGGCTCCGGCAACGTGGTGATCGCGCTGATCGGTTCCGGCGTCGGCGCCTGCGTGGTCGCCGACGGCACTCCGTACCACGGCGCGAGCAGCAGCGCGGGGGAGTGGGGGCACACCACGCTGCGGGTCGGTGGCCGGATCTGCCGGTGCGGCTCGCGCGGCTGCCTGGAGGCGTACGTCGGCGCCGAGGCGCTGCTGGGCCGGTGGTCGAACGCGCCGCGGGGGGCGAGCGAGGAGACCGCGCTCGCCGCGCTGCTGGCCGCCGCCGACCACGACCGGGAGGTGGCGGAGTTGCTCGCCGAGGCCGCGGAGTACCTGGGCGCGGGCATCGCCGACCTGATCAACCTGTTCAACCCGCAGCGGATCGTGATCGGCGGCTGGGCCGGACTGCTGCTCGGGCCGCGGCTGCTGCCGTCGGTGCGCGAGGTGGCCGCGGAGTACTCGCTGCACCACCCCTGCGCGCAGACGTCGATCGAGCTGGGCCGGCTGGGCGCGGACGCGGTCACCGTGGGGGCGGCGACGCTGCCGCTGGCCCGCTTCCTGGAAACCGGCGGCGAGCGGCCGGTGCGGCTGCCGGCGCAGGGCGGGCAACCGGACGGTGGTGGGGCTCCGGGCGGTGCGGTGGGCGGGCCGGGCCGCGGACCGGCCCGCGGGTCACGTTCCGGTGCCGCCTCCGGCGATCCGGTGCGGAACCGAACCACGCGGGCGGTACGTTGACGGGTCGGTGCCCGGCGCACCGCGGGTCCGGCGGAATGCCGGATTCGCCACCGTTTCGCACCTTTTTCGCAGTACATACCTCGCACGCCCTTCAGGAGTCCCCCCCATGACCCTTCGACAGCAGATCGTCGGCAACGCCATGCAGATGGCCGTCTGCACCCTCGACCCCGGTCAGACCGTGTACTGCGAGGCGGGCAAGTTCCTGTTCAAGACCGCCAACGTCAGCATGGAGACCCGCCTCGGCGGCCCCGGCAACGGCAGCCGGCAGGGCGCCGGCGGCCCCGGCGGGCAGGGCGGCGGCATGGGCGGGATGCTGCGCCAGGCGATGGGCACCGCGATGCAGGTCGGCCAGCGCGCCCTGGCCGGCGAGTCGCTGGCCTTCCAGTACTTCACCGCCGCCGGCGGCGAGGGCACCGTCGGTTTCGCCGGGGTGCTCCCCGGCGAGATGCGCGCGCTCGAACTGAACGGCTCGCGCGCCTGGTTCGCGGAGAAGGACGCGTTCGTCGCGGCCGAGGAGAGCGTCAGGTTCGGCATCGCCTTCGCCGGCGGCCGGCAGGGCATGAGCGGCGGCGAGGGCTTCATCCTGGAGAAGTTCACCGGCACCGGCACCGTGATCATCGCCGGCGCGGGCAACTTCATCGACCTCAACCCGGCGGACTTCGGCGGCCGGATCGAGGTGGACACCGGCTGCATCGTCGCCTTCGAGGAGGGCATCCAGTACGGCGTGCAGCGGATCGGCGGGCTCAACCGCCAGGGCATCATGAACGCGGTCTTCGGTGGCGAGGGGCTGTCGCTGGCGACCCTGGAGGGCAACGGTCAGGTCATCCTCCAGTCCATGACCATCGAAGGTCTGGCCAACGCGCTGAAGAAGGCGCAGGGCGGGGACAAGCAGGGGCCGACCGGGGGCCTGTTCTCCACGCACGCCGGCTGAGCGGGCCCGGCCCGGGCGCGCCCTGGACCCTGCTCCGACCGCCCGCATCTCGGGTCTCATGCTCCTCTCATGTCACGGTGCGGTGACAGGTGGCCCGCCGTGACCCATCGCGGCGCCGCCCGGCGGGTAGCGTCTGGATCACGTGTATCCCGCAGTGCCGCACGATCCGCGTGCGGCACTCACGCAGGAAGGTGGACCGACTGCCGTGTACCGCTGGGAGATCACCCGGGCCGCACTGGCCCAGCGGGTATTCGCCACCATCCGCAGCGAGAGCTACGACCAGGCCGCCGCCACCGCGGACACGTTGCTGTCGGCCGGGCTGACCACGTTGGAGATCTCCCTCACCACGCCGTTCGCCCTGGAAGCCGTCACCACGCTGGTCCGCGAGGTCGGCGACGACGCGGTGGTCGGCGCGGGCACCGTGCTCGACGAGGTCTCCGCGCGGATGGCGATCGAGGCCGGGGCGCGCTTCCTGCTGTCGCCCAACCTCGACGAGGCGGTGCTGCGCACCGGGCACCGCTACGGAATTCCGGTCTTCCCGGGCGTCGCGACCCCCACCGAGGCGGTCCGCGCGATGGAACTCGGCGCCGACGCGCTGACCCTCTACCCCGCCACCGCCTACACCCCGGACTGGGTGGTGGACGTCCGCGCGATCATTCCGCAGGCGGCGTTCCTGCCGATCGGGGGCATAACGGTCAGCGCGGCGCCCGATTGGGTCGCGGCCGGCGCGGTCGCGGTCGGCATGGGCTCCGCCCTCACCGACGGCGACCGCGCCACCGTCACCAAGCGGCTCACCGAACTCCTGGAGCGGCTCGCCGACACGGTTCCCTCCGGGGGTTGAGCCGTTCCCGGCGGGCCCCTGCGGGGTGGCTGCCCCGTCCCGTCCGCGGGCCCCTGCGGGGTGGCTGCCCCGTCCCGTCCGCGGGCCGGTGGCCTGCTTGTCGCGCAGTTCCCCGCGCCCCTGGGTGGGTGCCCCTTTGTGGTGCGTTGTTTGTCCGCGGGTGCGTGGTGGCTTGTCGCGCAGTTCCTCGCGCCCCTGGGTGGGTGCCCCTTGCGGTGCGTTGCTTGTCTGCGGGTGCGTCGTGGTTTGTCGCGCAGTTCCTCGCGCCCCTGATTTGGGTTGCTCGCCGTCGTCGGCGAGCTGTGCGCTGCGGAGCAGCCGCACGTACTCAGGGGCGCGGGGAACTGCGCGACCAGCAGGCCACCGGCCGGTGGGCGGCGGCGAGACGGGTACCGTGATGGCGCGTAGCCGAGGGCAGGACGGGCGGGGGCGCGCCCATAGAATCACGTGGGTGACCGTTCTCGCTGTTCCTGGCTCCAAGTCCGTGACCGCTCGCGCGCTGTTTCTCGCCGCCGCCGCCGACGGAGTCACCGTGCTCCGGGACCCGCTGCTCTCCGACGACACGGAAGGCTTCGCCGAGGGCCTGACCCGGCTCGGCTACGAGGTGCGGCGCACCGCCCGTGAGTGGCGGATCACCGGCCGCCCGGCCGGCCCCGCGGCCGACCACGCGGAGGTCTTCACCCGCGACGCGGCCACCGCCTCCCGCTTCCTGCCCGCGCTGGCGGCCGCAGGCCACGGCTCGTTCCGCTTCGACGCCTCCGCGCAGATGCGCCGCCGCCCGGTCGCCCCGCTGACCGAGGCGCTGCTCAGCCTCGGCGTGGACCTGGTGCACGAGGAGGAGGACGGCCACCTGCCGCTGCGGGTGGAAGCGCACGGCATCAAGGGTGGCGCGATCGACCTGGACGCGAGCCTGTCCTCGCAGTTCCTGACCGCGCTGCTGATGGTCGGCCCGCTCACCGCCGAGGGCCTGCGGATCAGGGTGACCGGCATCGTGTCGGTGCCGTACGTCGAGATCACGCTCGCGATGATGCGCCGCTTCGGCGTCGAAGTGGCCCGCGAGGGCGACACCTTCGTGGTGCCCGCGGGCGGCTACCGCGCGCAGGACTACCCGATCGAGCCGGACGCCTCCACCGCGAGCTACGTGTTCGCCGCGGCCGCGCTGTCCGGCCGTACCGCGACCGTGCCGGGGCTCGGCAGCGACGCGCTCCAGGGCGACCTGCGGTTCGTGGAGGTGCTGCGCCGGATGGGCGCGGAGGTCGAGACCACGGCGGACGCCACCACGGTGACCGGGACCGGGCGGCTGTCCGGCCTGACCGTCAACATGCGGGACATCTCCGACACGATGCCCACCCTCGCGGCCATCGCGCCGTTCGCGGACGGCCCGGTCCGGATCGAGGACGTCTACAACACCCGCGTCAAGGAGTGCGACCGGCTGGAGGCGTGCGCGCTGAACCTGCGGGCGCAGGGCATCGAGGTCGCCACCGGCCGGGACTGGATCGAGATCACGCCGGGCACCCCGAAACCGGTCGAGATCGCCTGCCACGGCGACCACCGCATCGCGATGAGCTTCGCCGTCGCGGGCCTGCGCACCCCGGGCACGACCTTCGACGACCCGGGCTGCGTGAAGAAGACGTTCCCCGGATTCCACGCGTTCTTCGCGGAGTTGCGGCGCACCTGGGACGTCTGAGGCGATCCCGCGCGGCAGAGTGGCCGTGCGGCCGAGCGGCGGGCGGCCGTACGACCCGCGTCGAGCCCGGGCGGCAGCGGCAGCGCGGACCGGACCGCTACCCCGCCGGCGCAGCCACCAGCACGGGTTCGCGGTCCAGCGCGATGCCGAAGTGCTCGCGGTAGGCGGCCAACACCTCCGCGGGTCCGGGCAGTTCGCGTTCCTGCCGGGAACCGCCCGCGGTGCGTACGAGGGTGCGCCCGCTGAGGGTGACCCGCCCGTCGGCGGTGAGCCGGGAGCACACCAGGGACGTGCGGAAGTGGGACAGCGGCGAGGTGCGCTGCCACCAGCAGGTGGCGGCGAAGTCGCCGAGCCCCCGTGGCCGTTGCTCGACGCGGTACTGCGGCTCGTCGTCGCGCAGCACGTCCAGGTCGCCGTCGGGCGCCTCGCGCAGCGTGAACACGCCGCCGGGTTCGGGCTGTTCGGCCCGGCTGCCGTAGGACAGCGGGAAGTGGCTGTGCCGGCCGAAACCGACGTCCGCCAGCCACACGGCGCCGTCCTCCGTGCGCACCCGCAGCGCCATGTGGTCGAAGGGCGGGCCGAGTTCGCCGCCGTCGCCGAAGGACCGGCAGGTCAGCAGCTCCACCTCGTAACCGAGCGCGCGCAGCAACTCGGCGAAGGCGCCGTTGAGTTCGTAGCAGAAGCCGCCGCGCCCGCGGTCCACGACCTTCGCCACCAGCGGGCCGGGCGCCAGCACGATGTCCTCGCCGCGGTGGATCGAGAGGTTCTCGAACGGCACCGTGCGCAGGTGGGCCAGGTGCAGCGCGCGCAGCGCGTCGAGGTCGGGGCGCGCCGGCCGCTCGGCGCCGATGTGCTCCAGGTAGGCCGCGGCCCGCTCTTGGTCCATGCTCCAGTTATGCCGTACCGCGTGCCCCGGCGTCATCCTCCCCGGGTACAGGATGCCCCGGGACCTGGGGCGTACGTCCGAAGGCGCCGCGCTCAGGCCAGCGAGAGGGCGTCCGCGAGGAGTTCGACCTGGGCGTCGAGCAGGGCCGCCGGGTCGTGGCCCATGCCGTTGTAGAGCCCGGAGACCTCCAGCGAGACGGTGCCGTGCACCTGGGTCCACACCTGCACGGCGCCGGTCAGCCCGGCCGCGGCGGCCTCGGCGGACGCCTCGGGCAGATAGGTCTCCAGCCACCGCTCGACCCCGGGTTCGCGCGTGGCCCAGGCCCGCAGGTCCGCGACGACCGGGCCGAGCGCGGGGTGCGGGGTGCAGCCGGCCAGCAGGGCGACGAAGGGGCCGAGCACGGCGCGGGCGTGCTCGCGGGTCTGCGGCGGGGCTTCGTAGCCGGGCACGGGGGTGCCGCCGATCAGCAGGTAGCGATGCGGCTGCGCGACGGCCCAGCCGCGGAAGGTGCGCACGAGGTCGCGCAGCAGGGAACGCGGGGTCGCACCGGCGGACGTCGCGGCGGCGTCGGCCACGGCGCCGGCGAGGTCGGCGTACGCGTCGCAGATGAGGGCGTCGAGGAGGTCGTCGCGGCCGGCGAAGTAGCGGTAAAGGGCCGGGCCGGACAGCCCCAGCTCCTTGGCGATCTTCACGAGTGCGAGCGCCCCGGTGCCGCCCTCGGCGAGCTGGGCGAGGGCGGCCGCCTTGATCTCGGCGCGGGTCTGCTCCCGGTAGCGGGCGCGGGGTCCGGGGGTGGCGGCCTGCGGTGGCATCGGGTTCGGGGCTCCTCGTGAAGGGGGCGGGGCGCGGGGACGGCGACGTCAGTTCTGTTACTGCCTCTCACTCTAGCAAGTGCCCATCGCGAACGAGATTGCGTTTGCCTATCGCAAGAGTTACAGTCTCTAACAGAAGCGAGTTCGTATCGCGGAGTGCGTCGCGCATCGCCGTCACGAACCCACCGGACCCGATCGCAGGGGAGAACCCTCATGGCCGCGCACCAGCAGCACCGCCCGCACGTCGTCCTCGGCGCCGGTCCCGCCGGCACCACCCTCGCCGCCGAACTCGCCGCCCGCGGCCACTCCGTACGCCTCGTCGACCGCTCCGGCGGCGGCGACACCCCGCAGGGCGTCACGCGGCTGACCGCCGACGTGTCCACGGCCGACGGCGCCCTGCGGGCGGTCCAGGGGGCGGCCGTCGTCTACCACTGCGTGAACGTCGGCTACCACCTCCAGGTCGAGGTGATGCCGCGCATCCAGCGCGCCGTGCTCGGCGCCGTCGAGGCGGTCGGCGCCCGGCTGGTCGTGCTCGACACCCTGTACCCGTACGGGCCCACCGGCGGCGTCCCGATGACCGAGGACACGCCGTGGAACGCGACCAGCCGCAAGGGCCGGATGCGGGCCGAACTCGACGCGGTCTACCTCGACACGCACCGCGCCGGCCGGGCCCGGGTCGCCATCGGCCGCTCCGCCGACTTCGTCGGGCCCGGGGTGCTCAACTCCTCGCTGGGCGGAGGGGTCTTCCCCGGCGCTCTCACCGGCGGGACCGTGGTCGGCATGGGCGACATCGACCTGCCGCACAGCTACACCGACATCCGCGAGGTCGCGGCCGGGCTCGCCACCCTCGGCGAGCGGGCCGGCGACGACGCCGACGGGCGGGTCTGGCACCTTCCGACCGCCCCGGCCTGGACCACCCGGCAGGTGCACGACTTCCTCACCGAGCGGACCGGGCGCCCGCTGGACGTCGTGGTGCTGCCCGAAGCCCGCCCGTTCGGGCCCTTCGACGAGGTGTTCGCGGCCGAGTACGCCGAGATGTTCTACCAGCACACCGAGGCGCAGATCATGGACTCCTCGGCCTACGAGGAGTTCTTCGGGGTACGGCCCCGCCCGCTGCCGACCACGCTCCGCGACACCCTCGCGTGGTACGGCCGGAGCGTCCCGGCGTAGCCGCGTGCCACCGGCCCCGGTCCTCGCCGCCGGCCCTGGTCCGCCCGCGGGGCCGCCCTCGCGCGCCGCGTGAACGGCGCCCGGTCCGGGCCCGGTCGGCGGTCGGGGTGCGCGGAGGCTTGACGGATTCTTGGGCCGCCGGGAAGGTCACACGCAGCACTTTCATCCCGGCTGCACCAGGGAACGTAGCGAAAGGCAGGGCCACGTGGCGGAGGCAAGGGCGGGACGCGACCGCGGCGACCGCGGGGGGAAACGAAGGACACGCCGGGTGGTCGGGGCGCTGCTCGCGGCGGCGCTCGCGGCGGCGGCCCTGGCCGGGTGCAGCGCCACCGGCGGCAAGCGCGCGGAGGACCGGGCGAAACAACTCGCCGCGAACGGCTCCGCGGTGAACACCCCGCACTGGACGTTCGCGATGGTGACGCACTCCGGTGCCGGCGACACGTTCTGGGACATCGTGCAGAGCGGCGCTAAGCAGGCGGCCCAGAAGGACAACATCAAGTTCCTCTACTCCAACAGCGACCAGGGCGACCAGCAGGCGCAGTTGGTGCAGGCCGCGATCGACCAGCACGTGGACGGCCTGATCGTCACGCTCGCCAAGCCGGACGCGATGAAGGCGGTGGTCGCGAAGGCGGTGAAGGCGGGCATCCCGGTGATCACCGTCAACTCCGGTGCGGAGCAGTCGAAGCAGTTCGGCGCGCTGACCCACATCGGGCAGGACGAGACGGTCGCGGGCAACGCGGTCGGCGACGAGCTGAACACGCGCGGCCGCAAGCACGCGCTGTGCGTGCTGCACGAGCAGGGCAACGTCGGCCTGGAGCAGCGCTGCGCCGGGGTGAAGGCGAACTTCCACGGCACCCTGGACAAACTCTACGTAGACGGCACGAACATGCCCGACGTGCAGTCCGCGATCGAGGCCAAGCTCCAGGCGGACCCGTCGATCGACTCCGTGGTGACGCTGGGCGCGCCCTTCGCGGCGACCGCCGCCAAGGCCAGGCAACAGGCCGGCTCCAAGGCGGAGATCGACACGTTCGACCTCAACGCCCAGGTGGCCGCCTCGCTGAAGGACGGCACCCTCGGCTTCGCCGTCGACCAGCAGCCCTACCTCCAGGGCTACGAGGCGGTGGACCTGCTGTGGCTGTACCGCTACAACAAGGACACCCTCGGCGGCGGCCAACCGGTGCTCACCGGCCCGCAGATCGTCACCAAGGACGACGCGGACGCGCTGCTGGCGTACACGAAGCGGGGGACCAGGTGACCGGCACCCGCGCGGCCGCGCCGGACGTCGTAGGAGGCGCCGGCGACGAGCGGCTGGCGCCCAGGTCGGTGGCCCGACGGCTGCTCGGGCGGCCGGAGTTGGGCGCGGTGGTCGGCGCGGCCGCGGTGTTCCTGTTCTTCTCGTTCGTCGCGGACTCGTTCCTGCGCGCCTCCAGCATGGGCACCGTGCTGTACGCGTCGTCCACCATCGGCATCATGGCGGTGCCGGTGGCGCTGCTGATGATCGGCGGCGAGTTCGACCTGTCCGCGGGCGTGATGGTGACCAGCTCCGCGCTGATCTCGTCGATGTTCAGCTTCCAGATGACCGCGAACACCTGGGTCGGCGTCGGGGTGTCCCTGCTGGTCACACTGGCGCTGGGCGCGTTCAACGGCATCATGCTGGTGCGCACCAGGCTGCCGAGCTTCATCATCACGCTCGGCACGTTCCTGATGCTCACCGGCCTCAACCTCGGCCTGACCAAGCTGATCAGCGGCACCGTGGCGACGAAGTCGATCAGCGACATGCAGGGCTTCCCGACCTGCCGCGACCTGTTCGCCTCGCACTGGACGATCGGCTCGGTCGACCTCCAGGTGACCATCCTGTGGTGGCTGGGCCTGGTGGCCGTGGCCACCTGGGTGCTGCTGCGCACCCGCGCGGGCAACTGGATCTTCGCGGCCGGCGGCAACGCGGACGCGGCGCGCGCGGTCGGCGTGCCGGTGGCCCGTACCAAGGTCGGCCTCTACGTGGCGGTCGCGTTCTGCGCCTGGATCTCCGGCCAGCACCTGCTCTTCTCGTTCGACGTGGTGCAGTCCGGCGAGGGAGTCGGCAACGAGTTCCTGTACATCATCGCCGCGGTGATCGGCGGCTGCCTGATGACCGGCGGCTACGGCAGCGCGATCGGCTCGGCGGTCGGCGCGTTCATCTTCGGCATGGCCAGCAAGGGCATCGTGTACGCGCAGTGGAACCCGGACTGGTTCCAGTTCTTCCTGGGGGCGATGCTGCTGCTCGCCACCCTGCTCAACGTGTGGGTACGCAGGCGGGCGGAGGCGAGCAAGTGATCACGGTCGACGACGACAAGGCCCCCGGCCCCTCCGCCGGCGCGCCCGGCGCCCTGGTGGCGCTCACCGACGTCAGCAAGTCCTACGGGAACGTACGGGCGCTGCGCGGGGTGTCCCTGGAGGTGCACACCGGGGAGATCACCTGCGTGCTCGGCGACAACGGCGCCGGCAAGTCCACCCTCATCAAGATCATCGCGGGCCTGCACCCGCACGACGCGGGCACGTACGCGATCGAGGGCGAGCAGGTCCGGCACAGCTCGCCGCGGCAGGCGCTGGACCGCGGAATCGCGACGGTCTACCAGGACCTCGCCGTGGTGCCGCTGATGCCGGTGTGGCGCAACTTCTTCCTCGGCTCGGAGCCGACCCGGGGCCGCGGGCCGCTGCGCCGCCTCGACACCGCCCTGATGCGCACCACCACCCGCCAGGCGCTGCTGCGGATGGGCATCGACCTGCGGGACGTGGACCAGCCGATCGGCACCCTGTCGGGCGGCGAACGCCAGTGCGTGGCGATCGCCCGGGCGGTGCACTTCGGCGCGAAGGTGCTGGTGCTGGACGAACCGACCGCCGCGCTCGGCGTGAAGCAGTCCGGGATGGTGCTGAAGTACGTGGCCGCGGCCCGCGACGCCGGTCTGGGTGTGGTGCTCATCACGCACAACCCGCACCACGCCTACCTGGTCGGTGATCGTTTCGTCCTTCTCAAGCGTGGCGCGATGTCCGGCAGCCACCTGAAGGAGGACATTACGCTGGACGAGCTGACGCGGGAGATGGCCGGCGGCAGCGAGCTCGACGAACTGACCCACGAGCTGAGCCGGTCCAGGAGAACCGGCACAATAGCGGAGGACGCCGCGCCGACCCCCTCCGCTGCACCGGCTTCCGCTGCTCCGTCCGCCCCGTCCACTCCGTCCGCCCCGTCCACTCCGTCCGCCCCGTCCGCCCCCCGCACCGACCCACCCGACCCGGAGATCACCGCTTGAGTGCCAATCGTGAACGCGTCTACCGCGGCGGCGCAGCGCGCGCCACGGTCTGGCAGAGCGTGGGTATGCGCGACCGCAGGGAGCGCCGCTCGCACCTGACCGCGCCCCGCGTGCCCACCGTCGGCATCGACATCGGGGGCACCAAGGTGATGGCGGGGGTGGTCGACGCCGACGGGGTCATCCTGGAGACGCTGCGCACCGAGACCCCCGACAAGTCCAAGAGCCCCAAGGTGGTCGAGGACACCATCGTGGAACTGGTGCTCGACCTCTCCGAGCGGCACGACGTGCACGCCGTCGGCATCGGTGCCGCCGGATGGGTGGACGCCGAGCGCTCCCGGGTGCTGTTCGCGCCGCACCTGGCCTGGCGCGACGAACCGCTGCGCGACCGGCTCTCCGAGCGGCTGCTGGTGCCCGTCATGGTCGACAACGACGCCAACACCGCGGCGTGGGCGGAGTGGCGCTTCGGCGCCGGCCGCGGCGAGGCCGACCTGGTGATGATCACCCTCGGCACCGGCATCGGCGGCGCGATCCTGGAGGACGGCCACGTCAAGCGCGGCCGCTACGGGGTGGCCGGCGAGTTCGGCCATATGCAGGTGGTGCCCGGCGGGCACCGCTGCGCCTGCGGCAACCGCGGCTGCTGGGAGCAGTACAGCTCCGGCAACGCGCTGGTCCGCGAGGCCCGCGAGATGGCCGCCGCCGACTCCCCGGTGGCGTACGGCATCAACGACCGGGTCGGCGGCAACATCCGCGACATCACCGGGCCGCTGATCACCGAACTGGCCCGCGAGGGCGACCCGATGTGCGTGGAGCTCTTCCAGGACATCGGGCAGTGGCTCGGCGTCGGCATCGCCAACCTCGCCGCCGCCCTCGACCCGTCCTGCTTCGTCATCGGCGGCGGGGTCAGCGCCGCGGACGACCTGCTGATCGCCCCGGCCAGGGACGCCTTCCGGCGCACCCTGACCGGCCGCGGCTACCGGCCCGAGGCGCGCATCGCCAAGGCCGAACTCGGCCCGGAGGCGGGCATGGTGGGCGCCGCGGACCTGGCGCGGCTGGTCGCCCGCCGCTTCCGCCGGGCCAACCGGCGCCGGGTCGAGCGCTACGAACGGTACGGACGCACCCTCGGACGGCAGGCAGCCCAACCGTGACCACATCGCAGCACCGCGGCCCGGAACCGGCCGCCGTCGACGACCTCGCCGAAGCGGAGGCGGAGTTCGCCGCCGCGCCGCGGCTGCCGCGCAACCCGCCGCGCTGGGTGCGCTGGACCGTGGTGCCGCTGCTGGTGCTCGTGCCGATGGGCTACGTGGCGGTGTCCGCCGCGCAGAGCCGCGGCAGCGGCGAGGACGCCATACACGAACAGGCCGGCCGCCGGCTCACCCAGGTGTACCCGACCCAGCTCCAGCAGCGGATCTACCAGGTGACCGTCCCGGTCGGCTCGCGCTACGTCCGCAACCTGGAGACCAACTCCTGGGACACCAGCGAGCTGTACGCCGAGTTCGTCACCACCGCCGGCGGCCTGGACACCTTCCTCGCCCAGATCGGCACCAGCCGGGCCGCACTGCGGAACGGCGCGGTGGCCATGACGGCCGCCCAGTCCAAGGCGGCCGGCTGGAACTTCGCCATCCCCCGCACCTGGGCGGGCCTCAGCCTGCACCGCCCCGGCGACAAACCCGACCACAACATCACCGTCGACATGACCAATCCGGACCACCCCCGGGTCTACGTCGTGTCCACCGTCAACTTCCAGCACGGGTTCGGGGGCGGCTGAGTGCCGCCCTTGGGGGAGGCCCCTGCCGAGCCCTGCCCTTCACTCGATAGCGTGAGGCGATGAGCGACGTGACCGACGAGACCGCCGACCGGCTCGGCACGTACGCCGGCGCGGCCACGTACACCCCGTACGGCGGCCGGGTCGGCGGCCTGACCGACGACGACGGTGGCACTGTCCCGGACGCGGACGACGAACGCGACGACCTGCAACCCCCGTTGCAGTACCGCTTCGACGGCCCCGACGACGCCCCCGTGCTGGTCCTCGGACCCGCGCTCGGCTCGACCTGGCACATGTGGGACCGGCAACTGCCGCAACTCACCGCGCACTGGCGGGTCCTGCGGTACGAACTGCCCGGGCACGGCGGCGCGCCCGCCGAGCCCGCCTCGACCGTGGACAACCTCGCCCGGCGGCTGCTGGCCGTCCTCGACGACGAGGAGGTCGACAGCTTCGGGTACGCCGGCTGCGAGCTGGGCGGGGCGGTGGGGGCCCGGCTGGCCCTGCTGCGGCCCGACCGGCTGGCCGCGCTCGCCCTGGTGTCGGCCGCGGCCCGGTTCGGCAGCGCGGACACCTGGCGGCAGCGCGGCGTGGTGGTCCGCGCCAACGGCCTGGACCGCACCGCCGCCAACACCCCCGAGCGCTGGTTCACCGGGCCGTTCCGGACCACCCAGCCGGCGATCACCCAGTGGGCCGTGCAGATGGTGAAGACCACCGACAGCGCCTGCTACATCGCCGCCTGCGAGGCGCTCGCCGGGTTCGACATCCGCGACCAGCTCGGCAGCATCACCGTGCCCACGCTGGTGGTGGCCGGCGCCGACGACACCGAGACGCCGCCGGCCGACGCCCGGCTGCTGGTCGCGGGCATCCCCGACGCGCGGCTCGCCGTCGTGCCCGGCACCGGGCACCTCGCGCCCGTCGAGGAACCCGCCGCCGTCGGCACCCTCCTGGTACGGCACTTCGAGACCGCGTGGGCGGCCGACCGCACGTCCGGCACGGTCCCGTACGCGCCCGCGCCGCCGCCGGTGCAGCCGCGCGTCCCCGCGCCCGCCGCCGCGCCGCCCGGGCCCGACGCGTACGCCGAGGGCATGCGCATCCGCCGGGAGATGATCGGCGAGGCCGAGGTCGACGCGGCGGTCGCCCGGGCGAAGACGTTCGGGAGCGGGTTCGACACGTTCGCCACCCGCTGGGCGTGGGGCGAGACGTGGACCCGCCCCGGGCTGGACCGCCGCACCCGGAACTTCGTCGCCCTCACCGCGCTCACGGTGCTCGGCCAGCTGGAGGAGCTCGCGGACCACACCCGGGCGGCGCTACGGGGCGGGCTGACCCCCACCGAGATAGAGGAGACCCTGATGCAGACGTCCGTCTACTGCGGGTTGCCCGCGGCGCGGGCGGCCGTGGACAGGGCGCGCTCCGTGATCGAGCAGGAGACGTCCACGGGCAAGGGGTGACGGGACCGCCCGGGGTGCCTGGTCGCGGATGTGCCCGGGCCTCGCGGCTCGTGGGCGGTTCGTCGCGCGGTTCTCCCTCCGGCGGAGCCAGGGGGAGTACTCCCAGCGCCCCTGGACATCCGCGGGTCGTCCGGTGTCACCCGTGGCGGTGGGCGGCGAGGCATCCCTCCGAGGCAGGATGGGGGGATGGAGCTGACCAAGAAATCTCACGCGTGCGTGCGGCTGGAGCAGGACGGGCGGACGCTGGTGATCGACCCGGGGGCGTTCAGCGAGCCGGACTCGGTGGCCGGGGTGGACGCGATCCTGGTGACACACGAGCACATGGACCACTTCAGCGAGGACCGGCTGCGGGCCGGGCTGGAGGCGAACCCGGCGGCGGAGCTGTGGACGCTGGCGAGCGTCGCGGAGAAGGTGTCCGCGGCGTTCCCGGGCCGGGTGCACACCGTGGGGCACGGCGACACGTTCACCGCGGCCGGGTTCGACGTGCAGGTGCACGGCGAACTGCACGCGGTGATCCACCCGGACATCCCGCGGATCACCAACATCGGGTTCCTGATCGACCGCGCCGTCTTCCACCCCGGTGACGCGCTGACGCTGCCCGGCCACGCCGTGGACACGCTGCTGCTGCCCGTGATGGCGCCGTGGAACAAGATCTCCGAGGTGATCGACTACGTCCGCGAGGTGAAGCCGCGCAGGTCGGTCGACGTGCACGACGCGCTGCTCACCGACCTCGCCCGACCGATCTACGACATGCAGATCGGCAACCTCGGCGGGGCCGACCACCTGCGGCTGGCGCCGGGGGAGGCCGCCACCGTCTGAGGGTGCGGGCGGGCTGTCGTACCCAGCGGCTAGGTTGGGGCACATGCGTATCGCGACCTGGAACGTCAACTCGATCACCGCGCGGCTGCCCCGGCTGCTGGCCTGGCTGGAGAGCAGCGGCACCGATGTGCTGTGCGTCCAGGAGACCAAGTGCACCGCCGAGCAGTTCCCGCACGACGAGCTGCGCGCGATCGGTTACGAGGCCGCCGTCGAGGCCACCGGGCGGTGGAACGGCGTGGCGGTCATCTCCCGGGTCGGCCTGGCCGACGTGGTGCACGGCCTGCCCGACGGCCCGCGGTACGAGGACGTGGCGGAGCCCCGCGCGCTCGCCGCGACCTGCGGCCCGGTCCGCGTCTGGTCGGTCTACGTGCCGAACGGCCGGGAGGTCGACCACCCGCACTTCGCCTACAAGCTGCGCTGGTTCGAGGCGCTGACCGCCGCCGTCGCCGGGGACGCGGCGGGGCAACGCCCCTTCGCCGTCCTCGGCGACTACAACGTGGCGCCGGCCGACGCCGACGTGTGGGACACCACCGCGTTCGAGGGCGCCACCCACGTCACGCCGGCCGAGCGCGCCGCGCTGGCCACCCTGCGCGGCACCGGCCTGAGCGACGTGGTGCCCCGCCCGCTGAAGTACGACCACCCGTACACGTACTGGGACTACCGCCAGCTCGCCTTCCCGAAGAACCGCGGCATGCGGATCGACCTCGTGTACGGCAACGAGCCGTTCGCGAAGGCGGTCTCCGACGCGTATGTGGACCGCGAGGAGCGCAAGGGCAAGGGTGCCTCCGACCACGCCCCGGTGGTGGTCGACCTGGAGGTGTGAGGGAGCCCCCGGTGTGGCGTGCGGCCGACCGGGGTCATCAGCGCGGGGGACCACCACGGGCGTGTCAGCCGCCGATCGGCCGGAAGGGCACCGCCGCGCGTGCATGATGGCGCCAGCGGACATCCCGGGACACGCCCTCACCGGTCCCTGACGCTCCCTCACACCACCTTCACCACCGGCTTGTACGGAGGCACGACGTGGACTCCCTTCAGCAACTGCCGAACATCGGAGCGGTGCTCGCAGATCGGCTGCGCCGCGCCGGAGTGGACGACGCGGGCGAACTGCGCCGGCTCGGCTCGGGCCGCGCCTTCGAGAAGATCCGTCCGGAGCTTCCGGAGGACGCCTGCACGCACACCCTGCTCGCGCTCGAGGGTGCGCTTCGCGGAATGCGCTGGACCGCGATCCCCCAGACCGAGCGCGACACCCTCGTCCACCGCGTGCTGGGGTGCCCCTGACCCCGCGGTCGCCTTGTCCTGCCGGTTCAGGGTCCACCGGTCGGTGGTGGGCCCGGCGCGCCGGCAGGCGGCGGGGCGAAGGCGCACCCAACTGCGGCGGAGTCGTTTACGTGCTAGGGGCCCGGGCAGCCGCACGAAGGGGGACCGTCGCGAGAAGGGAAACCTGATGCCCCCGACCGTCACGCAGGACACCGTGCTCGACCACGCGCAGATCGCCGAACTCGGGCAGCAGCTCAGAGTGGACGCGGTCCGGGCCGCGGATGCCGCCGGCTCCGGGCACCCCACCTCCTCGATGTCCGCCGCGGACATCTTCGCGGTGCTGCTCGCCCGGCACCTGCGCTACGACTTCGACCATCCGGAGCACCCCGGCAACGACCACCTGATCCTGTCCAAGGGCCACGCCTCCCCCCTGCTGTACGCCGCGTACAAGGCGGCCGGCGCCATCAGCGACGACGAGCTGCTCACCTTCCGCAAGCTCGGCAGCCGGCTGGAGGGCCACCCGACGCCGAAGATCCCGTGGGTCGACGTGGCCACCGGTTCGCTCGGCCAGGGCCTGCCGATCGGCGTGGGCGTGGCGCTGGCGGGCGCCCGGCTGGACCACCTGCCGTACCGCACCTGGGTGCTGTGCGGCGACAGTGAGATGGCCGAGGGATCGGTGTGGGAGGCGTTCGAGCAGGCCGGGATGGAAGGGCTCGACAACCTCACCCTGATCATCGACGTGAACCGGCTCGGCCAGCGCGGCCCCACCCGGCACGGCTGGGACCTGGAGGCGTACGCCCGGCGGATCAGGGCGTTCGGCTGGCACACCGTGGAGGTCGACGGCCATGACGTCGACGCCGTCGACCGGGCCATGGCGACCGCCCGCGGCAACCGCGGCGCCCCCACCGCGATCATCGCCCGCACCCGCAAGGGACGGGGCGTGGCCGCCGTGGAGAACCAGGAGGGCAAGCACGGCAAGCCGCTGCCCGACGCCGAAGCCGCGATCCGCGAGCTGGGCGGCCGCCGTGACCTGCGGGTCCAGGTCGCCGGACCTCCCGACGTCGTACGGCCGCCGCGCACGGCGCCCGACCCGGACGCCGCCCTGCCGCGGTACGACAAGGGCGGCAGCGTCGCCACCCGCACCGCGTTCGGCGAGACGCTCGCGGCCCTCGGGGACCGGCGCGGCGACATCGTCACCCTCGACGGCGAGGTCGGCGACTCCACCAAGGCGCAGATGTTCGCCGCCGACCACGCCGACCGCTACATCGAGTGCTACATCGCCGAGCAGGAGCTGATCGGCGCGGCCGTCGGCGTCGGCAAGTGCGGCTGGACGCCGTACGCGTCCACGTTCGCCGCGTTCCTGACCCGCGCGCACGACTTCCTGCGGATGGCCGCGGTGTCCCGCTCCGACCTCAACGTGGTCGGCACCCACGCGGGCGTCGCCATCGGTGAGGACGGCCCGTCCCAGATGGGCCTGGAGGACATCGCGATGCTGCGCGCGATCCACGGCAGCACCGTGCTCTACCCGTGCGACGCGAACCAGACCGTGCAGCTCGTCACGGCCATGGCCGAGCGGCGCGGCATCACCTACCTGCGGGCCAGCCGCGGCGACTTCCCGGTGATCTACGGGCCCGACGACGCCTTCCCGATCGGCGGCAGCAAGGTGCTGCGCGCGAGCGACGACGACCAGGTCACGCTCATCGGTGCGGGGGTGACCGTGCACGAGGCGCTCAGCGCCGCGGACAAGCTGGCGGCCGAAGGGATCAGCGCGCGCGTGATCGATCTCTACTCCGTCAAGCCGGTCGACGTGCAGACGCTGCGGGCTGCTGCGCAGGCGACCGGGCGGTTCGTCACCGTCGAGGACCACCACCCCGAGGGCGGCCTCGCCGACGCCGTCCTGGAGTCCTTCGGGAACGGGCATCCCATGCCGGTGCTCACGCGGCTCGCCGTCCACTCCATGCCGGGGTCGGCGACTCCCGATGAGCAGCTCGACGCCGCAGGGGTCAGCGCCCCCGCGATCACCGCGGCCGCCCGCAAGCTCCTCGCCGACTGACCCCCCCGGGTGCCCCGGTCCCCTCGGTCGAGGGACCACCTCCCGGTGGGGGGCTGAGCGCGCAGTTCCCCGCGCCCCTTGAGGGTGGCCGTCCTTCCGCGGAAGGAGCCGCACCTACTCAGGGGCGCGGGGAACTGCGCGACAAGCCACAGCGCCACCGGCACTTTGGCGACGGAGAGCAACCACCCCAAGGGGCGCGAGGAACTGCGCGAGCAACCACCCACCGGCGGGCGGGTGAAGGCACGGCCGGAAGGGCCACGCACCTCACCCGCCCACCGGCAGGTGGTCCCGGGACGGGCAGGACGGGGGCACCCGGGCGGGTCCCGCCCGGGTCACCGCAGGGACTAGTCCACGTTGTGGCCGCCGTGCCGCTGCGTGTGGCTGCGGACGCGTCCACCGCGCACGCCGGAGGCGTGCACCTCGTGGGGGAGCCGCCGCCTCCCGTCGCGCGGCATCTCGTCGGGCTCGATCCGCCGCTCGTCGTGGCTGCGGTGCCCGTCACCCTGGTGACCGGGCCCGTGATCCGGCGGCGCACCACTGTCGTACTCCTGACGGGTCTCCCACGCGCCCGACCGGGGCCGCCTGCCCCGTGGCACCGCGGGCCCGCGGCCCACCCGCCGCATCCCGAACACCACGGCCGCGATCAGGACGATCACGATGCAGATTCCGATCACCAAGGGGCCGATCGAACCGGCCGGGAGCGCGAGCTGGACCATGTGCTGCTCGGAAAGAGACATTTCGGCACCTCCTCAAGGGACGGATGCCCGCGATCAGCGGGGGAACACGAGTGGCGAGCGGGAAAAGCGGAGCGCTGTACGAGGGGCCACCGAGAGTGACCGATGGGGAGTGAGCGGATGGCAGGGCAGTCACGTGACGAGGGCACCCGCGGCGCCGTACTGGTCGCGCTCGGCGCGAACCTGGTGATCGCCGCCGCCAAGACCGCCGCGGGACTGTTCGCGGCCTCCCCTGCGCTGCTGTCGGAGGCCGCGCACTCGGTGGCCGACAGCCTGAACGAGGTCTTCCTGCTCACCTCGCTGCGCCGCAGCCGCCGTGCCCCGGACCGCCGGCACCCCTTCGGCTACGGCAAGGAGCGCTACTTCTGGTCGCTGCTCGCCGCGGTCGGGATCTTCGTGCTCGGCGGCTGCTTCTCCTTCTACCAGGGCATCCACGCGCTCGGCGACCACAGCAACGAGAGCCGCGACGGCTACCTCGCGGGCCTGGCGGTGCTGCTGGTGTCGCTGCTCGCCGAGGGCGGCTCGCTGCTGCGCGCCGCGCGCCAGGCCCGGCGGTCCGAGGAGGGCACCGACGACCCGGCGCTGCGCACGGTGCTCGCGGAGGACGGCACCGCCGTGATCGGGGTGCTGCTCGCCGCCACCGGCATGCTCGTGCACATGGCCACCGGCGACGGCGCGGCGGAGGCGGCCGCGTCGATGGCGATCGGCGTGCTGCTGATGATCGTGGCCACCGGCCTCGCGCGGACCGCGCACCGCCAGCTCATCGGCGTGGCCGCCGACCCGGGGCTGCGCGACGAGATCGAGGCACTGCTCGCCCGGCAGCCGGAGGTCGACACCGTCGAGGAACTGCTGACGATGCGGCTCGGCCTGGACTCCACGCTGGTCGCCGCGCGGATCGACCTGGTCGGCGGGATGGACAGCGAACGCGTCGAGGAGGTCAGCATGCGCATCCGGCACTCCATCCGGGAGCGCTGGCCGGCCGCCGACCGGGTCTTCCTGGACATCACCGACGCCCGTACCGAGCGGGCCGAGCGCGCGGAGCGGGCGGAGCGGGCCGAGCGCGACGCCGTCCGACGCGAGGCCGGCTGACCGCCCGCCCACGGCGGTGCTCCCCGGCGAGGGGCACCCGGATTCGCCTGCGCGGACGCCGTCCTGGATCATTGCGGCATGCCGGTCCTGATAGCCACGTGCGCCTTCGTGATGACCCTGGTCGGCGGCGTCGTCGCACAGCACATCGGGGACCGCCGCCACCTCGTCCTCGGCCTCGCCGCGGGGCTGATGCTCGGCGTCGTCGGGTTCGACCTGCTGCCCGAGGCGCTGGAGAACCAGCCGCACCACGTCTTCGGGGTACCCGCCGGGCTGCTGATGTTCGTGGCCGGGTTCCTGGCCCTGCACATCGTGGAGCGCTCGGTCGCCATCCACCGTGCCCACGAAGGCGAGTACGCCTCGCACACCCACGGCCACGGCCACGCGCACGACCCGGTCAAGGGCATCGGCGTCGCCGCGGCCGGCGCGCTGGTCGGGCACAGCGTGATGGACGGCTTCGCGATCGGCGCGGCCTTCCAGGCGGGCAACACCGTCGGCATCGTGGTGGCCATCGCGGTCGTCGCGCACGACTTCGCCGACGGCTTCAACACGTACACGATCACCCGGCTGTACGGGAACGGCCGGCGCCGGGCCCAGACGCTGCTGGCCGCCGACGCGCTCGCCCCGGTGGTGGGCGCCGCGGTCACCCTCGCGTTCACCATCCCGTCCGGGGTGCTCGGCCTCTACCTCGGCTTCTTCGCGGGGTTCCTGCTCTACCTGGCCACCTCCGACATCCTGCCGGAGGCCCACAGCCCGCACCCGTCCACCTCCACGCTGGTCTGCACGGTGGGCGGCGCCGGGATCATGTGGATGGTCATCGGCCTCGCCAACTGAGCGCCCCTCCCGGCGCGGCAGCGGCCCGCGCGCGACATCGGCCCCCGCCACGGCCCTGCGCCTGACCTGCCGGCACGGGAGCGCGGGCCCGAACTCGCGACGGCCACCGGCCGTTCGCCGCGTCGCTCCGGCCGCCCCTTTCCGTGACCACCGTGGCCGGTGAGTCGCCCGGGGCTGCCGCCGGCCAACCTGTGGGTCAGCGATGAATGCGCCAAAATTGTTGACGATGTTGAAGACACTTGAATACGTTCGTCGTCGCGAGAACGAGTGGAGCGCCACGCGGCGGGCCTGAAGAGGCGTCGCCACGGACGGTCCCGACCGGCGGAAGCGGGCCGTCGGTCCAGTGCGCACTCCTGCGTACCGGAGCCGGACCGTGCCGGCCGCTCCGGCCCGCCGCAGGTCCACCACCGGGCACGCCCGGGTGCCACGTGCGCCCGGACGCGCTCGGCAGCCGCCGCAGCAGCGGACAGCCGTGTGCCACGAACGAGGAGAAGACGACAGTGAGCGACAGGGCAGTGAATCGCAGGACCATCGTCATGGGGATCGGCGCGACCGCGGGCGTCGCGGCCGTCGGCGGGCTGACGGTGAACGCGCAGGCTTCGGATACGGGCGACCCGAAGTCCTCGGGTTCTCCGGACGCCCTCGTCTTCGACAAGGACGACTACACGGTGGTGACCGAGACCATCACCACGGACGACGGTGACAAGGAGGTCGTCTACCACTTCTACAAGCCCCGCGACTACGTCACCAACCCGTCCGACGGCACCCACCAGAGCCTGGTCGTCAGCGTTCCGGTCGCGATCGACGGCGAGGCCGTCGACGCCACCCGCGCCCCCATCGTGCTGGCCAACGTGGTCGGCGCCTACATGCCGTCGACCGTGGCGGACGCCGTCGGCGTGGGCCAGGCAGTGATGGAGATGGGCGACCTCGGCGGCGGGCCCGGGGGCGGCGGGCCCGGCGGCTCGCCCACCCCTCCGGGTTCCGGCACGGGCGGGCCCGGCGGCGGTGCCCCCGGCGGCGGCACGGGTGCCATCAACGGGATGGTCAACCTCGCGAAGCTGGCCGTCGCGGCGGGCTACGTCGCCGTGGAGCCGGGCACCCGCGGCCGCAGCCTCACCACATCCGACGGCACCTACTACGGCACGGCCCCCGCCGTTATCGTGGACCTGAAGGCCGCGGTGCGGTACGTGAAGTTCAACAAGGGCCGTATCCCGGGTGACACCGAGCGGATCATCTCCACCGGGACCAGCGCGGGCGGGGCCGTGTCCGCGCTGCTCGGCGCGTCGGGGGACAGCCCGATCTACCACAAGTACCTCAAGGAGCTGGGCGCGGCCGAGGCGAGCGACGCGGTCTTCGGTACCGGCACGTGGTGCCCCATCACCGACCTCGAGCACGCCGACGGCGCGTACGAGTGGATCTGGGGCGGCAACGTCACGCAGGGCACCGGCGAGGTCGTCGACCAGGGCGTGTCCAGGGCGCTCCAGTCCCGGTTCGCCGAGTACCAGGCGTCGCTCAAGGTACGCGGTCTGAAGGGCTTCGGCCCGCTCACGGCCCGCAACTACGACCAGTACCTGCTGGAGACCTACCTCCAGCCGTCGGCCACGCGGTATCTCTCGGCCCTGTCGGACTCCGACCGCACGGCCTATCTGGCCTCGAACGCGTTCATCACCTGGTCCGGCGGCAAGGCGACCTTCACCTGGGCCGACTACCTCACGCACGTGGGCGCCCGGAAGAAGACCGCACCGGCCTTCGACGCCTTCGACCTGTCCGCGGGAGAGAACAACGAGTTCGGCGCGGGCACCACCGAGTCCCGCCACTTCACGGAGTACGGGCTGAGGAACGACACCACCGGTGTCACCGGCAAGCGCCTCGACAGCGACATTCCCGAGGTGCTCGACCTGATGAACCCGATGTACCACATCGAGAGGCACAACCCGGGCCGGTCCAGGCACTGGTGGATTCGCGTCGGCACCAACGACAGCGACACCTCTCCCACGGTCTCCGCCAACCTCGCCGCCGCCCTGGACAACCTGGGCGACGACGTCAACCACCTCTACTACTGGGACCAGGGCCACGCCACGAACATCGACCCCGGTGACTTCATCGCCTGGGTCGCGGAGATCTCGGGGCACAGGAGCACGGGCCACAAGAGCACGAGCCACAAGAAGTAGCCCATGCCCGCGGCCCGGAACCGGTTGCCGCGCGGCGGAGCGCGTACGGCCGGGGCGGGCCGCACCGGTCGGGACCGGTCGGTACCGGTCGGGCCCTAACCGGCCGTCAGGGTCTTCGGCGGCTTCGGCGCGGTGACCGCCGCCTTCGTGACGTCAGCGACCAGTTCCACCACGTCGGAGCCGTACGCCTGCGAGTTCACCACCCGCAGCAGCAGGCAGAAGGTCGAGTCCAGGCCGTACTTGCGGGTCAGCCGCAGGTGGTGGCGGGCGAGGTAGCGGGTCGCGGCCTGGTTGGCTATGCCGCGCTGGCCCGAGGCGAGGAAGACCGGGCGGTCGTTGCCGGTGTCGCGGCCGGACGCCAGCCGGGCCAGCAGGACGTACTCCACCGCGCCCTTCTCCAGCCGGTACGTCTCCCCGGCCACGGTGATCGCGCCCTGGTCCGGGCCCTGCGCCGGGTCGGTGTCGATCTCCACACCGGGCAGCATCGAGCGCAGGTGCGCGGCGAGCCGGTAGTTCGCCGCCGGCCCACCGATGCAGAACTCGGTGCGGGCGCCGAAGCCCTGCCAGGCGGTGTCGTGCGCCAGCACTTCGGCGTGCGCGCCGCACTCCTTGATCACCGCGGCCAGCTCCAGCAGCGCGAAGGCGTCGTGCCGGGCCAGGCTCCAGCCGCGCGCCCCCGGGTCGCGCGGCACCACGAGCAGGCACTCGGAGTCCTTCGGCAGCCCGAAGAAGCGCTGCCTGCGGTGCAGTTTGCGGTGCCACAGGTAGCCGCGGACCAGCCAGCCGAGCAGGCCGCCGATGACCAGCCCGGCCAGCGCCAGCACGAGGGTGCGCACGTCGTCGCTCATGGCGCGGCATCGTAGCGGTGTTCGAGCCGGACCGTCGCCCCCCTCGGAGCCGCGGGCGCGAGCGCGGATACGACTGTGGACACGGCCGCGGACATGGCCGCGGATACGACTGCGGGTACGGCCGTGGACACGGTCGCGGACACACGGCCGCCGCCGGGCCCGGGCGGGCGCGGCGGCGGCCGTGGGACGAGGCGGGCCGGCGGGCGGCGCCCCCTCGTCGGTTTCCGGGCCGGATCAGGGCCCGGTGCGGGTCAGTTCCCGGCAGCGGGCAGCAGCGCCAGGATCTCGTCGGTGCTGCCGGTCTCGCCGAGCCGCGGGAAGATCCGCTGCACGGAGTTGGCGTGCGCGTCCGCGTCGGTGTCGGTCACCGCGTCCGTGGCGATGGTGACGTGGTAGCCGGCCTCGTACGCATCCCGGGCGGTGGACTCCACACCGATGCTGGTGGAGATGCCCACCAGCACGATCTGGGTCACCCCGCGCCGGCGCAGCTCCATGTCGAGGCCGGTGCCGTAGAAGGCGCCCCACTGCTGCTTGCTGACGGTGATGTCGCTCGGCTGCTGGTCCAGCTCCTTGACCAGGTCGGCCCAGCCGTCGGGGAAGGTGACGGAGCCGCCGGGGCCGCCGTCGTTGCGGCCGGGCGCCACGCCGGTCACGTTCACCAGGACCACGGGCAGCTCGCGCTCGCGGAAGGCGGTGGCCAGACGGGCGGCCCGCTCGATCACCTCGGCGGACGGGTGGACGGTCGGCAGGCCGGTGATGCCCTGCTGGAGGTCGATGACGACGAGCGCGGTGCGGGCGTCGAGGGTGGTGGCGGTCATGACTGAATGCTCTCTCTCACGGGGTCGGTGGTGCGTGTTGCGATGACGGCAATGGTCAGGGGGCGGTACGGCCGGGGCGGTACGCGCGGCGGCGGGCGTACGGGGGCTGCCGGGTCGGCCGGGCGTACGGGTGCGGGCGCCGCTGTCGTCTCGGGCGTCACGTGCGGAAGGCGCGCGCGGGGCCTGCGGGCGACGGGGATCACCGGCCGGTCCCGCGCAGCGAACGGTCGGCCACGGTGAGCACGAGGACCACGACCCCGAGCCCGGCCGAGGTCAGCGCCATCTCGTGCAGCCCCGCGTCGGTCGCCCGCCGGCCGTAGAACAGGCCGATCAGGCTCGCGGCCGTGATCGCGCCGAGGTACTGCGAGGTGCGCTGCAGCCCGGCCGCGCTGCCGGTCTCGCCGGACGGCGCCTGCGCGTACACCGCCGCCTGGTTGGCGGTGGAGGTCAGGCCCTGCGGCAGGCCGAACAGCGCGCCCGCCGCGCCCAGCGCGACCGCCGGGGTGGTGTGGCCGGCCGCCAGCAGCAGCCCGCTGCCGCCGAGCAGCAGCACAGCGGCCGTGATCAGCGGTGCCCTGATCCCCTTCGTCCGCGCGCCCAGCAGCGACGTGGCCATCGCGGCGACCGACATCGGCAGCATCAGCAGCCCGGCCGTGGCCGAGGAGTAGCCGTGCGCGTCCTCCAGCCACTGCGCGTAGCCGTACATCACGCAGTACACGACCAGGTACGTCATGCCGTGCCGCAGATACGTCAGGGACAGCGGACGGTTGCGCGCCAGCATGCGCAGGTCGAGGAACGGCGCGGGGCGGCGCAGTTCCCACCAGGCCAGCACGCCGCCCAGCACGGCGGCCACCGGCAGCAGCGGCCACGGCGGGGCGGCCAGCCGCATCAGGAACAGCATCAGGGAGGTGAGCAGCGCGGCGAACAGGGCGATGCCGACCGGGTCGAGGCTGCTCGGCCGCGCGTTCCCGGCAGCCGCCCCGGCCGCGGCCGCGGGCTTCGCCGGGGGCGTGCGCGGCAGCCAGAGCGCGGCGAGGACGAAGCCGAGCAGGGCGAGCGGGAGGTTCACCGCGAAGACGGCGCGCCAGCCGAGGGTCGCGGCGAGGACCCCGCCCAGCACCGGGCCGACCGCGGCACTGGACAGGCCCGCCAGCGACAGCAGCCCCAGCACCGGGCGCGGGGTCGGGACGCCGATCCGCTGCGAGTGGGCGCGCAGCAGTGCCATCGCCGCCGGATAGGCCGCCGAGGTGCCGACGCCGAGCATCACCCGGGACACGATCAGCCACGCCAGCGACGGTGCCGCGGTGCCCACCAGCCCGGCCGCCGCGACCACCAGCAGCCCGGTCAGGAACACCCGGCGGGGCCCGAGCCGGTCCGCGAGCCGTCCCATCGTCGGCTGCGCCACCGCGCTGGCCAGGTACAGGCTCGACACGAGCCAGGCCGTGTCGGCGGCGCCGACGTGGAAGCTGCCGCCGATCGCGACCAACGTGGTCGCGATCATGGTGGAGTTGATCGGGTTGAGCACCGCGCCGAGCATCAGCGGCACGATCAGGCGGGGGCCGAACCCGGCGGTGGTGCCGGCCGAGCCGGCGGCGGCACCGCCGGTGGGGCGGTGGTCGGCGGCGGGGGAGTTGCGCCCGTGCGGCGCCTCGCGCGGCTCGTCCACGGGTTCGTCCAGCGACCGGCTCATCGGCGGACCGCCGGGCGTAGGGCGGGGCGTATTCGAGGGGCCGTGCGGGGCGTGGGGGCGCCGGTCACGACTCCACCAGGCGCCGAAGCAGCGGGATCGCCGCCGCCATCGCGCGCTCCTCGGCCGGGCTGAGGTGCGTCTCCATCGCTTCGGCGAGCCAGCCACGGCGGGCCTGGCGGCCGGTGTGCAGCAGGTGGGAGCCCTCGTCGGTGAGGGAGAAGACGACCTGGCGGCCGTCGGTCGGGTGCGGGGCGCGCACCACGAGGTCGCGTTCCTCCAGCGCGGTGAGCGTCGCCCGCATCGATTGCGGCCGGACGAGTTCGCCGCGGGCCAGCGCGGCGGTGGTGGCCGGGCCCTCCCGGTGGAGCCGGCTGATGACCGACTGCTGGGACGGGGTGATCTCCGCCCCGGCCGAGGCGGTCCGCATGCGCCGCGAGAGCTGCGCGACGAGCGTGGTCAGCTCGTCCGCGGTGCGGAGACGTTCGGCCTGTGACATGACCTCCACCGTAGGAGATGAGCAGGAAGACTTGCAAGTTTGGCTGTCGAGTGGCGGGTGTGCTCCTCCCGCGCGGGGGCCGGCGGCGACGCGCGGGAGCGGGCAGCCGCGGGGCGGGAGCGGTCGAGAGCGGTCGCTTACGGAGGGAGCGGGCCGGTGGAGCGGGTCCCGGGCCGGGCGGAGCGGGGCGGAAAACTCCCCGTAGCAGCCCCGTAACGGAGCGGGTGTCCAATGCCGGACGGAAGCCGGGTGGAGCGGAGCCCGACTCGTGAGGGTGGAGGGCGCGGTGGCGGCCGAATTCACTTACTACTTCCGGTCGTTGCTCGCGGCGCTCGGCCGGCAGCCCGGCTGGTACGGGGTGTTCGCCGAGCGCGAGCCGGACGCCGCGGCCGCGTACGGCAGCGGGCGCCGACTCCCGCCGTGGGACGTGGTCCGTACCGTGCTGCGCGACGTCGCGGCCAACGGCGGTGCGGGCGACGCCGATCCGGCCGAGGTGGGCCGGGCGTACGCACTGCACCGGGCCGCGGCCGCCGCCGAGGACTCGGCGCCCGGCGCGTCCCACGCGCTGCGCGGCCGGCTGGACGCGGCGATCCGCGCCCGTGACGGTGCGGCGGCGCGGGCGCGGGCGGCCGCGCGCGCCTACGAGGAGGCGGGCGCCGAAACCGCGGGCCCGGCCGGCGCCCGGCTGGCGAACGGCCTCGCCTGGGCGCGGGACGACCTCTCGCGGGCGGCGGCGCGCTGCGAGGAGTTGCGGGGGCGGCTGGCCGGTGCGGTGGGGGCGGCGCGGCTGGGGCGGGAAGCCGCGGGTGCGGGTACCGGTGGGGGTACCGGCGCGGCCGGCTCCGACGACGCGGGGGCGGCGGAGCGGTCCGAGGCCCCGACGGTGCGGCGGCCCACGGGAGCGCGGTTCGCCGGTTCCGGTGCCGCGGTGCCCAGCGGGTCGCCCGTCGCCCCGGCCCCCGCGACGGCCGCCCGGGTGAGGTCGGCCGCGCCGCGCGGAGCGCGGTTCGCCGGCGCACCCACCGCGGACGCGGTCGGCGAGGCCGTACTCCCGGCGCCGTCCGCGCCCGCCGCCGGGCCCGCGCCCAGCGGGGCGCGTTTCGCCGGAGCCCCCAAGGCACCCGCCACCCCCTCCGCCGCGCCTGCCCGCGACCCGCGCTGGACCGCGGAGGCGCAGGCCGGCGCGGCCAGGCTCGGTGCGCTGCGGCGGGCCGGGGAGAGCGGCGCCGCCTACCTCGTCCTGTGCGCCGCCGCCGAAGGGCCCGCCGACCGTATCCCCTACGTCGTAAGGGAGTTGGAGCGCACCGGGCTCGGCGCCGACGTCGCCACCCTGCTCTGGGAGATCGCCGCGCTCCCGCCGGAACCGCTCGCCGAGGCCGTCGCCGCGCTCGCCGCCGACGGGCGCGGACCCGACTGCCGCACCCTGCTCCACCAAGCGGCCGCCCGCAGCCCCGAGGACGTCGCCGTCGTGGCCGACCTCCTCCACCACGCCGGCCGCACCGACGAATCCGGCGAACTCCTGGAGACCTTCGCCCGCTCCCGCCCGGCAGCCACCGCGGCCGCCGTCACCCGCACCCGCCCCTCCCTCGCCACCCCCCTCCTCGCCGCCGCCGCCCGCGTCTCCGCCCCCTGCCAACGCGACATCTCCGCGGCACTCCGTCTCTAGCCGGCCGTTGCCCGTGGGCGGTACGGCTCCCGGCGACCGGCTCCATGTCCCGCGCGACTTCCCGGACATGGACCAGGAGCGGCTTGCTCAGCGGTGCACCCTCAACTCGCCCCGGAAATCCCCCCGGAACGCGGCCCGCACGGCATCCCGCTCCGGCCGCCACCGGTCAGGTACGACCGCCACCCGGCGATCGTGGCCGTCACTCTCGACGGGAAACGGTCCCACCTGCACGTTGCGGGCAGGGAACCGGTCACCGGCCGGCCGCTGTCCGGCTTCGATCCGGTGGACATGGCGCCTGCGAGCGACGGTGGTTTCTACACCATCGCGGAGAACGCCGCCATCAGCGAGTACGTCCTCCTGCACGTGCCGGCGACCGGGAGGACGGCTGTCATGGTGCGGCAGCCGATCGCCAGTGCCGGATGCGATGCCGGGAAGCAGTATCCGTCGCTGCGCAATTCGTGCGAGGCGCAGAACTGTGTCGTCCAGAGCGGTGCCCTGGTCCTGCTGATGTGCAATCTCACCTCCACCGGCGACGGCCGTCCCCAGCCCGCCCTCGCGGTCAAGGCCGTCACCTCGTAGCTGTCGATTCCGGTACACGACACAAGGAGCGGACCCGGCCCAGCCCCCCGCAAGGGACCCGCACGAGGTCCACCGGGATGCGCCGTATGGGTCGGGCGGGCAGGAAACATGCCCGTTGTCGGCTGGTAACCGCACGGGCCTTGCCAGAGTGGAGCGCGGGACTTACGTTCGTCGGACGGCTGGGATCTACGGGCGTAGAACCGACGTGACGTCACGTCAGAGGAGCTGCGGATGAGCAACGTCGTCAGGGCCGCCTTGGTGCAGGCCACCTGGACCGGTGACACCGAGTCGATGATCGCCAAGCACGAGGAGCACGCGCGGGCCGCGGCCGCGCAGGGCGCGAAGGTGATCGGGTTCCAGGAGGTGTTCAACGCCCCCTACTTCTGCCAGGTCCAGGAGGCCGAGCACTACCGGTGGGCCGAACCGGTGCCGGACGGCCCGACGGTGCGCCGGATGCAGGCGCTCGCCAAGGAGACCGGGATGGTCATGGTGGTGCCGGTCTTCGAGGTCGAGCAGTCCGGCTTCTACTACAACACCGCCGCCGTGATCGACGCCGACGGCAGCTACCTCGGCAAGTACCGCAAGCACCACATCCCGCAGGTCAAGGGCTTCTGGGAGAAGTACTACTTCAAGCCCGGCAACCTCGGCTGGCCGGTCTTCGACACCGCCGTCGGCCGGATCGGCGTGTACATCTGCTACGACCGGCACTTCCCCGAGGGCTGGCGCGCCCTGGGCCTGGCCGGCGCCCAGCTCGTCTACAACCCCTCGGCCACCAGCCGCGGCCTGTCGGCGTACCTGTGGCAGCTGGAGCAGCCCGCCGCGGCGGTCGCCAACGAGTACTTCATCGCGGCGATCAACCGGGTCGGCACCGAGCCGTACGGGGACAACGACTTCTACGGCACCAGCTACTTCGTGGACCCGCGCGGCCAACTCGTGGACGGCGCCGCCTCCGACAGCAAGGAGGAACTGCTCGTCCGCGACCTCGACTTCGACCTGATCGACGAGGTCCGCCAGACCTGGGCGTTCTACCGAGACCGCAGGCCGGACGCCTACGGCGACCTGACGGAGGCGTGAGCAGATGGCCACCGCGACCCAGAGCGCGCACGCCGCGCTGTACGCCCGCCACCAGGCGGTGCTCCCCGACTGGCTGGCCACCTACTACGCCCGGCCGATCGAGCTGACGCACGGCGAGGGCCGCCACGTCTGGGACGCCGAGGGACGCCGCTACCTGGACTTCTTCGGCGGCATCCTCACCACCATGACCGCGCACGCGCTGCCGGAGGTGACCGCCGCCGTCACCGAGCAGGCCGGGAAGATCCTGCACACCTCGACGCTCTACCTCAGCCGCCAGGCCGTCGAACTCGCCGAGCGGATCGCCCACCTGTCCGGCATCCCGGACGCCCGGGTGTTCTTCACCACCTCCGGCACCGAGGCCAACGACACCGCGCTGCTGCTGGCCACCACCTACCGCCGCTCCAACCAGGTGCTGGCGCTGCGCAACAGCTACCACGGCCGGTCCTTCACCTCGATCGGCATCACCGGCAACTCCGCCTGGTCCCCGACCAGCCTCTCCCCGCTCCAGACGCTCTACGTGCACGGCGGGGTCCGCGCCCGCGGCCCGTACGCGCACCTGACCGACGCGGAGTTCACCGCCGCGTGCGTGGAGGACCTGGAGGACCTGCTCGGGCAGGCGAACGGCACGATCGCGGCGCTCATCGCCGAACCGGTGCAGGGCGTCGGCGGGTTCACCTCCGGTCCCGACGGTCTGCTGGCCGCGTTCAAGCGGGTGCTGGACCGGCACGGCATCCTGTGGATCACCGACGAGGTGCAGACCGGCTGGGGCCGTACCGGCGACCACTTCTGGGGCTGGCAGGCGCACGACCAGGCCGGTCCGCCGGACATCCTCACCTTCGCCAAGGGCATCGGCAACGGCCTGTCCATGGGCGGTGTGGTGGCGCGCGCCGAGGTGATGAACTGCCTGGACGCCAACTCCATCTCCACCTTCGGCGGCAGCCCGATCACCACCGCGGGAGCGCTCGCCAACCTCGCCTACCTGCTCGACCACGACCTCCAGGGCAACGCCCGCAGGGTCGGCGGCCTGCTGAAGTCCCGGCTGGACGCGGTCGCCGCGCGCAGCACCATCGTCCGCGAGGTGCGCGGCCGCGGTCTGATGCTCGGGGTGGAACTGGTCGAACCCGGCACCGATGTCCCGTCGCCGGCCGCCGCGTCGCTGGTCCTCGAAGCCGCCCGCGAGCACGGCCTGCTGATCGGCAAGGGCGGCCGGGCGGGCAACGCGCTGCGGATCGCCCCGCCGCTGACGCTCACCGTGGCCGAGGCGGAGCAGGGCGCCGACGCCCTGAGCGCGGCCCTGAGCGCCGCGCAGGCCGAACTGGAGCGGCAGTCCGCGCAAGGGTCGTCCGCGCAGGGGTCGTCCGCGGGACGGGAGCCGTCCGCGCCGCCGCAGCCGTCCGCAGCCGCGAAGTCCGCGCCTCCGGTGCAGGAAGGAGCCGCGCAGTGACCCGCACCCTCATCCGCGGCGGCCTGGTGATCACCGCCGCCGACGAGGTCCACGCCGACGTGCTGATCGAGGGCGGGCGGATCGCCGCGCTCGCCGCCCACGACAGCGACACCGCGGCCGGCTGGACCGCCGACACCGTCATCGACGCCACCGACCGCTACGTCATCCCCGGCGGCGTGGACGCGCACACCCACATGGAGATGCCGTTCGGCGGCACCGTCGCCTCGGACACCTTCGAGACCGGCACCCGCGCCGCCGCGTGGGGCGGCACCACCACCATCGTGGACTTCGCCATCCAGCAGGTCGGCGGCAGCCTGCGGGCCGGCCTCGACGCCTGGCACGCGAAGGCCGACGCGCGGTGCGCGATCGACTACGGCTTCCACATGATCGTCGCCGACGTCAACGAGCCGGTGCTCAAGGAGATGGACCTCCTCGTCGAGGAGGGCGTCACCAGCTTCAAGCTCTTCATGGCGTACCCGGGCGTGTTCTACAGCGACGACGGCCGGATTCTGCGGGCGATGCAACGCGCGGCGGCCAACGGCGGCCTGATCATGACGCACGCCGAGAACGGCATCGCCATCGACGTCCTGGTCCAGCAGGCGCTCGCCGCGGGGAAGACCGACCCGCGCTACCACGGCGAGGTCCGGCACGCGCTGCTGGAGGCCGAGGCCACCCACCGCGCCATCCAGCTCGCCCGGGTCGCCGGCGCGCCGCTGTACGTGGTGCACGTCTCCGCGCAGCAGGCGGTGGCCGAGCTGATCACGGCCCGCGACCAGGGCCTGCCGGTCTTCGGTGAGACCTGCCCGCAGTACCTGTTCCTGTCCACCGACAACCTCGCCGAACCCGGCTTCGAGGGCAGCAAGTACGTGTGCAGCACCCCGCTGCGGCCGCGCGAGCACCAGGCCGCGCTGTGGCAGGGCCTGCGCACCGACGACCTCCAGGTGGTCTCCACCGACCACTGCCCGTTCTGCTTCACCGGGCAGAAGGACATCGGCGTCGGCGACTTCTCCAAGATCCCCAACGGCCTGCCCGGGGTGGAGAACCGGATGGACCTGCTGCACCAGGCCGTCCTCGACGGCCACCTCACCCGGCGCCGCTGGATCGAGATCGCCTGCGCCACCCCGGCCCGGATGTTCGGGCTCTACCCCCGCAAGGGCACCCTCGCGCCCGGCGCCGACGCCGACGTGGTGGTCTACGACCCGCACGCCGGCCAGGTGCTCTCCGCGCAGACCCACCACATGAACGTCGACTACAGCGCGTACGAGGGCCGCCGGATCACCGGGCGGGCGCAGACCGTCCTGTCCCGCGGGGTGCCGGTGATCCAGGACGGCGCGTACGTCGGGCGGGCCGGGCACGGGCAGTACGTGCCGCGCGGCACCTGCCAGTTCCTCGGCTGACGTCCCAGTTCCTCGGCTGACGTCGTTCGGCGCCCGCCGAACCCCGCCGACCCCCTGCGAGCCTCCCCACGTTGAAGGAGCGGTGCCGCCATGGACTTCGGACTCGTCCTGCAGACCGACCCGCCCGCGTCGAACGTCGTCGGCCTGATGCGCCGCGCCGAGCGCAACGGCTTCAGCCACGGCTGGACCTTCGACTCCGCCGTGCTGTGGCAGGAGCCGTTCGTCATCCACAGCCGCATCCTCGACCACACCGACCGGCTCACCGTCGGCACCATGGTCACCAACCCCGGCACCCGCACCTGGGAGGTGACCGCGTCCACGTTCGCCACCCTCAACTCGATGTACGGCAACCGCACGGTGTGCGGCATCGGGCGCGGCGACTCCGCGATGCGGGTGGCGGGCCGCCCGCCCAACACGCTCGCCCGGCTCGGCGAGGCGATCACCGTGATCCGCGACCTCGCCGAGGGCCGCGAGGCCACCGTCGACGGCACCGCGCTGCGGCTGCCGTGGGTGGAGGGCGGCGAACTGCCGGTGTGGATGGCCGCCTACGGGCCGAAGGCGCTGGCCATGGCGGGGGAGAAGGCCGACGGGTTCATCCTCCAGCTCGCCGACGTCTACCTCGCCGAGCAGATGGTCAAGGCGGTGCGCGCCGCCGCGGAGCGGGCCGGCCGCGATCCGGCCGCGATCACCATCTGCGTGGCCGCCCCGGCGTATGTCACCGACGGTTCGGCGGAGGGCCTGGCGCACGCCCGCGAGCAGTGCCGGTGGTTCGGGGGGATGGTCGGCAACCACGTCGCCGATCTCGTCGCCCGCTACGGCGAGCACTCCGCGCTCGTGCCCGACGAGTTGACCGCCTACGTCAAGCAGCGCCAGGGCTACGACTACGCGCACCACGGGCGGACCGGCAACCCCGACACCGCGTTCGTGCCCGACGACATCGTGGACCGCTTCTGCGTGCTCGGCCCCCCCGAGGCGCACCTCGACAAGCTCGCCGCACTCCGTGACCTGGGCGTCGACCAGTTCGCGCTCTACGCCATGCACGACGCGAAGGAGTCCGTCATCGACGCTTACGGTGCCCACGTCGTTCCGGCGCTGCGGTAACCCGGCGCAGGGGTTCGCCGCGGTTCCCGGGCGCGCGCGAGCCACCACCGGGCGACAGCCGGGGACGAGACCGGCACCGTCACGGCGGGACACCGTTGTCTGGTTGGATGGCCGCATGGCCAACGATGCTGATGCGGTCGATGACGCGCTCCTCGCCGCTGTCGAGGAGACGGTCAGGGACGTGGTGGCGGCGGAAGTCGTCCCCCGTTGGCGGCAACTGACGGCCGCGGACGTGGTGGAGAAGCACGGCCCGCACGATCTGGTCACCACTGCCGACCGGCGCGCCGAGGAAGCCCTCACCGAACGGCTCCCCGCGCTGCTGCCCGGGTCCGTCGTGGTCGGTGAGGAAGCGGTCGCCGCGGACCCGTCCCGGCTGGAACTGCTGCGCGGCGACGCCCCGGTGTGGGTGGTCGACCCGGTCGACGGCACCTCGGCGTTCGTCCGCGGCGACAAGGGGTTCTCCACGCTGGTGAGCCTGGTGCGCGGCGGCCTGCCGGTGGCCTCCTGGACGTACGCCCCGCTGCTCGGCCTGTTCGCCACCGCCGGACGCGGCCGGGGCGCGTACCTCGACGGCGAGCGGCTTCGTACCGCCGGCGCCCGCGAGCCGCTGCGGATATGGATCTCCAACCCGGTCTTCCGCGACGAGGAGGAGCGCGCCGCGCTGGAGCGGCTGGAGGCCGCGGGCGTCGAGACGGTGCCGTGCACCACGAGCGCGGGGCTGGGCTATCTGGAGGTGGCCCGGGGGATCGCGGACGGGGTGGCGTTCTTCTGGGAGGCGCCCTGGGACCACTCGGCGGGGCTGCTGCTGGTCTCGGAGGCGGGCGGCGCGAGCCTGACGCCGACCGGGGAGCCGTTCCGCGTGGCCGGGGGCAACCGGCTGCCGTTCACGGTGGCCCGGGACGAGGCGACGGCGCGGCGGGTGGTGCGCACCCTGGGGGTCGGCTTCACCGAGGACGCCGCGGACGCCGGGAACGCGGGGAACTCCGCGGACGCCGGCCGGGAAGGCGGCGCGCGGTGAGCCGGGCGGTGGTGGCCGACGCGGTCGTGGTCGGCGCCGGCCCCAACGGGCTGACCGCCGCGGTCGAACTCGCCCGCGCGGGCCTGTCCGTGCACGTCTACGAGGCGGCCGACACCGTCGGCGGCGGCGCCCGCACCGAGGAGTTGACGCTTCCCGGCTTCCGTCACGACCCCTGCTCCGCCGTCCACCCCTTCGGCGTCGGCTCGCCCGTCTTCCGTACGCTGCCGCTGGCCCGGCACGGCCTGGAGTGGCTCCAGCCGCGGGTGCCGATGGCGCACCCCTTCCCCGACGGCACCGCGGCCGTGCTGGCCCGTACGGTCGGCGAGACCGCGGCCTCGCTCGGGCCGCGCGACGCCCCCGTCTACCGCAAGCTGCTCGCCCCGTACGTCGGCCACTGGGAGACGATGGCCGCCGACTTCTTCCGGCCGCCGTGGTCCGGGCTGCCCAAGGACCCTTACCGTTTCGCCCGGTTCGGCCTCACCGGCCTGCCGCCGGTCGGGCTGCTGGCGTACCGGTTCCACGACGCGAAGGCCCGCGCGATGCTCGCGGGTCTCGCCGGGCACGCCATCGCCCGCCTCAGCGAGCCGCTCACCGGTGCGATGGCCCTGATGTTCGCGCTCGCCGCGCACGAACGCGGCTGGCCGGTGGCGCGCGGCGGCTCCCAGGCGATCAGCGACGCGCTCGCCGCCCACCTCACCGAACTCGGCGGTGTCCTCACCACCGGCGTGACCGTGCGCAAGCTCGACGAACTCCCGCCCGCCCGCGCCTACGTCTTCGACACCTCGCCGACCGCGCTGGCCCGGATCGCCGCGCTCGGCGACGTCTACCGCGGCTACCGCCACGGGCCGTCCGTCTTCAAGATCGACTACGCGCTGGACGGCCCCGTGCCGTGGACCGCGCCGGTCGCCAGGGAAGCCGGCACCGTGCACATCGGCCCCACGTACACGGAGATCGGCGACGCCCTCAACCGCGCCGTCACCGGCCGCCCGCCGCAGACGCCGTTCCTCATCACCTCCCAGCCCACCGTGGTCGACCCGTCCCGGGCGCCGGAGGGCAAGCACGTCTTCTGGGCGTACGGCCATGTCCCGCGCGGCTGGCACGGTGACGCGACCGACGCCGTCGAGCGGCAGATCGAACGGTTCGCGCCCGGCTTCCGGGACCTGGTGCTGGCCCGCGCGGTGACCGGCCCGGCCGGGCTCGCCGCCCGCAACGCCAACTACGTCGAGGGCGACATCGCCTGTGGCGCGTTCTCCGGCCTGCAGACGGTGTTGCGGCCCCGGCTCGCCGCGATCCCGTACGCCACGCCACGCCCCGGGGTCTTCCTCTGCTCCGCCGCGACCCCGCCCGGCCCGGGCGTGCACGGCATGAGCGGCCACCACGCGGCGAAGGCGGTGCTGCGGCACCTGCGGCGCGCGGCGGCCCGCCGGTAGGTCGGGCACGCGGGCGGGCGCGTCGCGGTTCGGGCCCCGAAGGTGAGGAGCCGGGCAGGTCAGGAGCGGGGCAGGTCAGGAGCCGCGCGGTCAGGAGCCGTGCACCCGGCGGTGGCTCCACACCAGCAGCCCGAGCAGCACCAGGCCGGAGAGGACCAGGCTGGACCCGGTCGACCAGCCGCCGAAGGGCAGCCCGGACACCAGGCGCGCGCCCCAGACGACCCCGGCGCCGATCAGCCCGAGGCCGACCAGCGCGGTGCCCGCGATCCGCCATCGCGAGGCCACGCTCGCCTCGACGCCCTGCATCGCCCGGACCCGTACCGGCTCCTCGAACCGGGCCACCGCGGGCATCGCCCGCGAGAGCAGCACCAGCCCGGCGAGCACCAGCAGCATCCCGGGACCCGGCAGCACCAGCAGCGCCACCCCGACGAGCAGCAGGACGCCTCCTGCGGTGCCCAGCAGCACCCGCTTGGCCGGGTGGATGCGCCGGGCCCGCTCCGCGGCGTCGAGCCTGCCGCCCCCGCCGGTCCTGCCTTCTCCCGCCCGCCGCGCCGCGTTCACTCACTCACCGTAACGGTTTGGCGTGCGGCGGGCACGGCAACGCGCCTGGTGGGGCGGTACGGCCACGGTGACGATCACGGGCACGACCGCGGGCCCGGCCACGGGCGACGGGCGGTTCAGCCGCGGGCCAGCTCCTGGAGCCCGACCACGCGCAGCAGCTCCAGCCGCTCGTGCGACTCGCTGCCCGGGCGGGCGGAGTGGACGATCAGCCGCTGGTCGTGGTCAGGGTTGAGCAGCACCTCGCAGTCCAGCTCCAGCAGGCCGACCACCGGATGGAGGAAGCGTTTGACGTCGCTGCGGCGCACCGCCACGCGGTGGTCGTCCCACAGCGCCGCGAACTCCTCGCTGCGGGCGCGCAGCCGGCGGACGAGCCCGGCCAGCCGCGCGTCGTCCGGGCGGCGGGCGCAGGTCGCGCGCAGGTCCGCCACCGACACGCGGGCGGCCCGCTCCCGGTCCTCGGCCGGGATGAGGTCCCGCGCGGCGGGATTGGTGAAGTACCGCCAGATGATGTTGCGTTCGGCCTCGGGGCGGGCGGACGCGTCGCCGTGCAGCGCCTTGGCCATCGGGTTCTGCGCGAGGATGTCGCCGCGGTCGCTCACCACCTGGGCGGGGGTGTCGGTCAGCCGGTCGAGGAGCAGGAGCAGGCCGGGGCGGACGTGCTCCGTGGCGGGCCGGTTGCCGCGCGGGGGCTCCTCGCCGGCCAGATGGAAGAGGTGGTCCCGTTCGTCGCCGGTCAGGCGCAGCGCGCGGGCGACGGCGGCGAGCATCTGGCGGGACGGGTGCGAACCCCTGGCCTGCTCCAGCCGCGTGTAGTGGTCCGTGGACATCCCCGCCAACTGCGCCACCTCCTCGCGGCGCAGCCCCGGGGTGCGGCGCCGCGGGCCTTCGGAGAGCCCCACGTCGGCAGGGGCGAGCCGGGTACGGCAGCGGCGCAGGAAGTCGGCCAGCTCGGTTCTGTCCACCTCTCCACCATGCACCGGGACGCCGGGCGCAGCCAGGGACCGGCTGTCCCTGGATGAGGACGTCTCTCCCGCCGACCCCCGAACCGCCCCAGGCTGGGCACCGGACGCGGGCACCGACGTCGGCACCCTCGACCAGGCGGACGTGCCGCCGGCCCTTCGGCAGGTGAGCCTGCGCCGTCGCCCGGTCGGCGAACGCACCGCCTCCTGACAAAGCCCGCGGCGGCGTTCCCGCGGGGCTAGGGTGGCGGGATGAGTGATCTTCGGGGGTATCACCGTACGGCGATCGAGGTGGCGTCGGCACTGGTCGGTGGCGTGTCGGCGGACGGGCTCGGGGTGGCGACGCCCTGCGGCTCCTGGGACCTGGGGCGACTGCTCGCGCACATGACCGGGCAGAACCACGGGTTCGCGGCGGCGGCGCGCGGCGAGCGCGAGGACATGGGGATCTGGGCGGACCGCCCGGTGGCGGCGGGGGAGGACCCGGGGCAGGTCTTCGCCGCGTCCGGCACCGAGGTGGTTGCCGCGTTCGCGGCGATCGAGGACCTGCCGGGCAGCCGGATGTGGCTGCCCGAGGTCCGGCCCGAGCCGCTGCGCGCCGAGGTGGCGGTCGGCTTCCAGCTCGTGGACACCGTCGTGCACGCCTGGGACGTGGCCAAGTCCGTCGGTGCGCGGGCCGAGTTCGACGCGGACCTGCTCGACGTCACGCTGCGGATCGCGCTGGCGGTGCCGGACGGCGCCGAACGGACGGCGCAGGGCGCGGCGTTCGCGCCCGGGGTGGCGGCGCCCGAGGGGGCCGCGGCCCTGGACCGCATCGTGGCGGCGCTGGGCCGCGACCCCCACTGGGCCGCGCCTGCGGGGTGACCGGTGTGATCAGGCGGTCGGGTAGCCGTAGCCCTGGCCGGGCTGCTGGCCGGGCTGACCGCCGGGCTGCTGCGGGTAGCCGTAACCGGGCGCCGGCTGCTGGTAGTTGGGCTGCTGCTGGTAGCCGAGCTGCGCCGGCTGGCCGCCGGCCGGGAACGCGCCGTTGGGGTCGCGGACCTCGGACAGCGCCCGCTTGATGACGACCTTCTGGAAGTAGCCGCTGCCGAAGAGTATGCAGAGGATGACGTACCAGAACTTCTCCGCGCCGGTCATCTCGACCAGGCCGTACTCGCTCAGCGCCTTCTTCACCGGCACCTTGGCCATGTAGTAGGCACCGAAGTAGATGCAGCCGAGGACGTACCAGAACTTCTCCGCACCGGTGTTGGTGCCGTGTCCGAGGAACTGCCGTTCCGCCATGGGACTTTCCGCCTTCTGTCGCTCGAAATGGGAGTGCCGGGGTCGTGCCCGACCCGACTCCCGTCGGAGCGATGCCAGCTGGGCCGTCCGCGAAGCGGAAAGCCGTCGTCCCCCGTGGGCGGAATCCTAAGGGGCAAGGGGCACGGATGTCCCGTCTCGGTGGGAAGCCTTGCCACGTGGAGAGCGGTTCATTAACCTTACTCATGAGTAAGGTTACTCCGAAGTCAGGAACAGGAAGAGGCGTTCGCATGGCCGCACTTGATGATCTCGACCTGGAAGCACTGGACTTCGGGTCGGTCGAGCCCCGGGAGTTCGCCCGCATCGTGAAGGGTCTGCCCGGCCGGCGGATCACCGAGCTGATGGCCGGGCCGCAGCGCCGCCGGGTGCTCGACGAGGTGTTCGGGCGGATGCACACCCTCTTCAAGCCCGAGGCCGCGGGCGGCCGGGACGCCCTGATCCGCTGGCGGATCACCGAGAACGGCACCGAGCCGGGCGACGGCGACGACGTCTACGAAACGCACATCGCCCGGGGCGCCTGCACCGTCGTCACCGAACGCACCGACCGCACACCGCAGTTGAGCCTCACGATGGCCGCGCCGGAGTTCCTGAAGCTGGTCTCGGGCAACGCCTCGGGGCCGACCCTGTTCTTCACCCGCAAGTTGAAGCTGAAGGGCGACATCCGGCTCGCGGGCGGCCTCACCTACTTCTTCGACATCCCCAAGGCGTGACCGGCCGCGGCGGTCAACTCCCCGCGGAGTCGGCCGGGCCGGCCGAGTCGGCTGGAGTGGCCGAGTCGGCCTGAGCGGACGAGCCGCCCACGTCCGCCGGGTCCCCGTCGACCAGTTCGACCGGTCCGGTGCCCGCCGCCAGCGCGGCCAGCCCGGCGCGGATGCGGCGCGCCCCGTTCGCGTACAGGTACTGCTCCAGGTCGTCGGGCTCGACCAGCCGCCAGGAGTCCAACTCCTCCTCCTGCAACCGGATCGCGCCGAGTTCCTGCTCGCCGAGCACGCCGCCGTCGTAGAGGTAGATCACCAGCGGGGGCCGCGCGGTCCCGCCGATCCAGTCCACCGCGAGCAGCGCGCCCGGCGGCACGTCGAGACCGATCTCCTCCAGGGTCTCCCGGCGGGCGCCCTGCCGCGGGTTCTCGCCCTGGTCCGACTCGATGGTGCCGCCCGGCAGCGTCCAGGTGCCGTCGTCCCGGTAGTTGGGCTCCACGAGCAGGACCCGGCCGTCGGCCGACCGGAACAGGGTGTTCGCGCTCGCCAGGATCTTGGGCAGCGAGGCGATGTACGTGGCGTAGTCGGTGGTCATGCGCACCAACCTACGGGGCGCGCACCGCACGTGGGATAAGGTCCGGAGCGGCGCGACGTTCCGTTTCGGATCAGGAGAATTCACGTGTCCGATGCAGTACGACGGCCGACGGGGCATGTGCTCGTCGCCGCGGACAAGTTCAAGGGCTCGCTCACCGCGGTCGAGGTGGCCGCCCGTGTCACGGCCGGCCTGCACCAGGTCGCACCCGAGGTGACCGTCACGTCGCTTCCGGTGGCCGACGGGGGCGACGGCACCGTGGACGCGGCGGTCGCCGCCGGGTTCGAGCGCCGTACCGCCCGGGTGACCGGCCCGCTCGGCGAGCCGGTCGAGGCCGCGTACGCGCTGCGCGAGGGCACCGCGGTGGTCGAGATGGCCGAGGCGTCCGGGTTGCGGCACCTGCCGCCCGGGGTCTTCGCGCCGCTGACCGCCACCACCTACGGCACCGGTGAGCTGCTGCGGGCCGCGCTCGACGACGGTGCCCGCACGATCGTGCTCGGGGTCGGCGGCAGCGCCACCACCGACGGCGGCGCGGGCATGCTCAGTGCGCTCGGCGCGCGGCTGCTGGACGCGGAGGGGGTGCCCGTCGCCCCCGGCGGCGCCGCGCTGGCGTCGCTCGCCACCGCCGACCTGTCCGCGCTGGACCCGCGGCTGGCGGACACCGGGATCGTGCTCGCCAGCGATGTCGACAACCCGCTGCGCGGGCCCAAGGGCGCCGCGGCTGTCTACGGGCCGCAGAAGGGCGCCTCCGAGGACGACGTGGCGCTGCTGGACGGTGCGCTCGGGCAGTACGCGGCCGTACTCGGCGCCACCCTCGGGGGTGCCGCGCTCAGCGCCGCCGACGCCCCGGGAGCGGGCGCCGCCGGCGGGATCGGCTACGGCGCCCTCGTCGGGCTGCGCGCGTCCTTCCGGCCCGGGATCGACGTCCTCCTCGACGTCCTCGGGTTCGCCGCCGCCCTCGCCCAGGCCGACCTCGTCATCACCGGGGAGGGGTCCCTCGACGCCCAGACCCTGCACGGCAAGGCCCCGGTCGGGGTCGCCGCGGCGGCGAACGCCTCCGGCGTGCCCGTGGTGGCGGTCTGCGGCCGCCTCGCCCTTTCCCCCGCGGAGCTCGCGGGGGCGGGGATCAGCCGCGCCTACGCACTTGCCGAGCTGGAGCCCGACGTCCAGCGGTCCATGGCTGAGGCGGGGCCGCTTCTTGAGCGGGCGGCCGTCGCCCTCGCGCGGGATTTCCTGGGGTAGCGGGGCAACGAACCCCCGGGCCGCCCCCGTCCTGCCGGTTCAGGGACCACCCGTGAGCAGCTGCGGCTCCCTCCGTGCTTGAGGCGGAGGGAGCCGTGCTCAGCAGGCCACCGGCCTGGGGTCGGGAAAACACCGCGGCCGGGAAACACCGCGGCCCCGACGGCGGGTAGCCGAAGGGGCGCGGGGAACGGCGCGAGGACCCACCACTCACCGGTGGTCCCGGAACCGACAGGACGGGGAAACCCGGGGGGACCGCCTACCGGGCGGTAGCGCGCTCACGACGGTTCGCCCGGATCGTGTTGACCCGACGGGTCGTCGCGAACCCGGGAATCGTGGCCGCGGCCACACACTGGAGGGCGCAGCCCGCCTGCAGAAGCTGGTGCCCACCGGGAATGTTCAGGGTCCACGCGGCGAGGCACCCCATGCTGACCAGCGTCCAGCAGAACGTGATCAGCGCGAGCCGTCCGCGCGGCTTGGGGTACTCGACCCGGCTCACCATCAGCCAGGCCACCCCGACGATCGCGATCACCGTGGGCAGGAAGGGCAGCTCCAGCAGGACCAGGGAGACCACGGTCATCGCCCCGAAGGGGCTGGGCATGCCCTGGAAGACCCCGTCCCGCAGCGTGGTGCAGGAGAAACGGGCCAGCCGCAGCACCACCGCGAGTACGACGAGGACGGCCGCGGCGGCGGCCACCTTGCCGTGCGCGTCGTCGGAGACGATGCCCCACACGACGACGAAGTACGCGGGCGCGAGCCCGAAGCTGATCAGGTCCGAGAGGTTGTCCAGCTCCGCGCCCATCGCCGAGCTGCGCAGCTTGCGCGCGACCAGCCCGTCGAAGAGGTCGAAGACCGACGCCATCAGCATCAGCGTCACCGCGTTGGCCGCGCTGTGCTTGGACATCGCGCTGTCGCCGTTGCCCATCAGGTGCGGCACCAGCACGCCGGTGGTGGTGAAGTAGACGGCCATGAAGCCGCAGATCGCGTTGCCGAGGGTCAGCGCGTCGGCGATCGACAGCCGTGTCGACAGGGGCAGGTCGTCGTCCTGCTCCTCGATCTCGCTGACCCAGCTGCCGTGTGTCTCGTGCTCAGTCACGGTCAAGGCGCGTCACCCCAGCCGTCATGGTCTCGCCGACCTCGACCGCGGAGCCCACGCCTTCCGGCAGGTAGACGTCCACCCGGGAGCCGAACCGGATCAGCCCGATCCGCTCGCCCTGCTCGACCTTGCAGCCGCGCGGCACGTACGGCACGATCCGCCGGGCCACCGCGCCGGCGATCTGGATCACCTCGACGTCACCGATCTCGGTGTCGAAGTGCCAGACCACCCGCTCGTTGTTCTCGCTCTCCTTGTTGAACGCCGGGACGAAACCGCCGGGGACGTGCTCGACGGAGGTGACCGTGCCGCTGAGCGGGGCGCGGTTGACGTGGACGTTCAACGGGCTCATGAAGATCGCGACGCGGGTGCGCCCGTCCTTCCACGGCATGACGCTCTGGACCACGCCGTCGGCGGGGGAGACCACCCCGCCCTCGGTGATCTTCCGCTCGGGGTCGCGGAAGAACCACAGCATGCCGGCCGTGAGAACGGTGGCGGGGACGGCCACCGCCGTCCAGCGTCCGGAGCGGCGGGCACGCAGCAGACTGACCGCCGCCGTGGCCGCGGTCGGGAGGAGCCACGGCGACGCTCCGCGCGCGAGGCCGACCCGGCGGCGAGGTGCAGAGGATTGGCTGTGGGGCATGGAAGACCTTCGTAGCGGAGGGTGCCGCGAAATGCTTCAGGGGACGGCGGCTTTCATTGATGGTATCGGCTGACACCGGCAACTCGGCAAGCTGATGGGCGAGTCGATGGCTGGTTCCCGCGACCCCGGTCTTCACGCAGTGTGACCCTGATCTCAGGAAAACCACCGCGAACGCGGACATTCAGCCTTGGACACGGTACTCCTCCAACAGCCGCCGTCCGATGATCATTTTCTGGATCTCAGCGGTCCCTTCGCCGATCAGCAGCATGGGCGCCTCGCGGTACAGCCGCTCGATCTCGTATTCCTTGGAGAAGCCGTAACCGCCGTGGATGCGGAAGGCGTCCTCCACGACCTCTTTGCAGTACTCGGAGGCGAGGTATTTGGCCATGCCCGCCTCCAGGTCGTTCCGCTCGCCGGAGTCCTTCTTGCGGGCGGCGTTCACCATCAGCTGGTGGGCGGCCTCGACCTTGGTGGCCATCTCGGCCAGCTTGAACTGGATCGCCTGGTGCTCGGCGATCGGCTTTCCGAAGGTGTGCCGCTGCTGCGCATAGGAAATGCCCAGCTCAAAGGCCCGGCGGGCGACTCCGCAGCCGCGCGCGGCGACATTCACCCGGCCCACCTCGACGCCGTCCATCATCTGGTAGAAGCCGCGGCCGCTGTCCCCGCCGAGTACGCGGTCGGCCGGGACGCGGACGTCCTCCAGGATCAGCTCGGTGGTGTCGACGCCCTTGTAGCCCATCTTCTCGATCTTCCCGGGCACGGTGAGCCCGGAGACCTTCGGGTTCGGGCCGAAGCCGGGTTCCTTCTCGATCAGGAAGGTGGTCATCGACCGGTGCGCCGGCGCGTCCTGCGGCTGGCCCTCGTCGGTGCGGCACAGCACGGCCACGAGGTTCGCCGAGCCGCCGTTGGTGAGCCACATCTTCTGCCCGTTGATGACGTACGCGTCGCCCTCGCGGACCGCCTTGGTGCGGATCGCGGACACGTCGGAGCCGAGCCCCGGCTCCGACATCGAGAACGCTCCGCGTACGTCGCCGGTCGCCATCTTCGGCAGGAAGTAGTCCTTCTGCTCCTGCGTGCCGTGCTGCTGGATCATGTAGGCGACGATGAAATGCGTGTTGATGATGCCGGACACGCTCATCCAGCCGCGGGCGATCTCCTCCACGGTGAGCGCGTACGTCAGCAGCGACTCGCCGAGCCCGCCGTACTCCTCGGGGATCATCAGGCCGAAGATGCCGAGGTCCTTCAGGCCCGCGACGATCTCGGTCGGGTACTCGTCGCGGTGCTCCAGCTCGGTCGCGACGGGCAGGATCTCCTTGGCCACGAAGGAGCGCACGGTGGCGAGGATCTCCTGCTGGACGTCGGTCAGGCCATCGGTCTGCGCGAGGCGCTCGGCCATGTCACTTCCCTCCCCGGGAGTCGGTGCCGGTCGTGGTGGCGGTCGTGGTGCCGGGCGTGGCGGCTGCGGGTTCGGGGCGGCCGGGCTGCTCGCCGCCGCGCTCCTTGACGTACGAAGCGGTCGGCACCATCACCTTGCGGCGGAAGACGCAGACCAGGGTGCCGTCCTGCTTGTAGCCGCGGGTCTCCACCTCGACGATGCCGCGGTCGTCCTTCGACTTCGACGGCCGCTTGTCGAGCACGGTGGTCTCGCCGTAGATCGTGTCGCCGTGGAAGGTCGGCGCCACGTGCCGCAGCGACGCGACCTCCAGGTTGGCGATCGCCTTCCCCGACACGTCGGGCACGGACATGCCCAGCAGCAGCGAGTAGACGTAGTTGCCGACCACCACGTTGCGGCCGAAGTCCGTGGTGTGCTCCGCGTAGTTCGCGTCCATGTGGAGCGGGTGGTGGTTCATGGTGAGCAGGCAGAAGAGGTGGTCGTCGTACTCGGTGACCGTCTTGCCGGGCCAGTGCTTGTAGATCGCACCGATCTCGAACTCCTCGTAGGTGCGCCCGAACTGCACAGTCATACCTCCAGCTTGTTCGCTCGCCGGATCTCGTCCACGATCCGGCCGATGATCACGGTGATACCGAAGTCCTTCGGCGTGAAGACGGCCGCCACACCGGCCGCGCGCAGTTCCTCCGCGTCCGCGGCCGGGATGATGCCGCCGACCACCACCGGCACGTCGTCCACCCCGGCCCGCCGCAACCGCGCGAGCACGTCCGGCACCAGCGCCGCGTGCGACCCGGACAGGATCGACAGACCCACGCAGTGCACGTCCTCGGCGACCGCCGCGGAGACGATCTGCTCGGGGGTCAGCCTGATCCCCTGGTAGACCACCTCGAAGCCGGCGTCGCGAGCGCGTACCGCGATCTGCTCGGCGCCGTTGGAGTGCCCGTCCAGGCCCGGCTTGCCGACCAGCAGCCGCAGCCGCCCGTCGCCCAGCTCCGCCGCGGTCCGCGCCACCTTCCGCCGCACGTCGGCCAGTTCGCTGCCGGCGTCGGCGGTGACCGCGACCGGCGCGCCGCTCACCCCGGTCGGCGCGCGGAACTCGCCGAACACGTCGCGCAGCGCCGACGACCACTCGCCGGTGGTCACCCCGGCCCGCGCGCACTCCAAGGTGGCGGACATCAGGTTCTCGGCGCCGGCGGCGGCGGCCCGCAGCTCGGCGAGCGCCTTGTCGGCCCGCGGCTGGTCGCGGGCGATCCGCCAGTCGTGCAGCGCCGCCACCACGCGGGCCTCGCCGGCCGGGTCCACCGTCATGATCGCCCGGTCCAGGTCCGCGGTGAGCGGGTTGGGCTCCGTGGACTCGTAGACGTTGACGCCGACGATCTTCTCCTCGCCGGACTCGATCCTGGCCCGCCGCTCGGCGTGCGCGGCCACCAGTTCCGACTTGAGGTAGCCGGACTCCACCGCGTCCATCACCCCGCCCAGTTCGGCGATGTGCGCCATCTCCGCGCCGGCCTGCTCGACCAGTTCGGCGACCTTCGCCTCGATCACATGGCTGCCGGCGAAGATGTCGTCGTACTCCAGCAGGTCGCTCTCGTGCGCCAGCACCTGCTGGATACGCAGGCTCCACTGCTGGTCCCAGGGCCGGGGCAGGCCCAACGCCTCGTTCCACGCCGGGAGTTGGACCGCGCGGGCGCGGGCGTCCTTCGACAGCGTGACGGCCAGCATCTCCAGCACTATCCGCTGGACGTTGTTCTCCGGCTGCGCCTCGGTCAGGCCCAGCGAGTTGACCTGCACGCCGTAGCGGAACCTGCGCTGCTTCGGGTCCTGGACGCCGTACCGCTCGCGGGTGACGGTGTCCCAGATCCGGCCGAAGGCGCGCATCTTGCACATCTCCTCGACGAACCGCACGCCCGCGTTGACGAAGAAGGAGATCCGCGCGACCACGTCGCCGTGCCGCTCCCGCGGGATCTGCCCGGAGGCGAACACCGCGTCCAGCACGGCGATCGCGGTGGACATCGCGTACGCGATCTCCTGGACCGGGGTGGCCCCGGCCTCCTGGAGGTGGTAGCTGCAGATGTTGATCGGGTTCCACTTCGGGATGTGGTTGACCGCGTACGTGATCATGTCCGTGGTCAGCCGCAGCGAGGGGCCGGGCGGGAAGACGTGGGTGCCGCGGGACAGGTACTCCTTGACGATGTCGTTCTGCGTGGTGCCCTGCAGCGTGGTGATGTCGGCGCCCTGCTCCTCGGCGACCACCTGGAGGAGCGCGAGCATCCACATCGCGGTGGCGTTGATCGTCATCGAGGTGTTCATGCGCTCCAGCGGGATGTCCTGGAACAGCCGCCGCATGTCGCCCAGATGGGAGACCGGCACCCCCACCCGGCCCACCTCGCCGAGCGCCAGCACGTGGTCGGGGTCGTAGCCGGTCTGGGTCGGCAGGTCGAACGCCACCGACAGCCCGGTCTGCCCCTTCTCCAGGTTCCGCCGGTACAGCGCGTTGGACGCCTCGGCGGTCGAGTGCCCGGCGTACGTCCGCATCAACCACGGCCGGTCCCGCCTTTTTCTGTGCTCGCTCACCTCCGGCGGCTTCGACCCGGTGTCGACGTTCCTCGCTCCCGCGCTCGTGCCTCGCTTGTCGCTCGTCTCTTTCGACACCGGCGCCGCCTTTGGCTCGCTCGCCGGGGGCGCCGTCCTCACAGGGTTGCCCTGCGGGTGCTGGTCGTCCGTCATGGGTGCCCTCACGCGTTCCGGAACAGGTTGATGGCAGGCAGGTGGCGCTCGCGCAGTTCGGGGTCGGTGACGCCCAGGCCCTCGCGCGGGGAGAGCGCGAGAACGCCGACCTTGCCCTGGTGCAGGTTGCGGTGCACGTCGTAGGCGGCCTGGCCGGTCTCCTCCAGGCTGTAGGTGCGCGACAGGGTGGGGTGGATCTTGCCCTTGGCGACCAGGCGGTTGGCCTCCCACGCCTCACGGTAGTTGGCGAAGTGCGAGCCGACGATGCGCTTGAGGCTCATCCACAGGTAGCGGTTGTCGTACTCGTGCGTGTAGCCGCTGGTGGAGGCGCAGGTGACGATGGTGCCGCCCTTGCGGGTGACGTAGACCGACGCGCCGAACGTCTCGCGGCCGGGGTGCTCGAAGACGATGTCCACGTCCTCGCCGCCGGTCAACTCCCGGATGCGGGCGCCGAATCGTTTCCACTCGCGCGGGTCCTGGTGGTGCTCGTCCTTCCAGAACCGGTACCCCTCGGCCGAGCGGTCGATGATCGCGTCGGCCCCCATCCGCCGGCAGATCTCCGCCTTCTGCGGGCTGCTCACCACGCAGACCGGGTTGGCGCCGCCGGCCAGCGCGAACTGCGTGGCGTACGACCCGAGTCCGCCGCTCGCGCCCCAGATCAGCACGTTGTCGCCCTGCTTCATGTCGGCGCCGTTGCGGGAGACCAGCTGCCGGTAGGCGGTGGAGTTGACCAGCCCGGGCGCGGCGGCCTCCTCCCAGGTGAGGTGCGCGGGCTTGGGCATCAGCTGGTTCGACTTGACCAGCGCGATCTCCGCCAGCCCGCCGAAGTTGGTCTCGAAGCCCCAGATCCGCTGCTCCGGGTCGAGCATCGTGTCGTTGTGCCCGTCGGCGGACTCCAACTCCACGCTCAGGCAGTGCGCCACCACCCGGTCGCCGGGGTGCCACTTGTTGACGCCCGGCCCGGTGCGCAGCACCACGCCCGACAGGTCGGAGCCGATCACGTGGTACGGCAGGTCGTGCCGCTCGGCCAGCGGCGACAGGCGGCCGTAGCGCTCCAGGAAGGCGAAGGTGGGGACCGGCTCGAAGATCGAGGTCCACACCGAGTTGTAGTTGACCGAGCTGGCCATGACCGCGACCAGGGCCTCGCCCGGGCCGAGTTCGGGCACCGGCACCTCGTCCAGGTGCAGCGAGGTGCGCGGGTCCTTGTCGCGGGACTCCAGACCGGCGAACATCTCCGCCTCGTCCTTGTGCACGGTGACGGCGCGGTACGACGCCGGCAGCGGCAGGGCCGCGAAGTCGGCGGCGGTGGCGTCCGGTGCCTGGATCGCGTCCAGGACTTCCTTCGTGGAACTCGTCGTCATGTGACTCGCCTCCGGCGAAGCGTTCTGCGCGTTCGCACGCTCTGCGGCAACGCTCGTTCAGGGAACGCGGTGTCGATGGGATGGAGGTGCCGTCGTCGGTTCGGCGAACAGATGAGATTCCCGGCCGGGCCTGGGGGACAGTGCCCGGACTACGGATACGGTATGGCACTGCGTGCCAGTCGTAAAGACACTGCGTGCCACTAATTTCTCTCAAGTGTCACCCCGGCGGTACAGACGAGCAACGTGAACGCCACCCGCCGCATCCGCCGGCACCCGGCATGCGAACGGCCGCCCGGATGGCGCCGGGCGGCCGTGTCAGCGGTCGATGTGCGAAGGGGAAGCGGGGGGAACGGGGCGGACGGGCGCTACGCCTTGCGCAGCGCCTCCTCGATGCTGCGCAGGATCTCCGCGGGGGAGGCGTCCGTACGGGCCACCGCGACCACCACCTCGCCCTGCCGCGAGACGGCCGTGGCGCTGCCGGTGCCGGCCCGGGACGGTATCCGCCCCGCCCCGATGCCGGTGCCGAACGTCGCCTTGATCACGTCGAAGGCGTGGTCGAGCTGCGCCTCCACGTCGCCCTTGCCGTCCGCCCGCAGCCAGCGCCGCAGCACGTGGTTGTGGGCGGCGACCACCGCGGAGGCGGCGACCTCGGCGAGCAGCGGGTCGTCGTCGCCGTCGCGGTGCGCGCCCTCGTCGAAGTGGCCCAGCAGGTAGCGGGTGAACAGCCGCTCGTAGCGGGCCACCGAGGCGATCTCCCGCTCCCGCAGGGTGGGCACCTCGCGGGTGAGCCGGTAGCGCTCGACCGACACCTCGGGCACGTTCGCGTACATCCGCAGCACCTCGGTGATGCCCCGGCAGACCGTGTCCAGCGGGTGTTCGTGCGGGTCGGCGGAGTCCAGCACCGCCTGCACCCGGACCAGGGTGTCGTCGTGGTCCGGGAAGATCGCCTCCTCCTTCGACCGGAAGTGCCGGAAGAAGGTGCGCCGGGCCACCCCGGCGCTCGCGGCGATCTCGTCGACGGTCGTGGCCTCGTACCCCTGCGTCGCGAACAGCCGCATGGCCGCCGACGCGAGGTCCTGCCGTACCCGGTGGCGCTGAGCGGCCGCACGGCGCCCGCTGGCGGTGTCGGTGGCGGACTTCACAGGCTGCGGCATGCGGGGAACGTAACACGAGCGGCAGCCGATGATCGACGGCGAGCCCTCCGGCCGCCGAGCCGTCGTCCGTGGCCATCGAGCCGAGGGGCGCGCCGCTCAGCGGGCGTACTCACGGAAGCCGCGGCCGGTTTTGCGGCCGAGGCAGCCCGCTGAGACCAGGTGTTCCAGGAGCGGGGCGGGGGCCAGGCCCGGGTCGCGGAACTCGTCGTGCAGGACCTGCTCGATCGCCAGCGAGACGTCCAGGCCGACCACGTCGAGGAGTTCGAACGGGCCCATCGGGTAGCCGCCGCCCAGCTTCATCGCGGCGTCGATCGCGTCGACGGTCGCGTAGTGGTCCTGGACCATCTTCACCGCGTTGTTCAGGTACGGGAAGAGCAGGGCGTTGACGATGAAGCCGGCCCGGTCGCCGCAGTCCACCGGGTGCTTGCGCAGCGCGCCGCTCACCTCGTGCGCGGTCGCCACCACGTCGTCCGAGGTCAGCACGGTCCGCACCACCTCGACCAGCTTCATCGCCGGCGCCGGGTTGAAGAAGTGCAGGCCGACCACGTCCTGCGGGCGCCCGGTGGCCCGCGCGATCGCCACCACCGGCAGCGAGGACGTGGTGGTCGCCAGCACCGCGCCCGGCCGGCAGACCTTGTCGAACACCCGGAACAGCTCCTGCTTCACGTACAGGTCCTCCGCGACCGCCTCGACCACCAGGTCGGCGTCCGCGAAGGCGTCGTACGACCCGGCCGGCGTCACCCGCGCCACCGCCGCGTCGCGCTGCTCCGCGGTGAGCCGCCCCTTGGCCACCGAACGGTCCAGGGAGGCCGTCAGCCGGGCCAGCGCCCGCGCCGCCTTCTCCGGCGTCCTGGCCGCCAGCGCCACCTCGAACCCGGCCTTCGCGAAGACCTCCGCGATGCCGGTGGCCATGGTGCCGGAGCCGGCCACGCCGACCGTGTGGACCGTACGGCCCCGCGCGCCCCCGCCGCGCTTGCGGGGCGTCTCGGCGTCCGGCACGACCGCGCCCGAGCCGGGGGATTCGTAGCTGTAGAAGCCGCGCCCCGACTTGCGGCCCAGCAATCCCGCCGCCGTGAGCTGTCGCAGCACCGGCGCGGGTGCGTGCAGCCGGTCCCTGCTCGCCTCGTACATCGCCTCCAGCACGGTGGTGGCGGTGTCCACGCCGATCAGGTCGAGCAGCGCCAGCGGGCCCATCGGCAGCCCGCAGCCGAGCCTCATCGCCGCGTCGATGTCCTCCCGGGTGGCGTACCGCGCCTCGTACATCGCCGCCGCCTGGTTCAGGTACCCGAAGAGCAGGCCGTCCGCGATGAAGCCCGCGCGGTCGCCGACCGGCACCGGCTCCTTGCCCAGGCTGCGCACCAGCGCGGTCACTGTGCGGGTCGCCTCGGGCGCCGTCAGCACCGTGGAGACCACCTCGACCAGCTTCATCGCCTGCGCGGGAGCGAAGAAGTGCAGGCCGAGCACGCGGTCGGGCCGCCCGGTCTCCGCCGCCAGCCGGGTCACCGACAGCGCGTTGGTGCCGGTGGCGAGGATCGCCTCCGGCTTGGCGATACGGTCCAGCGCGGTGAACACCTCGCGCTTGACGTCGTACCGCTCGGAGACGACCTCGATCACCAGGTCGGCCGCGGCGACCGCCCGCAGTTCGGGGAAGGTGCGGAAGCGTGCGAGCACGTCGTCCCGCTCGGCCGGGGTCAGCCGGCCGCGCTCGACCTGGCGGGCGGTGCGGGCCTCCAGGGCGGTGACGGCCCGGTGGGCGGCGGCGTCGTCGATGTCGACGCCGACTACCTCGTGGCCGGCGCAGGCCAGCACTTCGGCGATGCCGGTGCCCATGGTGCCCAGGCCGACCACGGCCACCACGGAGGGGAGGAGCGGCGGTTCGGTCGCGGACCGGGTGGACCGGGCGGACTCGGCGGCCGAGTCGGTCGGCGTGTTCGATGCGGTCGCGGAAGAAGTGGAGGGACGGTCCATCGCGTGACTCCAGGAGTGGCAAGAGCCGCGCCGCGCAGCGCGCGGGCGCACGGCAGAGGGATGAGTGGAGTCGCGGGCCTGACCGCAGAAGCGGTGCGTGTGCGCGCCCGCGCGAGCCGGCGGACCCTGTCCCGGGGCCACGCCGCACAGTGCCGAACCGACAACGGCATCCGCCGAGCGGTCGGTTCACCGGCCGCCTGGCGTGTCCTCCGAGGGTAACTCGCGGGTAACTTGGCCGCCAGTCCTTTGCACAGGTGATTTCGGTGCGTGACAGATGAGCGGCCGTGGGCGACCCGCCCGGGCAAGCCACGGCAAGGAGGCAAGCCGCGGCAAGGAGGCGGGGCGCGACCGGCCTTACGGGCCGCGGCGAACCGTAGGGCGCGCTGCGCCGGTTCGGGCTCGCCCTACGGCAGCGAGCGGGTGTAGCGCGTCTCCTCGACCGGGACGCCGTCGTACAGCTCGGTCATGGTCGCGCCGTCGGGTGAGAAGCCGGCGGCGGCGTAGAAGCGGCGGGCCCGCACGTTGTCGGTGAGGACCCACAACGCCAGCCGGGTGCGGCCGAGTTCGGCCGAGCGGCGGACCACCTCCGCGGTGAGCGCGCGGCCGGCGCCGGTGCCGATCCGGTCCGGTCGTACGTACAGCGCGTACAACTCCCCGGTCGTCGCGCCGGTGTCCTCGCCCCGGTACGGCCCGAAGGCGGCCCAGCCGATCACGGGCGCGGTGCCGTCGGCGGCGGCCTCCTCGGCCACCAGGTTGTGCACCCGCCCCGCCGAGCGTACGAACCACTCCCGTCGCCGCGCCGCGTCGTCGGCCGGGTCCATCGCGTCGAGGTGGCTCTGCGGCACCATCCCGGCGTACGCGTGCTGCCAGCCGCGGACCCGGATCGCCGACACGGCCGGCACGTCCGGCTCGGTCATCGTCCTGATCCGCACCATGCCCCGCATTCTAGGCAGTTCACAACAGGGTGAGCTGGGTGTTCTCCGGACCCGGACCCGGACCCGACCCCGGCTCCCCCTCCGGCTCCCGCCCCGGCCCCGACCCCGCGCCGGGTGCTCCGGCGGCGCCCTCCACCGTCTCCTCGGCGTCCTCCCCGGGCGCCGGCCGCCCGCGCATCGCCCCGAGCCGGGCCGGGCCGCAGCCGAACTCCGCCGCGAACTCGTGCACCTGCCGGGTGATCCGCCGCTGGTACCACTTCGGCGCGTACGAACCGCCCGCGTAGAGCGCTTCGTACCGCCGCACCAGGTGGGGGTGGTGCTGCCGGAGCCACGCGGTGTACCACTCCCGCGCGCCCGGCCGCAGATGCAGCACCAGGGGCGTCACGGAGGTGGCGCCGGCCGCGGCGATCGCCCGGACCGTCGCGCGCAACTGCGCGGGGGAGTCGCTGAGGAAGGGCAGCACCGGCGCCATCAGCACCCCCACGGGTATGCCGTTCTCGCTCAGGGTGCGGCAGACCGCCAGCCGCGTCTCGGGGGAAGGCGTGCCCGGTTCCACGCTGCGCCACAACTCCCCGTCCAGGAAGCCGATCGACAGTGCTATGGACACATCGGTGACGCTCGCGGCCTGCCGCACCAGTTCGAGGTCGCGCAGGATCAGCGAGCCCTTGGTGAGGATCGAGAACGGGTTCGCCCGGTCGCGCAGCGCGGTGAGGATGCCGGGCATCAGCTGGTAGCGGCCCTCGGCCCGCTGGTAGCAGTCCACGTTGGTGCCCATGGCGATGTGCTCGCCCTGCCAGCGCGGCGCGGCCAGTTCGCGGCGCAGCAGCTCCGGCGCGTTGACCTTCACCACGATCTGCGAGTCGAAGCCGAGTCCGGTGTCCAGGTCGAGGTAGCTGTGCGTCTTGCGGGCGAAGCAGTAGACGCAGGCGTGCGAGCAGCCGCGGTAGGGGTTGAGCGTCCACTCGAACCTCATCCGCGAGGTGCCGGGCACCCGGTTGAGGATCGAGCGGGCCCGCACCTCGTGGAAGGTGATGCCGCGGAATCCAGGGGTGTCGAAGGTCCGCGTCGTCACCGCCGAGGTCCCGAAGAGCGCACCCGCGGAGTCCTCGGCGTTCAGCCCGTCCCAGCGCATCGTGCCCTCCTTCCGTCGTCCGGCCCCCACGGGCGGTCCGATGGCCGCCCGCTACCCACAATAGAACACAGATTCGATAAGCGAGTGTGGTTGGCTGGTGTGTCGCGTGAGGAAGTGCGCGCACCAAGCACCCCGATGCCCGCAGGGGCATGGACCCGAGGAGAAGTCATGGCGCTGGTCGAGGCCACCACGGAGCGGATCGTCGCGGCGGAGCCGGAGCGGGTGTTCGCCGCCCTGGCCGACTACGCCGGCACCCGCGGCCGGGTCCTGCCCGGTCAGTACAGCGAGTACGAGGTCCGAGAGGGCGGCGAGGGCGCCGGCACCGTCGTGCACTGGAAGCTCCAGGCGACCAGCAAGCGCGTGCGCGAGTGCCTCTTCGACGTCACCGCGCCCGCCGCCGGGCAGCTCGTCGAGACCGACCGCAACTCCTCGATGGTGACCACTTGGACCGTCACCCCGGCCGGCGAGGGCCGCAGCAAGGTGGTCAACGCGACCGCCTGGCAGGGCGCCACGGGCGTCGGCGGCTTCTTCGAGCGGACGTTCGCCCCCAAGGGCCTCAACGCCATCCACGACGAGGTGCTCGCCAAGCTCGCCGCCGAGGTGGAGCAGTAACTCCCCCGATACTCGCCCGGTTTCGCGAGCATTCACCAGTAAGGGTGGTTTTGCCAACTTCCTGAGACTCGCCGGGTCCGTCCGTCGTTGTCGCCTCATGGCGGGAGACGGTGGCGGAGCAGGTGTGACGAGGGGAGTGGCAGTGAGTGGCGGCACGCTGATCGAGCGACTGGGGGAACCTCACCCGGACGAAGTCCTGGGCGAGGCCGGGCCGGTGGACGGCACGGCGGGCGGTGCGGCGCAGCCGCCCCCCGACGTGCTCGCCACCGGCCCCGAGGGGGAGCCGGGCACCCTCACCCCGCGCCGGCTGCGGCTGGTCTTCCTCGGGCTGATGCTCGCCCTGCTGCTGGCCGCCCTCGACCAGATGATCGTGGCGACCGCACTGCCCAAGATCGTCGGCGAACTGCACGGCCTGGACCGGATGTCCTGGGTCGTCACCGCCTACCTGCTCTCCTCCACCATCGGCCTGCCGATCTACGGGAAGCTCGGCGACCTCTTCGGCCGCAAGAGCGTCTTCCAGTTCGCGATCCTGACCTTCGTGGTCGGCTCGGCGCTCGCCGCCTGGTCCCAGACGATGAACGAGCTGATCGCCTTCCGCGCGATCCAGGGCATCGGCGGCGGCGGGCTGATGATCGGCGTGCAGGCGATCATGGCCGACATCGTGCCGCCCCGCGAACGCGGCCGGTACATGGGCCTGATCGGCGCCGCGTTCGGCGTCGCCTCGGTCGCGGGACCGCTGCTGGGCGGCTTCTTCACCGACCACGCCTCCTGGCGCTGGTGCTTCTCCATCAACGTGCCCTTCGGCCTGGTCACCCTGGTGGTGATCAGCCTGGTGCTCAAGCTGCCCAAACCCACCGCCCGGCCCCGGCTCGACGTGATCGGCGCCCTGCTGCTGGCGGCCGGCTCGACCTGCCTGGTGCTGCTGACCACCTGGGGCGGCTCCACCTACGGCTGGCGCTCCAAGGAGATCCTCGGGCTCGCCGGGGGCACCGTCGTGTGCGTGCTGCTCTTCGTCCTCGTGGAGCGGTTCGCCGCCGAACCCGTCATCCCGCTGCGGCTGTTCCGCGACGGGGTGTTCAACACCTCCGCGCTGATCGGCGCCGTGGTCGGCGTCGCCCTCTTCGGCGCCGCCAGCTACCTGCCGACGTTTCTCCAGATGGTCGACGGCGCCAGCGCCACCGGCTCCGGGCTGCTGATGCTCCCGATGATGCTCGGCGTCGTGGTCGCCTCCATCGGCAGCGGGCAGCTCATCAGCCGCACCGGCCGCTACAAGGTCTTCCCACTGGTCGGCAGCGGCCTGTCCGCGATCGGGATGTATCTGCTCTCCCGGCTGGACGCCCACACCGCGCGCCCCGAGTACAGCGTCTACATGGCGGTGCTCGGCCTCGGCATCGGCTTGATCCTGCCGGTCCTGGTGCTCGCCGTGCAGAACTCGGTGAAGCCCACCGACATCGGCTCCGCGACCAGCGCCAACAACTACTTCCGGCAGATCGGCGGCTCCGTCGGCGCCGCGGTCTTCGGCACCCTGTTCGCCAACCGCCTCAGCCACCAGCTCGCCAACGACCTCCCGCGCGGCGTCAAACTGCCCGACCCCGAGTCGGTCACCCCCCAACTGGTCCGCACCCTGCCCGCGTCCCTGCGCGACGGATACGTACACGCGTACGCCGACGCCATGCCGCGGATCTTCCTCTACCTGGTGCCGGTCCTCGTCCTCGGCTTCCTCATCACCTTCCTGCTCAAGGAGAAACCCCTGGTGACCCAGCACGGCCCCGCCGCTCAGGCGGCGTACGAACCCGGTTACGACCCCGGTTACGACCCCGGGTACGAAACCCCCTACGAGTCCGGCCACGACCCCGTCTACGGCGCGAACCCCGCCGCCGTGACCGCCACGATCGCCCCCGGCGGTCCCGCACCCGACTCGGTGGTGCCCGGTGCCCGGCGCGGCCAGGGCGGCGTCCCGGTGTGCGGCACCGTCCAGCACTCCGACGGCACCTCCGTGGGCCGCGCCGCCCTCACCCTCATCGACGGCTCCGGCCGCCAGGTCGGCCGCGGCGCCACCGCGGAGGACGGCCGCTACGCCCTGAGCACCCCGGGCGCCGGCAGCTACGTCCTGATCGCCGCGGCCGGCGGGCACCAGCCGCAGGCCGTCACCGTCGCCGTCGGCGACCACCCGGTCGAACTCGACGTCGTGCTCGGCGGCGCCGGGCGGCTGGCCGGCACCGTCCACACCGCCGACGGCACCCCGGTCCGGGACGCGATCGTCACGCTCACCGACGTACGCGGCGACGTCGTGGCCACCTCCCGCAGCGGCCGCGAGGGCGTCTACGCGCTCACCGAACTCGTCGCCGGGGAGTACACCCTCGCGGCCAGCGCGCCCGCCTACCGGCCGGCCGCCCTCCCCGTCACCGTCCAGGCGTCCCGCGAGACCCGCCAGGACGTCGAACTCGCCGGCGGCGCCTCCCTGCGCGGCATCGTCCGCGCGCCCGGGGGCCGCCTGGTGGAGGACGCCCGCGTCACCCTCCTCGACGCCGCCGGCAACGTCGTCGACTCCGTCACCACCGGCCCCGACGGCCACTTCCGGTTCGTCGACCTCGCGGCCGGTGAGTACACCGTCATCGCGGCGGGGTACCCGCCGGTGGCCACGGTGCTCCAGGTCGCCGGGGGCGGCCGCACGGAACGCGACCTCCAGCTGGGCCACGCGGACTAGTCCCCGCGGGCGGCCCGAGCGGACCCTCCCGAGCGCCCTGTCCTGTCGGTCCAGGGACCGGCTGTGAGCATGCGGCCGAGCGCGCAGCCATCCGCGCCCCTTGAGACAGGTGCGGCTCCTTCCGCGGAAGGACGCCGACCCTCAAGGGGCGCGGCGACGCGTTCAGAGGGGGTACCCCTCTGCGATCAACCACCGGGGGCGGTCCCTGGGCCGACAGGACGGGCCGACAGGACGGGCCGCCCGGGTGGGTGGGTCACCCTCCCCCGGAGGAGGGGTTGCGGCCGGTGCCGTCCTGGATCTGCGCCTTGTCGCACTGCGTCCCGCGGATCAGCGCGTAGGTCCCGCCGATCTTGTACGTCCCGGCCTTGGGCGCGTACAGCCGCGTCCAGTCACCGTCGGGCGCGAGGCACCCGCTGTCGTTGTCGGCGGCCCCCTCGATCCCCAGCACGGGCGACCACGGGATGCGCAGCAGCACCGACCCGCTGCTCGGCATCGTGACGGTCAGATCGGCAGGGCCGGCCTGGTCGACCACGGCCGGCGGGTCCGCCATCGGGTCCGCGCCCGTCACGGAATACACCTGCCAGTCCGGGTCGTGCCACACCTCGGTCATCCAGGGCTGTCCCGCCGCCACCAGCTTCGCCTCGGCGACGCCCGCGCCGTCCGGCTGGGCCGCGGGCAGCACCACGTAGTTGACGCTCCAGCGGCGCAGCCAGTCCCGGTAGGTGTCGGGGGTCAGGGTCCCGTCGTAGAAGAGCGGGTTGCGCTCCACGTCGGCCTGCCGGTTCCAGCCGCGCGCGAGGTTGACGTACGGCGACAGGCCGGACGCCTCCCAGTGCGAGCGCAGCGGTACCACCTCGACCCGGCCGCGGTCGGCACGCAGCGTGCGCAACTCGTGGATCAGGGAGGACGCCTGCACGGAGGAGGTCCCCGAGGAGGTGGTGACCTGGTCCACTATCGGCTTCGTGATCTGCCAGGACGCGGTCCCGGCGAAGGCCAGCCACAGCAGCAGCGTCCGCTTGGTGCCCCAGGTGCTCGCCATCGCGACGATCAGCAGTATCGTGCCGCCGTACAGCAGCGCGAGCCGTTCGACGTTGCTGCCGATCGGCGAGGGGATGACGAAGGTCAGCACCACGCCCGCCGCGTAGACCCACGAGCCCAGGTGGATGGCCTTCCACGCCTTGGGCACCGCGAGCGCGATCGCGACCGACACCGCGAACGGGATGATCGCGAAGTACCACTTGAAGGGCTGCACCCCGTAGAAGGGGAAGAGCAGCGAGGTGGCGCCGACCACCAGCGGCGGCGCGGCGGCCAGTATGTACGCGTCCTTGCGCCGGCCGGTCAGGAACAGCGCGGCGGCGACCACGAGCAGGAAGAGCCCGGCGACCGGGCTGCACATCGTGGCGAACGCCGCCATGACCGTGGCGAGCGCCAGCCGCGGCGACCGGCCGCGTGCGGCCCGCTCCACGGGGTAGAGCACCATCGTGGCGACCACCGCGAAGAGCATGCCCAGCGCGAAGGTGACCCGGCCCGAGACGACATCACCCCAAAGAGCGAACGTCGTCCACAGCACCGGCACCAGCGGCCGCTTCACCCGGGCCCGCATCAGCAGCGCCGCGGAGAACGTCGCGGTGAGGGTGCCGGCGATCACCCCGGTCATCCGCACCCCGAGCGCGGCCATGATGTACGGCGACAGGATGCTGTACGAGGCCGGGTGCATGCCGCCGTACCAGGACAGGTTGTACGACGCGGCGGGGTGGGCCTTTATGAACTCCGTCCACGCGTACTGGGCGGCCATGTCGCCCGAGTCCTTGGCCAGGTACAGCGCCCACACCGCGTGCAGTACGGCGGCCAGCAGTGTGGCGATGACCACCGGGTGGCGCAGATCGACCCGTCGCAGCAGGCCCCTCGGTCCGCGGACGACAGCGACGCGCGCGGGCTGCCAGGTGGTCACGTGGCCTCTTCCGGTAGCGGGTGCGGAGTGTCCCGGCCGGGGTCCCGTCCGGCGGGAACGAACTCCACCGTGACAAGAGTTCGAACACAGGGTTTGGACGCTAGCACGCTCGGATCGGTTGCTCCCGTGCGGGCGTACGCCGGTTTCCTGCTTTGCCTCCCCTGCTGGTCCGGTCCGGCCGTACCGTGGTATCGGCATCGCGGATCATGTGCCGGGGACAAGCTCAGGCGCGCCCGGGCATGACCCCGTGACTGCCACGGGAAGGAGCCCAACGAACCATGGACCGCCGCAATCCGCCAGTGATTTCCGGCCGGGTGCCGCTCGCGGTGGTGGTCGTCGACGTCGCGGGTGAGATCTCCCACTGGAGCACGGGGGCCAGGCGCCTGTTCGGGCCCACCAGGGACGAGGCGGTCGGCCGCCCGGCGGTCGACGTGCTGCCCGTGGTCGGGGCTCTGGACGCTGCCTGGGTGGAGGACGACCCGGAGCCGGTCCAGGCCGGCGAGGGCGCGTATCCCACCGCGGGGCGGGCCCGGGTCTTCGACCGGGCGCACCGCGTGGCCGGCGATGCGGGCGGGCCGCTCGGCGATGCGGGCGTGCTGCTCGCTGAGGAGGGCGGCGGGGCGGACGACGCGCGGCCGCTGGACCTGCTGTGGTGGGCGTATCCGCTGGTCGGCCCGGGGCCCGAGCGGCTGCTGGTGCTCGCCGCGGACGCCGTGCAGGCCGGGGTGGTGGACCCCGAGGCGCTCGCCGCGGCCGGGTCGGACGCCCCCGAGCCGGCCGAGGTCTTCGAGCGGATCGCGCCGGGCTTCGCGCTGCACTCGGTGTTCGCCGAGTTCCCGGGCTCCGACGAGCTCGCCAAGCGGTTACCGGAGATCCTGCCCAGCATGAACCCGCTGGACAGCGCCCGGATCGTGGCCCAGGTGCTGGAGCTGGGGTATCCGGTGCTGGAGGTCAGCCGCCAGGACCGGGTGCCGGTCACCCCGGACTGGGGCGTGCCGCGCCGGGCCGAGCGCGAGGCAAGACGGCGGGCCGCCGAGGCCGCCCGCGCCGGAGCGGATGCGGGCGCGGATGCGGATGCCGGCGCCGCAGCGGGAGCGGGCGCGGATGCCGGCGCCGCGGGCGCGGGTGTGGGCGCGGGTGTGGGGGAGCGAAGAGCGCACGCCGGCGCATCGGCGGTCGTCGGAGTGGCCGGCGGCACGGGGCCCTCGGCCGCGGACGACGACCTGGCGCCCGACCTGGAGTACGCGGCGGTCCGCGAGCACCTGGAGTTCCTCAACGAGGTCAGCCGCAGGATCGGCAGCTCCCTGGACCTGGCCCGCACCATCGAGGAGGTCAGCGCGGCGGTCGTGCCGCGCTTCACCGACGTCGCGGGCACCTACCTGCGCGAGCAGGTACTGGCCGGCGAGGGCTTCCCGGACGGTCCGCCCGACGTCACCACCATGTGGTACCGCGTCGCGGTCGAGCACACCGACGAGCCGGGCCGCTGGGACGACGTGGTGCCGGTCGGCGAGTCCATGCCGTTCCCGGCGCAGACCCCGTTCTTCCGCTGCATGACCACCGGCGAGCCCGTCCTGGTGCCGCGGATCAGCGAGGAGATGGGCAACTCGATCGCCGCGCAGTTCCCCAAGCGCGACATCAGCCCGCTGATCAACCACCGCTCGATGCTGGTGGTGCCGCTCAAGGCGCGCGACGTGGTGCTCGGCTTCATGATCCTGCTGCGCCACCGGGAGCGGCCCGCGTTCGACGACATGGACCGTGTCACGGGCGCCGAACTCGCCGCCCGCGCCGGGCTCGTGCTCGACAACGCCCGGATGTACACCTACCAGGAGAACGTCGCCGACACCCTCCAGGACAGCATGCTGCCGCACATCGCGCCGCGCATGCCCGGCTGCGACGTGGCCACCCGCTACCTGCCGGGCACCCGGCTCGGCCGGGTCGGCGGCGACTGGTTCGACACCATCAAGCTGCCCGGCTCCCGGCTGGCCCTGGTGGTCGGCGACGTGATGGGGCACGGCCTGAACTCGGCCGCGATGATGGGCCAGTTCCGTACCGCCGTGCAGACCATGGCCGGGCTCGACATGCCGCCCGCGCACCTGCTGCGCAACCTCGACGACCTCGCCCAGCGGCTCGGCGAGCAGTACCTGGCCACCTGCCTCTACGCGGTCTACGACCCGGTCGAGTCCGACCTGCTGATCGGCAACGCCGGGCACATCCCGCCGGTCCTGGTGCGCGCCGCCGACGGGCGCAGCGAGCTGCTGGAGGTGCCCACCGGCGCGCCGTTGGGCGTCGGCGGGGTCGCCTTCGAGACGGTCCGGGTGCCGGTCGCGCCCGGTGACCGGCTGGTGCTGTGCACCGACGGCCTGGTCGAGGTGCGCGGGCAGGACATCGGCGCCGGGCTCGCCGCGCTGTGCGAGAGCGCCGCGCACCCGGCCGCGTCGATGGACGACGCCTGCGACACGATCATCCGCGCCCTGAACCCGCGCGGCGGCCGCAAGGACGACGTGGCGCTGCTGATGGCGCGGCTCAACGGCATCCCGCGCGGCGACGTGGCGGCCTGGGAGCTGGCGAACGACCCGCGCGAGGCGGCCCGGGCCCGCGGCCTGGTCCGGGCGGCGCTGCACGGCTGGGGTCTGGACGCGATCGGCGAGAGCGCGGAGCTGCTGGTCGACGAGCTGGTCACCAACGCGCTGCGCCACGCGCGCACCGACCGGGTGAGCCTGCGGCTGGTGCGGGCGGGTGCCCTGCTGTGCGAGGTCGGCGACGACGACCACGCGGTGCCGGTCCTGCTGAGCGCCGGCGCCGAGGACGAGGGCGGGCGCGGCATGCGGATCGTCAGCCGGCTGGCCCGCGAGTGGGGCACCAGCCGGTCCGCGCACGGGAAGACGGTCTGGTGCGAGCTGGCCCTGCCGCGGGGCCTGTGAGCCGGGTGGCTCCTGCGGGGTGTGCGGGGGAGCAGGGGGAGAAGGTGCGGGGCGGCTACACGCGCGCGGGCGTGCGCGGGGGTGAACAGGGGTAGCGGGCAAGGACATGCGGCGGTTCCACGGCGGAGGTGCGTACCCATGAAGGTGACCGGCGAGTACCAGCAGGTCTGGGAGAGCTTCTGGAAGGACGCGCCGGACGAGGTGGGCGGGGCGCTCTGGGACGTCGAGCCCGCGCTCGCGTCGGCGCTGCATCTGCCGCACTTCGAGGGGTACTTCGACCCGGGGCTGCCACTGGTCGACCTGGGCTGCGGCAACGGCACGCAGACGCGCTTCCTCGCCGGCCGGTACGACCGGGTCGTGGGCGCGGACCTGTCGCGGGAGGCGGTGGCCAGGGCCCGGCGGGCGGACCCGCACGGCGCGGCGGGCTACGAGGTGCTGGACGCCGTCGACCGCGAGGCGATGCGGCGGCTGCACGCGGAGACCGGTGACGCGAACGTGTACATGCGGGGCGTGCTGCACCAGTGCCCGCCGCAGGACCGGGCCGAACTGGTGGCGGGCATCGCCGAGCTGACCGGCGTGCGCGGCCGGGTCTTCGCGCTGGAGCTGGCGGAGGCGGCGAAGGGGGTGCTCGGCGCGCTCGCCGCGGCGCCGACCGGTCCTTCGCTGAAACTCCGGGCGATCTTCTCGCACGGCATCGCGCCGGGCGAGGTGGCCGACGCGGCGGTGCCCGGCTACTTCTCCGACGCGGGCCTCGACATACTCGCGCAAGGTGAACAACCCCTGCTGACCGTCGAGTTCGACGCGGCCGGGGAGCGGGTGGCGGTGCCGTCGAAGTGGCTGGTCGCGGGCCGGAAGGGGTGAGGTGAGGGGCCGCCCGCGGGATCGGACCGGCCCGCCCAAGAGGTCTGGACCATTGAAGTTATCCACAGGCGGGGAGGAGGGGCTGGCACGGCCGTCACGGGGCCGCGTAACGTGACGCTCATGACGAAGATCCTCATCTCGGCGGACATGGAAGGCGCGACCGGCGTGACGTGGCCGGCCGACGTCCTGCCGGGCAGCGAGCAGTGGCAGCGCTGCCGCCATATGTTCACGTCCGACGTCAACGCGGCGATCGCCGGCTTCTTCGACGGCGGCGCCGACGAGGTCCTTGTCAACGAGGCGCACTGGTCCATGCGCAACCTCCTGCTGGAGAAGCTGGACGAGCGCGCCCAGATGCTCACCGGCCGCCACAAGGACCTGTCGATGGTCGAGGGCGTCCAGCACGGCGACGTCGACGGCATCGCCTTCGTCGGGTACCACACCGGCGCCGGCACCGAGGGCGTCCTCGCCCACACCTACCTCGCCAACTCCATCACCGGCGTGTGGGTCAACGGCGAGCCGGCCAGCGAGGGCCGGCTCAACGCCCTGGTCGTCGCCGAGTACGGCGTCCCGGTGGTGCTCGTCACCGGCGACGACCGGACCGGGCTGGACGCGCGGGGATACGCCCCCGAGGCCCACACGGTCGCCGTCAAGGACTACGTGTCGCGGTACGCCGCGGTGTGCCGCCCGCCCGCGCGCACCGCCGCCGACATCCGGTCCGCCGCCAAGCAGGCCGCCGCGCTCGCCGTCAAGCACGCACCCGCCGAGGCCGGGCCGTACACGGTGGAGCTGGAGTTCGACGCGGTCCACCTGGCCGGGGCCGCCACCGTGGTACCCGGCGTCGAGCGCACCGGAGAGCGGCGGGTGGCCTACACCCTGCCGACCATGTACGAAGGAATCCGCGCCTTCAAGGCGGTCACCACACTCGTTTCGCAGGCCGTGGAGGAGCAGTATGGCTGAGCAGTTTGTCGACGCACAGGCGCTCGACGAGGTGGTCCGCTTCACCTCCGACCTGATCCGGATCGACACCACCAACCGCGGTGGTGGCGACGGCAACGAACGCCCCGCAGCCGAATACGTCGCGCGGCAACTCGCCGACGCCGGCATCGAGCCGCAGATCCTGGAGTCCGCCCCCGGCCGGGCCAACGTGGTCGCGCGCATCCCCGGCACCGACCCGTCCGCCGACGCGCTCCTCGTGCACGGCCACCTCGACGTGGTGCCCGCCGAGGCCGCCGACTGGAGCGTGCACCCCTTCTCCGGCGAGATCCGCGACGGCGTGGTCTGGGGCCGCGGCGCCATCGACATGAAGAACATGGACGCGATGGTGCTCGCCACCGTCCGCAACTGGGCCCGGGCGGGCCACCGCCCGGTCCGCGACATCGTGCTCGCCTTCACCGCCGACGAGGAGGACAGCGCCGACTACGGCTCCGGGTTCCTCGCCGACAAGCACCCCGAGCTCTTCGAGGGCTGCACCGAGGGCATCAGCGAGTCCGGCGCCTACACCTTCCACGCGGGCGACGGCCTGCGGCTCTACCCGGTCGCGGCCGGCGAGCGCGGCACCGCCTGGCTCAAGCTCACCGCGCGCGGCCGGGCCGGCCACGGCTCGAAGGTCAACGCGGACAACGCCGTCAGCCGGCTCGCCGCCGCCGTCGCCCGGATCGGCGACCACCGCTGGCCGCTGCGGCTGAGCGACACCGTGCGCGCCGCACTCACCGAACTGTCCGCGCTCCAGGGCGTGGACGTCGACCTCGACCGCGTCACCGACGGCGACGGAGCGACCGACCCCGACAGCATCGACGCCCTGCTCACCAAGCTCGGCCCGGCCGCCTCCTTCATCCGCTCGACCGTCCGCAACAGCTCCAACCCGACGATGCTCCAGGCCGGTTACAAGGTGAACGTCATCCCCGGCTCCGCCACCGCCCACATCGACGGACGCGTGCTGCCCGGCGGCGAGGAGGAGTTCACCACCACCATGGACCGGCTCACCGGGCCGGACGTCGACTGGGAGTACCACCACCGCGAGGTCGCCCTCGAAGCGCCCGTCGACTCGCCCACCTTCGCCGCGATGCGCGAGTCCCTGGAGCACTTCGACCCGGGCGCCCACGTGCTGCCGTTCTGCATGTCCGGCGGCACCGACGCCAAGCAGTTCTCCCGGCTCGGCATCGCCGGCTACGGCTTCTCGCCGCTGAAGCTGCCGCCCGGCTTCGACTACAACGCGCTCTTCCACGGCGTGGACGAGCATGTCCCGGTCGAGGCGCTGCACTTCGGGGTCGAGGTGCTGGACCGCTTCCTGCGCCGCACCGGCGCACCCGCCGCGCACACCACCGGCACCGCGACCGCCACCACCGGGGAGGGCACCCGATGACCACCACCGACCGGACGGCCGTCGCCTACGGCACCTGGCCGTCACCGATCGACGCCACCACCGCCGCCTCGCACGACGGCAGCCCGGAGTTCGTGGGCGTCGTCGGCGACGAGGTGTGGTGGACCTCGCCCCGCCCCGCCGAGGGCGGCCGGCGCGCGCTGATCCGCCGCCTGCCCGACGGCACCGAGCAGTGCCCGCTGCCCGCGCCCTGGAACGTCCGCAGCCGCGTCATCGAGTACGGCGGCACCCCCTGGGCGGGCGCGGTCCTCGACGGCTCGGCGCTGATCGTCTTCGCGCACCACCTCGACCAGCGGCTGTACGCCTTCCGCCCCGACCAGCCGGAGAGCGAGCCGCGCCCGCTCACCCCGGTCTCGCCGGTCGGCGGCGGTCTGCGCTGGGCCGACCTCACGATCAGCCCGGAGCGCGGCGAGGTCTGGGGCGTGCTGGAGGAGTTCACCGGGGAGGGGCCCTCGGACGTGCGCCGGGTGCCCGCGGCCGTCCCGCTGGACGGCTCGGCTGCCGACGACCGCGGCGCCGTACGCGAACTGGCCGCCGACGCCCACCGCTTCGTCACCGGACCGCGGCTGTCGCCCGACGGCGCGCGGGCGGTCTGGCTCGCCTGGGACCACCCGCTCATGCCGTGGGACGGCACCGAGCTGCGGATCGCCGACGTGGGCGCCGACGGGGTGTTCGGTCCGGCCCGCACCCTGATCGGCGGCCCCGAGGAGTCCGTCTCGCAGGCCGAGTGGGCGCCGGACGGCACCCTGCTCGCCGCCACCGACCGCACCGGCTGGTGGAACATCCACCGGGTGGACCCGGTGGGCGGCGACGCGGTCAACCTGTGCCCGCGCGAGGAGGAGTTCGCCGGGGCGCTGTGGAAGCTCGGCCAGCGCTGGTTCCAGCCGCTGGAGCACGGCCTGATCGCGGTGCTGCACGGCGTCGGCGCCCCCCGGCTCGGGCTGCTCGACACCGCCACCGGCGACGTCATCGACGCCCCCGGCCCGTGGACGGAGTGGAACCCGACCCTCGCCGCCACCGGCGGCCGGGTGATCGGCATCGCCGCGAGCGGCCGCACCTCCTACGAGGTGGTCGAGCTCGACACCGCCGTCGGCCGCACCCGCGTGATCGGCAACGCGCACCACGACACGGTCGACCCCGCGTACCTCCCCGAACCGGTCGCCCGCACCTTCACCGGCCCCGACGGCCGCGAGGTGCACGCCCACGTCTACCCACCGCGTCACCCGGAGATCACCGCCGACGGCCCCGCGCCGTACGCGATCTGGGTGCACGGCGGGCCGACCAGCCGCGCGGCGATGGTGCTCGACCTGGAGATCGCCTACTTCACCTCGCGCGGCATCGGGGTCGCCGAGGTCAACTACGGCGGCTCCACCGGCCACGGCCGCGAGTACCGCAACCGGCTGCGCGAGCAGTGGGGCGTGGTCGACGTCGAGGACTGCGCCGCGGTCGCCCAGGGGCTGGTCGCGGAGGGTGCCGCCGATCCGGACCGGCTCGCCATCCGGGGCGGCAGCGCCGGTGGCTGGACCAGCGCGGCGGCCCTGACCAGCACCGACACCTACGCCTGCGGCACGGTGATCTACCCGATCCTCGACCTGCTCGGCTGGTCGAAGCAGGGCGGTGAGACCCATGACTTTGAGTCGCAGTACCTGGAGTCGCTGGTCGGACCGGTCGACGAGGTGCCCGAGCGCTACCGCGACCGCTCGCCGATCAACCGCAGCGACCGGATCGGGGTGCCGTTCCTGCTGCTCCAGGGGCTCGACGACGTGATCTGCCCGCCGGTGCAGTGCGAGCGGTTCCTCGCCGCCGTCGCCGGGCGCGGCATCCCGCACGCGTACCGCGCCTTCGCCGGCGAGAGCCACGGCTTCCGCCTGCTCGACACCATGGTGACCTGCCTGGAGGCCGAACTGTCGCTCTACGGCCAGGTGTTTGGCTTCACCCCAGCCGGGGTGCCGGTGCTGGAGCTGACCACATGACCGGGCAGGAGCCGACCTCATGACCGAACGGCTGCGACGGGTCGCCGATGTCGTCGGCGTCCCCGTGCCCGCGCTGATCCGGTCGCGCCGGCTCAGCCCGGGCGACCGGATCTCCGTGGTGGCCCCCAGCGGACCGGTACCGGCCGACCGGCTCGCGGCAGGTGTCGAGGTGCTGCGCGGCTGGGGCCTGGAGCCGGAAGTGGCCCCGCACGTCCTGGACATCCACCGCTCCGGCTACCTCGCCGGCAGCGACCAGGCCAGGGCGGACGACTTCCAGGACGCCTGGTGCGACCCCACCACCACCGCGGTGCTCTGCGCCCGCGGCGGCTACGGCGTGCAGCGGATGGTCGACCTGCTGGACTGGGACGAGATGCGGGCCGCGCCCCCGAAGGCGCTCATCGGCTACAGCGACATCACCGCCCTGCACGAGGCCGTCGCGACCCGGCTCGGCCTGGCCACCGTGCACGGCCCGATGGCCGCGGCCGCCACCTTCCTCGACGACGCCCCGACCCGCGACGGATTGCGGCGCACCCTGTTCGAGCCGGAGACGGTGCAGGTGCTGGCCCCGGCCGGTGCCCGCACCCTCGTCCCCGGCCGGGCCGAGGGCGTCACCCTCGGCGGCTGCCTGTCCCTGCTCGCCGCCGACCTCGGCACGCCGTACGCGCGCCCGTCGGCGGCCGGCGGCATCCTCCTGCTGGAGGACGTCGGCGAGGAGCCGTACCGCCTCGACCGCTACCTCACCCAACTGCTGCGGGCCGGCTGGTTCGACGGGGTCGGTGCGGTGGTGCTCGGTTCCTGGGCGGACTGCGGGCCCTACGACGCGGTGCGCGACCTGTTGGTGGACCTGCTCGGGCCGCTCGGGGTGCCGGTGGTCGAGGAGTTCGGCTTCGGGCACTGCGCGTCCACGCTGACGATGCCGCTGGGTGTCCCGGCGGTCCTCGACGCGCCTCCGCCCGGCGCGCCCGGCGACCCGGCGGTGGCCCGGCCCGTCCTCACCATGGAGGTGCCCGCGCTGGCGTGATGAGGGTGCGCGGGTGTTCCGGGCCGGGCGGGTGTTCCGGGCCGGGCGGCCGGTCCGCGTGCCGCGTACCGCCGGCCGGTAACGGGCGCGCGGGGTCGGCCGCACGGCCGACGTGGCCAAGGGCCGTTCGGGATCAGCGAGCCGGGTCGGTACGAGGCCGGCCACCGGCGGGGTCGGGCACGAAGACGCTCAACCGGTAGGTGGTCGGCTGGGCCAGCCGGCCACAGAGCGTGTCGATCCGGGCCATGGCGGGGTCGATCGGCTCGTCCCCGGCGAGCAGTTCGGGCAGCCGGGCGCGCCACTCCCGCTCGTCCTGAGTCTCGAAGACCACGTCCCAGCGGCCCGTGCCGGCGGCCGTGCGAGCGGCGGCCCGACGGCTCGCGTCGAGCCGCTGACGTCTCCGCTTCCGCTGACCGGGCACCGCACCAGGATCACGGGCCGGCCGCGCTCACGGCAAGGCCGTCGCCCAGGGCGCGGCCCGCGCGGCAGCGGTCATGGGCGGTAACGGTCACGGCCGGCGGTGGTCACGGGCGGCGGCGTTGGACGGGCCGCGGCGCAGGACCGGGGGCGGTCGTCGGCCGGGCGGCCTCGGGTCATCCCGCTGCCGGGAGCAGGACCTCGAAGCGGCAGCCGCCCGGCACGTTGTGCACCGAGGCGCGACCGTGGTGGGCCTCCACGATGCCGCGCACGATGGCCAGTCCGAGGCCGGCGCCGGCCGGAGGGGTGCGCGCGCCGGTGCCGCGCCAGCCGGTGTCGAAGACCCGCGGCAGGTCGTCCGCCGGGATGCCGCCGCAGCCGTCGGTGACGGACAGCACCACCGAGTGCGAGGCCGAGTCGTGCCGGGCCGAGACCGCCACGGTGCCGTCGGCGGGGGTGCGGTGGATCGCGTTGGCCAGGAGGTTCGCCAGCACCCTGGTCATCTCCCGGCCGTCCACCTCGATCGGCACCTGCTCCACCCGGTCGCCGACCAGCCGTACACCGTACTCGGCGGCGAGCGGGTTGGCGCCGGCGATCGCGTCGCCCACCAGGTCGTACACCGACATACGGGCGGGCGTCAGCGCGAGCACCCCGGCCTGGATGCGGGAGAGTTCGAAGAGATCGCCGACCATGCCGCTGAGCCGGTCCACCTCGGCGCGGATCTGCCGGTGGTAGCGCGCCGGGTCCTCCGCTATCCCGTCCTCCAGGGCCTCGGTCATCGCCCGCAGCCCGGCCAGCGGGGTGCGCAGGTCGTGCGAGATCCACGCGACCAGCTCGCGCCGGGACGCCTCCAGGGCGCGCTCCCGCTCCCGGGAAGCCGCCAGCTTGGCGCTGGTGGCGGCCAGTTCGCGCCCCAGATCGGCCAGTTCGGCCGTGGGTGCCTGGGCGGGGGCGGCGAAGGGGCCGCCGTCGCCGAAGGCGCGGGCCGCCTCGGTCAGCGCGCGGCTGCCCGCCACCACCCGCCGCCCCAGGATCAGGGCGACCGCGAGCGAGACCACCGCCGCTATGGCGCACACCGTGGTCACCACTCCGAGGTCGTGCTCGGACAGGAACATCGCCCACGCCACCGACAGGGTGCCCGCGAGCATCGCGGCGACGGTCACCGCGGCGACCACGGCGAGCGACAGCGCGACCGAGCGGTTCCGCAGCAGCCGCAGCGCCAGCGCGCCCAGCAGCCCGGCCGCCGCGGCGCCCATCGCCGCATAGGCGGCGATCAGCAGGACGTCACGCATCGCGCACCTCGCTCGGGGGGCTCGCGGACCCGTCCGGCGCCGGCCCCGCGTCCCCCTCCCTTGCCAGGTGCGCACCCGCGCACTCGTCCGTACCCGCGGCCGGGCCCGTGCCGTCGGCGGCAGCGTCGGCGGCAGCGCCGACGTCGGCCGGGTCGAAGCGGTAGCCCACCCCCCACACCGTGCTGATCAGCCGGGGCCGGGCCGGGTCGTCCTCGACCTTCTCGCGCAGCCGCCGGACATGCACGGTGACCGTGGACAGGTCGCCGAACTCCCAGCCCCACACCCGACGCATCAGCTCCTCGCGGCCCAGCACGCGGCCGGGGTGCCGCAGGAAGAAGGCGAGCAGGTCGAACTCGCGTATGGTCAGCGCCAGTTCCTCGCCCTGCCGCAAGGCGCGCCGGGCCGCGGGGTCCAGCGCGAGCGACCCGGCCCGCAGCCAGGGGCCGGCCGCGGGCGGGCTGCCCGCCCGCCGCAGCACCGACTCCACGCGCAGCACCAGCTCGCGGGGGCTGAACGGCTTCGTCACGTAGTCGTCCGCGCCGACCTCCAGGCCGAGGATGCGGTCGTCCTCGTCGCCACGCGCGGTGAGCATCACCACCGGCAGCGGCCCCGGCTCGCGCAGCCGCCGGCACACCTCCAGCCCGTCCATGCCCGGCAGCATCAGATCGAGCACCACCAGATCCGGCCGGATCGCCGCCGCCCGCGCCACCGCCGACGGACCGTCCGCGACCCGCTCGACCGCGAACCCGGCCCGGTCGAGATAGCTCGCGACGACCTCCGCGACGGTCGGGTCGTCGTCCACGACCAGGACCCGCCGCCGCGCGTCACGCGGCGGCGTCGGCGATACGGACACGGATGGGCTGCTCATGTTCCCGAGTCTGGCACCCACCACTGACAGTGACCACGGCCGGGCGCCCGCAGGGCCGCGCCGTCCGCGTTTCGTAAGGACCGCGCATCCGGTATGTCCGTTCGGCGTCCCTAGGGTGAAGCGGGTGACCAAGCCAGCGCCCGCCGCCGACATCGTCCTGCCGTGCCTCGATGAGGCCGCCGCCCTGCCCTGGGTCCTGGGCCGTATCCCGCCCGGCTGGCGGGCGATCGTGGTCGACAACGGCTCCAGCGACGGCTCCGCGCGGATCGCCGGGGAGCTGGGGGCCCTCGTCGTACGCGAGCCGGTGCGCGGGTTCGGCTCCGCCTGCGACGCCGGGCTGCGCGCGGCCACCGCCGAACTCGTCTGCTTCTGCGACTGCGACGGTTCCCTCGACCCGGCGCTGCTGCCGGAACTGGCCGCGCCGGTGCTGGCCGGGAGCGCGGACCTGGTGCTCGGGCGCCGCCGGCCCACCTCGCCGCGCGCCTGGCCGCCGCACGCGCGCCTGGCCAACCTCCAGCTCGCCCGGCTGGTCCGGCGCCGCACCGGGCTGCGCCTGCACGACCTCGGCCCGATGCGCGTGGCCCGCCGCGCCGCGCTGCTCGACCTGGAACTCACCGACCGCCGCAGCGGCTACCCGCTCCAGATGGTCGTACGGGCGGCCGACGCGGGATGGCGGATCACCGAGGCCGACGTGCCGTACGCCCCGCGGTCGGGCCGCTCCAAGGTCACCGGTACCTGGCGCGGCACCTGGCACGCGGTCCGGGACATGTCCGCCGTGCTCCAGGAGCCCGCCGCGCCGGCCCTGACCACCTTGCCGACCGGCCCCGCCGCCCCCGTCGTGCCGGCGACGCGCCCGGCAGCCGCCTGCCCGCCGCCCGCCGCACCGGCCGCATCCACCGCAGCCTCGGCCGGCTCCCGCACGGGAGAACCGCGATGAGCCGCACCGCCGCGCCGCCGGCGCCCGCGCCCACGTGGGGCGGAGACCCGTACGCCCGGGCGCTGGCCCAGGGGCGCGGTCCGCTGTTCCTGCGCCGGGCGGACGGCTGGCTGCTGCCGTTGGAGGTCGAACGCTGGTGCGCGCCGCCGGACGAGGCCGACCGCACGCTGCTGGCACGCTGCCGCGGCCCGGTGCTCGACATCGGCTGCGGCCCGGGGCGCCTGGTCGCGGGCGCGGCCCGCCGCGGTATGCCGGTGCTGGGGCTGGACGTGAACCCGGTGGCCGTCGAACGTACCAGGGGCGCCGGGGGAGCGGTGCTGCGCCGTTCCGTCTTCGACCGGCTGCCGGCGGAGGGCCGTTGGGACACCGCGCTGCTCGCCGACGGCAACATCGGCATCGGCGGCGACCCGGTGGCCCTTCTCCGCCGGGTGCGCGGTGTCCTCGCCCCGGGCGGCCGGCTGCTCGCCGAGGCCGCGCCGCACGAGGTCGACGAGCGGCTGACCGTACGCGTCGAGGACGGTCGCGGCCGGCAGGGCGTCGACTTCCCGTGGGCCCGGCTCGGCCCCGGCGCCCTGCGCGCGGCCGCCCGCGCCGCCGGCTGGCAGGTTGCCGAGGAGTGGTCCGCGTCCGGGCGCCGCTTCGCCGCTCTCCTCAACTCGCCGCTCCCCGCCGCCAGATCGGCCGAACCGGCCTGAAGCCACGGCGCCCGGGTGGCCCCGCGTCCGCCCGGGGCCACCAGCGGCCGTCCGGTACGGTTCCGATCCGTTCCGGTCCGATCCTGGTCCTTCCGGTACGGTCCCGGTCCGCCTGGTACGGGTCCGGTCCGCCCGGCGGCATCCCGGTCCGGCCGCGGGTTTCGGGGGCGAACCGGGCCCGGCCCGCCACCGCCTGATGCGTTCCCTCCCGTTCCGGTTCCCGGTCTGCTGCGTATCGTGCCTGCGGCGGTCGCCGTCGTCGGACCGGCGTATCTGCCGTAGCTCGTCCGGTCACCGTCGGGAAGGCCCGGGGCCCGGCCGTCCGTGTCAGGGGGGCGGGCGCGGGTGTCCGCGGTGGCCGGAAAGAGGCTCTGGTGGGTGCTTCCGGTGCGGTCGCCGGCGCCGGGCCGCGCGGGCGAGGGGCCCGGTGGTGAGCCGGCGGGACATCGTGACGCACTGCTGCTGAGCTGCGCCTTGTCCGCGGCTGAGGCGCGTGGCGCGGTCGCGGTCGGGTTCCCGCGCCGGCGTCCCGCATCCGCCGGCGCGCCCGCCGCCGCGCCGGGGCGCGCGCCCGACCGCGGCCCGCCGGCACGGCGCCGTGCCGCGTGCGCTGGCGGCGCCCGCGGCACAGCTCGGGAACGGTGTCGGTAGCACCGTTGACACCTTTGCGCGGGGCGTGACCTACTGACGGAACCGAACTCGAAGTCGTCATGCGGGGTGCGGGCTCGGGGGTCCGCGGCAGGGGGTTGCGGTGACGGGAGAGCAATATCCGACGACAGCCGACGTCACTCATGGTGCTCGTCGACTCACTTTGAGATACCGCGGGCTGTGCCGGCTGGGGGAGGTCGGCAGATCGCGAGCCGGCCGTCCGCTGCTGATGCTGACGGTGGGTCAAGGGCCGCGCAACGTCCTGGTGGTGGCCGGACCGCACGCCAACGAGGCCGCGGTGGGCGGCGCCACCGTCCTGCGGCTGGCCGAGCGGATCGCCGAGACATGCAGGTCCGGCGCGGGCGACGGCAGCACCTGGCACTTCCTGCTGTGCATCGACCCCGACGGCGCGGCGCTCAACGAGCCCTGGTTACCCGGGCCTTACACGCTGCGCCGGCACTACGAGCACTTCTTCCGGCCGTGCGCCGCCGAGCAACCCGAGTGGCTGCCGCACGACGGCACCGTCCGCTCCGCGGCGCTGCCCGAGACCCGCACCCTGGTCGGACTCCTCGACCGGCTGCGACCGGTGCTGCAGTGCTCGCTGCACGGCATCGACGTCGGCGGCAGCTTCGTACAGCTCACCCGGGACGTGCCCGGCGTGGCCGAGCGGATCGGCAAGTCCGCGGCCGAACTCGACATCCCGCTGGAGAGCGGCTCCTCCGACGCCTTCCAGTGGCCGAGCCCCGGCCCGGGGGTCTACGTCATGCCGCCCACGTCCGACCCGGCCGCCGGCGACGGCGCCCACTCCACCTGGGCGCACGCCGAGCGGTACGACGGGGTGACCGCCATCGTCGAGGTGCCGATGTGGGCCTGCGACCGCGCCGCCGACACCACCCCGCATCCTGACGCCGACCGCGCCCTGCGTACCGCCGGGGCCGCGCTGCGCCGCGATCTGCCCACCGTGGCGAGGATGCTGGCGCGGATCGACCCCCGAACGATCGGCGCCGACGGCCCGATGCTCCGCACCGTACGCGAACTCGTCGGCATCGGGCCCCAGTTGAGCGCCGAATGGGACCCGGCGGTCCGTCCCGCGAGCGCGGGCCCGCTGCCGGAGATGACCACCGCGCGCGTCACCAGCATCCAGGTCTACGCACAGCGCATCCCGCTGCGCGCCGCCGCGATGCTGCGCCGGATCGCCGCGCTGCCCGCCGTGACCCGCCTGGTCGACTCCTGGTGCGAGGCGTACGAGGCCGCCTACCGGCCGCGCTGGGTGCCGGTCGACGACCAGGTGGAGCAGCAGGCCCGCAGCGTGATGGCGGTGTACGAGGAACTGCGTTCATGACGTCGAGCGGGTGGCCTGACGGCGGGGCCGCGATCACCCGTTCGGCTCGCCCCGCGGCCCCCGCGGCCGTCACTGCGGCGACCATGGGGACCGGGGGCGACCGTGGAGCGGAAGCAGGTGGGCGCGATGAGTACCGACAAGGCCGCCAAGGCCGGCGGCGGCCGCGTGCGGGAGATGCTGACGCCGCGCCGGATCGCCGCTCTGGTGCTGTGCGCGCTGGCTCTCGTGTTCATCTTCGAGAACACCCAGCGGGTGAAGATCCGGCTGATCGTGCCCGAGGTGAAGATGCCGCTGTGGCTGGCGCTGCTGATCACGTTCGTGGTGGGCGGCGTGTGCACGCTGCTGTGGCGGTGGAGCGGCCGGCGGCGCGCGCGGCGCGCCATGAGGTGAGCGGGTGCCGCGTGGCATGAGCCGAGCACTCGGTACGAGGTGAGCGGACCGCGCGCCGGAGGACGCCCTGGCAACGGCAACGGCAACGGCAACGGCAACGGGAAGGGCGCCGGCGCATGGCCCCAGCGACGGCCCCGGGCGTCAGGCGGTGAGCGGCTTTCCCAGGTGCACGCTCAGCGCCTCGTACCGGTAGTAGCCGAACTTGGCCACCGGCAGGTACCCGCACGACTCGTACAGCGCGATCGCCTCGGGCTGCTTCTGCCCGGTCTCCAGCACCATCCGGGTGCGGCCGGCCGCCGCGGCCGTGGCCTCCAGCTCGGCCAGCAGCGCCCGGGCGTAGCCGCGGCCGCGGGCCTCCCGCACCACGAACATCCGCTTGATCTCCGCGTCGCCGTCCTCGAAGCCCTCCGGCGAGGCGTCCTGCGCCCGCCAGCCGCCGCTGGCCACCGGCTTCCCGTCCGCGTCGTACCCCAGCAGGTAGAGGCCCTGCGGCGGGTCGAAGTGGTCCGCGGCCATGTGGGTCAGGTCCCCGTCGCCGTACCGCTCCGCGTATTCCAACTGCACCAGGTCGTTCAGCCGTATCGCGTCCGGGTGGTCGAAGCGCGTCTTCCTGATCTCCATCCGGCCATCGTAAGCGGACCCACCGACAGCCCCGAAAGCGTCCCCTGCTGGTTACCGGCGCCCGGCGGTGGGGCGGAAAGCCGTGGCAGGCGGGAGCGCGGCGGTGGGATGCTGAGGGGGTGAGGCGAAACACCGAGGGCCTGCCGCGGATCAGCGTGCGCATCGCCCCTGAACTGCACGTGTTCGTGGCGGCCGAGCGACGCGGGGCGGTCGCGGAAGTGGCGACGGACGGGGCGTCCTCGCTCGGGCACGTGGTGGAGTCCCTCGGCATCCCGCTCACCGAGGTGGGCCGGTTGCGGGTGGACGGCCGGGAGGTGTCCGTCGGGCACGTGCCCGGGGCGGGCGAGGAGGTCGCCGTCGAGGCGGTGCGGCGGCCGCAGCAGATCCCCGACCCGCCGCCGAGGTTCCTCCTCGATGTCCATCTGGGCACGCTGGCACGGCGGTTGCGGCTGCTCGGCGTCGACACCGCGTACGAGAACGAGGACATCGGCGACCCCGCGCTCGCCCGCCGGTCCGCGCAGGAGCGGCGCGTGATGCTCTCCCGGGACCGGGGACTGCTGCGCCGCCGGGAGATCTTCGCCGGCGGGTACGTCTACAGCGACCGTCCGGAGGAGCAACTGCGCGACGTGCTCGGCCGGTTCGCGCCGCCCCTGGCGCCCTGGACCCGGTGCGTGGCCTGCAACGGCACCCTCGCTGCCGCGGACAAGGACACCGTCCGCGACCGGCTGCGCGACGGCACCCAGAAGTCCTACGACGCCTTCGCCCGCTGCACCGCCTGCGAACGCGTCTACTGGAAAGGGGCGCACCACGCCCACCTGGAGGCGGTCGTGGAGTGGGCGATGCGGGAGTACGGCCCGGCGCCGACCGTCCCCGGCGAGGCTTCGGGCGTCCCGGGCGAGGCTTCGGGCGTCCCGGGCCCGGCGGCCTGAGCGCGGCGCGACGGGTCCACGAACCCGCGCGGGGGCGGCCAACGGGTCCAGCGGACCGCCGACGACGGCGTGCGCGCCCAATGGGCCGGCGGCCGGTCAGGCGCCGACGCGGGCGCGCCAGGCGAGGAAGGGCGCGACGGGTGAGCGCTCGTCGAGATACCGCCAGGGCATCTCGGTGGGCAGCTTGCGCACCATCCGGAACATGGCCCGGGCCGCTTCGTTCTCACCTGCCAGCGCGAACGCCAGCGCGAAGGTGTTGACGCCGACCGCCCAGTCCCGGCGCCGGACGAACGCCGGATGGTGCACCGAGCGCGCGCCCGCCTCGTGCAGGGCGCGCACCACCTCCGGGGCCCGCAGCAGGGTGGAGTCCGGATCGCCGCCGGCCTCCTGCCAGTCCTCCAGGTGGGCCTGCGCGACGAGTTGACCCAGTCCGCTGCCGTCGGGCGCGGCGAGCACGGCCTGCCGCGCGAAGGCGTGCATCCGGTCCCGCGAGCCACCCCACTTCACGCTCAACTGCCGCAACTGCTGCCGGTGCGCGGCCACATGGCCCGGCGCCCGGTGGCACGTCGCCTCGAACCGGCGCTCCGCCTCCTCCTGCCCGACCCGCAGACCACGGCCGCTCACCTGGAGGAAGTACCAGGGCGCCGCCCACGACGGTTCGCGCTCGGCCACCTCGGACAGCTGCGTCTCGGCGACCAGCAGCCGCTCCCGGGACACCTCCCGCTGCTCCTCCGACACGGAAGAGGGTTCGTACCCGCTGTGCGCCTGCCAGGCCGACGCGACGTAGCGGGCGCCGGAGACCAGCAGCGCCAGCGTGTCGTCGGGGTCGGCGGCGACCACCTCGGCGATCCACCGCTCGACATGGGCGACGTCCTGGACCCCTTCGACCAGGAAGGTCAGATCCTCGTGGCCCTCGGCCGCCGCCAGATGGCCGCGGATGTCGGGCCACCGCTCGGCGCCACCCTGGAGCGCCGCCGCCCGCATGGCGACGAGCCGCGCGTCGCCGTACGAGCGGTCGATGCCGGGACTGCTGTTCCGTCGCCGCAGCAGGAACGTCGCCCCCTCGGGTCGGCGCGCCCGCAGCAGCCTCCACCACGCCATGCGCGGCCACCTCCGTCCGTACTGTCGCCGCGCCCGGCCGGCCGCCCCGGCGAAGCTTTCCGACGACTGGATATCACGCCGCCGACCGGCCAACCCCCGCGCCCCGCCTCCCCCCGGCCCGCGCGTCCGCCCTCGCCCCCGCCCGGCCCGGCAGACCCGCGCCGCGCCTTCGCCCGGCCCGCGTGTACGCCCTCGCCCCCGCCCGGCCCCCGGCCCACGCGTCCGCCTTCGCCTCCGCCCGGCCCGGCGGACCCGCGCCCCGCCCCCGCCCGGCCCGCGCGTCCAGCCGATCCCCGCGCCGCGTCCACGCGACGCCCGCGCGTACACCCGCCTCGGCCCCCGACTCACCGACAACAAAAACGCGCTGGACAAGAAAAGTTTTCGGTGAGACGGTGGGGACATGTTGGACGTGACGGTGATCGAGGACGCGGCGGCGGCCGCCGCCTCGCTGGACCCCATACGGGCCCGGCTGCTGGCCGAGCTGGGGCAGGGGCCGGCCTCGGCGGCGATGCTGGCCGCGCGGGTGGACCTGCCGCGGCAGAAGGTGAACTACCACCTGAAGGCGCTGGAGCGGCACGGGCTGGTGGAGCTGGCGGGGGAGCGCAGGAAGGGCAACGTCACCGAGCGGATGATGCGGGCGACGGCGGCCTCGTACGTGATCTCGCCGAGCGCGCTGGCCGCGGTGCAGCCGGACCCGGCCCGGGCCCGGGACGAGCTGTCGGCGCGGTGGCTGCTGGCGGTGGCCGCGCGGCTGGTGCGGGACGTGGGCGCGCTGATCACCGGCGCGAGCCGGGCCCGGCAGCGGGTGGCCACCTACGCGCTCGACGCGGAGGTGCGCTTCGCCTCGGCGGCCGAACGTGCCGCGTTCGTGGAGGAGTTGACCCGCGGGGTCAGCGCCCTGGTGGCCAAGTACCACGACCCGGACGCGGAGGGCGGCCGCCCGCACCGCGTCGTGGTCGCGCTCCATCCGACCGTCAAGCCCGAGACGCTGGCCGAACTGGCCCGCCCGGCAGGCGAGTCGGTGGCCGAGATCCCGGCAGCCGCCCCGGCCGAAAGCTCCGAGCGCCGCGAGCGCCCCGAGTCCCCTGAGGAGTCGCGATGAGAAAGCTGATCGTCACCGAGTTCCTGACCGCCGACGGCGTGATGGAGGCCCCCGACCAGTGGCACGGGCCGTACTTCGATGACGACATGGCCCGTACCGTCGCCGCGCAGATGGCCCGCTCCGACGCGCTGTTGCTCGGCCGGAGGACGTACGAGGGCTTCGCCGCGGCCTGGCCCGCGATGCCCGACGCACCCGGCGCGGAGCACATGAACGGCGTCGCGAAGTACGTCGTGTCCCGCACCCTCGACACGGTGGAGTGGAACAACTCGACCCTGCTCGGCGGCGGTGACCAGGAGGAACTGGCCGCTGAGATCGCCGGGTTGAAGCGGCGTGACGGCGCCGCGATCAGCGTGATGGGCAGCGCCACGCTCGTGCGGTGGCTGCTGGCCCGCGGCCTGGTGGACGAACTCGACCTGCTGGTCGACCCCGTGGTCATCGGCCGCGGCAAACGGCTGTTCCAGGAGGGACTGCCGGTGATCCCGCTGACGGTGGCGGAGTCACGGATGTTCGGATCGGGTGTGCACCACGTGGTCTACACGGCCGGCACGCCCCTGCAGAAGGGTGAGAGTGGCAAAGATGTCTGAACGGTTCGAGATCGTCAAGGAGTTGGAGATCGCGGCGAGCCCGCAGGAGGTGTGGGACGCGATCACCACCGGCACCGCCGGCTGGCTGTGGCCGATGGAGTACGAACCGAAGGAAGGCGGCGCGGCCCCCTTCGGCGGCACCGTCACCGTGTGGGAACCGCCGCACCGCCTCACCGCGCGCACCGAGGACGCGGCCGGGATCTCCCAGCAGACCTTCAACCAGCTCGAGCACGTTATCGAGCCGCTGGAGGGCGGCGGCTGCCGGCTGCGGTACGTGCACAGCGGCATCTTCGTCGACGACTGGGCGAACCAGTACGACGGCGCGGACAAGCACAACGACTTCTACCTGCACACCCTGCGCGAGTACGTCACGCACTTCACCGGCCGCCAGGCGGTCTTCGCGACCGCCGACGGCCCGGCCGCGGCCGGTGCGCCCGACGCGCTCGACACCGCGGCCCACGCGCTGGGCCTGGCGCCCGGGACGGCCGTCGGGGAGACCGTGACGGTGACGTTGCCCGGCGCGTCCGCTCCGGCCGCCGCGGTCCTGGACTACCGCAACCCGTACTTCATCGGGCTGCGCACCCAGGACGCGATGTACCGGGTCTTCGGCCGCAACCGCTTCGGTGCGACGGTCGGCCTGTCCATCCACGACTTCGCCCTGGGCGCGGAGCGCGGCGCCGGCTCCGAGGCCGCCTCCGCCGCGCTCACCCGCGATGCCGAGAGCTGGCTCGCCGCGGTCTACGGCTGACGGCGGGTGGCGGCCGGCCGCGGGTCGGCCGCTCTGACGTCGGCCGCTCTGACGTCGATCGCACGGAAGTCGATCGCTCGTTGGGGGCCGTACGGCGGCCGGGTCACAGGATCACCGGGTCACTTGTAGACCTTGCCCGCCTGCGGCGTCCCCGGCGCGAGGAGCTGCTTGACGGTGACGAAGGTGTAACCGCGGGCCTGGAGCGTGGAGATGATCGGGGCGATGGACGCGACGGTGCCGTTGTAGCCCTTGTTCGTCTTGTCGACCAGGTCGTGCAGCAGGATTATCCCGTCCGGCTTGGCCGACTTGAGTATCCGGGAAGCTATCAGCTTGGAGTCGGTGGTCTTGTAGTCCGCTCCGTTGGAGTTCCAGACCACCTCCGACATGCCGAGTTCCTTGGCGATCTTGGTGACCTTGCTGCTGGTCCGGCCCTGCGGGGGGCGCAGCAGGGTCGGCGTCACCCCGGCGACCTTGTGCACCGCGTCCCGGCCCTCGGTGATCTCCTTGCGGACCTCGGACGAGCTGATCTTGGTGAGGATCTGGTGGCTCCAGGTCAGGGTCTCCACCTCGTGGCCCTGCGCGACCATGTCCCTGACCATCTGCGGGTGCTTCATCACGTGGTTCTTGCCGAGCGTGAAGAAGGTCGCGTGCACGTGGTACTTGCTGAGGATGCCCAGTATCTGGGGCGTGCGCACGCTCGGCCCGGCGTCGAAGGTGATCGCGATGCACTTGACCTTGCGGCAGTCCACCGTGCCCTTCGCGTCGGTCGCGAACGCCGCGGGGCCGCTCTTCGCCATGTGCTTGCGGGCGGCGGCCGGGGACGTGCTGTCGTAGCCGTTGCACCCGGTGAGGGTGAAGGCCATGGTGGCGGCGGCCAGCAGCGTGGTCAGCGCGCGGGCTCGGCGCGCCGTGGTCGTGCGCATGTCGGAGTTCCCCCTCATGGTGATGGAGGACCTGCTCGGGCGGGTCCGGCAGGCACTATACACATGGGGTATACATGCGGCGGGTATCGGCCCTGCGACCCTCTCGGGCGCCGTGCCGTGCACAGCGTTCGCCCAGGATTCTCCCAGCCGTGCTCGGCCGGCCATCCGGCGGCCCCGTCGATGAGCGCAGGTCCCGCGCCTGCCGGGGCCTCGCGGGCCTTCCCCCGCCCGCGTTCCGACGCCTTCCGTCCCGCGTCCCGCCGACCCGCGACCGCCGACCGCCATCCGCGCCCTCCGCCCTCCTCCCGCACCCCCCTGCGCGCCGCGGTTTCCGTTATCCGCCGTCCGCGCCCGCCGTCTCCTGAGTGAACCGGCCGCGGCAAGCGTGAAGCGGGAGGAAGCCGATGGGGAGCAGGGGCAGAGGCGGGCGCAGGCGCAGGCGCGGCCGTCGGCGCGGCGCCGCGTGGTCGGCGGCGGTGATCGCCGTCGTCGGCGTCTGCGTCGCGGTGTACGTCGTGGCGGGCGGCGGCGGGCGGCAGTCCTCGGCGGCGGACGGTCGTACGGCCGCCGCGCCGCGCCCGTCCGCCTCCTCGACCTTCTCGACGCCGGTCGGAGCCGTGCCGACGACGGCGCCGCACACCGCGTCGCCGTCGAAGCCGGCATCGTCCGCGCGGCCGACGTCCGCCGAACCGTCGCGCGGCGCCCGGCCGAAGTCCTCGCCGTCGGTCGGCTCGGGCGCCCCTTCCGCTCTCGCCCCCACCGCGGGCACCCGCGTCTTCACCTTCGTCAACCACGTCCGGCAGACCGTGTGGGTCGGCGCGGGCCAGCAGACCGCTCAGCCCGCGCTCGCCACCACCGGCTGGGTGCTGCCGCCCGGCCGTAGCCTCTCCGTCCGCGTGCCCGACCACTGGAACGGCCGATTCTGGGGCCGCACCGGCTGCTCCTTCGACGCGGCCGGCCGCGGCCACTGCGAGACCGGCGACTGCGACGGCCGCCTCCAGTGCCCCGGCTACGGCGCGATCCCCGCCTCGCTGGCGGAGTTCAACCTCAACGCGTGGGACGGTCTGGACTTCTACGACGTGAGCCTGGTCGACGGCTCCAACCTGCCGATGTTCATCAACCTCGTCGGCGGCTCCACGAAGGACCCGATCAGCGCCTCCGGGTGCTCCGCCGCGGGCTGCACCCACCCGGTCGACTGCCCGGCCGCGCTCCGGGTGCAGGCGGCCGGCCGGGTCGTCGGCTGCGAGTCGCCCTGCGGTGTCTTCGGCACCGACCAGTACTGCTGCCGCGGGGCGTGGGCGCCGCGCGACAAGTGCCGGCCCGACCAGTGGCCGGTGGACTACGCGGCGCTGTTCAAGAAGGCCGAGCCGTTCGCGTACTCCTACGTGGACGACGACGCGACGAGCACGTTCACCAGCAAGGGGGAAGCGGGGTACCGGATCACGTTCGGGGTGAGCTGACCGGCGCCCGGGGCAGGCGAGTTGGGCCGTTCGGGGTGGAACGCACCATATCGTACCCGCCCAATCGGCTGCTGCGGCAGGTCCGTTCGGCGCGGCACACCGCGAAGGCCGGTGCTTGCTCCGGCCCGTTGGCTGATCCACAGTGGGGAGCCGCGGGTCGGACACCGGTTCGAAGCGCGGCGGCGCCCGATCGGCCGGCGGCCGGGCGGTGGTCGGCTCAGGGGCGTTCGCGGTCGACCGGCCGCGCGCGGTGGGAGCACGGGAGAGGAATCGATGGCGACGTACGTACTCGTCCCCGGTGCGGACGGCACCGCCTGGTACTGGCACCTGGTGGCGCCGCTGCTGCGCGAGCGCGGCCACGCGGTGGTCACCCTCGATCTGCCGTCCCACGACACCGCGAGCCTCGACGACTTCGCCGAGGCGATCACCGCGGCCGTGCACGCCGCCGTGCCCGACGGCTCGGCCGGGCCGGAGGCGCCGCTGGTGGTCGTGGGGCAGTCGCTCGGCGGCTTCTCCGCGCCGCTGGTCTGCGGGCCGCTGCCGGTGGACCGGCTGGTGCTGGTCAACGCGATGGTGCCGGCACCCGGCGAGAGCGCGGGGGAGTGGTGGGGCAACGTCGGCCAGGCCGAGGCGCGCGAGCAGTACGCCGAGGTGCTCGGCCGGACCGGCACCGACGCCGAGTTCGACCCGCGCACCGACTTCTTCCACGACGTGCCGGACGCGCTGACCGAGGAGGCGTTCGCGGGGGAGCCGGCCGGGCCGCCGCCCGGGGTGTTCGCGCAGCCCTGGCCGCTGGCCGCGTGGCCGGACGTGCCGACCCGTTTCCTGCAAGGGCGCGGAGACCGCTTCTTTCCCCTGGAGTTCCAGCGCCGGCTGGCCCGCGAACGTCTCGGCATCGACGTCGAGGAACTGCCCGGCGGCCATCTGGTCGCGCTCAGCCGCCCGCGTGAACTGGCGGACGCGCTGCTGCGTTCGGCCTGACCGCCCGGCGGGTTGGGGCGGGCGAGGCGGCTGCCGGGTGTGTGCGTGCGTACGTGCGGCCGGCGCCCTCGCCTCCCGCGTCCCCGTCGGCGCGAGCCGGTCGAGCGGACCGCGAACCGGAGCGAGCCGGTCGAGCGGACCGCGAACCGGACCGGTGACGCGGCCCGCCGACTCGGCTCGGCAACGTGGACCGGCCGGTGTCGCAGACCCGCGGCGGCTCCGGTGAATTGACCCGATGATCCGACCCGGCAACGTCACCTGGCCGCGCGGGCCGCCGATGTGACCCGGAGTAAGGTCGCGCGAAGTCCGCACATCTGTGCGCCACGAAGGTGACTTGTAGGGCGAAACGGACGTTGGCGGGGGTTGGATGATGTACTCCCACTCCGGGTTTGCGAGGATCGTGCCGATGACTGCCGCTCCTCCTGACGCGCTTGCCCAGCGTCCCAGCCAAGACGACCGTGGCCCCCGTCGGCACCGGCGGCCGCGCCGTACCGCGAAGCGGGTGGCGATCGCCGTGTCGGTCACGGCCGTCGGCCTTGCCCTGCTCGGCGCCGGCTACGTGGCGACCGATCACTACGGCACCGAGTCCGCCGACAACCGGGACACCGCCGTCGGCCACCCCGCAGCCGGCGCGCCCGCGCACGCCAAGTCGAGCGCCTTGCCGTCGTCCGACCCGATGCCGTCCACCATCCCCGGGCTCGGGCCCAAGACCCGCGCGCAGATCCCGGCGAGCAGCCGCCAGGTGCTGGTGGCGTCCGGCCGTGCCAAGGACTCGTCCAGTTCCCTGGTCACCCTGTGGTCCCGGCTGTCCGACGGCCACTGGCACCCCGGCGCGACCTGGGCGGCGCACAACGCCAAGGACGGCTGGACCACCGACCACCACGCCGGCGACCTGCACAGCCCGATCGGCGTGTTCACCCTGCACGACGCGGGCGGCTTCGACGCAGACCCGGGCACCAAGCTCCCCTACGACCACTCGTCGAGCTTCCACGCCGGCGGCGTCGGCTTCGACGGCGAGACGCTGGACGAGGCGTTCGACTACGTCATCGCGATCGACTACAACCGGGTCCCCGGTACCTCCCCGCTCGACGGCACCCAGCCGCTCGGTTCGAGCAAGGGCGGCGGCATCTGGGTGCACGTCGACCACGGCGGCCCCACCCACGGCTGCGTCAGCGTCGCCGCGCCCCACATGGTGACCCTGCTGCGCACCCTGCTGCCCGCCGACCACCCGGTGATCGTGATGGGCGACGGCCAGTCGCTCGCCCGCTGAGGCGCGCGCGCCCGCCGGGACCCGGCGCGAGGGTCCCACGGCCGCGCCCCCGTTGCCCCGGCCCCGCCCGTTGCCCCAGCCCCGTTCCGGCCGTTACTCCTGCGGGAGTACGCAGGCCGGTGCCCGGTGGTTCCGCTGGGAGTAGCGCGGTTGCCTACCGCCGGCCGATGTCACGAACCCCCGCCCGCGGGAGTCTTCATGGTGAGACCCCGCGGGGGCGGCACACGTGCAACGGAGGCCAGAATGCCAGAGACGTCAGGGATGCCGGCGGCACCGCAGGTACGGGAGCCGGAGTGGAAGTCGGAGTCGAAGTCGCAGGCGGAGGCGGAGGCGGAGGCGGAACGCCGCGGCGGGCTCGCCGACTTCGGCCACCGCTGGGCCGAGGCTGAGCGGTTGGGCGACGTGGCCGCCCTCGACGCCCTGCTCACCGACGACTTCACCGCGGTCGGCCCGCGCGGCTTCGTGCTGGGCAAGGCGCAGTGGCTCGACCGCTACGCGTCGGGCGCCCTGGTGCACGACGACTTCACCTGGGACGAGGTGACGCTGCGTCAGTACGGGCGTACCGCCGTCGCGGTGGGCGTCCAGGGCCAGCAGAGCGTCTTCGACGGGCGCGACGCGGACGGCCGGTTCCGTATCACCCAGACCATCGTGGAGGTGGACGGCCGCTGGCAACTCGCGGCCGTCCACCTCAGCCCGACCGGCGCGTGAGCCGTGCGTGGGCCGGGCGGTTCCCAACGCGCTTCGTCCGTGCGCCGGTTGGAGTCCTGACGATCAGCCGCGCGGCAGCACCGTCGACTGGACGTCGGTGAGGCCGGTCCAGTCGTTGGACGCGATCGACGCGTGGGCCTTGGCCAGTTGGGCGACCCGGGCCTGCGCGTCCGCGGACGTCGGGTTGGTGTCGTCCAGGGTGGGCGGCACGTTCTGCGCGTCGGTCATGATGAGCAGGTAGTGGTGGGTGTCGTACCAGCTCGTGTCGATGCTGCCGTTCAGGTAGGTCGCGGCGTCACCGTCGAAGACCACGAACCAGGGGCGGATCGAGGCGTCGGAGTAGCGCGAACGCGGGTCGCCGGCCTGGGCGTTGTGCACCGCGGGGAAGACGTTGGCCTGAGACAGCTTGCCCTGGCTCTGCAGCCCCTGGAGGTAGTCGGCGTACTCCTGGTCGGTCCACAGCGTGTCCGTCGGGTTGGACTCCTCGACGGTGCCGGGGATCACCTCCAGCAGCACCTTGCCGGCGAGTTGCTGACGGGTCGGCCAGTTGCCCGCGCCGGCCGCCTCGTCGAGTGACGCGTACTGGCCGCCACCCGGCTTGGCCAGCAGGTCCGACGGCTTGTAGACCAGGTTGCCCAGGTGCGCACTGATCGACTGGTCCAGCTTGGCCGGGCCCATCCCGAACGTGCTCTGGAAACCGGCCTTCATCTCCAGCTTGATGATCAGCGGCCCGTGTCCCGGGTGGGCGCCCAGCCACACCCGCACGTCGTCCAGGCAGCTCTCCAGGTCCTTGTTGGCGCCCCCGGTGTACAGGTCCGCGGGGGAGGACGCGTCCACGCAGTTGTTGCTGTTGCCCAGCGGGTTGGAGTGGCTGACCTTCCACTCCTGGGTGACGAAGTCGTCCCAGACGTCCAGCTCGATCATCGACGTCCCGGTGTCCAGGGACTGCGCGAGGTACGTGAACGCGCCCGGGTCGTAGGTGTTGTGCAGCCCGGAGCCGGTGCTGCCGGAGAACGGCAGCGAGTCCGTGTCGGCGGCGGACGCGGCGCCGCCTCCGGCACCGGCGACGGTGAAGGCGAGGCACAGCGTCAGAACGCCCAGTAGCGCGGCGCGAATGCGTAGGGAAGCTCGGCGGATCAACCGACCGGTCACGTGTCCTCCTGTGGGGGTGTCGCTCCGTCCAGACGGTGCCCGTCGGCCATGAATCGACGGAGACATGACAGGTAACACGATCTGTCGTCCCTCTGTCACCTCCCCTACCGGCCATACGCTTTGGCCCCGCGCAACCCGCACACCCCGGCCGCGCTCAGCTCGCGCCGCGCTCAGCTCGCGCCGCGCTCAGCTCCTACCGCGGTCGTCTCGTGCCGTGTTCGGCTCGGCTGTGCTCAACTCGCGCCGAGCAGGCGCAGGACCGCGGCCGTGACCGCCGCGGCCAGGACCACCACCGCGAACGGGGCGCGGCGCCAGGCGAAGAGCCCGCCGACGGCCACTCCGGCGGTGCGCGCTGTACCGGAGAAACCGTGGCCCTCGGTCAGCGCGGACGTGGCCACGAGTGCGGCCAGCAGGACGACCACGGCGGTGGCCATGAACTGCTCGACCCGGGCCGAGAGGGTGATCCGGGAGCGCAGCACCGGTCCGGCGAAGCGGAACGCGAAGGTGCCCGCGCCCAGGACCGCCGTGGCGATCAGGAGCCCGGTGTTCATCGGCTCGCCTTCTGCTCGTTCGGCTGACCCTCGTTCGGCTGTTTCTCGGCCGCTTTCTCCTCGCTCGCCGCCGCTGGAGCGGGCTTCGCGTCGTACGGCAGCCCGGCCGCGACGCCGGCGAGCGCGAGCAGTACCGGCAGCCCGGCGGGCAGGAAGGGTGTCGTGACGAGCGCGACCGCCACCCCGGCCAGGGCCGCCCGCCGGTTGCCGGCCCGGTCGAGGGAGGGGAGCAGCAGGGCGAGCAGCACCGCGGGGAACGCCGCGTCGAGCCCGAAGGCGTCGGTGTCGCCGACCGCCCGGCCGCCGAACGCGCCGGCCACCACCCCGAGGTTCCAGGCCGTGAACAGCCCGGCCCCGCACAGCCAGTACGCCGTACGGCGCCGGGCCGGCGTGCGCTGGGCGAGCGTGAACGCCACCGTCTCGTCGACCATCACATGGCTGCCCGCGATCCGGCGCAGCCATCCGGTGCCGGTGAGCACGTCCCCGACCGCGAAGCCGAACGGCACGTGCCGCACGTTGACCAGCAGGCCCGCCGCGAGCGCGGCCACCGGATTGCCGCCGGCCCCCACGATCCCGATGAAGAGGAACTGTGCGGCGCCCGCGAACACCACCACCGACATCAGCATCGGCAGCCACAGCGGCAGGCCGAGCCCGACCGCGATCGCGCCGAAGGACACTCCGACGAGCGCGTCGGCCACGCAGACCAGGGCGATGTCGCGGAGCAGGTCCGCCAGGTCCTTCTCGGGGGTTCGCCAAATCGAACGGATCACCGTATAGAATGAACATAGTAGGTTGCCGTTCGTCAAGCCGAACGACATGACTTTTCCATCGAACGAATCTGGAGTCATCCGGTATGCCGACGGAGGACAGACCACGCGGCGGCCCCCCGATCGCCGCCATCGCCGCCTCGCTGCAACAGGAGCGGCGGCGCGCAGGGCTCTCCCTCGCCGAGGCCGCGCGCCGTGCGGGCATCGCCAAGTCCACCCTCTCCCAGCTCGAATCCGCCACCGGCAACCCGAGCGTGGAAACGCTGTGGGCGCTCAGCGTGGCTCTCGACGTGCCCTTCGCCCAGCTGGTCGACCCGCCGCGCCCCCGGGTCGAGGTGATCCGCGCCGGCGAGGGCCCCACCTTCACCGCCGAGCACTCCTCGTACGTCGCGACGCTCCTGGCGTCCTGCCCGCCGCACGCCCGCCGGGACATCTACGTCGTCTCCGCGCAGCCCGGCAGCGACCGCGAGTCCGAGCCGCACATGCCCGGACTGATCGAGCACGTGGTGCTCAGCACCGGCCGCGCCATGGTCGGCATCACCGACGACCCGGTCGAGCTGTACCCCGGCGACTACATCAGCTATCCCGGAGACGTGCCACACGTCTTCCGCGCGCTCGAACCCGGCACGGTCGCCGTGCTGCTGTCCGAGCACAACTGAGCCGAGCACAACTGAGCCGAACACAACTGAGCCGAACACAACTGTCCGCGCGCAACTGTCCGTTACGGCTGGGCGGGACGGCCGAGCGCGCGCAGCCGAACGAGCCCGCACTCGTAGACGAGGAGTCCGCGCCGTGCCCTTGCCGCCCATACCACCCGTAGGGCCCGTGCCACCCGTGCCGCCAGGGCCGGCCGTTCGCACCGAGCGCTCCGGTCCGGTCACCACCGTGGTGCTGTCCCGGCCGCACGCGCGCAACGCCGTCGACCGGGACACCGCGCAGGCGCTCGCGGACGCGTTCCGTGCGTTCGACGCCGACCCGGACGCCGCCGTCGCGGTGCTGTGGGGCGAGGGCGGCACGTTCTGCGCGGGCGCCGACCTCAAGGCGGTCGGCACCGAGCGCGGCAACCGGCTCGCGCCCGACGGCGACGGCCCGATGGGCCCCACCCGGATGCGGCTGGGCAAGCCGGTGATCGCCGCCGTCGCGGGCCACGCGGTCGCGGGCGGGCTGGAGTTGGCCCTGTGGTGCGACCTGCGGGTGGTCGAACGGGACGCCGTGTTCGGGGTGTTCTGCCGCCGCTGGGGAGTGCCGCTGATCGACGGCGGGACCGTACGGCTGCCCCGGTTGATCGGCGCCGGGCGGGCGATGGACCTGGTCCTCACCGGGCGTCCGGTCGACGCGGCCGAGGCACACGCCATCGGCCTGGCCGACCGGCTGGTCGAGACCGGCACCGCCCGCGCCGCGGCCGAGCAACTGGCCGCGCAGATAGCCGCGTTCCCGCAGACCTGCCTGCGCGAGGACCGGCTGTCCCTGCTGGAGCAGGAGGGCCGGCCCGAACCCGAGGCGCTGGCCGCCGAGTTCGCCCACGGCCAGGTCTCGCTCACCGAGATGGCCGCGGGCGCCGCCCGGTTCACCGCGGGCGAGGGACGGCACGGCGCCTTCGGCCCGTGACCCGGTCGCCGACTCCGCTCCCGCCGGGGCAGATCAGTGCCGGAAGAGCCGAAGTCCGGTCCGCACCAGGGTCATTCCCTGCCGCTCGCACGCCTCGACGACCTTGTCCGAGCGGATCGACCCGCCGGGCTCGGCGATCCACCGCACCCCGTAGCGTGCCGCGTGCTCCACGTTGTCCGCGAAGGGCAGCGCGCCGTCCGAGGCGAACGCCACCCCCGTCAGCCGTTCCCGCCACGCCTGCCGCTCACCGCCGTCCGGCAGCAGCACCGCGCTCGGCGGCGGCCCGGCCAGCACCCCGCGCAGCGCCTCGGCCTCGTACGGCGTCAAGTCGCCCTCGGCGCACCGCACCTGCCAGTTCACCCGGTCCTGCCGGCGTACCTCGGGCCTGAACTCCATGGCGCGCACGGCGGGGTGGCGGCGCATCCACCAGGTGTGCGTCTTGCGGCCCGCCAGGCGGGTGCAGTCCAGCCGGGACTGCTGGCCCGCGCCGATGCCGAGCGTCACCCCGTCCCGCACGTAGCAGACCGAGTTGGACTGGGTGTGGCGGACCACGGCCAGGCCGAGCAGCAGGTCGTCGGCGGCTGCTCGCGGCAGCTCGCCGCACACCACGTCGGTCAGCAGGCCGGCGCAGATCGGCACGTCGTCGCGTGCCTGGCTCAGCCGCAGCCCGTACTCCTCGCGGCTGTCGGCGGCCGGCGGCACGTACCCGGGGTCGGCCTCCAACACCAGGAAGCGGCCGCGCCGTTTGCGGCTCAGCGTGGCGAGCACGCCGGGCGCGTAACCGGGTGCCACGATCCCGTCGCAGACCAACCCGCCCAGCAGTTCGGCGAGTTCCTCGTCCACCGGGTGCGACACGGCGGCCAGGTCACCGTAGGACGACCGCGGATCGGCGTCCCGGGCCCGCAGATACGCACCGGCCAGCGGACCGGGCGCGGTCGCCCCGAGGCCGTAGCGTGCGGCGGTGTCCGCGTCCACCGGGCCGGCCAGTGCCGCGCCCGCGGGCGACACATGCTTGAACGACGCCGCCGCGGGCCGCCCGAGCGCGCCCGCCGCCTCCCGTACGAGCTGCCAACCGGCCAGCGCGTCCAGCAGGTTGATGTACGACGGTTCGCCGTTGAGCACCCGCAGCGGGCCCGGCCCCGGCGCCACGGATACGGCATGTGCCGGTTGCTGCTGGGGGTTGAGTCCGTACCGCAGTTCCATCCGGGTCCTCCTCGGTCGCGTGCGCTGATCCGAGGCGCCCAGGCGGTCGACGCGTCCGAAGGTGTGCGTGCCGCTTCCCGGTGGTGGCCCACCCTCGCCAGTCGCGGCGCCGCCGATCGTACCCAACCGGCTCCGTGACCGCGGCGGGTGGGGCGGGGGAGGCGCGGGCCGCCGGGCGGCGGGGGTGGCCGGGTGTGGCGCGAACCGGTGGACGTGCCCGGCCGGCACTAGGCTCGGGGCCATGATCGTATGGCTCAACGGCACCTTCGGCGCGGGGAAGACGACCACGTCGCGGCTGCTCACCGAGATGCTGCCCGGAGCTCGGATCTTCGACTCGGAGTACGTCGGCTACATGCTCCGGCCGTTCCTGACCGACAAGCCGGTGCGGGACTTCCAGGAGCACCCGCCGTGGCGGTCGCTGGTGGTGCAGACCGCCGTCCAACTGCTCGACTACGTCGGGGGCACCCTGGTCGTCCCGCAGTCGGTGCTGGTCGAGGCGTACTGGACCGAGCTGTCCGGTGGGCTGGCCGAAGCCGGCGTGCCCGTCCACCACTTCGTGCTGCACGCCGATCCCGAGGAGCTGGTCCGGCGGATCGAGCAGGACACCGAAGGGGCGCCGGCCCGGCAGTGGCGGCTCGACCACGTCTCCGCGTACGAGGCGGCCCTGCCGTGGCTGCGGGAGGCGGGGGAGGTCGTCGACACGGCGGGGACGCCGCCGGCGGACGTGGCGCGGAGGATCGCGGCGCGGGTGGCGGGCGCGGCGCACCCGGCCGAGGCGGCGAACGCGGCAGGGTGACCCGGCGGGCGCCGCCGGGTCGGGTGCTCGGCGTACCTTCCGGTCCTCACGCCTGGCCGCTCACGCCTGGCCGCTCGCCCGGGCCGCGACCCGCATCGCCCAGGCCAGGCAGCCCAGCGACGCCGTACAGGCGAGGGTGCGGGCGACGTTCCAGTGCACCCAGGTGGACTCGAACCGTTCCCGCACGGCCGCCAGGTCATGGACCTTGCCCGGGTCGCCGGCGTTCGCCAGCCGGTCGTTCAGCGGCACGTTCAGGCCCATCGTGATCAGCAGCGACAGTGCGTAGAGCGCGACGCCGGCGATGATCCACGGCAGGGCGGCACTGGCCGCGCCGCGCCGGTGCAGCGCGATCGCGAGGCCGCCGAGCACCAGGGCGCCGCCGAACGCCAGGCTGAACCAGCCGTTCAGGATCGCCACGTTGATGCGCTGCATGGACTCCACGAAGGTGCGGTCCGACGAGCGGCCGAGGCCGGGCATCACCGCGCACGAGAACGCGAAGTACAGGCCGGCCATCAACCCGGTGGTGAGCGTGGCGGCGAGCAGCACCAGGCTGCGGAGATCGGCGGACATGGCAACTCCCTTGGCGGGGACGGGTGATGCGGCGGGGGCGGGCGCCGCGGGCCACTGCGAGGTGGAGGTCGTCGTCATGCCTTCGAGTACAGCCGCCCTTGGCCGGTCCCGGCCATGGCCGAGAAACTCACCCGCATACGCGCGCGTCCACCGCCTACGCTGGGACGTATGCAGCCGTACGCACGTCTCCCGTACGCACGCGGTCCGTACGCCCACCGTCCGTGCGGGCAGTTTCCGTGCGCGCGCCGTTCGTACGCGCACCGTTCGTGCGCGCACCGTTCGTACGGGCACCTTCGGTATCCGCGCCCTGACGTGCGTCTGAGGCCGACATGGACGCGCTGACCGACCTCCTCGACGGGCCGCGGGCGCGCGGTGCGTTCCTGCTGCGCTCGGTGCTGGCCCCACCGTGGGCGATCCGGATCGCCGACCGCGCCCCGCTGACGCTGCTCTACCCGGTCGACGGGGACGCGTGGGTGGTGCCCGACCGGGAGCCGCCGGTGCGGATCGGGCCCGGGGACATCGCGGTGGTGCGCGGCCCGGAGCCGTACACCGTCGCGGGCGACCCGGCGACGCCGCCGCAGATCGTGATCCGGCCCGGCCAGGTCTCGCAGACCCCGGACGGCGACGAGCTGTGCGAGGAGATGGACCTCGGGGTGCGCACGTGGGGCGACACTGCCGAGGACACACCGGGCGCGGGGGTGCTGATCAGCGGGACCTACCAGATGGACGGCGAGGTCAGCCGGCGGCTGCTGGCCGCGCTGCCGCAGGTGCTGGTGCTGCCGGCGGACGCCTGGCACAGCCCGCTGCCCGAGCTGCTGTCCGCGGAGGTGGTGCGCGACGAGCCGGGGCAGGAGGTGGTCCTCGACCGCCTGCTGGACCTGCTGCTCATCGCGGTGCTGCGCGCGTGGTTCGCCCGCCCGGAGGCGGGCGTGCCGGGGTGGTACGCCGCGCAGGGCGACCCGGTGGTCGGCCCGGCGCTGCGGCTGCTGCACGAACGGCCCGCGCACGGCTGGACCGTCGCCGCATTGGCCGCCGAGACCGGTGTGTCGCGTGCGGCGCTGGGCCGCCGCTTCACCGAACTCGTCGGCGAGCCGCCGATGGCCTACCTGACGAGCTGGCGGCTCGCCCTCGCCGCCGACCTGCTGCGCGAACCGGACGCCACCATCGCCGCGGTGGCGCGCAAGGTCGGGTACGGCAGCCCGTTCGCCCTCAGCGCGGCGTTCAAGCGCGTGCGCGGGGTCAGCCCGCAGGAACACCGCAGAACGCGCGGGACGGGGAGCGCGGCAGCGGTGTCGTGACCGGTGTTGTCACTCGTCGTACCCATCAATCCACCCGCACAATCATGAGCTGACTGTTTAGTCTGGCCGTATGAAAGAGTGGGACCTCAAGAAGCTCCAGATCCTTCGTGCCCTGCACGACGCGGGTACCGTCACCGCCGCGGCGGCCGCGCTGCGGATGACGCCGTCGGCGGTGTCGCAGCAACTGGCCACGCTCTCGAAACAGATAGGGACGCCGGTCGTCGAGGCCCGCGGCCGCGGGGTGCGGCTGACCGGTGCGGCGCAGGTCCTGCTGCGCCACACCGAGGTGGTCTTCGCCCAGTTGGAGCGGGCGGGCGCCGAGCTGGAGGGGTACGCCCGCGGTGACGCGGGCCTGGTCAAGGTGGGCACCATCGCCACCGCGATCAGCCGGCTCGTCGTGCCTGCCGCGGAGCTGCTGCGCCAGTCCGCGCCCGCGATCACGGTGTCGGTGCGGGAGATCGAGGCCGCGGCGGTCTTCGAGGAGCTGGCCGCGGGCGAGGTGGACGTCGCGGTCTCCCTCGCGGTCGACGCGCCCACCGCCCGGGACCCGCGGTTCGCGGTGTTCCCGCTGCTCACCGACCCGCTGGACATCGCCCTGCCGATCGGGCACCCGCTGGCCACCGCGCCGGGACTGCGGCTGGCCGCGCTCGCCGAGGAGCCGTGGATCTTCGGCAGCCGCGGGCCGTGGCGCACCATCACGCTCGCGGCCTGCGCCGACGCGGGGTTCGTACCGGAGCAGGCGCATGCCGCTGCGGACTGGCCGGCCATCTTCTCGCTGGTGGCGGCGGGTATGGGGATCGCGCTGGTGCCGCAGATGGCGACCGTGGGCGGCTGGCGGCGGCTGGTCGCGGTCCGGCCGCTGGACGCGGACCGGCCGGTGCGCCGGATCGTGGCGGCGGTCCGCGCGGGCACGGAGGAAGGGGCGCTGGTGCGGCGGGTGATGGGGGCGCTGCGGCACGCCGCCGAGTTGGACCCATTCGTGAAGTTGAACTGAAAGGAATGTTCAAAAACTATCGATGGACCTGAAGTGTCGGAGGGGGGAGGGTGGGGGCATGAAAAGGAGCGAGGGACGAAGAGGGACGGCTGGAGCAGAAGCAGTGACAGTGGCCGCGGCGGCGGACATGGATGCGGCGCTGGCCGCGGAGACGAGGGGGACAGCGGGCATGGAGCAGGAAGCGGCCTTCACCGCACTGACCGATTTCACCGGGGACGCGCTGCCGTACGGAGGGGGGAATCCGTTCGCGGACTACCGCCGGGCGGAGTTGCCCTTCACCGGGCTGGCGGATCTGACCGACCGCCGGCTCGGCGCGGGGGTGATAGCGGCCAATGACGAGTTCTTCGCCGAGCGGGAGAACCTGCTGCTTCCCGGGCCCGCGGTCTTCGACCCCGAGCGGTTCGGGCACAAGGGCAAGGTGATGGACGGCTGGGAGACCCGGCGCCGCCGCGGCCGCTCGGCGCAGACCCCGCATCCGGAGCCGGCGGACCACGACTGGGCGGTGGTGCGGCTCGCGGTGCCCGGCGTGGTCCGCGGCATCGTGGTGGACACCGCGCACTTCCGCGGCAACTACCCGCAGTCCGTCTCGGTGGAGGCCGCCGCGCTCTCCCCGTCGGCCGGGCCCGAGGATGTGGCGGACCCGTCGGTCGAGTGGACCGAGCTGGTACCCCGCACTCCGGTCGGCGGCCACGCGGAGAACGCCTTCGCGATCCGCGTCGAGCGGCGCTTCTCCCATCTGCGGCTGCGCCAGCACCCTGACGGCGGGGTCGCGCGCCTGCGGGTGTACGGACAGGTGGCGCCCGACCCCGCCTGGCTGGCCGCGCTCGGCACCATCGACCTGGTCGCGCTGGAGAACGGCGGCACCGTGCAGGACGCCTCCGACCGCTTCTACTCGCCCCCCGAGCACACCATCCTGCCGGGCCGCTCCCGGAAGATGGACGACGGCTGGGAGACTCGACGCCGTCGGGATCAGGGACACGACTGGATCGAGTACCGGCTGGTCGAACAGGGCACCGTCCGGGCGATCGAGATCGACACCGCCTATCTCAAGGGCAATGCGGCCGGCTGGGCCACCTTGTCCATACGGAACGGCGAGGACGGGGAGTGGGTGCCGCTGCTCGACCGGGTGCGGCTGCACCCGGACACCGCCCACCGCTTCCTCGTCGACGAAGCCGCCCCGGCCACGCATGCCCGGATCGAGATCTTCCCGGACGGCGGCATCTCCCGGCTGCGGCTGTACGGCTCGCTCACCGAGCAGGGCATGGCGCGGCTGGCCGAGCGGGCCGAGGCGATCGGCTGAGCGACCGCCCGGGCGGGCAACGGGAGGAGGAAGGGCGCGCCTTCCTCGGAAGGACCCGCACGAATCCGGGGCGCGTGGAGCCCCCTGGCGAACCCCCGCGGGCGAACGGCGCGAGCGGCCACCCGTCGGCAGGGTGGCCCCTCAGCCGGGCGGGGGCAGCCCGGAGGAGTCAGGGGCGCGGGGCCGGGGCGGTCACTCCGCGCCGAAGAGCGCCAGCAGTTCGGTCCTGCCGAACACGCGGGCGGTGTCGATCGCGGACGGGGTGCCCGCGGCCGGATCGGCGCCGGCTTCCACCAGGGCCGTGATCACCTCCTGCTCGCCCTTGAACACCGCGCCGGCGAGCGGGGTCTGGCCGCGGTCGTTGATTCGGTCCACGTCGGCGCCGCGCTGGATGAGGGCGTGCACCGCCGAGGGGTGGCCGTGGTAGGCGGCGAGCATGACGAGGCTGTCGCCGCGGTCGTTCGTCAGGTTGGCGGGCACCCCGGCGTCGACGTACGCGGCGAGCTTGTCGGTGTCGCCGTGCCGGGCCAGATCGAAGACCTGCGAGGCGAGTTGGAGGACCTCCGGGTCATGCGCGGGCTCGCCGGTGGGTCCGGAAGCGGAAGCGGGGTCGGGGCTGGACTCGGTCATGCCACCACCCTACGCAGGGCAGCGTCCGCTGAAGAAGGAGATCACCACGTGCCGCGCCGGGGCGTCACCGACCTTGACGTCCAGCGGGACGCAGGCGCGGCCGTCGCCGGCCACGAAGAAGGAGCCACGAAAGGAGGTGGGGCTGCCCGGGCAGGAGTGGAAGGCGACCGCGGGCGCGGGCGCGGAGCCGTACTCGCCGCCGAACTCCAGCCCGGCGCGGGCGCGCTGCTCGGCGCCGACCGTGACGGTGACGGTGGAGTCGGGGCGGACCACGGTGTCGATGCGGTAGTGCCAGCCGCCGGAGTTCTGCCGGCCGCGGTCGGTCTGGTCGCCGCCGGCCAGACCGCCCAGGCCCTGCCAGGTCAGCGGGCCGACGGTGACATCGGAGCCGGCGGGCGCCGCCGACGGGCTGCTGCCGGTGCTGAGGTGGCCGGTCGACGAGGAGGACGGTGCCTTGGGGGTGCCGGTCGGTGAGCCGGCCGGGTTGGTGGTGCGGCGCGGGGCGGGCGGGGAGCCGTCGCGCTGGACGAGGCCGTCGACGCACTCCACCGGCCGGGGATGCTCGATGCTGCCGACGGGTGGGGGTGCGGACGCCGCGGTGGGCGAAGCGGTCGCGGTCACATGCGAGTGTGTGCCGAAGGAGCAGCCGGAGAGCAACATGAGCGCTCCGCCCATGGCTCCGCCCACTCGCAACGCTCGTCCTGACATGAGCATCACTCCTCAGTCAGGACGGTACGTGCTCAATCCAGCGGCGACCAGACCACCAATTGGCGGACCAGCTCCGCGTCGCCGCTCACCCGCAGGGTGCCGCCGTCGTACGGAACCCGCCGGTAGAGCGCCAGCAGCAACTCCTCGGCGGGGCCGGTGAGCGAGGCGCCCGGGGCGGGGCCGCCGCCCGGGGCGACGCGTATCGCGGACGCGCCGGTCGCGTCGAGGATCAGCGTCCAGGCCGGGCCCTCCTCGCAGACCAAGGCGACCCGGGCGGGGGCGTGCGGCCAGCCGTCCATGCTGCCGAAGCCGATGTGCAGGAACTCGTCGAGTGCGTCCACCGCCAGCGCCGGCGGCAGCGGTTCGGGGGCGCCCACCGCGTCCTGCGCGTCGCGGGCGTGCACCGCCGCCTCCTGCACCTGGTGGCGGGCGACGGCGCCCGCCGTCGCCGGACTGCCGGACGTCGACCACCATGTCCAGCACTCCAGGTCCGGGCCGGCCGCCCGCAGCGCGTCCAGCAGCAGCGCGGTCGAGCGGGCCGACCACGCCGTCAGCTCACCGGAAGGCGTCTCACCGGAAGGCGCCGCGTCTCCCACCGCGTCCGCGTCCGGGTCGGGCGGCCGGGAGGCCGGCCCGGCGGCGACGGCGGCCGCCCAGAAGCGCTGCACCTGCCCGAGGTGCGCCACCAGATCGCGCACCGTCCAGTCCGGGCAACCCGGCACCCGGGCCTGCCCGTCAGCGGTCCCGGCCGCCTTGCGCAGCGCGGCGGACCGGTCCTCCACCAGTTCCAGCCAGTCGGGGAAGCGCAGGGCCGGAAACGCCCCGGCGGGCGGGGTGCGGAATGACGTCATGGGCACCGTTCTAGCAGCGGGCGCCGACAGCGGTGGCGCAACGGGTCGGCGGACCGGGCGGACGGGACGTTTTACCTGGTTTCCATCAGTTTTGCCCAACCCTGTACGGTGCGGGCTCTGTTCAGCGGGCCGCGAAGCATGTTCCATGGTGATCACACGGCCGCCGTGCGGAAGGCGGCCGCCCGTGCCGGATGAGGTGGCCTTGGCCAGGACCGCGACGACCGATACGACCGCGACGACCGTGCGGCGCGCCACCGTGCGCATCCCCGCCGCGCCGCTGGGCCCGGAGAACCCGCTGCCCGCGCTCCACGAGCGCCTGGAGCAGCACCGCCTGGACCCGCACGAGCGCAAGGGCCTGCCCCCGGACATGGCCCGGCAGATCGGCTACGCCCCGCTGCGCACGGTGCTGCCGGTCCGCGTACTCGACGGCTACGGGCGGGACCGCGCGCCCGCCGAACTCGACGCCGTCGTCATCGAGAACGACCGGCTGCGCGCCACCGTGCTGCCCGGCCTCGGCGGCCGGCTCTACTCGCTGCTGCACAAGCCCACCGGCCGCGAACTGCTCTACCGCAACCCGGTGTTCCAGCCCGCGGACTTCGCGCTGGCCGGCGCCTGGTTCTCCGGCGGCGTCGAGTGGAACCTCGGCGCCACCGGCCACGCCGCCCACACCTGCGCGCCGCTGCACGCCGCCCGGCTCACTGCGCCCGACGGCGGGGAGATGCTGCGGCTGTGGGAGTGGGAGCGGCTGCGCGACCTGCCGTTCCAGGTCGACCTGTGGCTGCCGGCCGGCTCGGACTTCCTGTACGTCGGGGTCCGGGTCCGCAACCCGCACGACCGGACGGTGCCCGTGTACTGGTGGTCCAACACCGCCGTCCCCGAGACCGCCGACACCCGGGTGCTGGTACCCGCGGACGCCGCCTGGCAGTTCGACTACCACCGCACCCTCACCCATGTCGCGGTGCCGCGCATCCCGGACGGCCCCGGCGGCCCGGACGCGCAGGCCGACGCCGACGTCACCTACCCGACCCGGTTCGAGCACGCCGCCGACCACTTCTTCGACATCCAGGGCGACGACCGCCGCTGGATCGCCGCGCTCGACGGGCAGGGCCGCGGCCTGGTGCAGACCTCCACCGACGGGCTGCGCGGCCGCAAGCTGTTCCGCTGGGGCCGCGGTCGCGGCGGGCGGCGCTGGCAGGAGTGGCTCACCGAGCCCGGCACCGGCGGCTACCTGGAGATCCAGGCCGGCCTGGCCCGTACCCAGCTCGAACACCTGCCGATGGCCGCCGAGTCGGAGCTGTGCTGGCTGGAGGCGTACGGCCCGCTCGACGCCGACCCCGCACTGGTGCACGGCGCCGACTGGGCCGCGGCCCGCGCGGAGGCCGCGGCGAGCCTGGAAGCGGCGCTGCCCCGGGCCGCCCTCGACGCGGCCCGCACCGCCTGGCTCACCCGGGCCGACGCCGACCCCGAGCCCGCGGACGTGCTCGCCGCCGGCTCCGGCTGGGGCGCGCTGGAAGTCGAGCGCGGCCGCTACCCGCTGCCGGGCACCCCCTTCCCGCCCGCGACCCTCGGCGCCGCCCAGAAGCCCTGGCTCGAACTGCTGCTGGCCGGCGTGTTCCCCCGCCCCACCCCCGCCTCCGCGCCCGGGCCCACCCTGGTCTCGCCCGAATGGCGCGAACTGCTGGAAGCCGCCGACACCTACCCCGGCAACGAGTGGTACCGCGACTACCACCTCGGCGTCGCGCAGTGGGCGGCCGGCGACCGGGCCCAGGCGGTGCGCAGTTGGGAGCGCTCGCTCGCCGCCCACTCCTCGCCGTGGGTGCTGCGCGCCCTGGCCGTCACCGACGCCGCCGCCGAGCGCACCGAACGGGCCGCGGAGCGGTACATCGCCGGGTACGAGGCGCTCGCGGACACCTTGATCGAGGCGCTCGCCGGCACCCCGGCCGATGCCCCCGCCGCCCCGGCGGACCCGTCCGCAGCCTCGCCAGCCGCCCAGGTGGACCCCCAACCCGCCGAACCCCCACGGCAGTCCGCCCGCACCGCGCTGCGCGCCTACGCCCTGGAGGCCGTCCCCGCGCTGCTCGCCGCCGGCCGAGCCGACGCCGCCGCGCGCATCCTCGACCGCCCCGTGCCCGACCCCGGCGGCGGCACCTCACCCCTCGACGGCGGGCGCGCGAGGCTGCTGCGGGCCCGTACCGCGCTCGCCCAGGGCGACCCGGTCAGGGCCCGCGCGCTGCTCGACGAGGGCGTGGTCGTCGACGACCTGGCCGAGGGCGACGAAGCGCTCAGCGACACCTGGTACGCCGTCGCCGAGGCCCTGCTCACCGACGGCGCCGAGACCGCGGGCGACGCGAAGCCGTACGACGGCACGTCGGACGACGCGCGCGCCCGGGCCCGCCGCGAGCACCCGCTGCCCGCCGCGTACGACTTCCGGATGCGCCCGCAGGAGCCGCCGTCGGCCCACACGTGAAGCGGTGAGGCGGTGAGACCGGTGAGGCGGTGAGATCGGTGAGGCGGTGAAGTGCGGCTGGGCGCGGGTCAGTTGCCCGCGCCCAGCAGCTCCGCGCGCTCCTCGGCCGTCAGCTCGCCGGGGGCGCGGCGCTCGCGGGCCGCGCGGTTCGCGGCGTGCCGCAGCGCCTCGTTGACCGGCGTCGGCACCCCGAACCGGCGGCCGAGCAGCACGATTTCGCCGTTGAGGTAGTCCGACTCGATCGACCCGGTGCCGCGCGCCAGGCTCTGCCAGGTCGAACTGTGCTTCGCCTGCGGGGACTCCACCCGGTCCCCGCGCATCCGCGCCTGCTGCTCGGCGCCGATGTACGGGATGCCGGCCGCGTCCAGCGCCGCCACGCCCTCGGCCCTTGCCCGCGCGGCCAGTTCGCGCCGCGCGTCCTCGTCGGGGCCGAGCACCGCGTCCGCGGCGTTCGCCAGGTTCCCCAGCAACTTGGCGTACTTCCAGGCCATCACGTCCTCGGTGACCGGTGCGGCGAAGCCCGCGGCCGTCAGATCGGCGGCGATCGCCCGCACGGTCGGGTCCGAACCCGACGGGTAGCGGCCCAGGTGGAGCATCCCGGTCAGCGGGGCGCCCAGCGCGCTCACCACGCCCGGTTCGAGGAAGGACGCCGGCAGCCATACGCACATCCCGTACACGTCGGCGAACCGGCGCAGCGCCAGACGCTCGTTCTCCACGCCGTTCTGCGCGCACACCACCGCGGGCCCGGTGCCCGCGCGGCCGCCCGTGCCGGTGCCGTAGCCGTACGCACCCCACGTGTCCAGGACGGCGGGGGTGTCCTGGGTCTTCACGCCGAGCACGAGCACGTCGTCGTCCCGCGCCGTCAGCTCCGCCGGACCCTCGACCGCCGGAATCCTCAACTGCTTTTCCTGGTCCGCAAGTTGGAGCCGCAGCCCGTGCTCGCGCAGCGCGTCCAGATGCGTCCCGCGGGCCACGAGCACGACCTCGTGGCCGCTGTCGAAGAGCCGTCCGCCGATGGCGCCGCCCACCGCGCCCGCGCCGATGATGATGTATCGCATGGTCGAACCCTCGTCGGCCGCCGCCCCGATGACAACTTCCGCCCCGCCGAAGCCCGGCGGACCCGTCACGGACCTGCCCCGGACCGGCCCCCCGGCCCTGCCCCGGCGTCCGGGGACCCGCGCCGATCCCGCCGCGGCCGAGCCCCCGCTCACAGGCCGTCCGTCGACACGCCCAGGTGCTCCTGCCACGCCCGGCGGCCGGTGGCGATCACGGCGAGCGCGCGGGACGTGCCGACCCGCGTGACCCATCCGGCGGTGAGCGCGTGGTCGCACAGGGCCGCGCCCACCGCGCCCGCCAGGTGGGAACGGCGCTCGGTCCAGTCCAGGCAGGCCCGCACCAGCGGCCGGCGCTCCGCCGTGCTCCACACGATCAGTTTCCAGGTCCCGGACTTCTACCGGAAGCAGGGGTGGCAACTGCTGGGGGAGGTCCCCTGCGACCCGCCGGGCACCAGCCGCGTCTTCCTGACCAAGGACCTCGCCGCGCCGGGCGGGAGCGGGGCCGGGCCGGCACCCCGGTCCGCCTGAATCCGTTGCCCCAGATTCGTTGCCCCCAAATCCGTTGGCCCCTAAAGCTGTTGGTCCCTAAAACCGTTGGCCTGTCGCCCCGGGCACGTCGCACAGTGGGGGCGCGGGCCGGGAAGGCGCCGCGGACACACGAACACCAAGGGGGGCACCACCATGTCCACGCTGCGCGTCACCGCCGAGCGGCTCACGATCCTCGACCACCCGAACGCGGACGCGCTGGAGTTGGCGCAGGTCGGGCTCTATCGCGCGGTGGTGGCCAAAGGGGCTTACCGCACCGGGGAGTTCGCGGTCTACATACCCGAGCAGTCCGTGCTGCCCGAGCCGCTGATCGCCGAACTCGGCCTGACCGGACGGCTGGCCGGGTCGCGGAAGGACCGGGTGCGGGCGGTACGGCTGCGCGGCGAGCTCTCCCAGGGCATCGTCTGCCGGCCGAGCGCGCTCGACGGTGTCGACCTGGAGCGGGCCGCCGCCGACGACGCGGACTTCAGCGAACTGCTCCAGATCGTCAAGTGGGTGCCCCCGGTGCCGATCTCGATGAGCGGTGACGTGGATGCCGCGCCCGACCTGCTGCCGTGGATCGACATCGAGAACCTCAAGCGCTACCCGGACATCTTCGCGCCCGGTGACCAGGTCACCGTCACCGAGAAGCTGCACGGCACCGCCTGCTGCCTCACCTACCACGCCGGTTCCGGCACCGTCGACGTCACGTCCAAGGGGCTGGGCGCCAGGCAGCTCGCGCTGAAGGAGTCCGACGGCAACCTCTACTGGCGCGCCGTGCACGGCTACGGCCTGCCCGCCGTGGCCGCCGCGCTCGCCGAGCGGCTGGGCGCGGACCGGGTCGGGATCTTCGGCGAGGTCTACGGCAAGGGCGTGCAGGACCTCGACTACGGCACGAACGCGGGCACCGGACTGCCCGGGTTCGCCGCGTTCGACGTGTGCGCGGACATCGCCGGGCAACTGCGCTGGTTCGACCCCGCCGACCTCCTCGACGGCGAACTGCCGCTCGTACCAAGGCTGTTCCACGGCCCGTTCGACCTGGACCGGGTGCTCGACCTCGCCGCGGGCGACGAGACGGTCTCCGGCCGCGAGCTGCACATCCGCGAGGGCGTGGTGATCCGTACCGCCGACGGGAAGTACAGCCCCGCCGTCGGCGGCCGGGCCATCGCCAAGGTGGTCGGTGACGCGTACCTGACCCGCAAGGGAGGCACCGAGTACGAGTGAGACGGGCGGCCGCCCGGGAGCGATTCCGGAAAACGGGCGGCATGCTCCGGCACTCGCTGGGTACGCGCCGGGTTCAGCCACTTGCAGACACCGAGCGCAGACGCGGCGAGAGGAAACCACGACGATGACCGACATCAATCCCAACGGTGCCCTGCCCCCTGCCCAGCGTGCCCTCCACGAGATCTCCCACGGCAGCGAGAACGTGATCGCGCTGAGCACCCTCGCCGTGAGCGAGGTGCTGCTGCCGGTGCCCGGCGCCGAGGAGCGCCCGCAGGAGCCCGACCCGACCGCCGCCGAGCCGCCGCGCGAGATCCAGCTCCCGGTCTACGAGCAGGAGGACGGCCGCCAGCTCGTCCCCGTGTTCACCTCGGAGACGCGGATGGCCGAGGCGCTGCCCGCCACCCGCCGCTACCGGCTGGTCCAGCTCGCGGTGCTCAGCGGAGCCTGGCCGTCGGACGACCTGATCTTGTCCATCGACACCGGCAACGAGGACGCGCTGAGCATCTCCGGCGAGGGGGTGCGGGCACTGGCCGGGCTGGTCGGCGGCAACTGACCACCCCGTCCACCCGGCCACGCGGCACGGTCGCGCGGCACGTTCCCCATGCGGCCCCGGCGGAGATCCGCCGGGGCCGCAACGTGCGGGTGCCGTACTTGCGCGTACGTACGTGTGCCGTACGTCCGTCCGTCCGGTTACGTGCGGGTCCCGTCCGCGTCGGTCGCGCCGAGCCGCTGAGCCGCCTGGCTGTCGGGCCGCCGGGCCGCCGGGCTCAGGCCCGGTACACGACCAGGCCGCCCGGCGCCTTGTCGAGCAGCATCTCGCCGGGAGCGGCCGCCACCTCCCCGTCGCACGCGAGGTGCACCCCCGCGCCCGGTACCCGCACCCGCAGCCTCGGCACGGCCGCCGTGGTGTAGACCGGCGACGAGGTGAGCGCCCCGGTCAGGGCGGCGCCCAGCATCCGGGTCCTGGCGAACGGCCCGCCGTCCACCATCCGCACGTCCAGCAGCCCGTCGGCCAGGTCACGCCGCCGCACCGGCGCCGGCCCCCAGCTGGAATAGCGGCAGTTTCCCGCGAAGAGCAGCCACACCGAGCGCGGCCGCCCGTTCACCACCACGTCGACCGGCTCGCAGGTGCGCAGCACGTGCACCGCCGCCAGTACGCTCGCCGGCCAGCTCCCCACCCGCCGCGACCAGCGCTCCCGCACCCGGACCAGGTCCGGGTAGGCGCCGATGCTGAAAGTGTTCAGAAACGGCGCCGCCCCGCCGGTCTCGTCGCCCACCCCGGTACTGCGGGCCACGTCCACCCGCGACGCCTGGCCCGCCGCCACGGCCGCCGCGGTCAGCTCGACCGACAGCAACCCGAGGTCCGCGGCGAAGTGGTTGCGGGTGCCACCGGGGAAGACCGCGAGCGGCAGACGGTGCCGCAGCGCGACCGCGGCCGCCTCCCGTACGGTGCCGTCGCCGCCGCACACCCCCAGCGCGCCGCCCTCCCGCGCCGCCGACCTCGCCGCCCGCTCCAGCAGCTCGCCCAGGTCGTCGTCCTCCGTGCACTCCGCGACCGCCGCCTCCGGCAGGGCCGCGGCGATCCGCTCGGCCGGCGTGCTCAGCAGCGGCGGCGGGCCCGACGCGGTGTTCGCCACCACGTGCAGACCGCGCCCGTCGGGCAGCCGGGGTGCCCGCGCCGGCGGGCCCGATTGCGGGCGGCGCTGGACCGGGAGCAGCGCCCGGACCGCCAGCGCCGCGCCGGCGCCCAGCGCGGCACCCACCACCACGTCGCTCGGGTAGTGCACACCGGTGTAGACCCGGGAGAACGCCACGCTCGCCGCCACCGGCGCCACCGCCGCGCCCCACGCGCCCGACTGCGCGGCCACCCCCGCGGCGAACGCGGCGGCGGAGGCGGCGTGGCCGGACGGGAACGACGTCGTGACCGGCTGCCGCTGCAACTGCCTGATCACCGGCACCGCGTCCAGCAGCGGACGCGCCCTGCGCACCGCGCCCTTCCCCAGCGTGTTCACCGTCAACGAGGCCAGCGCCAGCGACCCCACGCCTCGCAGTGCGGCCTTGCGGCCGTTCGGGCCGCCCACCGCCGCCATCCCCGCGGCGATCCCGAACCACAACCGCCCGTGGTTCGCGATCCGGCTCAGCCGCGGCAGCACGGGCTCCGCGCCCGGCCAGTTCCGCCCGGCCACCGCCGTGAACAGCGCCCGATCCCATTCCTTCCACGGATACGTCATGGGGCACAGCTACCCCCGCTCCCACCGCACGCACCTGTCGAAACGGTCACGGCGAGCCGTGCGGGCGGGGCGCCGTGCAAGGAGAGCCGTACTGAAGCCTGGGCACCCTCGCGCCAGGACGGTGCGGTTCCCGCGTGGCCGTAAGAACGGTTCCCGCGTGGCCGGCGCGCCCCGCCGGGCAGCCGTACCCCCGCTCGACGGGCGGGGGGTGGGGAAACGGGGGAAAGTGGGGGCTAGTGGGCTGTCTTCGCACCTGGAGGTGCGCAATGCCGTGGGCGTTCGAGGTGAGGCCCGACCCGGGGTTGCCGGTGCCCGGGTACTGGGGTGCGCGGATGGCGGGTGCGGGGGGCGGGACCGAGCCGGCCGGGGGCGGGCGGGAGCTGCTGGAGGCCGCGGACGGGTACTGGTCGAGGAGGGCGCTGCCCGGGGGCGCGGCCCATGTGCTGGCCGCGCCGGGGGCCGAGCAGCTGCTGCTCGCGGTGCTGACGGCGAGCGAGGGGGACCCGGTGCTGGCCCGCCCGGCCGCGGCGTGGCAGCACCCGGTGGTGCGGATACTCGGCCGCAGGGTGCATACGGTGCCGACCCCCGCGGAGGGCGGCGGCGTACCCGATCCGGTCGCGCTGCTGGAGACGGTACGGCGGGCCCGGGCGCAGGGCGCTGACCCGCGGCTGCTGGTGCTGTCGGCCGCGGACGACCCGAGCGGCACCGTCTCCGCGCCCGAGCTGCTGCACGAGACATGCGAGGCCGCGGCGGAGGCGGGCCTGCTGATCGTGTCCGACGAGACGTACTCCGACACGCTGCACCACCGTGAGACGGTCCTGCTCAGCCCGGCCGAGATGCTGCCCGAGCACACGGTGGTGCTCACCGACCTGGGCGCGACCCTGGTGCCCGCCGGGGTGCCGGCCGCGCTGGCCCGCTTCCCCGACACCGTGCACGGCACGTCGTGGCGGCAGCGCGCCGCCGATGTGCTGGCCGCCCTGCGCGCGGTGCTGCCCGCGCCCGTCGCCGCCGCGACCGCGTACGTGCTGGGCGAGCCGCCGGAGGTCGCCGAGCGCAGCGCCGCCGCGAACCGGGTGCACGCGAGGACGGCGGCGGCCGCGTACCGGGCGATCACCGAGGCCGGGGCGTCCTGCCGGCCACCGCAGGCGGGCTTCCAGCTCTACCCGACCGCCGGGCCGTCCGGACCGCACGCGGCGCGGCAGGCCGAGGAGCGGCTCGGTGCCGTGCTCGGCCGTCACGTGCCCGGGGGCCATCGCTTCGGCGACGACCCGGAGGAGCCGCGGGTGCGGATCGCCACCGGTGCGCTGCTGGGCACGACCGAGGCCGAGAGGCAGGCCGCGCTGAGCGCCGCCGACCCGGTCGCGGTGCCGCACGTCGCGGCCGGGCTGGCCGCGCTGACCGCCGCGTTCACGGCGCTGACCGGCATGGGGGCGGTCAGCGGTTCGGCCGACACCGGATCGCGGGGGACAGGGGTCTGACTTACGTTCGTGGAGACGTTCCGGCCTGGCGGGGGAGCGAGGGAGCCCAGATGAGCGACCAGCGCGCGCACTCCCTGGCCGCGCCCGGAGCCACGGACCCCGCAGCCGCCGACGGAGCGACGGACCCCGCCGCCACGGACCCCGCTGCCACGGAATCCGCAGCCACGGCGGATGCCCGGCCCGGTGGTCCCCGCGCCGCCGCCGGCCGCGGGCTCGACGCGCCCCGCACCACCGACGTGCCCGATCCGTCCGCCGGGCCCCGGCGCTGGCCGGCCAGCTTCGTGGACCGGCTCTCCGACCCGCTGCCGATGCCCGGGGTGCGCGACATCGCCCGGCTGGTCCGCGAGTGCGCGGTACGCCCGCCCGCGCACACCCTCAAGGACCTGCCGCTGCTGCCGGTCGCGCCCGAGCCGCTGCCCGCCGCCGGGCCCGGCACGGTGAGCGTGACCTGGGCCGGACACGCGAGCTGGGTGGTCAGGATCGGCGGGCTGACGGTGCTCACCGACCCGGTCTGGTCCCGCCGCATCCCCGGCACGCCCCGCCGGGTCACCCCGGTCGGCGTGCCCTGGCGGACCCTCCCGCCGATCGACGCGGTGGTCATCAGCCACAACCACTACGACCACCTCGACGCGCCCACGGTCAAACGGCTGCCGCGCACCACGCCCTGCTACGTGCCGGCCGGGCTCGGCGAGTGGTTCCGGCGCCGCGGCTTCACCCGGGTGGCCGAACTGGACTGGTGGGAGGGCACGTGGCTGCGCGGGGTGCGGTTCGACTTCGTGCCCGCGCACCACTGGAGCCGCCGCAGCCTCACCGACACCTGCCGGACGCTGTGGGGCGGGTGGGTGCTCACCGACAGCGCCGGGCACCGCGTCTACTTCGCCGGGGACACCGGCTACGGCGCCTACTTCGCCGAGATCGCCCGGGTACACCCCGGCATCGACCTCGCGCTGCTCCCCATTGGCGCGTACACGCCCCGCTGGATGCTGCGGCCGGTGCACACCGACCCCGAGGAGGCGGTGCAGGCGTATCTCGACCTCGGCGCGGCCGCGATGGCGCCGATGCACTGGGCGACGTTCCTGCTCTCCGGCGAGCCGCCGCTGGAACCGCTCATCCGGCTGCGCGCGGCGTGGAGGGCCGCGGGGTTGCCGCGTGACGCGCTGTGGGACCTGCCGATCGGCGCGTCACGGGTGCTGGTGGCGTGAGCGCGCACCGCACCCGGTAAGGACCGCGTACCAGGGCGACCACCCCTTACCGGCCACTCCCTCTTACCGGCGCCCGGAACACCCCGGAGCCCCCGAACACCCCGGAGCCCCCGAACGCCCCGCACCCCCCGCCGTCACGGCGCCGTACGCGGCTGCTCCGGCCCGTCCCCGTGTGCTCCGCGTTCCCCGCGGGCCTGCCGCACCTTCCGCACCCGCCCGCTGATCGCGGGCCCCACCGCGATCACGAGGGTCAGCGCCACCGCCAGCGCCACCCCCTGCCACGGCTTGTCGAAGAGCGACCCGCCGAGTATCCCGATGAGCTGGTACGCCGCCGCCCACGCCAGGCACGCGGGAACGTCGCCGCGTACGAAGCGCCGCATCGGCATCTCCGCCAGAAGGCACGCCACCATCACCGGGATGCGGCCGGCCGGCACCAGCCGGGACAGCACCAGCACCGCCGCCCCGTGCCGGTCCAGTTGCCGCTCCGCCCGCTCCAACGTGCCCTGCTCCGAACGCTCCTGGAGCCGGTGCAGCCAGCGCGAGCCGTTCCGCGAGCGCACCCCGCGCAGCCCCAGCCAGTACAGCGCCACGTCGCCGATGAACGCCGCCACCGACGCCACCGCGAAGACGAAGGCCAGCGCGACCGGCTCGGTCTGGTGGAACGCGACCACCGCCGCCCCGGACACCAGCGCGCCGGTCGGTATCACCGGCACCAGCGAGCCGAGCACCACCAGGAAGAACAGCGACGGATAGCCGATCGCCGACTGGGTGCCCTGCGACGCCGCCGGGTGCGTGGCGGAGTGCGCCGCCGCCGCGGCCAGGAAGCCGATCACCCGCCGCTCCCCTTTCCGGCCCGGCCCACGTCGGTGACCCGCACGCTGTGCCCGTGCGCCGGGCGGTGCACCGCCACGCCCGGGGCCAGTTCGGCGGCGAACCGTTCGAACTCCCGGCCCGGCGTGTGGAACTCGTGCGGCCGGACCCCCTCCATCCCGATCGGCCAGTACGTGCCGTAGTGCACCGGCACCGCCGCCTTGGGCGCCAGTTCGGCCAGCGCCCGCGCCGCCCGCTCGGCGTTGAGGTGCCCGGGCCCCAGGAAGGGACCCCAACCCCCCACCGGCAGCAGCGCGATGTCGCACGGCCCGACCGCCTCGGCCATCCCGTCGAAGAGCCCGGTGTCCCCGGCGAAGTACGTCCGCGCCTCGCCCGCCAGTACGTACCCGAGCGGCGCGGCCCGCTGCGGCCCGTACGGCAGCCGCCGCCCGTCGTGCGCGGCCGGCACCGCCCGCACCGCCAGCTCGCCGAACTCCACCACGTCCCCCGCGGCGACCTCGACCAGCCGCAGCCGGTCCCGTACCCGCCGCAGCGCCGGTACCGCGTCCTGCGCGCCGCGCGGCAGCAGCACGGTGGTGCCCGGCGCGAGCCGCGCCAGCGAACCGACGTGCAGATGATCGGCGTGCAGGTGCGAGACCAGCACCACGTCCGCCCGGGCGGCCTGCGGGGTGGGCAGCGCGCCGCGCCGCCTGCGCAGGTGCGCCAACCGCCGTACGAACAGCGGGTCGGTGAGCACCCGTACGCCCGAGTCCTGCACGGTCACCGTGGCGTGCCCCCACCACGTGATCTCCACCACCACGCCGCCACGCCCTTCCCGGCCACTCCTGACGACCGCCCGATCCGGCCGGTCGGACCCGGCGGGTCCGGCTGCTCGCGCCGCCGTTCGGCCGCCGACCTTGAGCGTATGCCCTGTTCCGCCGCCGATCACCCGTCGGACCTGAGCAGACCTGCGGATATGGCAGTCTGGAGAGGTGCCTCAGCCGGGAGAGAGTCGGAGACGGGCCGCGAGGCGCAGCGCCGTGCGGACCGTCGGCCGCGTTCTCGCGGTGTGGGTGGTCGCCTCCGCGACGCTCGCCGTACTGGCCGCGGTGCTGCCCGACTTCCGGCTGGAGTCGCCCGGCGGGGACAGTCCCACCCAGATCGCGGTCACCGCGGGGCTCGGGGCGGGCGCGTTCGGCGTGCTCAGCGCGCTGGTGTGGCCGCTGCTGGTCCGCGCGCTGCTGCTGGTGCCCGCGCTGGTGCTGGGCGCGCTGGTCTTCTTCCTCAACGGCTCGTTGCTGCTGGTCGCCTTGAGCCTGACCCCGCACGGCCGCGGCGAGGTCACACCGGCCACCGCCGTGGTGATCGCCGCCGTCATGTCCGCCGCGTCCTCGACGACCAGCACCGCGCTCGCCGTACGCGACGACGCCGCCTACGGGCGCCGGCTGGCCCGGCTGGCCGGCCGCGGGCGTCGGCACGCCGGCGACCCGCCGCTGCCCACCACCCCGGGCACCGTCTTCCTCCAACTCGACGGCGTCGGCCACGACGTGCTGCGCGACGCGCTCACCTCCACCCCGCCCGCGATGCCCACCGTCGCCTCCTGGCTCGGCGGCACCCACCGGCTCGCCCCCTGGCGTACGGACTGGAGCAGCCAGACCGGCGCCAGCCAGCTCGCGATCCTGCACGGCAGCAACCACGACGTCCCCGCCTTCCGCTGGTACGAGAAGGAGACCGGGCAGGTGATGGTCTGCAACCGCCCTTCCAGCGCCGCGGAGTTGGAGCGGCGGGCGGTGCGGCGCACCGGCTGCGGCGGGCTGCTCGCCGACGACGGGGCCAGCCGCGGCAACCTCTTCACCGGCGGCGCCGAGCAGTCCGCGCTGGTGATGTCGGTGGCGGCGCAGCGGGCGAAGTTCACCCGGTCCCGGTCCGGTTACTTCGCCTACTTCTCCGACCCGGCGAACGCCGTGCGCACCGCCTGGTCGTTCGCCGCCGAAGTCGGCCGGGAGATAGGCGAGTCCACCGCGGCCCGGCTGCGGCGCGACCGGCCGCGGATCAAGCGCGGCGGCCTCTACCCGCTGCTGCGGGCGTTCGCGACGGTCGTCGAGCGCGACGTGGCGGTCGCGGCCGTCATCGGCGACATGCTCGCCGGGCGCACCGCGGTCTACGCCGACCTGGTCGCCTACGACGAGGTCGCCCACCACTCCGGGCCGCGCAGCCGCGACGCCCGCAAGGTGCTGGCCCGGCTCGACCGCTCGGTCCGGCTGATCGCCGACTCCTCCCGCTACGCCCCGCGCCCGTACCGGATCGTGCTGCTCTCCGATCACGGCCAGAGCGCGGGGGAGACCTTCGAGGGTGCGTACGGAACGGGCCTGCGCGCGCTGGTACGCACCGGGTGCGGCCTCGTGGACAGCGCCGCGGCGGGTGGGCGGCGCGGCGCGCGGCGGGGCGGCGGCGCGGAGGCGCGTACGGCGGCGCGGACCGCGCTGCGGCGCCCGGAGCGCGGCAGGCGGGCGGAGGAGGCGGAGTGCGACGGGCCGCCGTCCGAGCCGGTGGTGCTCGCCTCGGGGAACCTCGGACTGGTCGCCTTCCCCGACATCGCCGGCCGGGCCACGCTGGAGGAGCTGGAGCGGCGCTGCCCCGACCTGCTGCCGACGCTCACCGGGCACCCCGGGATCGGCTTCGTCCTGGTGCGCAGCGCCGCGCGCGGCCCGGTCGTCCTCGGCCGTGACGGCTCGCACGAGCTGGCCACCGGGCGGGTGACCGGGACCGACCCGCTGGCGCCGTTCGGGCCGGGTGCCGCCGCGGCCGTGCTGCGCGCGGACGCCTTCCCGCACACCGCCGACCTGATGGTCAACTCCGCGTGCGACCAGCGGAAGGGCACGGTGCACGCCTTCGAGGAGCAGGCCGGCTCGCACGGCGGCCTCGGCGGCCCGCAGACCCACCCGTTCCTGCTCCACCCGGTCGAACTTCCGCTGCCCGCGGGGCCGTTGGTCGGCGCGGAAGCCCTGCACCACCTCTTCCACGACTGGCTCGCCGCCGCGCCGGACGCCCCGGGGCTGCCTGCCCAGGCCGCCCAGGCCGCCCCGCCCGCGCGTTCCCCGGGGACCGGGGGAGCGCCGCCGGTCCCCGCGCCGGTGCCCGGCCAGGCCGCCGCCTGCCGCCCCGCCGACCCGGTCGGCGGCCGGATGATCGAGGCCAACGGCGGCAACGGGTAGGCCCGGGCCGGGCGGCGCCCACCGCCAGGAGCGGGCCGCGCGGTTCCCTGGCCGCGCGGCATCCGCCGGCTACGCCGTCGCGGCTCCGTCCAGCACCAGGTCGGCGCCGACGGTGGACGCCGCCGCGGGGGAGGCCAGGTGCAGCACGGCGGCGGCGATCTCCTCGGGGGAGGACGCGCGGCCGAGCGGCAGCTCGTCGCGCAGTCGGGCCGCCTTCTGCTCGGGCGTCTCGCCGGGCCGGCTGGACATCGGGGTGTCCACGGGCCCGGGGCTGACCGCGTTGATCCGTACGCCGTCGCGGATGTGGTCCAGCGCCGCGGTCCTGGTGAGCACGCTCACCGCGGCCTTGCTCGCGGCGTAGGCGCCAAGGCCGGGCGCGCGGCGGTGCGCCCCGATGTTCGAGGCGATGTTGACCACGGCGCCGCCGCCGTGCTCCCGCATGTGGGCGATCTCGTACTTCATCGACAGCCAGATCCCGGTGAGGTTCGTGTCCAGCGCGTGGTGCCACTGCTCCTCGGTGATGTCCGCGACGGCCGCGGGCGGCGGGAAGACCCCGACGTTGTTGACCGCGACGTCGAGCCCGCCGAAGCGCCGCACGGTGCCGGCGACCAGCGCGCTCACCTCCGCCGCGCTGGTGACGTCCGCGGTGAGGGCGGCCGCCTCGCCGCCGTCGGCCTCGATGAGCGCGACGGTCTCCTTCAGGGTGCGCTCGGTGCGGCCCGCGACGGCCACCCGGGCGCCGTGGCGGGCGAAGGCGCGTGCGACGGCCCGGCCGATTCCGGTGCCGCCACCGGTGACCAGCACCGCCCGGCCGTCGAAGATCCTGGACTCCCCGGTCATGACGGGTCCCTCCCACATGGTTTCTTGGCTGGAACGATCGTTCTCGAAAAGGCCCGCAAGGGCTCTCAGTGAGGGCTCGAAGCAAGGGTGTGGACCAAGGGTCCGGAAGTGGTGCGCGGCGGGCCCGGGCCGGTACGATCCGGCGCCCGGCCGCTCAGTCCAGCAGGGTGAGCGCCTGGGCCGCCGCGTCCCGTGCCCGCTCCGCGTCGCCCCCGGCCTTGCCCACCACGCGGATGCCCTGGAGGAGCACCAGCAGCATCCGGGCCAGCCCGCGCGGGTCGCGTCCGGCCGCCAACTCGCCGTCAGCGCGCGCCCGTAGCAGCGCGGAGGTCAGGGCCGTCTCCAGCGCGTCCCAGCTCACCTCCACCCGTCGCGCGGCCGCCGTGTCGTGGGGCGCGAGCTCCACCGCGGTGTTGGTGACGAAGCAGCCGCGCCGCAGGTCGTCGCCGGCGGCCTGCTCGGCGAAGTCGGTGACGAGGGCGCGCACGGCGGGCAGCGCGGGGCCGGGCCGGGAGAGCGCTTCGAGCACCTGGTCGTCGCGGGCGCGCTGGTAGCGGGCGAGCGCGGCCAGGTACAGGTCGTGCTTGCTGCCGAACGTGCCGTAGATGCTCGCCCGCGCGATGCCGAGCGCCTCGACCAGGTCGGCCATGGAGGTGGCCTCGTAGCCGCGCCGCCAGAACAGGTCCAGGGCGCGGTCGAGTACGGCGTCCGGGTCGAATTCCTTGGTCCTCGCCATGACAACGACCCTAGTGTCATCGAGAACGATCGGTCAATAAAGACTCAATCGTCAACCCGTGGTTGACGATCGTGGATCGTCAACCTATGGTTGACGCATGACTGGACAGCAGCCCGTACGACTCGACGACCTCATCGACTACGTCAAGCAGCAGCACCCCGGCGCCGATCCACTCCAGGACCTGGAGCACGCCGTGGGCGTCGCCGGGCACCTCGGCGACGTCGCGGACCACCTGATCGGCCACTTCGTGGACCAGGCCCGCCGCGCGGGCGCGTCGTGGACCGACATCGGCCAGCACATGGGCGTCAGCAAGCAGGCCGCGCAGAAGCGGTTCGTGCCCAAGGCCCCGGCGGACCTGGAGTTCCTGGGCGCCGAGGCGCCCTTCTCCCGCTTCACCCCGCGGGCCCGCAAGGCCGTCGCGGACGCCGAGAAGGAGGCCCGCATGGCCAGGCACTCATCGGTCGAACCCGAACACCTCGTGCTCGGGCTGCTCGACCAGGCCGACACCCTCGCCGTCCGCACGTTCGCCGAACTCGGCACCACCCCGGCGGCGATCCGCGGCGCGGTCGCCACTCCGGGTACCGAAGAACAGCCGCTCATGGGCCATGTCCCGGTGGGCGCGGCCACCAAGCGCACGCTGCAACTGGTGCTGCGCGAGGCGCTGCGGCTCGGCCACAACTACATCGGCACCGAGCACATCCTGCTCGGCGTGCTCAGCGACGAACAGGCCCCCTCCGCACGGGCGTTGACCGCGCTCGGGGTCAGCCACGAAGCAGCCGAGCGATGGCTGCTGGCGGAACTCGCCAGGATCGTCGAGGCGAACCAGGCGGCGGAGGCGTCGGCCGGCGGGGCGCCCGACGCCGAGGACGGCGAGTCGTCGCACTGACCGGCGCGCGGGAGACACTCCACCGGGCCGGCGCGGAGGAGACGTTCCACCGGGCCGGCGCAGAGGAGACGCGCGAGCGGGCCGGGGCAGAAGGGGACGCGGAAGGGGGAGCGGGAGGGGCCGGCTCGAACGGCCCCCGGCTCACTCCTCCTTGCGCAGCGCCAGCAGCCGGTACACCGGGTCGGCGCGCGGCACTTCGGGGTCCGGCAGCAGCGACAGCCGCCGGACCAGCGCCCCGGACTGCTCCGGGTCCAGGGCGAGCGTCGACGCGAAGCCGCCGCGCGCCACCTTCCCCGCGGCCCGCGCGGGGGACATCCCCTGGCCGTGCCCGGTGAAGCGGGCCTCGCCCGAGCGGCGCAACCCGTGCTCGGCGCCCACCGTCTGCACCCGCAGCGCCGTGTCGTGGGCGGGGGTGATCCGGAAGGGCGCCAGGAGCCGGCTGACGTCGCTGTCCATGTCGTGCCCCGCGTCCTTGTCGACGGTGGCCACGAACACCCCGCCAGGCCGCAGCACCCGCGCGCACTCGGCGACCACCGCGGCCGCGTCCGGCAGCAGGTGCAGCAGCCACACCGCGCTCACCGCGTCCAGACAGCCGTCGGCGAACGGCAGTCTGCGGCAGTCGCCCAACACCAGTCCGCTGCACAGCCGTTCGGCCGCGAGCCGGGTCATCCCCGTCGACGCGTCCACCCCGAACACCCGCAGCCCCGGCCGCAGCAACCGCTCGGTCACCAGCCCGGTGCCGCACCCCACGTCCAGCATGGTGCGGGCCCGCTCCGGGACCAGGGCGAGCACCGCCCGGGCCGCCGAGCCCGCACGTGGGACGCCCCCGCGGGTGGCGTCGTAGCGCGCCGCCTCCACGTCGTAGTCCAGCATGTCGACGAATCTACGGGCACCGGATGAACGGCGGTCCACCCCGCGTCTTGCGCTCCGGTTACAAACCGGGCGCTGTGCAACGGGCGTGTGTGCTGGGGTGCGTGGGTCGGACGGCCCCCTCGGTGCCCCCCTGCCGTCGCGCCCACGCCATCGTGCTCACGCCGCCGCGCCGCCTTCGTCCCGCTCCTCCCGCACGCTTCCTTCGTCCCGCCTGCGCCCGGGCGCTGCGGGCCGGTACCCTCACGGCCGGGACCCGCACGGGGGTGCGGCGGGAGGGGAGCGGTGACCATGGCGGGCACGGAAGGTGGCGTGGCGGCCGGACCGCGCGGGTGGGGCCGCCGGGACCTGGTGCTGCGGCCGTTTCCCGCCGTCGCGGCCGACACCCCGGCCGCCCAGCGCCGGGCCCTCGCCGACCTGCGCGCATGGGCGGAGCAGGGCGCCGAGGACGCCATCGACTGGTACCTGCGCGACAAGCGGAGCAAGCGGACCGCGTCGCGGCTGCTCCAGGGCCTGGCGATCGTCTTCGCGGTGGCCGGCACCGCGATCCCGCTCGGCGCCGCCGCCACCGGCTCCCCCGGCCAGGGCTGGGGATACGTCCTGCTCGCGGCCGCGGCCGGCTGCAAGGGCTTCGACCACTTCTTCGGGCTGTCCGCGAGCTGGATGCGGGACATCACCGTCGCGCACGCGCTGCGCTTCGAACTCGGCGAGGTCCGGCTGGAGTGGGCCGCCGACGTGCTGAGGGCCGGGCCCACCGCCCCCGCCTCGCCGGACACGCCGGTCGAACCCGCCGAGGTCGAGCGGCAGTTGGCCCTGATCGTACGGCTCACCGCGGCCGTGCGCGGGCAGGTCGAGCACGAGACGTCCACCTGGCAGGCCGAGTTCAGCGCCGCCACCCGTCAACTCCACGAGCAGGGCGGGTTGCCCGGCCAGGACCGCGCGCCGGGTGCCTGAATCGCGTGACGCGTGACGCGTGACGCGTGACGCGTGACGGGTGACGGGTGACGGGTGACGCGCGGCGCCGGTAGCCGTACCCGTATCCGTGCGGAACTCCCGCTGCCGGCGGGCTGGTTCGTATACCGGCCGGCAGGCCGTCAACCCCGGTACAGCGCTTCGATCTCCGTCGCGTACGCCGTCTCGATCGCCCGCCGCTTCAGTTTCATCGACGGCGTCAGGGTGCCGCGCTCCTCGGAGAACTGCCCGCCCAGGATGCGGAAGGTGCGGATCGACTCGGCCTGTGAGACAAGGGTGTTGGCCGCGACCACGGCCCGCCGGATCTCCGCTTCCAGGTCCGGGTCGCGCACCAGCCGGCCGAGCGGCATCAGCGGCTTGCCGCGCATCTGCAGCCAGTGCTCGACCGCTTCGGGGTCGATGGTCACCAACGCGGCGACGTAGGGGCGGTTGTTGCCGACCGCCACGCACTGGGCGACCAGCGGATGGGCACGCACCCGGTCCTCCAGCGGGGTCGGCGACACGCTCTTGCCGCCGCTGGTGACCAGGATCTCCTTCTTCCGGCCGGTGATGGTCAGATAGCCGTCCTCGTCGAGGGAGCCGATGTCGCCGGTGGCCAGCCAGCCGTCCCGCAGCACCTCGGCGGTGCCCTTCTCGTCGTTCAGGTAGCCCGCGAAGACCTGCCCGCCGCCGAGCCAGATCTCGCCGTCGTCGGCGATCAGCACGGTGGTGCCGGGCACGGGCAGCCCGACCGTGCCGAACCGGGTCTGCTCGGGCGGGTTCGCGGTGGCCGCGGCGGTGGTCTCGGTCAGTCCGTAGCCCTCGAAGATGGTCACCCCGGCGCCGGCGAAGAAGAGGCCGAGCTGCCGTTCCATCGCCGAGCCGCCGGAGATGCCGTGCCGCACCCGGCCGCCGAGGGCGGCGCGGACCTTGCTGTAGACCAGCTTGTCGTAGAGCTGGTGCTGCATGCGCAGGCCCGCGCTGGGGCCCGGGCCGGTGCCGAACGCCTTGGCCTCCGCGGCCTCCGCGTACCGCACCGCGATGTCGACGGCCTTCTCGAACGGCCCGAGCCGCCCGCTCGCCTCGGCCTTGCGGCGGGCGCCCTGGAAGACCTTCTCGAAGACGTACGGCACCGCGAGCACGAACGTCGGCCGGAAGGCGGCCAGGTCCGGGATGAGGTCGGCGGCGGCCATGCTCGGCTGGTGCCCGAGCTTGACCCGGTGCCTGATGCAGCCGACCTCCACCATGCGCCCGAAGACGTGGGCGAGCGGCAGGAACAGCAGGGTGGACGGCTCCTCGCCCGGCTTGCTGGCGAAGACCGGCTCCCAGCGGGCCACCACGTTGTCGGTCTCGGCCATGAAGTTGGCGTGTGTGATCACGCAGCCTTTGGGACGGCCGACCGTCCCCGAGGTGTAGATGATCGTGGCGACCGCGTCCGGGGTGACCGCGAGCCGGTGCCGCTCCACCACCTCGTCGCCCAAGTGACGTCCGGCCTGGCTCAGTTCGGCCACGCAGTCGGTGTCGAGCTGCCACAGCCTGGTCAGTTGGGGCAGTTCGTCGACGGCGGCGCCGATCGTCATCGCGTGGTCGGCGTGCTCCACGATCGCCGCGACGGCCTCCGAGTCGTGCAGCATCCAGCGCACCTGCTCGGAGGAGGAGGTCGGGTACACCGGGACCGGCTGGGCGCCGATCGACCACAGCGCGAAGTCGAAGAGGGTCCACTCGTAGCGGGTCCTGGACATGATCGCGACGCGGTCGCCGAACCGTATGCCCTCCGCGAGCAGCCCCTTGGCCACCGCGCGCACCTCGTCGCGGAACTCGGCGGCCGTCACGTCCCGCCATCCGCCCTGTCCGTCCGCGCGCCCGAGCACCACCTGGTCCGGGTGGTCCTGGCCGTTGCCGTAGACGGCATCGGCCAGCCCTCCCGCCTGTGGTGTCGTGACCAGTGGGGGGACAGTGAACTGACGCAACTGGTGTTCTCCTAGGGGGCCTCTGCGAGCCCGTAAGCTACCCGATCCCCGCCACCCGCGGGAGAGGTGAGCGAGTACCCACTCCGCCGGCGTTCATGCAGTTCATCCGCCTGTTACCGGACGTAGTAGGGCCGCTGGGCCAGGAATGGCCCGATCACGGCGATGACACACGGTACGGATCTCCACCAAATCTGCCCGGATCGACCACGGTCGCTCCACCCGCGGGTCGCCGGGGCGCGGCCTGGCCAGCGTTTTCACGTCACTGGCGGGTGTCCGCCCGCGCCTGTGCCGTTGCCGGTGCTCGTGCCCGCGCTCGTGCCCGCGCCCGTGCCCGGATCAGGGCAGCGGGCGGTGGAGGGTGTCGCCGGCCGCGAGCAGCGCCTGGGACAGCGCGGCGGCCGCCTCCTGGGCGGTGGTCCGCGGGTGGTCGCTGCGGGGCGCGCGGCCGTGCAGCAGGACGAAGTCCACGCCGCCCAGTTCCGGCAGTCCGGCGGTACGCGGCGGCAGTCGCACCAGCCCGGCGGGCACCAGCGACTGGGCATGGGCCATCACGCCCAGACCGGCCCGGGCGGCCGCGACCAGGCCGCTCAGGGAGGCACTGGTGCAGGCGACCCGCCAGGCGCGGCCGTGCCGTTCCAGCACTTCCAGCGCGCGGGCGCGGGTGATGCCGGGCGGCGGGAACGCGATCAGCGGCACCGGCCGGTGCGGGTCGAGCCGCAGCCGCTCGCTGCCGATCCACACCAGGGTGTCCTGGAAGACCAGTTGCCCCGGGCCGCCGGGACCCGGCCGCTTGGCGAGGCACAGGTCCAGCTGCCCCGCGTCGAGCATCCGGTGCAGGATGCCGGACAGTTCGACGGTCAGCTCCAGGTCCACTTCGGGATGCTCGTGACGGAAGGCGGCCAGGATCTCCGGCAGCCGGGTCAGCACGAAGTCCTCGGAGACCCCGAACCGCAGCCGCCCGCGCAGCCGGGTGCCGGTGAAGAAGCCGGCCGCCCGCTCGTTGGCCGCCAGGATGGTGCGGGCGAAGCCGAGCATCGCCTCGCCGTCCTCCGTGAGGTCCACGCCGTGCGTGTCCCGGTGGAACAGCCGGCAGCCCGCGGCCTCCTCCAGCCGCCGCACGTGCTGGCTGACGGTGGACTGCCGCAGGTCGAGCCGCTTGGCGGCCTGCGTGAAGCTCAGCGTCTGGGCGACGGCCAGGAACGTACGCAGTTGCACCGGTTCGAACACGGCAGCCAGCATAGCCGCTCATCGCGATTCGTGATGACAGTCAGAGCGGTGAGCGGGGTTCCCGATCACCGGACGAACCGGCAGGCTGGGATCGTGCCCACCCCTCTCGAGAGCGACGACGCCGTGCCCGCCGATGCCGCGCCGGGACGTACCACTGATCCCGTGCCCGGTGGTCCCGGGCCGACCGGTTCCGCGTCCGCCGCTGCCGCTGCCGCTGCGGCCCCCGGTTCGGCGTCCGCCGGTTCCGGTGGGACCGGGGTCGGCGGACCCACCCGCGGGCGGCCGATGGGCGCCGTCGGCAGGCTCCTCAAGCGGCTGCCCGTCGACCCGTACATCGCCGCGCTGCTCTGCACCGTCCTGCTCGCCGCGCTGCTGCCGGCCACCGGGAGCGGGGCCCACGTGGCGAGCGGTGCCTCCGACGCCGCCGTCGGGCTGCTCTTCTTCCTCTACGGCAGCCGGCTGTCCACCGGGGAGGCGCTGGCCGGACTGCGGCACTGGCGGCTGCACCTGACCGTGCTCGCCGCGACGTTCGTGATGTTCCCGCTGCTCGGGCTGGCCGCCCACGGCCTGGTCCCGTACGTCATCTCGCCGAAGCTCTACCCAGGCTTCCTGTTCCTGTGCGTGCTGCCGTCCACCATCCAGTCCTCGATCGCCTTCACCTCGATCGCCCGCGGCAACGTGGCCGCCGCGATCTGCGCCGGCTCCTTCTCCAGCCTCGCCGGGATCGTGCTCACCCCGCTGCTGGCCGCCCTGCTGGTCGGGGGCAGCGCCGGCATCAGCGGGCACGCCGTCACCGGCATCGCGCTCCAGTTGCTCGCGCCCTTCCTCGCCGGGCAGTTGCTGCGCCGCTGGACCGCGCCGCTGCTCGCGCGGTACCGCAAGGTGCTCGGGTACGTCGACCGCGGCTCGATCCTGCTCGTCGTCTACACCGCGTTCAGCGAGGGCATGGCGGAGGGGATCTGGCACCAGGTGGCCGTGCCGCGGCTGCTGGAACTCGTCGTGGCCGAGGCCGCGCTGCTCGCCCTGATGCTGTCGGCCACCGCCTACGGCGCCCGCGCGCTCGGCTTCGGCCGCGCCGACCGGATCACCATCGTGTTCGCCGGCTCCAAGAAGAGCCTGGCCTCGGGGCTGCCGATGGCCTCGGTGCTGTTCGGCGCGGGGGCCGGGCTCGCGGTGCTGCCGCTGATGCTCTTCCACCAGATGCAGCTCATGGTGTGCGCGGTGATCGCAAAACGGTGGGCGCGGCAGGGGGAGCCGCGGCTAGGGTTGCCCGATGATCGAGGAGACACCGAACTCCGCCCAGGGCCCGAACTCCCGGCAGGACCCGGACTCCCGTCCGGCTCCGGGCTCCCCTCGGCCCCCGGACTCCCCGCGGGAAACGGGTAGTTCGCCGTCGGCCGCGGAGCGCCCCGACCCGCGCGGTGACCTGCGTCCGCCGGAGGCGCACGCCGATGAGCGGACCACCCTGCTGACGTTCCTCGGGTACTTGCGCGAGGCGCTGATCCGCAAGGCCGAGGGCGTCCCCGACAGCGCGGCGCGCATCCCCGCGGTCCCGTCCGGCACCAGCCTGATCGGGCTGCTGCGGCACTTGGCCGCCGTCGAGCTGAACTGGTTCGAGTGGGCGTACGCGGGGCAGGGGAGCGAGCCCTTGGACGACGAACCGGCCGTGGACGACGGCGACACCGTCGAGGCGGCCGCGACGGCGTACCGCGAGGCGGTGCGCCGGGCCGACGCGGTCGTGCTCGGCTGCGCGGACCTGGAGCGGCCCGGTGCGCGCTCGCTGCGGGAGACGGCTCCGCCGTCGATGCGGTGGGTGCTGGTGCACATGATCGAGGAGACCGGGCGGCACGCCGGGCACGCGGACATCCTGCGCGAGTTGTACGACGGTTCGGTGGGCCGCTGACCGGGGGCCTCTCCCTTCACGGCGCCCGGGTGGACCGGCGGGTGGACCGGCGGGCGGGTGGACGGGCGGGTGGACGGGCCTCGCCGGTGTGCGCGGTCCGTTCAGCCGCCCAGGACGGTTCGGCGGCCCGGCACCGTTCAGCGGCGTGGGACCGTTCAGTGGCGCAGCGCCGCGACCAGCAGGACCAGGGCGGACCAGCCGGTGAAGAGCGCGTAGGCGAAGAGCGGCCGGCCGCGGTCACCGGCGGCGAGCTGGCGGGCGAGGACCCAGCCGAAGTAGAGGACTTCGAGCGCGGCGCCGAGGACGCCGTAGCCGGGGTGCCAGATGCCGATCAGGAGCAGGACGGCGCAGGCGGTGTGGAGCAGGCCGGCGGCCGGCGGCACCCAGCGGTGCCGGCCCTCGCGCAGCCCCAGCCGGGTGAGGCTGTCGAGGCGCTCCACGCCCGGGCCGTAGCGGGCGAGTGCGGCGAGCGCGGAGGGCACCACTTCGAGCAGCAGAAGTGCGGTCAGTACGGCGCTGAGCGCGAACACGGCGGGCTCCCGGTCTCGGTGTGGGCCGCCCCGGTGCGTACGGCGGAGACGGGGTGCGCGGCGGGGCGGTGCGTACGGCGGGGCGGTGCGCGCGGCCGAGCAGACTGTGCGTACGGCGGGGGCGGTGCGCGCGGCCGGGACGGCCGCGGGCACGGTGCTCAGTGTGCCTGCTCGGACTCCAGTGCGAAACGGTTTTCCCCGGCGTAGACGTTCATCGAAGTGCCGCGCAGGAACCCGACGAGGGTGAGCCCCGACTCCGCGGCGAGGTCCACCGCGAGCGAGGACGGCGCCGACACCGCGGCCAGCACGGGGATTCCGGCCATCACCGCCTTCTGCACCAGCTCGAAGGAGGCCCGGCCCGACACCATCAACACCCGCCCGGCCAGCGGCAGAAGCCCCTCCCGCAGTGCCCGGCCGACCAGCTTGTCCACCGCGTTGTGCCGTCCGACGTCCTCGCGGACGTCGAGCAGCCGGCCGTCGCCGTCGAACAGCGCTGCCGCGTGCAGGCCGCCGGTACGGTCGAACACCGCCTGCGCCGCGCGCAACCGGTCCGGCAGCGCGCTGAGCAACTCCGGTGTCAGCAGCGGCAGTTCGGGGTCGACCGGCGGCATGCGCGTCGCGGTGCGCACCGCGTCCAGGCTCGCCTTCCCGCACAGGCCGCAGGACGACGAGGTGTACACGTTCCGCTCCAGGGCGATGTCGGGGAGCGGGACGCCGGGGGAGAGGGTCACGTCCACCACGTTGTACGTGTTCCCGCCGTCGGAGGTGGCGCCCGCGCAGTACACGACATTGGCCACTTCGTCCGCCGCGGCCAGCACCCCTTCGCTGACCAGGAAGCCGACCGCCAGCGCGAAGTCGTCGCCCGGGGTGCGCATGGTGATCGCCAGCGGCCGGCCGTTCAGCCGGATCTCCAGTGGCTCCTCGGCGACCAGCGTGTCCGCGCGGTGCCCGACCACGCCGTCCCTGATCCGCAGTACGCGGCGCCGCTCGGTGACCCGTCCCATGCCGTACCTGCCCTGGTGGTCTCGTCGGTTCTTGTCGGTTCTCGTCGTCAGTTCACGGTCGGGTGGTTCCCTCCACGGTGCCCCCGCCGCCCGGGCACCGTGTCATAGGGTGTGCCAGGCAGGAAAGCGGACCACCACGGACTTCCCCAGGATGGCAGACCGAGATGACAGACCAGCCGACGTCGGCCGCCGAGCACACCCTGGGCGACAACGAGCGCGCCCTCGCGAAGTTGCGCACCTTGCGCGGCAGTATCGACAACCTTGACGCGGCCCTCGTCCACTTGCTCGCCGAGCGCTTCAAGTGCACCCAGGAAGTGGGGGAGTTGAAGGCGGCGCACGATCTGCCGCCGGCCGACCCGGCGCGCGAGGCCGACCAGATCGCCCGGCTGCGGAGGCTCGCCGCCGACGCCCGGCTCGACCCCGCGTTCGCGGAGAAGTTCCTCAACTTCATCATCGACGAGGTGGTCCGCCACCACCGGGCGATCGCCGCGCGGCCGCGGCCGGACGGCGCGGGCGAGGCGTGATCGGGCCCGCCCGGACGGCTTGCGTGCGGCGCGGTCACATTTCCGTCGCGCGGCACGACTCATAGGTAGGACGCGCCCCGATCCGCGGGGCCGTATCCCGAGCACGGGAGCACCCATGAGACTCGCGATCTTCGCCGCCACCGGCGGCATCGGCACGCAACTGCTGGCGCAGGCGCTGGCCGGCGGCCACTCGGTGACCGCGGTCGTCCGCAACCCCGCCAAGCTGGGCGATCACGCGGGCCGGGACACGGCGGGCCGGGACGTACACGTGGTCACCGCCGACCTGTCGGCGCCCGACCCGGAGGTGCTGGCACGCGCCGTCAAGGGCGCGGACGCGGTGCTGTCCGGGTTCGGCCCGCGCGGGCGGGCGGACGCCGGCCACACCGGGAGCGGCACCCGCGCGATCGTGGAGGCGATGCAGACCAGCGGCGTACGGCGGATCGTCGCGGTCAGCGCGGCGCCCGTGTCCACCACGCCCTCGCCGGGCCGCCCGCACCCGCCCCGGCACGACCCGGGCGACAGCACCTTCATGCGCTACGTCGCCGCGCCGCTCGGGCAGCTCTTCCTCGGCAAGGTCTTCGCCGACGTCGCCGTCATGGAGGACGTGCTGCGCGACAGCGGCCTCGACTGGACCGTGGTGCGCCCGCCCCGCCTCACCGACAAGCCCTTCACGGGCAGCTACCGCACGGCGACCGACCGCAACCTCAAGGGCGGCTTCAGCGTCCCCCGGGCCGACGTCGCCCACCTCATGCTCAGCTGCCTCACCGACCCGGCCACCGTCCACCACGCCCTCGGCGTCGCGACCTGACCGGCCGCCCCGCCCCACCCCTTCCCACCGGCCCGAATCCAGGTGAGGAGCACTCCGATTCCTTGGTATCGTGGACTCGTCACCGCGACCCCACCGGTCCGGCGACGCCCACCGGTCCGGGTGGCGGAATGGCAGACGCGCTAGCTTGAGGTGCTAGTGCCCTTTATCGGGCGTGGGGGTTCAAGTCCCCCCTCGGACACCAGTAGAAGTCCCATCATCGTCCGGGTCGAGATCCACTTCGACCCGGACGATTTTTTTGTGCGGGGCGGTGGGCGCCTTTCAGACCTCGGCGCCCTCTACGGTGGCGGACGACGGCCCCACCGCCGCGGGTCTCTGGTGACCGGCCGGGTCGAACTGCCGGAGCATCTCGTCGACGGAATCGGCCATCTCCTTCTCCTCTTCCTCCCCACGTTCCTCCCCACGCGTGCCGACGGCCCGCCCGAAGCTTCGCGGTCGGGCGGTTGCCCGAGCATGCGTCACGCCTCGTGCGCGAAGGCGTGGGAGACGCGGCGTGCCATGGCTCCCCTTCGCGGGCGCGGGATCGTTCCTGGTGTCAGGAGGACGGTAGGGCGGGGCCGGGTGCCAGGTCTACGGGGTCTCGCCGATGTGCGTGGTGCCGGGGGACGATCTTGGGAAGCCCTGGCCGGTCCGGGGCGCGGGCGGGCAAGTGGGGGTGGGGTCATCCGGGTGGCCCTGGTGGGGGCGGTCTCGGCTGTCGCGCGGGGCGGATGTGGGTTTGGGTGGGTGGCACGGCCGTGGTTCCGCTCAGTGGCGTGCGAGCGTGCCGTGTTCCCCCGGGGGCCGTGTGCCCCGCCAATTGCCGGGCAGCGGTGTGCCCGGCTCCGGATCGGAGGCGATCATGCCTTACTGCACTACCCGCGACGGTGTGGAGATCTTCTACAAGGACTGGGGCAGCGGACGGCCCGTGGTGTTCATCCACGGCTGGCCGCTGAACGGCGACGCGTGGCAGGACCAGCTCAAGGCGGTGGCCGACGCCGGGTTCCGCGGCATCGCCCACGACCGCCGTGGTCACGGCCGCTCCACCCCGGTCTGGGACGGCTACGACTGGGACACCTTCGCCGACGACCTCGACGACCTCATCACGGGCCTGGACCTCCAGGACGTCACCCTGGTCGCGCACTCCATGGGCGGCGGCGAGCTCGCCCGCTACATCGGCCGGCACGGCACCTCCCGGATCAGGTCCGCGGTCCTGCTGTCCGCCATCCCGCCGCTGATGCTCAAGGGCCCCGGCAACCCCGAGGGCGCGCCGCAGGAGGTCTTCGACCAGATCAAGGCCGGCATCCTCAAGGAGCGCTCGCAGTTCTGGAAGGACACCGCGGTCGGCTTCTTCGGCGCCAACCGGCCCGGCAACAAGGTCACCCAGGGCAACCAGGACGCCTTCTGGTCCATGGCCATGCAGGAGACCATCCAGGGCGGCGTCGCCTGCGTCGACGCCTTCGCGAACACCGACTTCACCGACGACCTCAAGAAGTTCGACGTCCCCACCCTGGTCGTGCACGGCGACGACGACCAGGTCGTACCGATCGACGCCACCGGCCGCAAGTCCGCGAAGATCATCCCCGACGCCACCCTCAAGGTCTACGAGGGCGGCTCGCACGGCATCGCCCTGGTCCCCGGCGACAAGGAGAAGTTCAACGCCGACCTGCTGGAGTTCCTCAAGCGGTGACGCCCGGGCGGGGCCGGACCCGTCGCGGTCCGGCCCCGTCGTGGGTCGGCCCCGTCGTGGGTCGGCGCCCGCGGTCCTGGGCACCCCGTGGGGACAGCGCGGAGGACCGGTCCAAGTCGGTCTCGGGGCCGCCCGGTTGCCCGCCGACCTCCTGCGGCGCGGTGCAACGGCTGAAGCGGAGCCACACGTGTGGTGCCGTCTTCGTCAAGATGCCCAGCCTAGGTCCGGACCATGGCGCGGGCGCGGGGACAAACGGAATTCGGTCATACCCCCTTGGCCGGAGAGGGGCGCGGCGTCGTAGGGTGCCGCCATGTTGAACACGCACCGACTGCGCATACTGGCCGAAGTCGACCGGGCCGGGAGCATCGCCGGGGCGGCCCGCGAGCTGAAGCTGTCGCCGTCCGCCGTGTCGCACCAGCTTGCCCAGCTGGAGAAGGAGGCCGGCGTCAGCCTGGTCGAGCGCAGCGCGCAGAGCCTGCGGCTCACCTCGGCCGGGCAACGGCTGTCGCTGCGCGGGCAGGACGTCCTGGCCCTGCTCGACTCGGCCGAGAAGGATCTGCGGGCCCAGTCCCGGGCGGATTCCGGGCACCTGCGGATCGGTTTCTTCGCGTCGGCCGGCTACCACCTGCTGCCGCAGTCGCTGTCCCGGTTCTCCAGCCGCCACCCCGCGGTCGGGCTGGACCTGGTCGAGGGGCAGCCGCACGAGCTGGCCCTCAGCGTCCAGCAGGGCGCGATCGACGCGCTGGTGATCTTCGAGCACGCGCTCGACCCGTGGACGCCGCCGGAGGGCGTCGAGGTGAAGGAGCTCTTCCACGAGCCGCAACTGCTGGTGGTCCCGGACGGCCACCCGGCCGGCCGGCGCAGCCAGGTCCGGCTGGAGGAGCTGTCCGGAGAGCAGTGGATCACGTCCTTCGGTACGGGTACGCCGGTGCTGTCCGTGCTGGAGCGGGCCTGCGCGCTGGCGGGCTTCGTCCCCCGCATCCGCTGCCGCAGCGACCACTACGAGGTGATCGTGGGCCTGGTGCGGGCCGGCATGGGGATCGCGCTGGTGCCGAGCCTCGGCGTCACCGACACCACCGGGGTGCAGACCACCCGGGTGTCCGGACTGCGGCTGCACCGGAAGATCGGCGTCGCCTGGCGCCCGGAGAACCCGAACCCGCTGCTGGGCAGCTTCATCGCCTACCTGGGCAGCGCCGCGTCGAACCTGCTCGCCGCAGGACGCCAGGGCCGGCCCAGCTCGCGCTGACCGTACGGCCCCGGCTGACGCGTGCCCGTGTCGGCCGGCTGGCGTCGACCGTACGGCCCCGGCTGGCGCGTGCCAGTTATAGCCGGGCGCGGGCTGACCGTATGGCCTGGCCTGGCGCGTGCCCGTGTCGGCCGGCTGGCGTCGACCGTACGGCCCCGGCTGACGCGCGCCCGTAATCGGCCGGCGCGCGTCGACCGTACGGCCCCGGCTCACGCGTGCCCGTGTCGCCGGGCGCGGGCTGACCGTACGGCCGACCGGCGCGGGCCCGTATCGGCCGGTCGGCGGCGCCCCGCCCGGCCCACCCCGCCCGGCCCACCCCGCCCGGCCCGGCCCGCCCGTGCGGGCCGGACCGGTGACGGGGGGATCGGCCCGCGGTCCGTCCGGGCCGGACCCGGGCGGAGGGTCAGCGCGCGGCCGCGGCGATCCGCGCCCCGACCGTCCGCATGGCCTGCAACGTCTCGAACTCGTTCCCCGGACGGCACGAGCCCAGCACGGCGTAGCAGACCTGCCGGGTGCCGCGCACCACGCCGACGTCGCAGCGGACCCCGACGTCGGTGCCGGTCTTGTTCGCGACCCACAGCGACGCGCTCGGGACGTCGCGGACCGTGCTGTCCTCGGGGTCGTGCGGGATCAGCGCCGGCACCATGCTGCGGTCGCCGCACCCGGCCATCCAGCCGAGCAGCAGGCGCGCCCACGGCTCGTCGGCGGCGATCCGCTGCGCGAGCCCGGCCAGTTCCGCCGCGGTGCCGACCGCGAAGGTCGGCGGGTGGGCCGGCGACCGGGGCTCGCGGATGCGGTCGAGGACCCGGGTGCGGACGAGCCCCAGCGCGTCCGCCCCCTGGTTGACCCGGTCGAGGCCGACCCGGCGGATCAGGGCGTTGGTCGCGGTGTTGTCGCTCACGGCCGCGGTGAGCAGCGCCAGGTCGGGGACGGTCCAGCGCCGGACCGACAGCGCGGTCAGCAGTCCGGAGCCGCCGCAGTAGTCCTCGTCGAGCAGGTCGAACGGCTCGCCAGGGTCCAGATCGCCGCCGGTGAGGCCGCGCGCGACCTCGGCCAGGAGCAGCAGCTTGCCGACGCTGGCGAGCGGCCGCACCCGGTGCGGCTGGTGCTCCAGGACACCGGGGACCATGACGGACAGGGTGCTGGGCAGGGCGTCGGGCGGGATGCCGGGCAAGGTGCCGGGCAACTCCGGTGGGACGGCGCTCAGCACGCCAGCACCTGCCCCGGCCGCGCCGACGTCATCTCGCCGTCCTCCACGACGACCGCGCCCGCCACCACGACCAGCCGGACGCCGCTCGGCGCGAGCAGGGGTTCGGCGAAGGTGGCACGGTCGGCGACCGCCGCCGGATCGAAGACGACCAGGTCGGCGTGGCCACCGTCGCGCAGCACGCCCCGTCCGGCCAGGCCGAACCGGGCCGCGGTGGCGCCGGTCATCTTGTGCACCGCCTCGGGCAGCGTCAGCAGGCCCAACTCGCGTACATAGTGCCCGAGGACCTTCGCGAACGTCCCGGCCCAGCGCGGATGCGGCAGCCCCGGCTTGGGCACCCCGTCCGAGCCGATCATCGAGAACGGCACGGCGAGCACCCGCCGGACGTCGTCCTCCCGCATCGAGTGGCTGATGATCGTCACGTCGCCCGCTTCGGCCAGCAGCAGTTCGGCCACCACGTCGACGGCGTCGGCACCGCGCTCGGCGGCGATGTCCGCGATCGTCCGCCCCTGGAGTTCCGGATGCCGCGCGGCGCCGGCCACCGAGATCCGGTCCCAGCCGCCGTTGCCGACGGTGTTCTCCCAGCCGGCCACGCCGTCCGCGATGGCCGCGCGCATCCGGGCGCGCTGTCCGGCGTCGCGCAGCCGCTCCAACAGGCGGTCCTGCCCGCCGTCGTGTGCCCACGGCGGCAGCATGGCCGCGAGCGCGGTGCTTCCCGCGGTGTAGGGGTAGACGTCGCAGGTCACGTCCATGCCGTCGGCGCGGAGCCGGCGCAGGTGGGGCAGCGTCCGCTCGGTGCCGCCCCAGCCGTGCCGGCCGGCCGTCTTGTGGTGCGAGACGTGCAGTGCGGCGCCGCTGTCGCGGGCGATCCGCACCGCCTCGTCGAGCGCGGCCTCGACCTGGGACATCTCGTCGCGCAGATGCGTCACGTACGGCTTGCCGTGGCGGGCCGCCACCGCCGCGAGCGCGGTCACCTCGGCGGTGTCGGCGAAGGAGCCGGGCGTGTAGATCAGGCCAGTCGACAGGCCGGCCGCGCCCGAGGCGAGCGCCTCGTCCAGCACCCGGCACATGGCGGCGAGTTCGTCCGGGGTGGCGGCGCGGGCGGCGTGACCCACCACGGCGCCACGCAGCGTGCCGTGGCCGACCAGGGCGGCCAGGTGGTTCGCCCGGCCCGCCGCGGCGTGCGCGCGGCCGAACGCCGCGAAGTCCGGGTACGGCGCCGGGAACGCGCTGTCGCCGCAGTTGCCGCAGATCTCGACGGTCACGCCCTGGAGCACGGCGGCGTGCGCCGGCAGGGTCCCGGAGCCGTCCAGCGTGGTCAGGTCGGAGTGCGTGTGCGCGTCGATGAAGCCGGGCGCCACGACATGCCCGGGTACGTCGAGTACCCGGTCGGCGGTGGCCGGGGCGCGGGGCGGCAGCACGCGGACCCGGCCGCCGGTGACGGCGACCTGCCCGGCGATCAGCGGCCGGCCGGTCCCGTCCGCGATGTCCGCGCCGCGGACCAGGAGGTCGAAGTGGGACACGTTCACCGCACCTCGGTGGGCGCGAAGCCGTCCCCGGAGCCGTCCCCGGCACCGTCCCCGGCTGCGGCACCGGCGCCCGTCCGGTCGGCGCGAGTGATCCGGCCGGCGGCACCGTGCCCGGTACCGCCGATGCGCGGGGCGGCCGTACCGGTGTCGGAACGTATCCGGCGGCTGCGTACGGCAGTTGAAGGCAGGGACATGGGCTTCCTCGCTGGTGTGCTGGGGGCGGACACGGACGGACCCAGCGTGCGGTCCGCGGACGGCGCCGGCATCGAAGCGTTGAAGATCTGGCCGCTCACGGACCACTTCGTGTTCGGCGGACGGTACGGCGCGGTCATGACGTCGGCCTACGGGCATCGAAGTCTTCGATGCTCAGAGACGCAAGCGCGCACGGGTCCTTGCCGATCTGCGAGGGCTTGCCAGTCTTCAACCACTTGACCTCCAGGCGAACGTGAGGTGCTGCCCATGCCAGCGGATGCCGCTTCGGCGCCACCCGTCCTTTCGACGGCCGACACCGGGGTGCGTGCCGCAGACGCCACGACCCGGCGCTCCCGGCCGACCAGGTCCGGCACCGGAAGCACCGGAAGCACCGGAAGCACCGGAAGCACCGGAAACACCGGCGGCACGGGCAGCACGGGCGGTGCCGGTGACCCCGGAATCCCCGGCGACCCCGGGCACGGAAGGCGGCGCGGCGGGCGCTCCCGCAGCGCGTGACGCCCGTCCGCCCGCACCGCCCGACCAGGCGGTCAAGGCCGAGGCCCGCATCCCTCGGCAGTTCGGGTCCGATGTCGTGTCGGCCGCACCCGCGTCGACCTCGACCCCCGGCATTACGTGTTCGGCGCCGCCGGCGACCGCGTACGCACCGACGAAACCCGGCTTCAGCGCGGGCGTGCCGGTCAGTCACCGCTGACCGGTCCCGAGCACTCGCCTGAGGCGGCACCGTCCCCTGCCCTCCCCAGCAACGGAGACCCGAGATGGTTTTGCGCACACCCCGCAGACTGCGTGCGGCCCTGGCCGTGACCGCGGTCAGCGGCATCCTCCTGGCCGGCCCGGCCGGCCTGACGACCTCCGCGGGTGCCGCGTCCCCGAGCACCAAGTCCGGGACGACGCTGAGCGTCGCCATGGACAGCTCGGGGGTGGACACCCTCAATCCGTTCCTGGCCTACTTCAACGGCTCGCTCGACCTCTTCGGCGCCATCTACCCGTCGCTCACCACCATCGACCAGAGCGGCAAGCCGAGCCCCTACCTCGCCACGTCCTGGAACGTCTCGCCGGACCACCTCACCTGGACCTTCAAGATCCGCGACGGCCTGAAGTGGAGCGACGGTCAGCCGCTCACCGCCGAGGACGCGGCCTGGACGTTCCACCTGATCATGACCGACGAGATCGCCGGCACCGCCAACGGCACGCTGGTGTCCGGCTTCCAGTCGGTGACCGCGCCCGACCCCACCACGCTGGTGATCAAGACCAAGCAGCCCCAGTCCAACCTGAACTACGTCAGCATCCCGGTCGAGGGCATCCCGATCGTGCCGGAGCACATCTGGAAGTCGCACGTCGCCGATCTCAAGGACTACAAGAACGACTCCTACCCGGTGGTCGGCTACGGCCCCTGGACGCTCACCGGTTACAAGACCGGCCAGTACGCCACGCTCGACGCGAACAAGTCCTTCGTGCTGGGCGCGCCGAAGTACGACCACCTGATAGAGCAGCTCTACAAGACCAGTGACAGTGCTGTCGCGGCGCTGCGGTCGGGCCAGCTCGACTACATCCCCGGCGGCGTCATCAACTCCACCGAGTTCAAGTCGCTGACGCACGTCAGCGGCGTCGACACCGCGCAGACGGTCGGCAACGGCTGGACCGGGCTGGAGATCAACCCCGGTGCCAAGTCCCGCAGCGGCAAGCCGATCGGCACCGGGAACCCGGCGCTGAGCGACCCGCAGCTGCGCCGCGCGATCGCCCTGAGCATCGACAAGCAGACGCTGGTCAAGAAGGTCGTCGACGGCTACGGCACCGTCGGGGAGGGCTATCTGCCGCCGGCCTGGTCCCAGTGGGTGTGGAAGCCGTCGGCCGGCGAGCGGCAGGGCTACGACCCGGCCCAGGCCAACCAGCTGCTGGACAAGGCCGGCTACAAGCGCGGCTCCGACGGCATCCGGATCGATCCGAAGACCGGCAAGCCGCTGGACCTGCGGCTGGGCATCCACTCCGACGACGCCACCGACGCGTCGATCGCCCCCTACCTGGTCGGCTGGCTCAAGGCGATCGGTATCAAGGTGAAGCTGGAGCCGATGAGCATGTCCGCGCTCAACAGCGACCTGGGCAAGGGCGACTGGGACATGCTGATGGACGCGTGGACCACCGGCCCCGACCCGACCTACCTCCTCGGCATCCAGAGCTGCGCCACGCTTCCCAACGACCAGGGCAACGGCGGCAACACCGACTCGTTCTTCTGCGATCCCGCCTACGACAAGCTGCAGGCACGCCAGCAGAGCCTGTTCGATCCGGCGCAGCGGGTGAAGGTCGTCGGGCAGATGCAGCAGATCCTCTACGACGCCGACGTGGACGTGATGCTCTACAACCAGACGCAGAAGACGGCCTCCTCCTCGAAGGTCACCGGTGAGAGGGTCGGCAAGCCGGACGCCCAGGGCTTCTACCCCGCGCAGAACTCCTTCTGGACGTACCTGAAGGCGACACCGGTGGAGCACGGCGGCTCCTCGTCGTCGGGCGGTCTGGGTATCGGGCTCGGCATCGCCGCCGCCGTGATCGTGGTCGGCGCGGGTGCCGTCGTCCTCCGGCGCCGGGCGGGGGCCGACGACCGTGAGTAGCCCCGACGCCGTGGCCGAACCGGCCCTCGAAGCCGCGCTGTCCGCCCCGAAGCCGCGGCGCTCGCTGCGGACGGCGTGGGGCGGTTACCTTGTGGGCAAGCTCGCGGCCGCGGTGGTCAGTTTCGCGGTCACCCTGGTCATCGGCTTCGTGCTGTTCAACGTGATGCCGTCCGACCCGGTGCGCACCATGACCCGCGGCCGCCCGGTCAGCCAGGCCCAACTCGCCCAGCTGCGGGTCCAGCTGGGCCTGGACAAGCCGATGTGGCAGCGGTTCCTGGACTTCGTCAACGACACGCTGCACGGGCGGCTCGGCTACTCCTGGGAGTACCGGCAGTCGGTGGCGTCGCTGGCGATGAACCGCCTGGGCCCGACCCTGCTGCTGATGGGCACGTCGTTCGTCATCTCGGTGCTGCTCGGGCTGTGGCTCGGCCAGCGCAGCGGCTGGCGGTCCGGCAGCCGGTTCGACCGGATCACCTCCTCCACCGCGCTCACCCTGTGGTCGGTGCCGACCTTCTGGCTGGGCATGATCCTGCTGATGGTGTGCAGCGTCGGGATCGGCCCGATCCACGGCTTCCTGCCGGTCGGCGGCATGAGCGACCCGACCCTGCCGCAGACCGGGATGACGCACTACGTGGACGTCGCCAAGCACCTGGTGCTGCCGGCGCTGACCATGATCCTGGTCGTCTACGCCCAGTACGTGACGATCATGCGGTCCTCGATCATCGAGGAGAAGGGCAGCCCCTACCTGCTGACCGCCCGCGCCAAGGGCCTCACCGACGACGCCGTACGCCGCCGGCACGCGCTGCCCAACGCCCTGCTGCCTTCGGTGACCATGATCTTCATGCACCTCGGCACGCTGATCAGCGGCGCGGTCACGGTCGAGGCGGTCTTCTCCTGGCCCGGCCTCGGCGACCTCACCTACGAGGCGCTCAAGATTCCCGACCTGCCGCTGCTCCAGGGCACCTTCATCGTCTTCAGTGCGAGTGTGATCATCATGAATCTGCTGGCGGACCTCGCCTACCGGTTCCTCGACCCGCGGGTGCGCGCCCAGTGACGGCCGCGCAGATCGTCACCGCGCAGGACGTGGCCTCGGCCGTCCCGGTCAGGTTCGCCGGAGCACGCCGCTTCGGCAAAGCCTTCATCCGCCGCCCCGCCGGAGTGGCCGGGCTCGCGGTCCTGCTGCTGTTCTGCCTGCTGGCGCTGTTCGCACCGCTGTTCATCGGCCCCGACCAGATGGACGTCACCAAGGTCGACGGGCCGCTGCTCGCCGCGCCCAGCGCGCACTACCCGCTCGGCACCGACCTGGCCGGCCGCAACGTGCTGCTGCTGCTGATCTGGGGCTCGCGGGAGTCGCTGCGGATCGGCATCATCGCCACCGCGCTGACCGTCGTCATCGGCGCCGGGGTGGGCATCGTCGCCGGCCACTACGGAGGCGTGGTCGGCCGGGCGCTGATGCACGTCACCGACTGGTTCATCGCGCTGCCCAGCCTGCCGCTGGCGATCTCGCTGGCGGCCGTGCTGGGCCAGGGCGAGACGTCGATCACCATCGCCATCGCGGCCACCTCCTGGACCGCCACCGCGCGGCTGGTGCGGGCGCAGACCCTCGCCGTCGAGGCCCGGCCGTTCGTCGAACGGGCCCGCGCACTGGGGGCCGGCGACCGCCAGATCATGGTGCGCCAGGTGCTGCCGAACGTGATGCCGCTGATCCTGGTCTCCAGCACCCTGACGGTCGCCGGATCACTGCTCTCCGAGGCCACGCTCACCTTCCTCGGCCTCGGCAACCCGGCCAGCGTCACCTGGGGCGAGATGCTCAACGACGCCTTCTTCAACGGCGCGTTCACCGCCGACGCGTGGTGGTACCTGCTGCCCCCGGGCCTGGCGATCCTCGTGGTGGTGCTGGGCTTCACGCTCACCGGCCGCGCCGTGGAACACGTGCTCGACCCGCGGATGGAGAACAAGTGACCGCCCAGACCGCGGCGGCGGCCGGTGCCGCCGCCACCGCCGACCCGCCCCTGCTGGAGGTCCGCGACCTCCAGGTTGCCTACCGCCAGGGGAACCGTTTCGTCCCCGCCGTGCGGGGCGTCGACTTCACCCTCGCCGCCGGTGACACGCTCGGTGTCGCCGGGGAGTCCGGCTGCGGCAAGTCCACGATGGCGCTGAGCCTGCTGCGCCTCCAGGACCGTTCCGCGAAGGTCAGCGGGGAGGTGCTGTTCCGCGGCGAGAACCTGCTGACCACCAGCTGGGCCCGGTTGCGGGCGGTGCGCTGGGCCGGTGCGTCGGTGGTGTTCCAGGGCGCGATGAGCGCGCTGAACCCGGTGCGCACCGTGCTGGACCAGATCGTCGAACCGATGGTGCTGCACGACAGGACCCGGGTGAAGGACGCCGAGCGCCGCGCCGCCGAACTGCTCGACAGCGTCGGCATCCCGTCCCGGCGCGTCCGCAGCTATCCGCACGAGTTCTCCGGCGGCCAGCGGCAGCGCGTGATGGTCGCCATGGCCCTGGCGTGCCGCCCGGACCTGATCATCGCCGACGAGCCGACCACCGCGCTGGACGTCATGGTCCAGGCGCAGATCCTGGAGTTGCTGGCCGAGCGGGTCCGCGAGTCGCGGATCTCCGTCATCATGATCACGCACGACCTGTCGCTGCTGGCGCACACCTGCGACCGGCTGGCGGTCATGTACGCGGGCCGGATCGTCGAGCTCGGCCCGTCCAAGCAGGTGCTCCAGCAGCCCGAACACCCCTACACCCGGGCGCTGTCACGGGCCTTCCCGACCATCGGGGACCCGGCCTCACGGCGCGCGCCGGTCGGCCTCGCGGGCGACCCGCCCCGGCCCTCGGAGGCCGGCACGGGCTGTGCCTTCGCCGCGCGCTGCCCCGAGGCGCTGCCGTCCTGCCGCACCGAGGAGATGCTGCTGTGGCCGGCCGGGCCCGGCCGTTCCGCCGCGTGTGTACGCGTCCGGCCCGACCACGGAGGTGCGCGGTGACCCGTGACCCCAGCCCCAGCACCAGCCCCAGCACCAGCCCGGGACCCGGCCACGGCCCGGGACCCGGCTCCAGCCCCGGCCGGTCCACGCCCGCGCTGGAGGTCCGCGACCTCTCGGTGGTCTACCCGGCCGCCCGAGGCCGCGCCCCGGCCCGCGCGGTGGACGGCGTCAACCTGCGGATCGGCAAGGGCGAGATCGTCGCGCTCATCGGCGAGTCCGGGTGCGGCAAGTCCACCCTGGCCCGCTCGCTGGTCGGCCTGGTGAAGCCGACCGCCGGCGAGGTGCGCTACGACGGCACGCCGCTGGACTACACCGCCAAGGGCCTCAAGGCGTACCGCCGCCACACCCAACTGGTCCTCCAGGACCCGGGCGGCGCCCTCAACCCGAAGCAGAACGTCTACGACGCCGTGGCCATGGGCCCGCGGCTGCACGGGCTCACCGACGGGCTGCCGCTCACCGTGCACGACGCGATGGTCCGGGCCGGATTGCGCCCGCCGGAGGACTTCTTCGGCCGCTACCCGCACGAACTGTCCGGCGGGCAGCAGCAGCGCGTCGTCATCGCCGGCGTGCTGGCGCTGAACCCGTCGGTCATCGTCGCGGACGAGCCGGTGGCGTCGCTGGACGCCTCGGTGCGCGGGGAGATCCTGGCGCTCATGCTGCGGCTGCGCGACGACCTCGGCCTGTCGGCCCTGGTGGTCAGCCATGACCTCGGCCTGGCCTGGAACATCGCCGACCGGGTGGCCGTGATGTACCTGGGCCGGGTGGTCGAGCAGGGCACCGTCGAGGAGGTCCTGCTGCGGCCGCAACACCCCTACACCAAGGCGCTGCTGTCGGTGGTGCCGACCGGTGCCGAGGACTGGCGCCCCACCCTGCTGACCGGTGAGCCGCCGGACCCGACCGCGATCCCGTCCGGCTGCCGCTTCCACCCGCGGTGCACCCGCTGGGCCGGCGCCTCGCCGGCCGACCGCGCCACGGCCGCCTGCGACCGCCGTGAACTGCCGGTGCTGGCGCCGGACACCTCCTGCGCCGCCTGCCATCTGCTCGGTTCGACATCCCTGGAGAAGATATGACTCTGCTTCGCCCGCCCGGGTTGAAGCCCGGCGACACCGTCGCCGTGATCTGCGCCAGCTCGCCCGTGGACAACCAGGACCACCTGGAGTCGGGGCTGGCGGCCATGCGGTCCGTGGGCCTGGTGCCGGAGGTCTTCGGGTCGGCCCGCGACGCCGGGAGCATGTACGACTACCTGGCGGGTGACGACGCGCTGCGGGCCGGCGACCTGACCCGCGCACTGACCGACCCCGAGTACGCCGCCGTGTTCCTCGCCTGCGGCGGCTACGGCTCGCAGCGCACGCTGGAGCTGGTGGACTGGAGCCGGATCGACCCGAACCGCCCGAAGGTCGTGGTCGGTTACTCGGACGTGACCGCGCTGCTGGAGGCGCTGGCCGTCAAACTGGGCTGGGTGTCGCTGTTCGGGCCGATGGTGGCCTGCGGCGGCTTCTGGGAGGGCCCGCAGGAGTACGACTTCACCGAGCTGATGAAGCTGCTCTACACGCCGGCCGAGGTGAAGGAGCTGTCCTTCCCGGGGGCGCGGACGCTGGTGCCCGGCGTCGCCGAGGGGCTGACCCTGGGCGGGACGGCCACCTTGATCGCGGCCAGTCTCGGCACGGACACGTCGTATCCGGCCAGGGACGCGATCCTGTTCCTGGAGGACGTCGACGAACTGCCCTTCCGGATGGACCGGATCATCACCCAGATCCGCCGCGCCACCAGCTACCTCGACGGCGTGGCCGGGATCGTCCTCGGCACGTTCACCGAGTGCGGGGACCCCGAGCACATCGACCGGATGCTGGCCGAGCGCTTCGGCGACCTGGGCGTTCCGGTGCTGGCCGGGGTGAACATCGGCCACAACACGCAGATGCAGACCTACCCGGTCGGGGTGCGGGCCCGGTTGGACGCCGACGGCAGGACGCTGACCTTCCTCGACCAGCCGCTGACCGACCCGCGGGAGTGACGGCACGCCGAAGCGGCCGGTACGACGGGGCAGTCGATCCCGTCGGGCCGGCCGCTCCGCGCGGAGGGCGGGCGCGCGTCACACGAACAGCGCGCCTCATACGAACAGCGCGCCTCATACGAACAGTGCGCTGCACACGAACAGCGCGCGTCGCAGCGACAGTTCGCGTCCCGCGCGCAGCGCGCTTCACACGAACAGGCTGAGCAGGTCCTCCTGCGTCTCGCGGCGGACCAGGGTCCGGGCCGCACCGTCGCGCACGGCGACCACCGGCGGCCGGGGGACCTGGTTGTAGTTGCCGGCCGCCGACCGCTGGTAGGCGCCGGAGCAGGGGATCGCGACCAGGTCGCCCGGCCGGATGTCGCCAGGCAGCTCGACCGAGTGCACCAGCACGTCCCCGCTCTCGCAGTGCTTGCCGACGATCGTGAACGTCCGCGGCGGGGCCTGACCGGCCCGGGAGGCGAGGACCGCCGTGTACGCGGCACCGTAGGTGGCCGGGCGGGGGTTGTCGCTCATGCCGCCGTCGACGCTGACGTAGTGTCCCTTCACCGTGCCGACCTCGTAGACCGCGACCGTCGTCGGTGCGGCGATCGACCGGCCGGGCTCGACGGCCAGCCGCACGTCGTCGGGCACCGCCACCCGGAGCGCGTCGGCGAGTTCGGCCGGTGTCGGGGCCGGCTCGCCGCCCGGGAGGTAGGGGACGCCGAGGCCGCCGCCGAGGTCCAGCCGGGCGATGCGGACCCCGTGCTCGGCCTCGACCTCCTTGAGGAAGCGCGCCATGCGCTCGGCCGCGGTGGTGAAGGAGCCGAGGTCGAAGATCTGCGAGCCGATGTGCGAGTGCAGGCCGACGAGTTCCAGGCCCGGCGTGGCCAGCACCCGGCGTACCGCCTCGGCCGCCTCGCCCGAGGCCATGGACAGCCCGAACTTGGTGTTCTCGCCGCCCGTCGCCAACGCCGCGTGGGTGTCCGCGTCCACCCCCGGCTTCACCCGGATCATGACCGGCTGCCGGGCGCCGCCGGCCCGCACCAGGTCCGCCAGGCGGTCCAGTTCGTGGAAGGAGTCCACGACGATGCACCCGATGCCCCACTCCACGGCGGCCCGGAGCTCGGCGACCGACTTGTTGTTGCCGTGGAAGACCACCCGCTCGGCAGGCATGCCCCCCAGCCGGGCCACCGCCAGCTCGCCGCCGGTGCACACGTCCAGCGACAGGCCCAGCTCCCGCAACCAGCCGACGAGGGCCGGGGCCAGGAACGCCTTGCCGCCGTAGTGGACGTCACCCGTGGGGAACGCGGCCGTCCATGCGGCGCACCGGGCCCGGAAGTCGTCCTCGTCGAGAACGTAGACCGGTGTGCCGAAGCGCGCGGCGAGTTCGCCGACCCCGATGCCGCCGACCCGCAGTTCGCCGTCCGTCCGACCGGCCGTACGCGGCCATACCTGATCCATCTCGTGGTAGCTGCCCATACGGCAGAAGCTAGGGACGGCAGCGCCGCCTGACGGGGCAGCGTCGAAGAACTGATTGCTCAGCATGCCGGCCGTGGGTGGAGGGCCCATGGGGGATGTGGCCGGCGCGTGGCGTCTGTCGCGATCATGATCCCTCCATGTCACGGGGTTGTCGCGGTCATGTCCGCGCGCAACCGGCCCGGGTGCCGCGGAACTCCATGAACGCAGAAGCGTCCGCACCATGTGGGCCGGCATCGATCTACGGAGTGGCAATGCGCAGCAGCAAGAGGCTCTCGGTCATCGCTCTGGTCGCCGTGGCCGCCGGACTGTCCCTGACGGCTTGCGGCCCCGACGACTCCAGCGCCTCCGGACCGACGTCGTCCGACACCGCCGGGGCGACCTCGTCCAGCGACGCCGGCCAGACGTTGGCGCCCAGCTCCGCGCCCGGCCAGGACACCTCCTCCAGCGGCGGTTCCTCCAGCGGTTCGTCCAGCGGTTCCAACGGCGGTTCCACCGGCGGCAGCAGCACGAGCGGCGGCTCCGGCTCCTCGAACTCCGGGTCGGGCTCCGGCAGCATGTGCATGACCTCGAACCTCGCCATCTCCGCCGAGCACGGCATCTCGGGGGAGGGCATGGAGCTGGTCCACCTCAAGAACACCGGTTCAAGCTCCTGCACGATGCACGGCTTCGCGGGTGTCGACCTGAAGAACGGCTCGGACTCCGTCAGCGTCCCGCGCCACAGCGGGGGCGACGTGCCCACCGTCAAGCTGGCCCCCGGCCAGGGGACCGACTTCGTCCTGTACTACCCCTTCAACAACAGCGGCGGCAGCGGCTACACGTTCACCACGATGGTCATCACGCCGCCCAACGAGACCCACTCCAAGACCGTCAGCGCGTCCATCAACGTCCCCGTCCAGAACCCGGACGACCAGGGCTCCGACTCCGGCAAGCTGTACCTGCTCGCGGTCGGCGGCGGCGAGTAGCCGCCCCTCGCGGGTCGCCCGCAGACGGGACGGCCGCAGACGGTACGGCCGCACGCGGGACGGCCCGCACCTCGAACGTGCGGCCTCAGGTGCCGGGTGCCGGGTGCCGGATGCCGGGGGCCGGGGCAGGGACGCGCATCCCTGCCCCGGCCCCCTCGCGTCAGCGGGCCGCCGCCACCGCGCGGCGCAGCGACAGGCCGAGCAGGACCACGACCGCGACGGGCGGCAGCCACCAGGCGTTCACACCGGCGCCGTGCACCAGGCCGGCGGTCGCGCCCAGCGCCACCACCACCCCGACCGCGACCCGCCAGTCGTCGCCGACGACGAAGTCGTACCAGAACAGCGCGAACGAACGAATCCACTTCACTGCGTGCTTCCCTTCGCCGCCGGAGCCGGCGGAACGGTGGTGGCCGCGGCAGGGGGTACCGCGGTGTCGGTGCGGCGCAGCAGCGCGGCGGTGCCGAGGCCGAGCAGCGCGATGACCGGCACGAGGACCAGCAGGGCCGCGTCGGCGCCGGGCCAGTCGACCCCGGCGCCCTCGGCGGACCAGAAGACGCCGAAGGCGGTGAGCATGATGCCGACGGCGAACTTCATCGAGTTCTCCGGCACCCGGGCCAGCGGCGCGCGGACCGCGAGGCCGACACCGGTGACCGCGACCACCGCGGCTGCCGCGCCGAGCGCCGCCAGCGGCACGCTGCCCTGGTTGTTGCCGAAGGTCACGACGATGAAGGCGACTTCGAGCCCTTCGAGGAAGACCCCCTTGAAGGACAGGGTGAAGGCGTACCAGTCGGTGACGATGCCGCGTCCTCCGCCCGCCGCGGCGTCGGCCGCCGCGACCTCCTTGGCGTAGGCGCCGGCCTCGTCGTGCAGGGCCTTGTGGCCGGAGGCGCGCAGGATGGCCTTGCGGAGCCACTGGAGCCCGAAGACCAGCAGCAGGGCGCCCACCACCAGCCGCAGCGCCTCGAAGGGGATCATCCCGATCGCGGGGCCGAGCGCGGCGACCACGATCGCGAGGGTGACCAGCGCCGCCGCGCTGCCTTGCAGCGCCGAGCGCCAGTTCCGGCTGGTGCCGGCGGCCAGCACGATGGTCAGCGCCTCGACCGCTTCGACGGCACACGCCAGGAAGACGGTGAGGACGAGGACGAGGCCGCTCATGGACGACCACCGCCGCGTGGGTGGGCACGGGTGGTGAAGGGGCAGGGCATCACGGTTGGCTCCATGGTTCGGGCCCCGGTACGGGGCGGGTGGGACGGAACGAGCAGGTGGCATCGGGCCGGTGGCCGCTGCTGACGGCGACGGGCCTCAGACGGCGGTGGCCTCGGGCGCGGACGCGGCGGTCGGCGCCCGCCGGAAGGCGGCGGTCAGCGCGGGCAGGACGTCCCGCCAGTCGGCGACGATGCCGATGTCGCAGTGGGCGAACACCGCCGCGTCCGGATCGCTGTTGACCGCGAGGACGGTGTGCGCGCGCTCCACGCCGGCCAGGTGGTGCGGGCTGCCGGAGACGCCGAGCGCCACGTACAGCCGCGGGGCGATGTTCCGCCCGGTGACGCCCAGTTGGCGGCAGTGCGGCAGAGCGCCGGCGTCGGTCACCTTGCGGGTCGCGGCGAACTCCGCGCCGAGCAGGGCCCGCAGCGGCTCGACCTCCGCGTAGCGGTCCGGAGCGACGCCCGCGCCCAGGCCGATGACCGTGGCCGCACGCTCGACCGCGTCGAAGTCGTCCTCGGTGCGCCGGTCCGAGCGCCGCAGCAGCGGATCGGCCGGCACGTCCAGCGTCTCGACGGGGATCGGGGCGGCGATCCGGGCGGTGATCCGGGCGGGGCTCGTGACGGGGTCGGCGTGCCCGGCGCGCACGGTCAGCGAGCCGGTCCGCAACGTGGCGATCTGCGGGACACCGTCGCTGCCGACCTCGGCGAGCGTGCCGTTGCCCGACGGTTTGCCGCCCACCAGGCGGAGCCGGCCGCGGGCGTCGGGGCGCACCGACGTGGTGGTCAGGTCGGAGAGCAGCCCGGCGTCCTGGTGCACCGCGAGGCGGGCCAGGACCTCGCGGTCCCAGGCGGAGGCGCCGCCCAGCACGGCCCAGGGCGCGCGGGAGCCGCGCAGCCGGCCGGCGAGCGCCGCCGCGACGGGGCGGGGGTCGCCGCCGGTGAGCCGCAGTGCCGCGTCGGCGCCCCAGTCGCGGAGTTGTTCCGGGTCCGCGGCCGGCGTGACGGCCAGCACGTGGCCGCCGATCCGCCGCGCGATCCTCGCGGCCTCGCCGAGCAGGGCCCGCCCGCCCGTCTCGGGGCTGCCGGTCACCGCGAGGACAGCGGGCCCGGGGAGTCCGGCGGGATACGGGTCCGCCGCCCGGCGGGTGACGGCCGTACGCCCGGGTCCGCCGGCGGTCGCGGACGGCGCCGCGGGATCGGGCGCAGCGACGCCGGCAACCGCGACGTCGGTTCCCGCAACGCCCGCTGCCGCAACGCCCGTTGCCGCGAGGACGGCGGGCCCGGGGAGTCCGGCGGGATACGGGTCCGCCGCCCGGCGGGTGACGGCCGTACGCCCGGGTTCGCCGGCGGTCGCGGACGGCGCCGCGGGATCGGGCGCAGCGACGCCGGCAACCGCGACGTCGGATGCCGCAACACCCGCTGCCGCAACGCCCGTTGCCGCGACGCCGGTTGCCGCCGCTGGGCCGGGCCGGTCGGCAACGGGACTTCCCGGCCCGGGAGTTCCCGCGTACGTACCGGCCCCGACGGCCGAGGAGCGGCCGGAGCAGTGGGCCGCCGCCAACCGTGCGGTGATGAGCGCGACCGCCTGTGCGGCCTGCTCCGCCGGGCTGCCGGACACGAGCACCGGGCGGCGGGTCGCCGCGACGCGCTCCACCCGGTGCACCCGGGTGGGGCTCGCGGCCCCCGGCTGGGCGCCGGCCAACTGATCCAGCGTCAGGACGCGGATCTGCGGCGCGGCGGGCCAGGCGGCCGGCGGGGCCTTCGCCGGCCGGCAGGAGCGCTCCGCCACCGCGAGCACGGCGGGCAGCGCCAGTTCGGCGGTCTCGGTGACCGCGTCGAGCTGGAGTACCGCGCGCAGCCCGTCACCGCCGACCGCCTCGATCGACAGCGCCGGCCCGGCGAACGGCAGGCCGAGCAGCGCGGCGACCATCGGCCCGACCGCACCGGTGCCGCCGTCCAGCGTGCTGTGCCCCGCCAGCACCAGGTCCACCGGGCCCAGGCTCCGTACGGCGGCGGCCAGGGCCTTCGCGGTGACCAGCGTGTCCGCGCCCGCCAGCGCCGGGTCGCACACGTGCAGGCCCTCGTCCGCGCCGCAGGCCAGCGCCTCGCGCAGGACGTCGGCGGCGGCGGGCGGCCCCATCGTGACGACCGTGGTGCGGCCCCCGCTGCCCCGGCCCAGTTGCACCGCGCGGGTCACCGCACGGCGGCACCACGGGTTGAGCTCCACCGGGAAACCGTCCCTGCGCAGGCGCCCGCTGCCGTCCAGGTCGCCCGGGTGGTCGCCGAGCGGCACCTGCTTGACCAGCGCCACCGCGTGCAGCGGACGGTGGTACGCGGCCTCGCCCCACGGGCTGTCCGTCGTCGCCATCGGTCAGGACACCCCCGTGCCGACCAGCAGCCCGACCCCGAAGGTCACCGCCGCCGACAGCCCGCCGAGCACGAGTTGCCGGCTCGCGCCGAACCACCCGGAGCGCGCGGTGAGTTTCGCGGTCAGCGCGCCGGTGACGACCAGCCCCGCGGAACTGGCGAGCAGCGCGGGCACCAGGCCGGATGCGCCGAGCACGAACGGCAGCAGCGGGACCAGGGCGCCCAGCGCGAAGGCGGCGAACGAGGAACCCGCCGCCGACCAGGGGGAGGGCAGGTCGTCCGGGTCGACGCCCAACTCCTCGCGTACGTGCACGCGCCAGGCGACGTCGGGCTCGGCGGTCAGCGCCCGGGCGACCTCCTCCGCCAGCTCCTGCCGTACGCCCTTCGCCTGGTAGGCCAGGGTCAGCTCGCGCAGTTCCCCGGCCGGGTTGGTGGCCAGTTCGTGCTGCTCGCGGGCGATCTCGGCCTGCGCCAGCTCGTTCTGGGACGACACCGAGACGAACTCGCCGGTGGCCATCGAACAGGCGCCGGCGGTGAGGCCGGCCAGACCGGTGAGCAGGATGGTGTGGGTGCCGGCGCCGCCGCCGACGACGCCGGCGACCAGGGCGAAGTTCGACACCAGGCCGTCCACCACGCCGAAGGTCGCCGGTCGCAGCCAGCCGCCGGTCACATCGCGGTGCTGATGGTGGATCTCGGCCGTGCCGAGGTCCGCTGTCGCGGTCATGCGCGGGTCCAATCTCGGCCGGGGGAGTGCCCTACCCGGCCCGGCCGGCAAACAGGGAGAACGACCACGGTCATTCGCGTTCTCGGGTCGTGCTCGGGTCATGGAGCACTGTGGCCGCCGGGCCGGTCCCCGTGATTGGCGGCGGACGAGAACTCGGCCGGGAAACATTGGCCGCCCGCCCAAAGCACCGGGCGCGGGCCGCGCGCAGACTGGCCGCGCTTGCCAGGCTGCCGCCGTGCGATTGCGAGGACTCGCCCCATGATCCGCCCGCTGAAGTTCGACAGGTTCTACGTCCACGACGAGTTGACCGCGCTGCTGCGGGACTGGGCCGACGGCCGTCCCGACCTCGCGGCGCTGGAGAGCGTGGGCCGCTCGTGGGAGGGCCGCGACATCTGGCTGGTCACTCTCACCAACACCGCGACCGGCCCGGCCGCCGAGAAGCCGGCCCACTTCGTCGAGGCGGGCATCCACGGCACCGAGTGGTCGTCCTGCTTCGCGGCCCTGCACCTGGTGCACCGGCTGCTGACCGGCTACGGGACCGACGAGCGGGTGACCAGGCTGCTGGACACCCGCGCGGTCTACGTCGTCCCGCGGCTCAACCCGGACGGGCACGAACACGCCATGGCCGAGGGCCGTTTCATCCGCTCCAGCGTGCGCCCGCACCCGAGCCCGGACGCCGATCCGGGCCTGCAACTGCGGGACGTCGACGGCGACGGCCGGGCGCTGTTCATGCGGGTGCGCGACGCCGACGGGCCGTGGAAGACCCACCCCGACGAGCCCCGGCTGCTGGTGCCGCGCGAACCCGACGAGGTCGGCGGCGACTACTTCCGGCTCTTCCAGGAGGGCGACGTCACCGGCTACCGCGGCGACGTCGTCGAGGTCGCGGAACCGGTCGAGGGCCTGGACCTGGGCCAGAACCTGCCGACCGACTGGGAGGCGGCGCCCGCGCTGCCGCGCAACGCCGGGCCGTTCCCCGGCTCCGAGCCCGAGACGCAGGCGGTGCTGCGCGCCGTCACCGACCGTCCGAACATCACCGGTTGGGTCACCTGCCACACCTTCGGCGGCCTGCACCTGTGCCCGCCGATGAACGCCGGCGTCCGGCTGCCCGGCCCCGACCAGCATGTCTACGACGTGTTCGGCGCCAAGGCGGCCGAGCTGACCGGGTACGACGTCATGTCCTTCCAGGACCTGAAGCACGACCCGGCCGCCGACTTCCGCGGCGGCCAACTGGGCTGGTACTACCACCAGTTGGGCATCTTCGCCTGGATCACGGAGTTCTGGAGCCCGCAGCGGGCGGCCGGCATCGAGTCGTACCACGCCTCGCGCTGGCTGATCGACCACCCGGTCGAGGACGACCTGCGGATGATCAAGTGGAGCGACGCCGAACTCGACGGCAAGGGCTTCGTCTCCTGGTACCCCTTCACGCACCCGCAGCTCGGACCGGTGGAGCTGGGCGGCTGGGACATGATCAACTACTGGTACAACCCGCCGATGGACCGGATCGAGGCCGAAGTCGCCCCGCACACCGAGTGGGTGATCTTCCAGGCGCTCGGCTCGCCGCGGATCGAGGTCCGCCGGCTGACCGCGACCCGGCTCGCGCCGGACGTGCACCGGGTCCGGCTGGTCGTCGGCAACACCGGCTGGCTGCCCACGTACGTCACCAGGACCGCGCTCGACCGCGGGGTGGCGGGGGAGCTGTCCGCGGAGATCACACTGCCCGGCGGCGCGGAACCGGTCACCGGCGAGCGCGTCGAACGCCTCGGCCAGCTGGAGGGCAGGAGCGGCACCCTGTCGTCCACCACCTGGTGGGGCCATGACCCGGGCACCCCCGACCTGACCGCGGTGGAGTGGACGGTCCGGGCCCCCGCGGGGACCGTCGTCGCCGTCACCGCCCGGCACCCCCGAGCGGGCACCGCCCGCGCCGAGGTCCAACTCGGCTGACCGCCCGCCGAGTCGGGCGGGTGAACGGCCCAGGGGCCGCGGGACGCATGTCCCCGCGGCCCCTCCGCCGTGCCGGCGGTGCGCGCCATGTCTGGGGGTGCGCCATGTCCGGCGGTGCACGATGTGCGGTGGGTGCGCGATGCGCGCGGCGGCACGCCGTGTCTGGTGGTGCGTGACGCGTGGTGGTGCGCATGTGTCCGGCGGCACGCCGTGTCCGGTGGTGCGCGCCATGTCTGGCGGTGCGCCATGCCCGGCGGTGCGTGACGCCCGGCGGTGCGTGATGCGCGCGGCAGCACGCCATGCCTGGTGGTGCGCGACGCGTGGCGGTGCGCGATGTGCCCGGTGGCGTGCCATGCCCGGCGGTGCGCGCCATGCCTGGCGGTGCACGTCGCCCGGCAGTGCGCGACGGCGGACGGCCGTCCGGTGGCGCACGCGCCCGCACGGCCGTCCGGTGGGTGCCACCGGACGGCCGCTGTTCCCGCCCCGTCCCGCCCGGTCGCTGCTACCCGGCCGGCGCCGGCTGTGGCTCCTGGTCGGCGCGGTGGGTGAACCGCCCCGCGAGCAGCGTGCAGAAGACCGGCATGGCGGGCAGGTCGTGCGGGGCCGGCAGGGCCGGGTCGTACTCGGTGACCACGAGGTCGCCGGGATCGCCCACGCGCAGCGCGCGGCGGCCCGCCGCGGCGGCGGCGAGCGCGTCGGGCACCCCGATCGCCTGCTCGGGGTGCCACTCGGGCCGCCCGTCCGCGCCGGTGCGGTGCACCGCCGCGGCGATGCCCGGCCACGGGTCGAGCGGCGAGACCGGCGCGTCCGAGCCGATCTGCAACCGCGCACCGGCCCGCGCGAGGTCGGCGTAGGCGAACGACCGCTCGGTACGGCCGGCCCAGTGGCGGTCGGCGATGTCGCGGTCGTCCGCGGCGTGCGCGGGCTGGACGCCGAGCACGAGCCCCGGCCGGGCGAAGCGGGGCAGGTCGGCCCGGTCGATCAACTGGGCGTGCTCGATCCGGCCCGGGCAGCCGACCTCCTCGAAGGCGTCCAGCGCGATGGTGTTGGCCCGGTCGCCGATGGCGTGCACGGCGCTGTGGATGCCGTGCCGCGCCGCGTACGCCATCAGCCGCCGCAACTCGGCCGGTTCGGTCTGGAGGATGCCGTACTCCTGCCCGGCCGCCGTCACCCCGGGATAGGGCTCGTTGCACAGCGCGGTACGGGTGTTGAGCGAGCCGTCGACGAAGAGCTTCAGCGGCCCCATCCGCACCATGCCCCCGGTGCCCGGCAGCCGGTCGCCGGTGCGCAGGCCGAGGGATACGGCCTGGTCCAGGTAGGCCGGGTAGACGGCGCAGGCGACCCGGGTGTCCAGCGGCTGCCGGCCGGCCCTGCGGGTCCAGTCGGCGACGTTGTCGGCGTACTCGAAGTCCAGCAGGCCGACCACGCCGCGCGCCGCCGCCGCCCGGAGCGCGTCGGCGACCCAGCGGTCGACGACCGCCGGATCGGCCGCGCTGAGCCGGGCCACCGCGTCCAGGCAGTCCGCCTCGCGCAGCACCCCGGTCGGGTGGCCGTGCACGCCGAGGCGGTGCAGCGCGGCCTGGTTGAGCCACGCGGTGTGCAGGTCGTTGCTGACCAGGGCGACGGCCTGGCCCGAGCCGTCGGACCAGGCGAGCAGCGCGGGCTCCGGGCGGTCGGGCCACAGCCCGTCACGGAAGCCGAAACCGATCAGCGGCTCGTCCGGGGCTCGTTGCCCGACACTCGCGGCCCGTTGCCCGGCACCCGCGGCTCGTTGCCCGGCACCCGCGGCTTCGGCCATCGTTCGGGCCGCCTCGGCGGCGGACCCGGCGCCCGACAGGTCGACCCGGCGCCGCGCGCTGGCCCACTGCACCATGTGCACGTGCGCGTCCCACAGCCCCGGCAGCACCGTACGCCCGCCGGCGTCCACCACCTCGCCCGCGGTCCGCGCCAGGGCGTCGGGGGCCTCGGGGGTGATGGCGGCGATCCGGCCGCCGTCGATCATCAGGTGCGCGAGCGGCCCGCCGGAGCCGAGCCGGACATTGCGCAGCAGCACGCGGGCGGCCCGCCCCGCGGCCGTCCCGGTGGCGGTCTGCGGTTCAGTCACCGGGCACCAGCACCCGACGCATCGCCGCGGCCAGGGCCGGGTTGCCGTGCGGGCCGCCGTCCTCCAGGGCCTCGACCACCCGCCGCGCGACCTCGTACGGCTTGTCCTGGCTGAGCTTGTGCTTGCCGACCACCCGGCTGGGCCGCAGCCGGAAGGCCGTGGTGTACGGGGCGATCTCCCGCGCGTAGTCCGCCACGGTGTCCAGCCGCCACGGCTCCGGCCGGTCGGCCTCGAAGTGCTCCACGGTGCGCTCCAGCACCCGGTAGCCCGCCGCGCCCTCCAGCACGGTGGGCCGCCCGTGCAGGTGCGCGACGACGAAGTTCCAGGTCGGCACGTACGGTCCGGCGCGGTAGCTGCTCGGCGAGACGTAGCCGCCGGGTCCCTCGACGATCACCACCACGTCGTGCGCGCCCAGTTCGTGCAGCTCGGCGTCGGCCCTGGCCAGGTGCCCCACGATCGTCAGATCGCCCCCGCCACCGTCCCCGCCCTCGTCCGGTCCCGGGTCGGGGATCACCGGCAGATGGGAGACCACCGGGCCGCCCCGGCCGGTGGCGCTGACCAGGGTCGCCCAACCGTGGCCCGCGACCAGTTCACGTAGTCGTACCGGGTCGGTCAGGGCGTAGATCGGTTGTTCCAGCATGGGTTCCCCATCGGCTCGGCTGCGTTGTCCGGGCGACGGTATGCGCGGGGAGGGGGTCAGGAAATCGTGCGGCCCGTGCAATTGAGCCGGGGGGCGTTGTCGGCGCGGACAGCGGCAGCGCGCCGGGGGCGTCGGCTCGGCGCGCGCCGGCCGGTGTCACCCGGAGATCTGGTGCAGCCGCAGTTGCAGCCAGACCACGAGCCGGGTGTCGGGGTCGTCCAGGTCGAGGTCGAAGAGCTCCTGGATGCGGCGGACCCGGTAGCGCAGGGTGTTCTCGTGCACGGCCAGCCGCGCCGCCGCGGGAATCGCCTCGCCGAAGGCGTCCAGGTACGCCAGCAGCGACTGGGCGTACGTGGTGGAGTGCTGCGCGTCGTGTTCGATGATCCGCTGCACGGGGCCCGGTGGCAGGTCGACCGACGGGGCGCCGCGCTCGGTCAGCTCCATCAGCGTCACCCGGCTGCGGACGTCGGTGACCGTGGCGATCGTGGGCGCCTGCGCGCTGCCGGCCAGCGCCCGCAGCACCCGGTCCGCGATACGCCGGCCGGCCGGCACCTCGCCGAGCCGGGCCGCGGGCACCCCGATGGCGACGCGCAGGGCCAGGCCCGCGCTGCGCTGCACCGTGCTGACCACGTTCTCGGCGAACTTCACCACCCGCCGCTCGGCGCCCGCGTCGGTCCTGGTCGGGAGCAGGGCGTAGACCAGGCCACCGGTCGTCGTGCACAGCGCCTGCGGATGCCACGCCTCGCAGTACAGACCGACCAGGTCGACGATCCGGGCGCCGCCGAGGCCGGGCATCTCCTCGGGTGCGGCCTGCGCGAACGCCACCACCGTGCTGGTGGTGTCCTCGGCGATGCCCAGCTGCGCCGCCGCCGTACGCCCCGACACCGCGCCGTCCAGCAGCGACGCCAGCGCCTCACCGCGGCTCCACCGGTCCGGGTCCCGGTGGCTGCGGGCCCGCAGCAGATGCAGCGCGGTGACCTTCGCGGCCTCCTCCAGCGCGGTCTCCGCGCCCTCGCCGAGCGGCGGGTTGCCGTCCAGCGCCCACAGCAGCCCGAGCAGTTGCGGCCCGGCGCGCACCGCGACCGCCAGCCGGTCGACGTGCTTGGTGTCGGGGATGTCGAAGCGCACGGGCCGGTCGGCGCGGATGACCCGGTGGTACTCGTCGAGGTTGGTCGGGCGGTCCGGGGTCTGCCGGCCCAGGATGCCCTGCCGCCGGATCTCGTCGATCTCCTGATGCGGCAGGTTGGAGTAGGCCAGCACGTGACCGAGCGGGTCCTCGATGGTGATCGCCCCGCCGACCTGGTAGGCGATCGCGTTGGCCAGCGGGAACAGGTCGCCCATGCCGATCGAGGTGTACGTGTCCTGGGCCGGCCCGGACGCGCTGGTCGCGGCGGTGACCAGCGCGTCGAAGTGCCGCCACGGCATGTCGTCGGGGATCACCAGCAGGGCGACACCCGCCGCGCCCGCCACCGCGGTGGCCGCCGCCAGGTCGCCGCCGCGGGTCTTGACGACGACCGCGCTGTAGCGGGCGGCGCCGGCCTGCCGGATCGCGTCGAGGCAGTCCTCGCGCTCCGGCGAGCCGCCCACGACCAGCAGCACGCCGTCGGCCTGCCCCGGCACCGGCTCGCACAGGTCGTGGACGACCTGCCGGCCGATGAGGACGTCCTCACTCTGCGGTGCGCACTCGACCTGGAGCACCAGCGGACCCAGGTGCTCGCGCAGGCGGCGCAGCGTCGTGCCGGCGGGCTCGTCGCGCGCTGTCGAGCCGGTGACCTGCGAGGAGGGACGGGAAGTGCTCGGCATCGCCACATCATAGGCACCCCTGGCAAGCCCCGGCCGGATCGCGCCCCGGTGACGTAACGCAGTCGCCGTCGGGGGACGGGCGGGATGCGTGGGGCACTGCGCGGGCACATTCGGCGGGTATCCGGGCACACCCGGCGGGCATCCGGGCGCACCAGGCATGGCCCGGGAGCGGCCCTCGGCCGCAGGGCATGTGCGCCGAGACAAAGCGGCTGCGGCGTTTTTGCCCGCTCCGATAAAGCTGCCGCCTCGGTAAGGGGGCCAGTCTCGGCTCACCCGAAAACCAGACCGCGCCTGGAGGTACCCGAGATGACTCCGCCACGACCAGGACGTGTCACCCGGTCAGGACGTCTCAGCCGGCCGGGACGTGCCGACCGGCCGGGACGCACCGGCCGCAGAACCGCGGTGGCCCTGTGCGCGGTCGGCGCGCTGGCCGCCGTGAGCGCCTGCGGCGGGGGAGGAACGCAGGCCGGCGGTGCGACAGCCGACGGCGGCTCCTACTCGATCGGCGTTCCGACCTGGTACATCGCCCATCTCACCCCCGGCCGGGCCGGGTTCAGCGGTGTCGCGGACGCCATCTGGACCCCGCTGACCCAGGTCGACCGCAGCGGCAAGGTCGTCGACGCCGTCGCCAGGTCGGTGCGCTCCACCGACCAGCGGCACTGGACGATCACCCTGAAGTCCGGGTGGAAGTTCCAGAACGGCGAGCCGGTCACCGCGCAGTCCTTCGCCGACTCGTGGAACGCCGCCGCCTACGCGCCCAACACCATGGCCAACGGCTACCTGTTCGCCGGCATCGAGGGCTACGCCGCGCTCAACCCGCCCGACGGCAAACCCACCACCGACAAGCTCTCCGGCGTGCGGGTGACCGGCACCGACACCCTTGAAGTGACCCTGACCCGGCCGCTGTCGACGTTCCCCTACGTGCTGGCCGGCACCGCCTTCGCCCCGATGCCCAAGGCCGCCTTCAAGAACCTCGCCGGCTACGACCGGCTCCCGATCGGCAACGGCCCCTACCAGGTCGCGGCGCCCGGACTGGCCCCCGGCGGGCAGCAGATCACCCTCAAGCGCTTCGACGGCTACCCGGGTGCCAAGGGCCACGCGGCGCAGATCACCGTCAAGACCTACCAGACCGACGCCACCGCGTTCACCAGCTTCCGCTCCGGCGCCGTCGACATCGCCACGGCCGGCGGCAACGACCTGTCGACGGCGAGCCGGACCTACGCCGCGCAGCTCGTCACCTCGCCCACCGCCGCGGTGGAGTACCTCGGCTTCCCGCTGTGGGACCGCCGGTTCGCCGACCTGCGGGTGCGGCAGGCGTTCTCGCTGGCCATCGACCGCAAGGCGATCGTCGGCTCGCTGCTCCAGGGCCATGCCCAGCCCGCCGCGGACATCGCCCCCGACGTGATCGCCGGCGGGGGCGGCACCGACTGCGCCGCCTGCGGCTACGACCCCGCCAGGGCACGGCAGTTGCTGGCCGCCGCGGGCGGCTGGCACGGCTCGCTGACCCTGTGGACCAAGCAGGAACCCGAGTCCCAGACCGTCCTGGAGGCGATCGTCAACCAGCTGCGTACCAACCTCGGCATCACCTCCATCTCGCTGAAGGTCCAGCCGACCGACCAGATCTACCCCAACCTGCTGGCGCACAAGACCACCGGGCCGTTCCTGCTCTACATGGGCGCGGCCTACCCGAACATCTACTCCCAGGACGACCAGCTCTTCGGCAGCAGTTCCGGCACCAACGTCACCGGCTACAAGAGCGCCGGCTTCGACGCCCTGATGGACAAGGCCGCGGGCGCCACCACGACCGCCGACGGGCTGCGGTTCGCCCGGCAGGCCGGCCGCACCGCGATGGCGGACCTGCCGCTGGCCCCGCTGTACTACCCGGTCAGCGGCGCCGTGCACGCGAAACGGCTCTCCGGGGTCCGGCTGGGCTACCTCGGCGACGTCGACCTCTCCTCGGTCACCGTCCGATGAGCGCGGCCGGCCGCGCCGCGCCGCGAGGGGGCCGGTGTGGGTAGCTACCTGCTGCGCCGCGTGCTGCTGATGGTCCCGGTGCTGGTGGGCACGACCTTCGTCATCTACGCCGCGGTCTACGCGCTGCCCGGCGACCCGGTCCAGTCGCTGGCCGGCCCCGGCCACGTGGTGACCCCCGCGACGGCCGCGGCGATCAGGGCGCACTACCACCTCGACGACCCGTTCCTCGTGCAGTACTGGCACTACGTCACCGGCCTGGCGCACGGCGACTTCGGCATCGACCTGAACAACACGCCGGTCTCCGCGGTGATCACCGCGAGCTGGCCGATCACGGTCAAACTCGCGGCCCTGACCTGGGTCATCGAGGCGGTCGCCGGGATCGCGCTGGGCTGCCTGGCCGCGCTGCGGGCCGGCCGGCCCAGCGACCTGGCGGTGCTCGGCGGGTCCAGCCTGGTCCTCGGCGTGCCGTACTTCATCACCGCCTACGTGGCGCAGAACCTGCTCGGGGTGAAGCTCGGCTGGTTCCCGGTGTCCGGCACCGACGCGGGCTGGCCGCTGAGTTACCTGGTGCCCGCGCTGTGCCTGGCGCTGCTCGGAGTGCCGGAGATCTCCCGGCTGACCCGGGCGAGCATCCTGGAGAACCTCGGGGCGGACTTCGTCGTCACCGCGACCGCCAAGGGACTCAGCGGCACCCGCGTGCTGCTGCGGCACGTGCTGCGCACCTCGCTGGTGCCCGTGGTGTCCATGCTCGGGACCAACCTGGGCTACCTGCTGTCGGGGACGATCCTGATCGAGGGCATCTTCAACCTGCCGGGCCTGGGCTACCAGGTCTTCCAGAGCGTGCAGCAGCACGACGGCCCCACCGTCGTGGGCATCAGCACCCTGCTCGTGCTGGTCTTCCTGTTCGTCAACCTGGTCGTGGACCTGCTCTACGGCGTGCTCGACCCGAGGATTCGCCTTGACTAGCGCCCTGCGGAGGAGGACCTCCGCCGACACCGGGCCCGACGCCCCAGCCCCTTCCCCCGACGCCCCCGCCCCCGCCCCCGGCGGACCTGCCGACCGCGGCACCCTGCGGCGCCTGCTGCGCCGCCCGCGCTTCTTCCTCCCGCTGTCCGCCGTCGTGCTGCTGTGCGCCATGGCGGCCGTGCCGTCGGCCTTCGCCGGCTGGTTCGGGCACGGCGATCCGCACCAGTGCTCCCTGGCGCACAGCGGGCAAGGGCCCACCGCGGGCCATCCGTTCGGCTACGACGTGCAGGGCTGCGACCTCTACAGCAACGTCATCCACGGCGCCCGCGACTCCCTCAGCATCGGCCTGCTGACCACCGCGCTCACCCTGGTCGTCGCCGTCGTCCTCGGCTCGGTCGCCGGATACTTCGGCGGCCTCCTCGACCTGCTGGTCAGCCGGCTGATGGACGTCTTCTTCGGCTTCCCCATGCTGGTCGGGATGATCGTGGTGCTGGAGACCTTCAGCGTGCACAGCATCCTGAGCGTCTCGCTGGTCCTCGCGCTCTTCTCCTGGCCGGTGCTCACCCGGATCATGCGCTCCTCGGTGCTCGCCGTGCGCGGCCTGGACTACGTCACCGCCGCCCGTGAACTGGGCGCGGGACCGCTGCGGATCGTGCTGCGGCACGCCGTTCCCAACGCGATCATGCCGGTGGCGGTGCTGACCAGCATCAACATCGGCGGGGTGATCACCGCGGAGGCGTCGCTGACCTTCCTCGGTGTCGGCCTGACCGCCCCCGCGATCTCCTGGGGCGTCCAACTCAACACCGCGCAGCAGTACTTCACCACCCACCCGGGCCTGCTGCTGTTCCCCGCCCTGTTCCTGTCCCTGGCCGTGCTCAGCTTCGTCCTGCTGGGCGACTGCCTGCGCGACGCGTTCGACCCGAGGCTGCGATGACCACCATCGAAGACCCGCCCACCGCCCGGACCCACCCGCTCGCCCGGTTCCCCGGATACGATCCCGCCGCGCCCCCGCTGGAAGTCGTCGACCTGCGGGTGGCCTTCGCCGGCCGGACCGGGCGGCCCGGCACCGGCAGCGTCGTGGTCGACGGTGTCGGCTACCGCACCGAGCCCGGCCGGACGCTGGCCGTGGTCGGCGAGTCGGGCTGCGGCAAGAGCCTGACGGCGCGCGCGGTCATGGGCATCCTGCCGCCCGGCGCGGCCGTCACCGGCGGATCGATCCTGCTGCACGGCATCGACCTGCTGCGACTCGACCGGCGCGCGCTGCGGAAGATCCGCGGCCGGCACATCGCCATGGTCTTCCAGGACGCGCTGTCCGCGCTCAACCCGGTGCTGCCGGTCGGCTTCCAGATCGCCGAGGTCTTCCGCGCCCACCGCGGCCTGACCCGCCGTCAGGCGGCCCGGGAGGCGGTGGCCATGCTCGACCGGGTGCGCATCGCCGACGCCGCCCGGCGCGCCGGCCACTACCCGCACCAGTTCTCCGGCGGCATGCGGCAACGGGTCATGATCGCCATGGCCCTCGCCCTCACCCCCGAGGTCCTGATCGCCGACGAGCCCACCACCGCTCTCGACGTGACCGTGCAGGCGCAGATCCTGGAACTGCTCGCCGACCTCCAGGCCGAACACGCCATCAGCCTGGTGCTGATCAGCCACGACATGGGCATCGTCGCCAACGCGGCCGACCGCGTGGTGGTGATGTACGCGGGCCGGGTCGCCGAGCAGGCACCGGCCGGCGCCCTCTACCGCCGCCCGGCCCACCCGTACACCCGGGCGCTGCTGGACGCGATCCCGCGGCGCGGCTCGCGCGGCCGCCCGCTCGCCGTGCTGGAGGGCTCGCCGCCGGACCCGGCCGCGATGCCGGACGGCTGCGCGTTCCGGGCCCGCTGCCGGTACGCGGACGAGGCGTGCGCGGTCGCCCCGCCGCACCACGGCGTCGCCCCCCTGCGCACCAGCGCCTGCCACCACTGGAAGGAGGTGGTCGGCGGATGACCGGCGCACCGCTGATCCTCGAAGTCCGCGACCTGGTCAAGCACGTGCCGGTCGGCGGCGGACCGCTGCGGCGCGGGACGGGGCAGGTCAGGACCGTCGACCGGGTGAACCTGGAACTGCGCCGCGGCGAGACCCTGGGCCTGGTCGGCGAGTCCGGGTGCGGCAAGTCCAGCCTCGCCCGGCTGCTCACGGCCGTCGACCGGCCGTCCTCGGGTGAGATCCGGCTGATGGGCGAGCGGCTCGACGCGTTGCGCGGCAGCCGGCTGCGGGCCGCCCGACGGCACATCAGGCTGGTCTTCCAGGACCCCTTCGCGTCCCTCGACCCGCGGATGACCGTCGAGGCGATCGTCCGCGAGCCGTACCTGATCCACCGGGACGCCGCCCCGCGCGGCGAGCACCGGCGGATGGTCCGCGAACTGCTGGAACTCGTCGGCCTCAACCCCGACCACGCCGGCCGCTACCCGCACCAGTTCTCCGGCGGGCAGCGCCAGCGCATCGCCATCGCCCGCGCGCTGGCGCTGCGCCCGGAGATCCTGGTCTGCGACGAGCCGGTCTCCGCCCTCGACGTCTCCGTACAAGCCCAGATCGTCAACCTGTTCACCTCGCTCCAGCGCGAACTGGGCATCGCCTACGTCTTCATCGCCCACGACCTGTCCGTGGTCGAGCACATCGCGGACCGGGTCGCGGTGATGTACCTCGGCAGGATCGTCGAGGAGGGCACGGCCGAGGAGGTGTACGACCGCCCCCGGCACCCGTACACCGACGCGCTGCTGTCCGCCGTCCCCGACCCGGTCCCCGATCTGTCCCGGACCTCCGCCCGGGTGGTGCTCCACGGCGACGTGCCGAGCCCGCTCGATCCGCCCGCGGGCTGCCGCTTCCACACCCGCTGCCCGCACGCGGCCCCCGAGTGCGCCACCCGCGAACCGCCCCTGCGCGCCCCGGACACGCCGGCCGTCGCCCACGCGGCAGCCTGCCACTTCCCGCTGCACACGGCTCCCTGAGGTGCGCGGGGGCGGGTGCCGCCATACGGCCCGCGGCCGGCGCTTCCGTGACGTTTCTGCGGTGAACGGGTTAGCCCGCGTGAGTGACTAAAGGCCCAGTCATCTATGAATCAAGACTCGGCACCGGAACCATCCTCTTTTGGTAAAGGGTCCCCGTTTCGGGACGGCCCGGGCCGCGCCCGTTCAGAGGGCGCCATCATCCAAGGGAGTCACCTTGAGCTACGGAAACAAGTTGCGTGCGCAGATCGCCGCGCCGGGCACGACGCCGTTGATCGGCGTCTACGACATGTACTCGGCGTCGCTGGCCGCTGAGCACTTCGACGGGATGTTCGTCTCCGGCTTCGGGTTCGCCGCGTCGTACTACGGCCTGCCCGACATCGGGTTCATCGCCTGGCCGGACATGGTGGGCTTCGTGCAGCGGCTGCGCGGCGCCTTCCCCCAGCAGCACCTGCTGGTGGACATCGACGACGGTTACGTCGACCCGGAGGTGGCCTGCCATGTCGTGGAGGGACTGGAGCGGATCGGGGCCTCCGGGGTGATCCTGGAGGACCAGAAGCGCCCGCGCCGCTGCGGGCACGCCGACGGCAAGCAGGTACTGCCGTTGGAGGAGTACCTGGAGAAGCTGGAGATGGTGCTGGCGACCCGCCGGGACCTGGTCGTGGTGGCGCGCACGGACGCGACGGAGGAGAAGGACATCCTGCGCCGCGCCGAGCGCCTCGCGGCGACCGACGCCGATGTCGTCCTGGTGGACGGGGTCCGCAGCGTGGAGTGGATCAGGCGGATTCGCGAGGCGGTCGGCAGCAAGCCCCTGCTGTTCAACCAGATCGCCGGCGGCAAGTCCCCGCGGCTGTCGCTGAGCGAGCTGACCGAGCTCGGCATGGACGTGGCGATCTACAGCACGCCGTGCCTGTTCGCGGCGCACGCGGCGGTGGGTGCGGCGCTCGTCGACCTCAAGGCCGCCGACGGACGCCTTCCGGTCGTCGATGAGGTGGAGGGGATCGGCGTCGCGGCGTCCACCCGGCTGCTGGAGCGGAACATCGCCCGCCACCACCCCGACGTCGAGCTGGCCGGCGTATGAGCCGGGGTGCGCACGCGGCTCTCCCGGGGTCGCGTTCGCGTTCGCGGGCGCGGGCGGTGCTGCTGCTCACCGCGGCCGCGCTGGCCTGCGGGGCGGCGCCCGCGGTGGCCGACGGAAGCCCGATCACCGTCCTGGACAACTCGCACTCCGACTCGATCCTTGAGGTCGACCGGACGGCCAACGTCCAGACCGGTCACGGCGATGCCGGCAGTGACCACGACGGCAGCGCGGTCGACGCCCTGGAGGTCCTCTTCGGCGGGGGCCACCCGGAGGGTGACGACTGAGCGGACGGGCGAGCGGCCGGCGTGCCGCGACCCGTACGCCGCGGGCCCCGGGCGAGTGCTCCCCGGGGCCCGCGGTACGCCCGGCGAACCGCGGGCCGGCGGCGTTCCCCGGGTGGGCGCTACTTCGGGGCGGGCCGCTCCGAAGCGCACCCGGCGCAGGTGCCGAAGATCTCCATCGTGTGCACGATGTCGACGAAGCCGTGCTCCGTGGCGATCGCGTCGGCCCACCGCTCCACCGCGGGCCCCTCGACCTCGACCGTTCGTCCGCAGGAACGGCAGACCAGATGGTGGTGGTGGCCGCCCTCGGAGCACCGGCGGTAGACGGACTCGCCGTCGCCGGTGCGCAGCATGTCCACTTCCCCCGCCTCGGCGAGGGACTGCAGGGTGCGGTAGACGGTGGTCAGGCCCACCGACTCGCCGCGCAGCTTCAGGATGCTGTGCAGGTCCTGCGCGCTGCGGAACTCCTCGACCTCGTCCAGGGCGGCGGACACGGCGGTGCGCTGCCGGGTCGAGCGGCCGCGGACGGACTGTCCGGCTGCGCTCACGGATCTTCCCTCCGGTGGATGCGGGGTGGGTTCGACGTGCTCGGTGGGTTCGGTGGGTTCGGTGGCGGTGGTGGCCGGCGAAGCGGCGGCCGGGGCGGACACCCTGGCCGGCCGTTCACTCCTCGACATGCCGGATCGCGTCGAGCACGATGTGCGCGACGTGCTCGTCGACCAGGGTGTACTCGACCTCGCGGGCCTGGCGGTGGGTCGCCACGATGCGTGACGTGCGCAGAACGCGCAGGTGCTGCGAGACCAGGGGCTGGTTGACCCCGAGGGCGGCGACGAGTTCGTGGACCCGCTTGCCGCCGGTGGACAGCTCGCGCACGATGCCCATCCGTACGGGCGACGCCAGGGCCCGGAGCAGCTCGCTTGCCGCCCGCAGGGCCAGGGTCGAGTCGTCCGGCTGAACGGGAACCGTCATATGCAAAACCTAACATATGAGAATGGGTCCCATGTAGGGCGTCGGACGGGGCCGGGGCGGGCCCCGGGTGAGGTCCGGACGGGGCGTGGGCGGCTCTGGGTGGGCCCGCGCTCAGTGCTCGTCCCAGTGCCCTTCGTGGGCGGCGTGCCGGTGTCCGTCGTGCACGTAGTCGGTGTGCCCCTCGTGCGGCACCGCGACGTGGCCGCAGCCGGGGCCGTGCTCGTGGGTGTGCCCCTTGTGCTCGGCGTGCTGCGCGGTCGCGCACTCGTCGGCGTGGCCGTCGTGGCTCCGGTGCAGATGTCCGTCGTGCACGTAGTCGGTGTGGTCGCCGTGCGGCACGGCGACATGGCCGCATCCCGTGCCGTGCACGTGCTCGTGATCGGTGTGCGGCCGGTGCTCGGTCGAGGTGGTCATGCTGCCACTCCTGGTCTGGTGGCGGAGTTCGGGTCGGACTCCGGTGTCGGGCGGGCGCGATCGCGCTCTTATGGCGACATTAACATATGGCAATGTGCGCATGTATCGAGGTCGCGAGCGCGCCGCCGTACGAGCCGGGCCGTCGTGCGACGACGTTGCGCCGCCGTACGCGGGCGCCCCTCCGCCCCTCCGGAGCAGCCCGCGGCCGCCGCGCCCGACCCGGCCCTTCCCGCCGCGCACCGCTGTGACCAGCGGCGATGCGCCGGCGGTGGGCTCCAGGGCCTGGACGGCGGAGCCAAAGGTCAAGATTCTGTAATGATTTTCATCTTGCCTTGGCCGAGGTGGGATTGAGATTCGTTTTCAATTACGGTGAGGGAGCCGTGGCCGATCGTGCCGCGGTCCTTGCCGGCACCGCACGAGGAGAACCGCCATGACCAGCCCCGTCGCCCGCAGTACGGCGCACCGCCGCTACACGTTCGCCGCCGGCGGGATACTGGTCGCCGCCCTCGCGGCGACCAGCGCGTGCTCCACGGGTTCGAAGTCCTCCGGCGACGGCAAGTCCGGCGCCTCCGCCGGAAGTTCGGGCGGGGGCAAGGTCATCCGGGTGGTCGCGGCGGAGAACTTCTGGGGCAGCATCGCCGCGCAGGTCGGCGGCAGCCATGTGAAGGTCACCAGCATCATCTCGAACCCCGACACCGACCCGCACGACTACGAGCCGACCGCCGCCGACGCGCGCACGGTCGCCACCGCCACGTACGCGATCGTCAACGGCATCGGCTACGACGCGTGGGCCGGCAAGCTGCTGGCGTCCAACCCCTCGGGGCAGCGCACGGAACTCGACGTGGGCGACCTGGTCGGGGTCAAGGACGGCGGCAACCCGCACCGCTGGTACTCCCCGGACGACGTGCACAAAGTGATCGAGCGGATCACCGCCGACTACAAGAAGGCCGACCCCGCGGACGCCGGCTACTTCGACGCCCGGAAGGACGCCTTCGAGACCAAGACTCTCGGGGAGTACAACAGCCTGGTCGCCGGCATCAAAGCGAAGTACGCCGGCACCCCGATCGGCGCCTCGGAGTCGATCGTCAGCCCACTCGCGGACGGCCTCGGCCTGAAGATGCTCACGCCGTACTCGTTCCTCAACGCGATCAGCGAGGGCTCCGACCCCACCGCGCGGGACAAGAACACCATCGACCACCAGATCGCCGCCAAGCAGATCAAGGTCTACGTCTACAACAGCCAGAACGCCACGCCCGACGTGCAGGCGCAGGTCAAGGCGGCCAAGGCGAAAGGCATCCCGGTCGCCACGGTCACCGAGACCCTCACCCCGGCGGGGGCGTCGTTCCAGCAGTGGCAGGTCACCGAGCTCAAGGGTCTCCAGCGGGCCCTGGCCGAAGCGACGGGCAAATAGCCGTGCGCCCGCTCACCAGACTCCGCGAGGCAGTCCGCCAGGGCGTGCCCGGTCCGCGCGACGGCGTGCCCGGTCCGCGTGACGGCGAGGCCGGTCCGCGTGACGGCGAGGCCGCCGGTTCGTGCGAGGGCTGCCCGCCCGGCCCGCGAGGAAACGTCCCGCCTGTTCGGCGGGGAGACGCCGCGTCCGGCCGGCGAGGAAACGTCCCGCCTGCCGCGCGGGGAAACGTCCCGCCCGCGGCGACGGCCGCCGACCACACGCTGCGGACGGCCGCCGGCGGCCCGCCGCCGCCGGACGGTCCCGCGGTGGTGTCCCTGCGGGACGCGGCCGTGCGGGTCGGCGGCCGCACCCTGTGGTCCCATGTCGAACTCGACATCGCGCCGGGGGAGTTCGTCGCCGTCCTGGGGCCCAACGGGGTCGGCAAGTCGACCCTGGTCAAGGCGATCCTCGGGCTGGTCCCGACGGCCGGTGGCAGCGTCACCGTCCTCGGCCGCGCGCCGGGCCGGCTCGCGCACCAGGTCGGCTACCTGCCGCAGCGGCGTAGCTTCGACGCCGGCCTGCGCATCCGCGGCGTCGACATCGTCCGGATGGGCTGGGACGGCGACCGCTGGGGGCTGGGGCGGCCGGGCTCGGCGCGTGCCGCCCGGGAACGGATCGCCCAGGTCATCGATCTGGTCGGCGCGTCGGCGTACGCACACCGGCCGATCGGGCAGTGCTCCGGCGGCGAGCAGCAGCGGCTGCTGATCGCCCAGGCGCTGGTCAGGCAGCCCCGCCTGCTGCTGCTGGACGAGCCGCTGGACAGCCTCGACCTGCCCAACCAGGCGTCGGTGGCCGCCCTGATCGGCCGGATCTGCCGCGAGGAGAAGGTCAGCGTGGTGATGGTCGCCCATGACGCCAACCCGATCCTCGCGCACCTGGACCGGGTGGTGTACCTGGCCGAGGGCGGGGCGGTGGCCGGCACCCCGGACGAGGTCATCACCTCGCGGACCCTGACCCGCCTGTACCGGACGCCGATCGAGGTGCTGCGGACCTCCGACGGCCGGCTGGTCGTCGTCGGGCAGCCCGAGGCGCCCGCGGTGCACGGCGACCGCCACCCGCCGGCGGGGGAGGGGGAGTTCCGTGCTGATCGCTGACGCGGCGACCGACTGGTCCTGGAACCCGGTCGCCGACCTCCGGCAGATGTGGGCGTTCCCCTTCATGGTCAACGCCTTCCGGGCCGGCGCGATCGTGGCCGTGCTGGCCGGGGTGATCGGCTGGTACATGGTGCTGCGCCGGCAGAGCTTCGCCGGCCACACCCTGTCCACCGTGGCCTTCCCGGGTGCCGCCGGTGCCACCCTGCTGGGAGTCGGCGCGGTCTACGGCTACTTCACGTTCTGCGTCGGCGCGGCGCTGGTGATCGCCGCGATCCCGCGGGCCGGGGGGCACGAGTCCGGCCACGGGTCGGGCGGCGGCGAGGAGGCGGCGGTGACCGGAACCATCCAGGCGTTCCTGCTCGGCGCAGGATTCCTCTTCATCGCCCTCTACAAGGGGTTCCTCGGCGGCGTCGACGCCCTGCTGTTCGGCAGCTTCCTGGGCATCACGACGACCCAGGTGGAGGTGCTGGCCGCGGTGGGCGCGGCGGTGCTGCTGGTGCTGGCCGTCGTCGGGCGGCCGCTGCTGTTCGCCTCCGTCGACCCGGCGGTCGCCACCGCCCGCGGCGTGCCGGTCCGGCTGCTGTCCACCGTCTTCCTCGTCGTGCTGGGCGCGGCGACGGCGGCGACCAGCCAGATCACCGGCGCGCTCCTGGTGTTCGCGCTGCTGGTGATGCCCGCCGCCACCGCGCAGAACCTGACCGCCCGGCCGGTCCTCGGCATCGCCGCGTCGGTGGGCATCGCGCTCGCCGTGACCTGGACCAGCCTGACCGTGGCCTACTACTCGCCGTACCCGATCGGATTCTGGGTGACCACCTTCGCCTTCGCCGCCTACGCGGCCAGTTGGGGAGTCCGCCTGCTGCGCGAGCGCCGCGGACGGGCGCCCGGCCGCAGGGCCGTGGCTGCCGCGGGCACGCCCGCGTGGACCTCGGGGAGCCTGCTGTGACCGTCCTCGCCTCCGGGTGGCCCGGCGCGCTCGGGCACCCCTTCTTCCTGCACGCGGTCCTGGCCGGGGCGGCCGTCGCCGCCGCGTCCGGCATGGTCGGCTACTTCCTGGTGCTGCGCGCCCAGGTCTTCACCGGCGACGCGCTCAGCCACATGGCGTTCACCGGTTCGCTCGCCGCGCTGGCCGCCGGGGTCGACCTGCGGCTGGGGTTGTACGCCGCGACCATCGCCGTCGCCGTCCTGCTCGGCACCCTGTCCCGGTCCGGCCGGGCCGACGACGTCGCGATCGGCAGCGTCTTCGCCTGGATCACCGGCCTGGGCGCCTTCTTCCTCACCCTCTACACGACCTCCGGCGGCGCGGACAACGCCGGAGCCGGCGTGCGGGTGCTCTTCGGCTCCATCTTCGGCATGTCGGCGGGCCAGGCCGGTACGGCCGCCGCCGTGGCGGCGGGGGTGTGCGCGGTGGTGCTCGCCGTCTTCCGGCCGCTGCTGTTCGCCTCCGTCGACGAGGCGGTCGCCGCGGCGCGGGGCGTGCCGGTACGGCTGCTGGGGTTCGGCTTCCTCGCGCTGGTCGGCGTCACCGCGGCCGAGGCCAGCCAGGCGGTCGGGTCGCTGCTGCTGCTCGGACTGCTCGCCGCCCCGGCGGGCACCGCCCAGCGGCTGACCGACAACCCCGCGCGGGCGTTCGCGCTGTCCACGGTGCTCGCGGTCGCCGAGATGTGGGGCGGCCTGACCATCAGTTACGCGGTCCCGAAGATGCCGCCGAGCTTCGCGATCGTGGCGGTGGCCGCCACCGTCTACGCGGCCGCGTTCGCCGTCGGGGCGCGCCGGCGGAGCCCGGCCCCGCGCCTCGCCCGGGCCTGAACGGGAGGGGTCCGCGGGGAAAGGGACCGCGCGGAACGGGTCCGCGCCGAACGGGTCCGCGCCGAACGGGTCCGCGCCGAACGGGTCCGCGCCGAACGGGCGTGCACGGAAAGGGCCTTCGCGGGCCGGGCCGGTACGAACGGCACGCAACGGCCTTCCAGTGGCGACAGAGGAGTTGTTGCGACGGAATCGCAGCAGCTCAGCGCAGGTATCAGGGTGATGGCTGCAATCGGCCGGAGCTGTCACCGTAGGGGCATGGACGCCGGCGAGCACACCCACGGGCACGGGCACGAGCACGGGCACGGCCACACGCATGAGCGCGCGGACGGGCGCGCGGACGAGCGGGAGCGCGGCTACGAACACGGCCACGAACACGGACACGGCCGCGAACACGGACACGGCGGTGCGCGGCGGGCCCGGTTCCGGCACCGGCTCGCGCACATGGTCACCCCGCACAGCCACGAGGCGATGGACAAGGTGGACTCCGCGCTGGCGACCTCGCGGGAGGGACTGCGGGCGCTGTGGCTGTCGTTGGGAGTCCTCGGTGCCACCACCGTGATCCAGGTGACGGTCGTCGCGGTGTCGGGGTCGGTGGCGCTGCTGGGCGACACGATCCACAACGCGGCCGACACGCTGACCGCGGTGCCCCTGGGGATCGCCTTCGTGCTCGGCCGGCGCGCGGCGACCCGCCGTTACACCTACGGGTACGGGCGGGCGGAGGACCTGGCCGGTATCGCGATCGTGCTGACCATCGCCGGCTCCTCCGCGCTGGCCGGCTACGAGGCGGTGCGCCGGCTGCTGGAGCCGCGTGACGTGACGCACCTGTGGGCGGTGGCGGTCGCCGCGCTGGCCGGGTTCGCCGGCAACGAGTGGGTGGCGCGCCACCGGATCGCCATCGGCCGGCGGATCGGGTCGGCGGCGCTGGTCGCCGACGGCCTGCACGCCCGCACCGACGGCTTCACCTCGCTGGCGGTGCTGCTGGGCGCCGGGGGCGCCGCGGTCGGTTGGCGCTGGGCCGACCCCGTGGTGGGCCTGCTGATCACCGCGGCGATCCTGGTGGTGCTCAAGGACGCCGCCCGGCAGGTCTACCGGCGGCTGATGGACTCCGTGGACCCCGCGTCGGTGGACGCCGCGGAGGAGGCGCTGCGCCAGGTGCCCGGCGTGCTCGGCGTCGGGGCGGTGCGGATGCGGTGGATCGGCCACGCGCTGCGGGCCGAGGCGGACATCGTGGTCGACCCGCACCTGACGGTGATGCGGGCCCACGCGTTGGCGGTCGCCGCCGAACACGCCCTGATCCACGCCGTTCCGCGGCTGACCGCCGCGACCGTGCACATCGACCACGTCGCCCACGGCGCCGATCCGCACGCGGAGTTGCGCCACCACGCCGTGGCGTGACCGCCCGCGGGCGCGCGCCGCTTCGGGGCCGGCCGCGGGTCAACCGCGCTGGTTGACAACGGCGGTAGCGTGCCCGGTGGCCGCCGGCGCGGGTCGCGGGCGGGCGGGCGGAAGCGGACGGGCGCGGACGGGCGCGGACAGGGGCGGGGCGGTATGTGGCGGAGAAGGACCGGGCGTGCGGGTGCGTCGACGGTGGTCGCGGTGCTGCTCGCGGCGGGTACGGTGGCGGTGCCGGCGGCCCAGGCGGCGGCGCCCGACTCCGCGGCCGGGCCCGCGGATTCGTGGGTGCTCACCAACCGCTCCTACGCGCCGGACGACTACACGCAGGAGCCGTTCGTCGGCAACGGCTACCTCGGCCAGCGGGTGGCCGCCATCGGCGCCGGGTTCGAGGGCGACGGCGACCTCGGTACGGGCAACTGGCCGCTCGGCAACCCCCGTTCGACCACCGCCCTGGTCGCGGGGGTGTACGGGAAGGACGGCGACTCCGACTACATCTCCACCCTGCCGACCTGGTCGGACCTCTCCTTCACCGTCGACGGGCACGTACTGGACCCGCACGTCCCCGCCGACCAGGTCAGCGACTACCGCCAGACCCTCGACCTGCGCTCGGCCACCGTCACCACCACCTTCCGCTGGACGCCCGCGCCGGGCCGGTCCGCGACCGTCAGGTACGAAGTGCTCGCCGACCGGGACCGTATGCACCTCGGCGTGGTGCGGGCGAGCATCACGCCGGCCTGGAGCGGCGGCCTGTCGGTCGCTTCGCTGCTGAACGGCGCCGGCGCGCAGCGGATCACCCCGACCGGGCGCGCGGTGGACACCTCGTCCGACACCGCGACCGTTCAACTCACCACGCCAGGACGCGGGACGGCCGTCGCGGAGACCGCCCGGCTGGTGGCGGAGCACGGGGTGCGGGTCGCCCGCCGGGACGCCCTGCTGCCCGCAGACGACGCCGCCACCGCGGGCGAGCGCCTCGCGGTGCCGGTACGCGCCGGGGCCACCTACGCCTTCACCAAGTACGTGGGTGTCTCGACGTCCGACGACCCCGGCAGCCCGGCCGCGGTGGCGCGGGACACCGTGGACCGGGCGGCCGCGACCGGCCGGCAGCGGCTGCTCGCCGCACACGTCGCGCAGTGGGCCGCGCTGTGGCGGCGGCGCGTGACGGTCGACGGGCAGCCGTCCGTGCAGACGGCCGTCAACAGCTCCTTCTACCTGCTGTATTCCAGCCTGCGCGCGGGCGTGGACTTCAGCATCCCGCCGGCCGGACTGTCCAGCGACAACTACGGCGGTGAGATCTTCTGGGACGCCGACACGTGGATGTTCCCCGCGCTGCTCGCCCTGCACCCCGAACTCGCCAAGTCCATCGTCGCGTTCCGCCACGACACCATCGGCGCGGCCGAGGCGAACGCCAAGTCCGCCGGCTACCAAGGCGGTTCATGGGCCTGGGACAACGGCCCCAGCGGTACGTGCGGCGGCCTCGCGCCGTGCGCCGGCTACGAGGAGCACCTCCAGTCGGACATCGCCCTCGCCCAGTGGCAGTACTACCAGGCCACCGCGGACACCGGCTGGCTGCGCGCCGACGGCTATCCGGTGATCAAGGACGTCGCCGACTTCTGGGTCAGCCGCGTGACGCCGGGCCCGGACGGCAAGGACCACATCGACCACGTCACCGGTCCCGACGAGTACACCTCGGGGGTCGACGACGAGTCGGCGACGAACGCCGGTGCGGTCGTCGCGCTGCGCGACGCCGTGGCCGCGGCGCACGCGCTGCACGTGGACCCGGACCCGGCCTGGTCGGCGGTCGCGGCGCGGATCGACGTCGCGACCGACTCCGACGGCACCCACCCCGAGTACCCGGGATACGCCGGGCAGCCGGTCAAGCAGGCGGACACGGTGCTGATGACGTACCCGTTCGGCTATGTCACCGACCTCGGCGCCGCCGCGGCCGACCTCGACCGCTACATGCCCGTCACGGACACCGGCGGTCCCGCGATGACCGCGTCGGTGGAGGCGGTGATCGCGGCGCAGGTCCGGCAGCCGGGCTGCCTGGACTACACGCTCTTCCAGAACTCCTACCAGCCGTTCCTGCGCGGCGCGTTCGCCCAGTTCAACGAGACGCAGTACCTGACGCCCTCCGGCGGCCAGTCCAACCCGGCGTTCGACTTCGCGACCGGGGCCGGCGGGTTCCTGCAGACCCTCGGCTACGGGTTCGCCGGCCTGCGGTGGGACACCGGCGCGCTGACGCTCGCCCCGACCCTCCCGCCGCAACTGCCGGGCGGGATCACCCTGACCGGCCTGCGCTACCAGGGGCGGAGCGTGGACGTGCACGTCGGGCCCGCGACGACCACGGTCCGCCTCGCCTCGGGCGCGCCGGTCACCCTCGCCTCCCCGGACGGCACCAGGCGCCTCGCCACCGGGCGGACCGCCGTCCTGCCGACCGCCCGCCCGGACCTGAGCCCGACCAACAACTCCGCCCGCTGCCAGGCCGTTTCGGCCAGTTCCGCGCAGGCCGTCGACCAGCCGGCCGCCGCCGTCGACGGCAACGCCGTCACCACCTGGACAGCGGCGGACACCACCTCGTCGTACACGGTGACGCCCGCCCGGCCGGTCAGGACCGGTCACGCGGACGTGCGCTGGGGTGCGACCCGGCCCGCCTCGTACGCCGTCCAGGTGCGGTCGGCCGGCGGGCGCTGGCAGCAGGTCGCCGCGGGCGCCGTGCCGCCGGCCGGGAACCTCGACGCCACCTGGCGCCCGGTCACCGGCCGCGCCGTCCGGCTCGCCTTCGCCGGAGGCGATCCGGCGAGCATCGCCGAACTCGACCTCCCCGACGCGGCGGCGCCCGACCTGATCACCACCCTCGACGCGCCCGACGCGATGGCGCCCGGCTCGTCGGCCGTGGTCACCCAGACCCTGCGGTCGATCGGGGGCGCGGACGCCACGGACGTGCGCACCGCGTTCTCGCTGCCCGCCGGCTGGACGGCCACGCCCGACCAGGCCACGCCTGACTCAGCGGCGGCGGCGACCGTACGCCAGGGCGCGACCGTCACCCGCGCCTGGACGCTGACCGCCCCGGCGGACCAGGCGCCGGCCCGGGTGCCGCTCACCGCGACGACCACCTGGCGGGGCGCGGCCGGCACCGACTCGGCCACGGCCACCGCCCCGGTCTACGTGGCGACGCCGGTCCCGGCCGGGACCGCGGCCCAGGCCGAGGACGCGATCAACAGCGGCGGCGCGTCCGTGGCGAGCGACCACACGGGCTATACCGGCACCGGGTTCGTCGGCGGCCTCTACGCGGGGGCCGCGACCACCGCCGTCGTCGCGGTCCCGACGGCCGGCCCGCACCGGATCACCGTGCGGTACGCCAACTCCACCGGCGGCCGGCAGCCGCCCTACGAGTCGGTGACGCGGACGATCAGCGTCGTGGCCGGCGGCAGCGCGCAGCAGATCTCGCTGCCGGTGACCGGGAGTTGGGACACCTGGTCCACGGTGACCGCCGAAGTGACGCTGCCGGCCGGCGACGACGTGGTCCGCCTCCTGGTCCGGCCGGGCGACTCCGGCAGCGTCAACGTCGACAGCGTCCTCGTCGAGTGACGAGTGACGAGTGACGAGTGGTGACGTGCTGACGCGTGCCGACCCGTGCTGACGCGTGGGCCGCAAGGCCGCTGTCAGGCGCGGGAGTCGACGTCCAGCGCGGTGTGGGTGCCGAACGCCCGCGCGTGGTAGGTCAGCGGCGGCCTCGGCGCGGCCTCGGCGCTCAGGACCCGGCCGAAGACGACGACGTGGTCGCCGCCCGTCACCAGGTCGGCCACCTCGCACGCCAGGAAGCCGCTCGCGCCGGGCAGCCTGGGCACCTGGGAGCCGAGGCGCCAGTCGACGCCGCCGAACTTGGCCGGGCCGCCCTTGCGGGCGAAGTTCATCGCGAGGTCCGGCTGCTGCGCCCCGAGGATGTTGAGGCCGAACCTGCGGCTGCCGCCGATGACCGCCAGCAGGTCCGAGCCGCGGTCGAGGGAGACCAGGACCATCGGCGGGTCCATCGAGAGCGAGGTGAAGGCGCTGACGGTGGTGCCATAGGGGGACGGCCCGGCCATGGCGGTGACCACGGCGACGGGGGTGGCCACGCCGGCCATGGCCTCCCGGAACGCGGACTTCAGGTCCGCCGCGACGTCCGGGCGGGATTCGGTACTGGTCACCAGGGCTCTCCTCTGCGTCGTCGGTCTGCTCGGATCGCTCGGTTCGCTCAGCCGTCCTCGGGTCCCGGCTCCGACCCCAGCGCGTAGAGCCGGGGCAGGTTGACCACGATCGCCTCCTGGGTGCTGCGCGCGATGACGACCACGGCCTCGTCGTCGGGGTCCGGGTTCTCCTCGCGGTGCGGCACGTAGGGCGGGACGAAGATGTAGTCGCCGGGGGAGGTGCGCAGCCGTACCTCCTGCGGGGTGTCGCCGGAGTCGTCGACGAAGACGAACTCCGGGTGGCCGCTCACCACATGGATCGCAGTCTCGGACTCGCCGTGGTGGTGGTCGGAGGAGGCCGTCGCGGGAGCCACGTGGGTCTGGCCCATCCACAGCTTCTCCGAACCGACGGTCTTCCCGCTGACGGCGGCGAACCTGCGCATGCCGCCGCTCTGGGCAGTGTCGCCGTCCAGCGCGTCGGCGCGGATGTGGTGCAGGCGGGCCCGCAGGGACGACGTCGGCGGGGTCGGGGTGTCGGTGTCGTGCAGGTGGGGATGGAAGCCTTCACCAGGCTGCGTCGGCGGCGTACTCATGGCCGGGACGCTAGGGCGCCGCCGAAAAGGATGTCAAGAGGTGTCTATTAGCCTTCACCTGCGGCAATGTTCCCGCAATGGTCGGTACACAGCGGAAATCCCCGCCCGGAAGGGGCATCGGGCATGATGGGAGCATGCATATCTCCGCGAAGGCGGACTACGCCACGCGCGCCCTTCTGGAACTCGCCAGCGAGCCCGGGCGCCCGCTCAGTTGCGAGGCCATCGCCTCGGCACAGGAGATCCCGTTCCGCTTCCTGAAGTCCGTGGTGGCCGAGTTGCGAAGAGCCGGACTGGTGCGCAGCCAGCGCGGCTGCGAAGGCGGTTACTGGTTGGGCCGGGCGGCCGACGAGATCACCCTGCTCGATGTCGTGCGCGCGGTCGACGGCGAGCTGATCACGCTGCGCGGCGAGCCGCTGGCCGCGCTGGCCTACCCCGGCCCGGCGGCCGGGCTGACCGCGGTGTGGCGGCAGGTCGAGGCGGAGGCCGCGGCGGTCCTGGGCGGGGTGACCCTGCACTCGCTGCTGGCCCCGGCGAAGCGCGAGCGGCCGGCCCGGAAGCGCGCGGCGTGACAGCTGCGCGGCAGCCGGAACCGGCGGTGGAGGTGGTGGAGTACACCGATCCGCTCTGCCCGTGGTCCTGGGGCTCCGAGCCGGTGCTGCGCCGGCTGCGGGCCGCGGTGGCCGGCCGGGTCCGCTGGCGCCGGGTGTACGCCATCCTCTTCGACCACGACGACGACCCGCCGCCCGACCCCGCCGCGGAGACCGCCTGGTACGCGCGCTACGTCGCGGGGATCACCGAGCACACCCGGGCACCGTGCGCGGTACGGCTGAGCCGGGTCGCGGCCAGTTCCTGGCCGTCCTCGCTCGTCGCCAAGGCCGCGGAGCTCCAGGGCGGCGACACGGCCGAGGCGGTGCTGCGCCGGCTGCGGGAGACGGTCTTCGTGCTCGGCGAGCCGGCCGACACCGCGGAGTTGGCGCTCGCCGCGGTCCGCGGCGCGCCCGGCCTCGACCTGGGCCGGCTGGCGGCCGACGCGGCGTCGCCGCGGGTGCTCCGGCAGGTGCGCGCCGACCGCGCGGAGGCGCGCCGCCCGGTGCCCGAGGTGCTCGACCCCACCGCCGGCTCGCCGCACCCCGGCGTCGCCAAGGAGACCGCCGACGGGAGCCGCCGCTACGCCCTGCCGACGCTGCTGCTGCGGACGGCGGCCGGCTACCGCGTGGTGCCCGGCTGGCGGACGTTCGAGGAGTACGCCGCGGCCTTCGACGACCTGTGCCCGGGCCTGCTGCCGGCCCGCGACCGGCTGCCGGAGGGCGGAACGCTCTCCCCGGCGGCGGCACTCGCGCGCTACCGGAGCCTGACCGACCCGGAGCGGCTGCTGCTGGCGCAGGGGCCGTGGCCACCGCCGCACGCGGTGCGGGTGGAGACCGGCAACGGCCCGCTGTGGCTGCACCCCGCCGAGGCCGAACTGCATCCCGCCGCCCAGGTGTAGTTCGTCACGCCGGGCGGGGCCGATCCGCGGCCGGGGCGGGGAAGACCCCGGTCCGCCGAATGAGACATCAAAAGGTGTCCATTGACAGCCGCTCGCCGTAGCCCACAAGATGTGCAGCATGCTCTCGACGCACCCTGGTGTGGTGTGCCGCTACGTGGACCTGCGGCGCACGTGCAGCGCCCTCTGTCGCTGACCATCCGTCACCCACGGTTCACCGGCGCCTGACCGCCCCCGGCGGTACCGGCCCCCCTTCGCGCCGCCGAGCGGCGCCCCCGCCGTTCCGCGTCACCGACGCCGCGCATCGGCGTGCCCCCTTTCCCCGTCCGGCCCGCTTCGCCTGCCCGCCCGGCCCCTGCTCGCCGCTGTGCGCCACCGACCCGGTCCCTGACCAACAGCACCTGAAACGCGGTGCGTTGGCCGAGGTGTGTCCCGACGCGTGCTCGTGAGCCGTACCGGCATGCCCGTACCGACCGCGCCGCGGGCCGGTGCGGTCCGGTACGGGCGCCGGGCCCGCCCTCCGCCCTGCCGCTCCTGCCCCGCCCCGGTCGGGAGTGCGTCGACAGAAAGTATGAGATGTCCATACGCATCGCCACCCGCCGTTCCGCGGCGGGCCCCCGCCTCCGCCCCCGCCTCCGCCCCCGCCCCCGTCCGCGGCTCGGCCGTATCCGGCTGGCCGCCCTCTCCGCCGTCCTCGTCACCACCGCGGGCGCCTCGCTCAGCGCCTGCGGCGGGCAGTCCGCGTCCGCGGGCGGCGGCGACACGCTGAAGTGGGCCTCCTCATCCTTCCCGAGCCACTGGGACCCGGTGGTCAGCGGCAGCGGCGCCCAGTTCCGCGAACTCGCCCTGGTCTACGCCTCGTTGACGCGTACCGACGCCACCGGCAAGGCCGTGCCCGACCTCGCCAGGTCCTGGGAGTACAACGCCAAGGGCGACCAGGTCACCTTCCACCTGCGGGCCGGCCTGAAGTTCAGCGACGGCAGCGTACTGGACGGCAGCGCGATCAAGGCCGCCATCGAGCGGGCCAAGACGCAGAAGGACTCCGCGCTGTTCGGCGACCTGACGTCGATCAGGTCCGTGGACGCGAGCGGCCTCGACGTGGTCGTCCACCTCTCCCAGGTCGACTACCAGATCCCGCAACTGCTCGGCGAGCGCGTGCTCCAGGTCGCCAGCCCCAAGGCGGCCGCGAACCCGAAGAAGCTGGACCAGAGCCCGGTCGGCGCCGGGCCGTTCACCGTCACCCAACTCGTGCCGGGCACCAAGGTGCTGCTGAAGAAGAACCCGGACTACTGGGACGCCAAGGACATCCACATCGACAACGTGGAGCTGACCTCCGCCCCGGACGCCTCCACCGTCGTCTCCGGCCTGCAGACCGGCGTCTACAACTTCGCCGACATCGCGCCCAGCCAGGCCGACGCCGCGAAGAAGGCCGGCCTCGACGTGTTCGTGCAGCCGGGCTTCAACGCCGAGAACATCAGCCTCAACGTCAACAAGGCGCCGTTCACCGATGCCAAGGTGGTGGACGCCGTCCGCTACGCCGTCAACCGGCAGGAGTTCGTGGACAAGCTGACCTTCGGCTACGGCTCGGCCACCGACCAGCCGTTCCCCAAGGGCTACGTGGCCTACGACCCGAAGTCCGCGGACCTCTACCCGTACGACCCGGCGAAGTCGAAGCGACTGCTCGCCGAGGCGGGCTACAAGCCCGGCGCCATCAAGCTGACCCTGGTCATCCCGGCCGCGGACCCGCAGGCCGAGATCGTCCAGTCGCAACTGGCCAAGGTCGGCATCACCGTCACCATCAAGGTGGACAAGAACTGGGCGACGCCGTTCTTCGCCAAGGACCTGACCTTCTCCCTGTACGGGACCACCGGGCGCGACTCGGCCCTCCAGACGCTCACCGCGCACTTCGGCCCCGACGGCCCGCTGAACCTCAGCACGCCGTACGAGCCGGCCGGCTTCGAGGCGGCGGTGGCGAAGGTCCGGCAGACCAGCATCGACTCGCCGGACTACCCGCAGGTCCTCCAGGCGGCGACCCGCGCGGGCCTGCAGAGCAAGGCGCTGGTCTTCACGTACTCCGCGCCGAACCTCTTCGCCAAGAGCAAGGCGCTGTCGAACCTGCCGAAGAACCCCGGCCACATCGACTGGACCGGCGTGACCCTCGGCCACTGATGTCCACCCAGCACAGAGAGGGGGCAACCCCATGACGACGACCACGACCACGACGGCGCCACCGGTGAAGGAGCGCCCGGCACCGGCCGGGCCCGCCCGCCACCGCGGGGTCGCCGCGGCCAGGGCCCGGCACACGCTGGGCCGGGTGACGGCCGCCCTCGCCCGATCCGCCGCGATCTTCGTGCCGGTCTTCCTGGTCGCGACCTTCGTGACGTTCGCACTGCGGTCGCTGAGCGGACTCAGCCCCGCGCGCATCCAGTTGGGCGAGGACGCGACTCCCGCGGCGATCCACCGGGTGGAGGCCCAGTGGGGCCTGAACCAGCCCTTCCTGGTCCAGTACGGGCACTGGTTCAGCGGTGTCCTGCACGGACAGCTCGGCACCAGCTGGACCAACGGCGCCGACATCTCCACGCTCATCGGCCTCGGCCTGGGCGTCAGCCTCTCCATCGCGACCTTCGCGCTGATCATCGGCGTCTGCGCCGGCTTCCTGCTGGGCACGGCGGCGGCGCTGCGGCACACCACCTGGGTGGACCGGGCGATCACCGGGTTCGTCACCCTGATCTCGGTGATGCCGGCGTTCGTGGTCGGCATCGTGCTCGTGGAGGTCTTCGCGGTCGGGCTGCACCTGTTCCCGGCGGCCGGCTACGTCCCCGCGGCGCAGGGCCTCACCCCGTGGCTGGAGCACATCACGCTTCCCGCGCTCGCCCTCAGCTTCGACGTGATCGCCGACGTCGCCCGGCAGTTGCGCACCAGCCTCATCGCGTCGTACCGGGAGAACTACGTCACCGGCGCGATCGTCCGCGGGCTCAGCCCGCGGCGGATCTTCTTCGGGCATGTGCTGCGCAACGGGATCGGGCCCGCGCTCGCCACGCTGGGGCTGAAGTTCCCCGCGCTGGTCGGCGCCTCCGTGGTGACGGAGTGGGTGTTCGGCCTCCAGGGGTTCGGCCGGTTCGCCAACGACTCGGCCCAGTCCGGCGACGTGCCGGCGGTGCAGGGCGTCCTGGTGGTGTCGATCGTGCTCGTCGTCGTCTTCAACCTGATCGTCAACCTGGTGCTGGCCCGCGTGACGCCGGCGTCCCAGCGGGGGGTGTGACGGATGTTCCGCCGCGTACTGTCGCTTCCCACCGGCCGGATCGCCGTGGCGATCCTCACCCTCATCGCGCTGCTCGCCGTCTTCGGCCCGCTGCTGGCGCCGCAGAACCCGCTGGGCACCAGCACCCACACGCTCGCGGCCGGCTCCGGCTCCCACTGGCTGGGCACGGACTACCTCGGCCGCGACGTGTTCAGCCGGCTGCTCGCCGGCTCCCGGGTCAGCGTGCTCGGCTCCCTCGAAGTGGCCGTGACCGCCCTGGTGGTCGGGGTGGTCCCCGGCATCCTGTCGGTGTACCTCGGCCGGGTCTTCGAGTGGGTCACCCTGCGGGTGGTCGACACGCTGGTCGCGCTGCCGTTCCTGCTCTTCGCCGTCGCGGTGATCGCGCTGCTCGGCAACGGCATCACCCAGGCCATGCTGGTCACCGGCGTGCTGGTCTCGCCGCTGTTCTACCGCGTCTCGCGCGCCGCCACGTTGACCGTGGCCCGCTCGCAGTACGTGGAGGCGGCGCTGATCTCCGGCGCCTCCGTCGGCTGGGTGGTCCGCCGCCACGTCTGGACCAAGGTGCTCCCGCCGATCGCGGTCGCGCTCGCCCAGACCGTCGGCGTCGGGTTCGTCATCGTCTCCAGCCTGACCTTCCTGGGGATCGGGGTCCAGCCGCCCGAGCCCACCTGGGGCGGCCTGCTCGCCTCGGACCTGGGATACCTCAGCTACCAGCCGTGGGCCCCGGTGGCCCCCGCGCTGCTGATCATGGTCACCGTCTGGGCCGGCAACCTGCTCGCCGACGCGATCCGGGACGTCTCGGGCGAGGCGGGCCGCGCGCTGGTCGACAACCGCAAGGTCCGCGCCGGCCGCCCCGACCGGACCACACCCACTCCGGTCGGAGGCGCGTCATGACGGCACTGTCCGAGAACCTGTCCGAGAGCCCGTCGTCCACGCGGACCGCGGAGACGGAGGAGGCCGAGCAGACGCAAGGGGCCGCCGAGACGGCTGGGACCGCGGGCACGCCCGGCACCGCGCCCGCCGAGGCTCCCGCCGGGAGCGCCGAACCCGCCACCGTGCTCAAGGTCGCCGGCCTGCACATCACCGACCGGGCCACCGACCGCGAGATCGTGCACGGCGTCGACTTCGAGCTGACCCCCGGCAAGGCGGTGGGCGTGGTGGGGGAGTCGGGCAGCGGCAAGACCCTCACCTGCCGTGCCGTACTCGGCATCCTCCCCGCGCACTTCGAGATCTCCGAGGGCGCGGTCGAGATCGCCGGCACCGACATCGCCACCCTCACCCCGCAGCAGTGGACGCGGTTGCGCGGCGCCACGATCAGCGCGGTCTTCCAGGACCCGGCGTCCTACCTCAACCCGTCGATCAAGGTGGGCGCGCAGATCGCCGAGGTGGTCCGCGCCAAGAACGGGCTGAAGCGGGGCCCGGCCCGGCAGCGCGCCCTCGAACTGCTGCGCGCGGTCCACCTGCGCGAGCCGGAACTGGTCTACGGCCAGTACACCTACGAGCTGTCCGGCGGGATGCTCCAGCGGGTCCTGATCGCCGCGGCGATCGCGGCCGGCCCGCGCGTGCTGATCGCCGACGAGGCCACCACCGCGCTCGACGTCACCGTGCAGGCCGAGATCCTCGACCTCCTGGCCGACCTGCGCGAACGCACCGGCCTGGCGCTGGTGGTGGTCTCCCACGACCTGGCCGTGGTCGCCCAGATCTGCGACGAGGTGCTGGTCATGCGGCAGGGCGAGGTCGTGGAGCACGGCCCGACCCGCCAGGTGCTGCACCACCCGCGCCACGAGTACACCCGGCTGCTCGTCGCCGAGCACGAGCAGTACGGCCTGGACAGGTTCCGTACGTCGAAGGAGGCGTCGTGACCGGCGCGCACCCGCAACTCCCGCCCGCCGCAGAGACGTTGGCGGGGCCGTCCGCCGGGCCGTCCGCCGGGCTGTCCGGCGGGCCGTCCGCCGGTGCCTCGGCCGGGCTGTCCGGCAGTCCGTCCACCGGGCCGTCCGCCGGTGCCTCGGCCGGTCCGTCCGCCGGTCCCGCCGGTCCGGTGCTCGCCATCGACGGGCTCGACGTCCACTACGGCCGGCGCCGGCGCCGGCGCCGCGCCCTGCACGGGATCACGCTGAGCGTCGCCCCCGGCGAGACCGTGGGCGTCATCGGCGAGACCGGGTCGGGCAAGTCCACCCTCGCCCGCGCCGTCCTCGGCCTGGTCCGCGCCTCGGCGGGCTCGATCGTCGTCGGCGGCGAGGAGGTGACCGGGTACGGCGCCGCAAGTGGCGCGCCCTGCGCCGCCGCGGCGTGGTGCAGTACGTCTTCCAGGACCCGCTGCGCAGCCTCGACCCGGACCTCACCATCGCCGACTCGCTGGCCGAGCCGCTGCTGCTGAAGGGCGTCGCCCACGCCGAGGCGACCGCGCGGACCCGGTCCTTCCTCGCCCGGGTCCACCTGCCCGAGGACCTGCTCGACCGGCTGCCCGGCGAACTCTCCGGCGGCCAGCGGCAGCGCGTCGCGGTCGCCCGGGCCCTGGTCACCGAGCCCGAACTGATCATCCTCGACGAGCCGGTCAGCGCCCTGGACTCCGCGAACCGGGTGCAGATCCTGGAGATCCTCAAGGAGTTGCGCGGCACCGGCGTGGCCATCGTGTTGATCTCCCACGACCTGGGGTCCGTCGCCGGGATCGCCGACCGTATCGCCGTGCTCTACCAGGGCGAACTCGTGGAGGCCGGCGCCGCCCGCGACGTCATCGAGGAGCCGCGACACCCCTATACCCGCCTGCTGGTCAGGTCCGCGCCCACCCTGCACACCGCCCCGGCCGGACGGGCCGAGCGCGACGCTCTGCGCGCGCTGCTCGACGCCTGAACCCGCGCCGCTTCGCGGCCACCCCCGAACGGGCCACCCCACGGCCGCTCAACCGCCGCCCCGCGCCCGCCCCGAGCCCTGCCACCCACGTCCCATCACGGAAGAGGGAGAACCATGTCCCGCACGATCCACCTCGCGCTCCACCCCTACGGCGTCGGCGGCCCCGGCCAGCACGGCCTGTGGAAGGACCCGAGCATCGCGAAGAACGCCAGCATCGACATCAACTACTACATCCGGCAGGCCCAGGCCGCCGAACACGCGCTCTTCGACGCCCTGTTCATCGTCGACAGCCAGTTCATCAACTCCACCTACCCGGCGCACTACCTCAACCGGCTGGAGCCGCTCACGCTGCTGTCCGCGGTCGCCACCCACACCAAGCACGTCGGACTGGTCGGCACCGCCAGCTCGACGTACAACTCGCCGTTCAACCTGGCCCGCCGGTTCGCCTCCCTCGACCACATCAGCGGCGGCCGCGCCGGCTGGAACGTCGTGACCAGCTTCGACACCGGCGCGTCGAAGAACTTCGGTCTCGAGGAGCACCTCGACTACGCCACCCGCTACGGCCGCGCCCTGGAGTTCGTCCAGGTCGCGCGCGGCCTGTGGGACTCCTACGAGGACGACGCGTTCCCCGCCGACGTCGAGCGCGACGTCTTCCTCGACCCGGCCAAGCTGCACGCGCTCGACCACGTCGGCGAGCACCTCAGCGTGGCCGGCCCGCTCAACCTCTCCCGCTCCCCGCAGGGCCAGCCGGTGATCTTCCAGGCCGGTGTCTCGGAGGAGGGCCGCGACCTGGCCGCGCAGGTCGCCGAGGGCATCTACGCGCCCGGCGGCGGCCTCCAGCAGGCCCGGGAGTACTACTCCGACATCAAGAAGCGCACCGCCGGATACGGCCGCGACCCCGAGCACATCAAGATCTTCATCCACGGCGGCCCGATCGTGGCCGGCACCGAGGAGGCCGCCCGGCGCCGCGAGCGGGAGATCTTCGAGGAGGACGACGACTTCGAGGGCAACCTCGCGCTCCTCGGCCGGTCCTTCGGAGCCTACGACTTCAGCGTGCACGACCTGGACGCGCCGTTCCCCGACGTCGCGCACCTGGCCGAGCGGGGCGGCCGGACCGGCGCGGGCCGGATCATCGAGCGGGCCCGGACCGAGAATCTGACACTTCGTCAAGTAGCCAACTCCGTACGGGAGTTCCGCCGCTCACCGTTCGTCGGCACGCCGCAGGGCGTCGCCGACACCATCGAGGAGTGGTTCCACGCCGGCACCTTCGACGGCATCAACCTCGCCTTCCGCACCGAGGCCGAACTCGCCGCCTTCGTCGACGGAGTGGTGCCGATCCTCCAGCGGCGCGGGCTGTTCCGCACCGAGTACGAGGCCGACACCCTGCGCGGCAACCTCGGCCTGCCGGTACCGGCCAACCGCTACACCCGCGAGCGCCAGCTCGTGAACGACTGAGAGGCCGGCCGATGACCGCGTCCGTGGCACCGCTGTCCAGATCCCTGCCCCCGTCCGCCCCCGCCTCCTCCTCTTCGCCCTCCGCCCTCTCCCCGTCCCTCTCCCCGTCCCTCTCCCCGACCGGCGGGCGCGACGTGCACACCGTCCGGTTCCCGGTCGGCACGCCGCCGCGGTCGGTGGACGTGCTGATCGTCGGCGCCGGCCCGGCCGGCCTCGCCGCGGCGGTCGAACTGACCTCCCGCGGCGTGCGGGTGGCCGTCGTCGAACGGGCCCGCACCGCGACGCTGGTCCGGGCCGGCGCGATGGGCCACACCCCGCGCGTGGTGGAGCACCTGCGCCGCTGGGGGCTGCTCCAGCGGGTCCGCGACGCGTGGACCTTCCCCCCGGAGTGGAACCAGGGCATCAAACTGGTCACCTCGCTGGCCGGACACGAACTGGTGCCGGTGCCCCGCCCCGACTTCCGCGGCACGCTCGGCGGCGGCCACTCGGCCGACGAGGCGCTGCGCCGGCCGCAGACCGTCTTCCAGCACGTCTTCCTCGAACACCTCGCCGAGCGCCGGGTGAGCGTGGCCGGCGGCTGGGAACTGCGCGGCCTGCGCCAGGACGAGGACGGTGTGGACGCCGAGGTCGTCGACGTCGACTCCGGCGAACCGCTCGTGATCCGGGCCGGATACGTCCTCGGCACCGACGGCGGCCGCAGCACCACCCGCCGGCTGGCCGGCATCGAACGGGACGGGGAGCACGCCACCGAGAAGCGGCTGCGCCTCATCGTGCGCACCGGCGACATCACCGAACGGGTCGGCGCCGCGCCCAGCGGCACCAACATCGTCTTCAACCCGCACGCGTCCGGCTTCCTCGCCGCCGTGAGCAGCCGCGAGTGGCGGGTGTACGCGGGGCCGTTCCCGCTCGAACACGAGCCCACCGAGGAGGAGTTGCTGGCCACCGCGCGGGCCGCCTTCGGCTTCGACCTCGACCTGGAACTCGTCTCCGCCACGACCTTCTACCACGCCACCCGGATCGCCCGGACCTTCCGGCACGGCCGGGTGCTGCTGGCCGGCGACGCGGCCCACGTACGGACGCCCGGCGGCAACCTCGGCGAGGGCATCGGCGACGTGGTGAACCTCGGCTGGAAGCTCGCCGCGGTGCTCGGCGGCCAGGCCCCGCCCGCGCTGCTCGACTCGTACGACCAGGAGCGCCGCCGGCACAACTGGCGGATCGCCGACCACGCGCTCCAACGGGCCCGCCGGGCCCAGGCCACCCTCGCCGACATCCGGGCCGGCGGCATCCCCGACGACGCCGACCTCGGCCCGGCGGCCGCCGCCCGCCGCGCCGAGATCGGCGAACGCCTGCGCCGGGACCGCCTCGGCGCGAACGGCGTCACCTTCGACGAGCGGTACGACGACTCGGCCGCGGTCTGGTACGAACCGGGCCAGCTCGACACCGAGCCCGCCTGGCGCCCGGACGTCTACGAGGACGACCCCCGCCCGGGCCACCGGGCGCCGGACGGGCTCGTGGACCCCTACGGCGGCACCCTCTACGACCGGATCGGCACGTCCTTCGCGCTCCTCGTCCTGACCGACGCGCGCACCGACGTGCGCGCGGACGCGCGCACGATCGAGCGGGACTTCGCCGAGCAGGCCGCGGCCAGGGCGCTGCCGTTCACGGTCATCCACCTGACCGACCCGGCGGCCCGCGCGCTCTACGGCACCGCGCACGTGCTGGTCCGCCCGGACCAGCACGTCGCGTGGCGGGGCGAGGAGCTTCCGGCCGGCGGCGCGGCGGCGGTCCTCGACCGGGTGCTCGGCGGAAGCGCCCACCGTGCGGCGGCGGAAGCGGAAGCGGAAGCGGAGGCGGAGGCGGAGGCCGCGGCAGACGGCCGGGCGGCCGGACTGGTGGAGGCGGGCGCCGCCGGCGAGTAGGCGGGCGGGCCGTGATGCGGGCGGGCCCGCGGCCACGCGAGCCCGCCCGTACACCGATGCCCGTACACCGCCGCCCCTTTCCGTCAGGGCTTCGCGGGCCGCCGCCCGTGCCCTCTGCGAGAATCGGGGCGGCGCCGCCGACGCGGCGGACCCCGCCGCCGGGACCATGGAGGAAGCACGTGCCACCTGCCTCGGAGCCGCTGCGGAAGCTGGGCTTCCTGACCATCGGGCTGTTCGACGAGGCCGATCCGCGCGCGGGCCACGAGTCGACGCTGCGCGTCATCGAGCTGGGCGAGCAACTGGGCTTCGACAGCGCCTGGGTGCGGCACCGGCACCTCCAGTACGGCATCTCCTCGCCGGTCGCGGTGCTCGCCGCGGCCACGCAGCGCACCAGCCGGATCGAACTGGGCACCGCGGTCATCCCGTTGGGCTGGGAGAACCCGCTGCGGCTCGCCGAGGACCTGGCCACCGTGGACATCCTCTCCGGCGGCCGGCTCAACCCCGGCGTCAGCGTCGGCCCGCCGATGCGGTACGACCGGGTCAAGGACGCCCTGTACCCGGACACGGCCGACGCCGAGGACTTCGGCTACGAACGGGTGCGGCGGCTGCTGTCCTTCGTCCGCGGCGAGCCGGCGACCGCGTCCGGCGCGACCGAGGGCTTCGAGGTGTTCTCGCCACGGGTCCAGCCGCACGCCGCCGGGCTGGCCGACCGGATGTGGTACGGCGGCGCGAGCCTGCGGTCGGCCCGCTGGGCGGGGGAGCAGGGCATGAACTTCCTGACCAGCAGCGTCGTCAAGGCGGGGCCGGCCGAGCGGGCGGGGACGGCCGACGGGTCAGAGGCGGCCGGCGGGTCAGAGGCGGCCGGCGGCTCCGAGGACTCCGGGGTTCCCGGCGGCTCCGGGGACTCCGGCGAGGCCGCGGCCACCGCCACCTTCGCCACGCTGCAACTCGCGCAGATCCGCGAGTTCCGCGCGCACCACCCGGCGGGCGACCGGGCCCGGGTCTCCCAGGGCCTCGTGGTCATCCCCACCGACTCCGCGACGCCCGAACAGCGCGCGAAGTACGAGGAGTTCGCCCGCAAGCGGCTGCCGCGCACGGCCGCCCCGCAGGGACCGGCGCGATTGCTGTTCGCCCCCGACCTGGTCGGCGAGTCCGCGCGACTCGCCGAACGGCTGCACGCGCACGCCGCGTTCCGCGAGGTCCACGAGGTCGCCTTCGCGCTGCCCTTCACCTTCGACCACGCCGACTACGTCCAGATCCTCACCGACCTCGCCACCCGCCTCGGCCCCGCCCTCGGCTGGCACCCCGCCGCACCCTGAACGGGCGGCCTACAAGGTCGAGAAGGGGGTGGCGCCGACCGCGAGGGTGGCGTCGAGGGTGGCCGGGTCCAGCACGTGGTCGCGGACCAGGTAGGCGGCTCCCGCGATGCCGGCGCGGGACTTGTACTTGGTGGGCACGATCTGCAACTGGCGGGTGGCCAGCGGCAGTGAGCGCTGGTAGATGACCTCGCGGACGCCGGCCATCAGGTGGTCGCCGACGGTGCTGAGCCGGCCGCCGAGCACGATGATGTCGGGGTTGAGCAGGCTGGTCGCGTAGGCGACGGCCTCGCCGAGGACGCGGCCGGCGGTCCGGAGCGCGGCGACCGCGGTGCTGTCGCCGCGCCGCACCTGGTCGACGACGTCGCGCGCGTCCTGGCCCTTGGTCTGGCGGCGGTCGCGCAGGTCGCGGGCGAGCGCCCAGCCGCCGACCAGGGACTCCAGGCACCCCCGGTTCCCGCACCGGCACTGCGGGTCGCCGAACCCGCTGATGTGGATGTGCCCGATGTCGCCGGCCGCGCCCTGCGCACCGCGGTTGACGTGGCCGTCTATCACCATCCCGCTGCCGACCCCGGTGCCGGCCTTGATGTAGAGCAGGTGCGGCTGGTCGCGCCAGAAGCGGCGGTGCTCGGCGAGGGTGAGCAGGTTGACGTCGTTGTCGATGAGGATCGGGACCTGCCAGGTGCGGCGCAGGTGCCCGCGGATGTCGTAGTCGTCCCAGCCGGACATGATCGACCAGCCGAGCACGCGGCCGGCCTCGTAGTCGACCGGCGCGGGCAGCCCGAATCCGATGCCGGCGACCGGGGTGGCACCGAGGTCGGCGTGGCTGATCATGCCGCGCACCGTCGCCGTGATCGTGTCCAGCAGCGCCTCGGGGCCGTCGCCGACGGCGAGCCGTTCGACCCGCTCGGCGAGGATGCCCGCGTTGAGATCGGTGATCGCCACCCGCGTCCGCTGCTCCCCGATGTCCACGCCGATGATGAGCCCGGCGGCGTGGTCGAGGGTGAGCGCGCGCGACGGGCGACCGCGCGAGGGCACGCTCTGGTCGCTCTCCTTGAGCAGCCCCGCGGCGAACAGCGCGTCCAGCCGCTGACCGACCGTCGACCGGGACAGGCCCGTCAACTGAGCAATCGCGGTACGGGTGTTGGCCCTTCCGGTCGTGATCAGCTGCAAGATCCGCCCGGGGCCCTCCTCGGCCCGCCAGGGGGCCGGGCCGCTCGCGGCCGTGCGTGTCGTCTCGCTCATCTCGCTCCGCTCTCGGGACGTCGGACTGCACTGTAGTGAAGGGCCATTTATGTCGGCAACCATACAGAAGTAGTTTATTTTTGCTTGACAGCCGATCGAACGATCCGCAACATCGACGTAATCACCCGGTCATATCGACGCCCGTGGCGGGTTCCTCCCGCACCGAAGCCGAGCTGACGGCCCTGCGTCCAGGAGGACTCAATGAAGATCGTCCGACGTGCTCCCGCCTCCTTGCGGATCAAAGTCGCCGCCCTCACCGTCGCCTGTGGCGTGGCCGCCGTGGCGTGCGGGCCCGGTGGCTCCGGCGGCGGTTCCGGCGGGTCCCCGAAGATCGGGATCGTCGCGCTGAACCTGAGCAACCCGTTCTTCGGCACGCTGGAGAACGCCACCGAGAAGGCCGCGAAGGCCAAGGGCTGGAAGGTCATGAAGGCCGAGGCCAAGACCCCCGGGGACTCGGCGACGCAGGTGACCGCGATCGAGAACATGATCGCCAACAAGGTGAAGGCGATCGTGGTCACCCCGGCCAACGCGACGGCGCTCAACGGCGTGCTGAAGCAGGCCAAGTCCAAGGGCATCCTGGTCCTGACGGTGAACGCGGCGCTCGACCCGACCGACGCCGCGGACGCCACCTACGCCACCGACAACGTCGCCGCCGGCGAACTCATCGGGAAGTGGGCCAAGGCGTCCGCCCCGAAGGCCCCGCATGTCGCCCTGCTCGACTTCGACCTCTCGGACAAGCCCGCCGCCGACCGCCACCAGGGGTTCCTCAGCGGGTACGGCATCACGTCCAAGTCGCCGGAAGTGGCCGGCAGCGCGCTGACCCAGGGCACCGAGGACACCGGCCAGTCCGCGATGGAGAACCTGCTGTCGGCGCACTCCGACATCAACGTCGTCTACACCATCAACGAGCCGACCGCGCACGGCGCCTACACCGCCATCAAGAACAAGGGCCTGGCCGGCAAGACCGTCCTGGTCTCCGTCGACGGCGCGTGCAGCGGCGTCGAGGACGTGAAGAGCGGTGCGATAGGCGCCACCGCCATGCAGTTCCCGGACAAGATGGGCGAGATGGCGGTCGACGCCGCCGCCGCGTACATCAAGGACGGCACCAAGCCGAAGAGCGGTGTCATCGACTCGGGCACGGCCCTGATCACCGACCACCCGGTGCCCGGCGTCGCCTCGCAGACCTCCGCCTGGGGCCTGAGCCACTGCTGGGGACCGAAGTGACCACGACCACCCAGGACGCCGACGTGCTGGCGCTCGAACGGGGCGTCGGTCCCCGCCGGGACCTGCGCGGCCTCGCGTCCCACCAGATCGCCGGGCCGCTCGCGGCCCTGGTCACCGCGGTGATCGTCTTCGCCCTGTCGACGAGCACCTTCTTCAACTCCGACAACCTGGCCCTGATCGCGCAGCAGTCCGTCGTGGTGGGCACCCTGGCGCTCGGTCAGACGCTGATCATCCTGACCTCCGGGATCGACCTGGCCAACGGCGCCATCATGGTGCTCGGTTCGGTCGTGATCGGGAAGATGGCCGTGCACGGCGACCCGGTGGCCGCCGCGCTGGTCGGCCTGGTGGTCTGCGTCGTGGTCGGCTCGGTCAACGGCGTCCTGGTGTCGCTGCTGAAGCTGCCACCGTTCATCGTCACGCTCGGCGTGATGTCGGTGGTCGCCGCCTCGTCCCGGCTCTACACCTCCTCGCAGAGCTACCCGATCAGCTCGGACTTCCTGACCTTCCTCAACCGGGGCCCGACGGTCGGCGGCGTGACCATCACCTACGGGGTGATGCTGTGGATCGCGCTCACCGCGGTGCTCGGCTACGCGCTCAGCCAGACCTCCTGGGGCGTACGGGTCTACGCGGTCGGCGACAACGACAAGGCCGCCGCGCTGGCCGGCATCAAGGTCAAGCGCATCCTGCTGAGCGTCTACATCGTGGCCGCGGTGATCTACTTCTTCGCCGCCTGGCAGGCCCTGGGCCGCACCCCGACCGCCGACCCCAGCGGCTACACCAACGGCAACCTCGACAGCATCACCGCCGTGGTGATCGGCGGCACCAGCCTCTTCGGCGGCCGGGGCGGCGTGGTCGGCACGTTCATCGGCGCGCTCATCGTGACGGTGCTGCAGAACGGCCTCACCCAGGCGGGCATCGACTCGCTCTACCAGCAGGTCGCCACCGGTGTCCTCGTGGTCATCGCGGTCGGCGTGGACCACCTCGTGCGAAGGAGGCAGACCCGATGACCGGCTCCGAGAACGGCTCCGACCCCCGGCCGAACGTGCTCCAAGCCCGCGGCCTCACCAAGCGCTACGGCCACGTGGTGGCCATGGACAACAGCGACTTCGACCTGCGCCCGGGCGAGATCCTCGCCGTCATCGGCGACAACGGCGCGGGCAAGTCCACCCTGATCAAGTCGCTCACCGGCGCGGTCGTCCCCGACGAGGGCACCTTGCACCTCGACGGCGAACCGGTGCACTTCCGCAACCCGCTCGACGCCCGCAACGCCGGCATCGAGACCGTCTACCAAGAGCTGGGCGTCGCCCCCGCGCTCGACATCTCGCAGAACCTCTACCTCGGCCGGGAGCAGCGCCGCAAAGGCGTACTGGGCACCGTCTTCCGGCAGTTGGACAAGCGCGGGATGCGGCACGGCTCGGCGCGGCACATGGTCGACCTCGGTATCCGCATCCAGTCCATCGGCCAGAAGGTCGAGACGCTCTCCGGCGGCCAGCGGCAGGCCGTCGCCGTCGCCCGCGTCGCCGCGTGGGCGACCCGGGTCGTGGTCATGGACGAGCCGACCGCGGCGCTCGGCGTCCGCGAGACCAACCAGGTCCTGGACCTCATCCTGCGGGTGCGCGAGCGCGGCCTGCCGGTGGTGCTCATCAGCCACAACATGCCGAACGTCTTCCAGGTCGCCGACCGTATCCACATCCACCGGCTGGGCCGCCGGATCGCGCTGGTCGACCCGAAGGACACCTCCATGGAGGAAGCCGTCGCCCTCATGACCGGCGCCAAGTCGCCCGAGGACGTATCCATGCCACTGACGAAGGACGGACCACGATGAACCCCGCACCGACCGGCCGCGACGCCCAGCCGCCGCGCGGCGAGGCCGTCACCTTCGAGGAGCTGACCGCGGCGGCCCGCGCCCTGATCACCCCCGGCGGGCGGCGGATACTCGGCATCACCGGCGCGCCGGGATCGGGCAAGTCCACCCTCGGCGAGACCCTCGTGGCCGCACTCGACGGCCAGGCGGTGCTGGTCGGACTCGACGGCTTCCACCTGGCCGGCGCCGAGTTGGACCGGCTGGGGCGCAAGCCCCGCAAGGGGGCCGCCGACACCTTCGACGCCGCCGGCTACGTCCACCTGCTGCGCCGGCTGCGGGCCCGCGAGGACGCGACCGTCTACACCTCGTTCTTCGACCGGAGCCTGGAGGAGTCCATCGCCTGCGCCGTCCCGGTGCCGCGCGAGGTGCCGCTGATCATCACCGAGGGCAACTACCTGCTCGTCGACCAGGGCCCGTGGCAGCCGGTGCGCGAACTGCTCGACGTGTGCTGGTTCCTGGAGCCGGGCGAGGACGTCCGCTTCGACCGGCTGATCGCCCGGCACATGTCGTACGGGCGGACCGCCGAGGAGGCGTACGAACGCTCGCACGGCTCGGACCAGCGCAACGCCGAACTCATCGAGAGCACCCGGTCCCACGCGGACCGGATACTCCGGGTGCCCGCCGTGCGGACACCGTCCCGACCCACAGAAGAGGCAACCGCATGAGCGTCCTGGATCGATTCCGTCTGGACGGGAAGGTCGCCGTCGTCACCGGCGGCAACCGCGGCATCGGCAAGGCCATCGCGACCGCGCTGGCCGAGGCCGGCGCGTCGGTGGCGATCGCGAGCCGCGACGAGGACCGCAACCGCGAGGCCGTCGCCGACCTCGCGAAAGTCGGCGGCGCCGTCATCTCGACGAGGACCGACGTCACCAGCCGGGCCGACCTGGAGGCCATGCGCGAGACGGTCACCGGGCAACTCGGCCCGATCGACATCCTGGTCAACAACGCCGGCGTGGGCATCCACGGCGAGTCCCTGAGCATCGACGACGAGGACTGGGACCGGGTGATGGCCACCAACCTCGACGCGGTGTGGAAGGCCAGCCAGGTGGTCGGCGCGTCCATGGTCGAGCGCGGCACCGGTTCCATCGTCAACGTCGGCTCGATGTCCGGCATGATCATCAACCGGCCGCAGTGGCACGCCCCTTACGCCGTCTCGAAGGCGGGGGTGCACCACATGACCCGCTCGCTGGCCGCGGAGTGGGCGCCCCGCTCGGTACGGGTGAACGCGATCGCCCCCGGCTACACCAAGACCGAGATCTCCGACATCGACCTGCCCGAGTACAAGCACTACTGGATCGACGAAGTCCCCATGCAGCGCTACGCGCAGGCCGTGGAGATCGCCCCCGCCGCGCTCTACCTGGCCAGCCCGGCGTCCTCCTTCGTCACCGGCGAGGTCCTGGTGATCGACGGCGGCTACACCCTGTGGTGAACCCGCCCCGCAGCGGCCGGCGCACCCCGCGCCGGCCGCCGGTGCGCCGCGCCGGCTCACCCGCACGCCTCACCTCGTCGAAGGAGCGCCCCGTGACGGGCACCGCCACACCCCAGCCCACCACCCCGTTCGTGTGGACCGAGCAGGACGCGCGCGCCGTCACCACCGCGCGGGTGCTGGCCATGGACGCCGTGCAGGAGGCCGGGCACGGCCACCCCGGCACCGCGGTCAGCCTCGCCCCGGCCGCCCATCTGATCTTCCAGCGGTTCCTGCGCCACGACCCCGCCGACCCGCAGTGGCCCGGCCGGGACCGCTTCGTGCTGTCCTGCGGGCACTCCAGCCTCACCCTCTACATCCAGCTGCACCTCACCGGTTACCCGCTCACGCTGGACGACCTGCGCGGGTACCGGAAGAAGGGCAGCCTCACCCCGGCGCACCCCGAGCGGGGACACACGCCGGGCGTGGAGACCACCACCGGGCCGCTCGGCCAGGGCATCGCCACCGCGGTGGGCATGGCCATGGGCGCCCGCCGCGAGCGCGGACTGCTCGACCCCGACGCGCCGGCCGGCACCAGCCCGTTCGACCACCGGGTCTTCGTGCTGTGTTCCGACGGCGACATGCAGGAGGGCATCAGCTCCGAAGCGGGCGCCTTCGCCGGCCACCAGCGACTCGGCAACCTCGTGGTGGTCCACGACGACAACCGCATCTCCATCGAGGGCAGCACCGAACTGGCCACGAGCGAGGACGTCGCCGCCCGCTACGCCGCCTACGGGTGGCACGTGCAGAGCGTCGACCTCGCCGCCGACGGCGACATCGACCTGCCGGGCCTGTCCCGCGCGCTCCAGGCGGCGACGGCCGAGACCACCCGGCCCTCGCTGATCGTGATGCGCAGCATCATCGCCTGGCCGGTGCCCGGCGCGCAGAACACCCCCGCCTCCCACGGCTCCGCGCTCGGCGCGGAGGCGGTGCGCGCGGCCAAGACGGTGCTCGGCGTCGACCCCGACACGACGTTCGACGTGCCCGCGGGGGTCCACGCGTGGACCGCGTCCGCGGCGCGTGACGCGGGCGCCCGCGCCCACGACGCCTGGGACAAGGACTTCGCGGCCTGGGCCGACCGGCACCCCGACAGGCACGACCTGGTGCGGCGGCTGCGCGGCGGCCGGCCGCCGGCCACCTTCGACGGCGCGCGACCGGCGTTCGCGGCGGGCACCCCGGTCGCCACCCGGAAGGCGTTCGGCCGCGCGCTGAAGGCCGCCGCGGCGCAACTGCCGGAACTGTGGGGCGGCTCCGCCGACCTCGGCGACTCCAACAACACCACCGTCGACGGCGGTTCCTCGTTCCTGCCGGCCTCCAGCCCGCTGCCCGGCGCGGACCCCGCCGGGCAGACCATCCACTGGGGCATCCGCGAGCACTTCATGGCCGCCGCCATGAACGGCATCGCGCTGTCCGGGCTCAGCCGCCCCTACGGCGGCACGTTCCTGGTGTTCAGCGACTACATGCGCCCGGCCGTCCGCCTCGCCGCGCTGATGCGGCTGCCCACCGTCTACGTCTGGACCCACGACTCCATCGGCCTCGGCGAGGACGGCCCCACGCACCAGCCGGTCGAGCACCTCGCCTCGCTGCGCGCCATGCCCGGCCTCGACGTGGTGCGGCCGGCCGACGCCAACGAGACGGCGATCACGCTGTGGAAGGTCCTCGCCGGCCCGGCCCGGCCGACCGGATTCAGCCTCAGCAGGCAGGACCTGCCGGTGTTCCCCGACGACGGGGAGGGCTTCCACCCGGCCACCGGCGCGGTCCGCGGCGGGTACGTCCGCTACGAGGCGCCGTCGCCGGGCGCCGCGGCCGACCCGGACGTGGTCGTCATCGCCACCGGGTCCGAGGTCGCGGTCGCGGTCACCGCGGCCCGCCTGCTCGCCGACGAGGGCGTCCGGGCGCGGGTGGTCTCGATGCCCTGCCGCGAGTGGTTCGACGAGCAGCCCAGGTCGTACCAGGACAGCGTCATCCCGCCGGCCGTCCGCCGCCGGATCTCGGTGGAGGCGGGCGTCAGCCAGGGCTGGCACGACCTGGTGGGCCTGGACGGGAGGACGATCGGGGTGGAGGACTTCGGCGCGTCGGCCTCGGCCGCCGAACTCTTCGAGGACTTCGGGATCACCCCGCACTCCGTCGCCGCGGCGGCCCGGGAGCTGATGCGGTGACCTGAGCGCCCGGCGGCCGACGGGCTGCGAGCGGTCAGCGTCCAGGCCGGCGACGGGCGGGGCGCCGAGCCGTTGGAGCCGGCTGCGGGCGCCGCCGCGGGGTACTGACCGCGGGCGAGCACCGACGTCCGCCGTACCGCCTCGCGCGCCGCCGTACCGCCTCGCGCGGGGCGAACGGCCCCGGTGCGCCGCCGCGTTCGGCGGGCTTCGCCGTCGGGAGGCAGCAGGGTCGGGTCGTTCTCGTCGAGGCGGGGGCCGCGCGAGGCGCGGGGAGCACGGGCCGGCGGGCTACCGGTGCTGGGCGGTGGCCTCGCGCGCCTCGGCGGCGGTGCTCGCGCCCCGGCCGTCGTCCGGGTCCGCCTTCCCGCGCCGACGCAGGCGCGGCCGGGGCAGGTTGAGGAACGCCTCGGCCTGGAGCGCGGCGACGCTGATCCGCAGCAGGTCGCGGCCGGTCGGGTAGACCAGGAAGCGCGGCTCCCACCGCGGCTGGAACTTGGCGTTGAACCTGTAGAGCGACTCGATCTGGAACCAGCGGGACAGGAAGAGCAGCAGACCGCACCAGGCGCGCAACACCGGCCCCGCGCCCAGGCGTTCACCGCGGGCCAGCGCGGCGCGGAACATCGCGAAGTTCAGCGACACCCGGGTGATGCCGAGGTCGGGGACCTGCTGGAGGGCCTTGACGATGAGCAGTTCGTTGAGCCCCGGGTCGGCCTCCCGGTCGCGGCGCATCAGTTCCAGCGAGATGCCGTCCCTGCCCCAGGGCACGAAGTGCAGGATCGCCCGGATGTTCCCGCCCGGCGCGGCGGCACCGGCCTCCGGCTCCTTGTGGGCGGTGACCACCACGCAGTCGCCGTCGCCGCTGCCGCCGAAGCGGCCGAGCGCCATCGAGAAGCCGCGCTCGACCTCGGTGCCGCGCCAGGCCGCGGCCGCGTCGCGGATCTCCGCCTTCTCCGCCTCGGACAGGTCGCCCACCCGGCGCACCCGGCAGGTGTACCCGGCGCGCTCGATCCGGTTGACCATCTGCCGGACGTTGCGCATCGACCGGCCGGTCAGGTTGAAGGAGCCGGTGTCGATGATCGCCTCGTCGCCGATCTCCAACGCGGACAGGTTCGCCTCGCGCGCCCACACCTCGCCACCGGTCTCGCTGCACCCCATCGCCGCCGGCACCCACGCGTGCCGGGTGGCGGTGTCCATGAACTCCCTGATCGCGCCGGGCCACGCCTCCACGTCGCCGATCGGGTCGCCGCTGGCGAGCATCACCCCGGACACCACCCGGTAGGCGATGGCCGCCTTCCCCGACGGGGAGAAGCAGACGTTCTTGTCGCGGCGCAGCGCGAAGTAGCCGAGCGAGTCCCGCCCGCCGTGCCGCGCCAGCAGCGCGCGCACCCGCCGCTCGTCGGTCTCCTCCAGCAGCGGCACCGGCGAGGAGGGGCGCAGCGCGAGGTAGATGGTGGTGGCCGCGGTCAGCAGGCCGAGCCCGGCGAGCGAGTAGTAGACGAGGTCACTGGTGCGGGTGCTCGCGTACTGGACCGGGCCGCTGATGCCGACGAGGCCGTAGGCGACGTGCTGGAGCCGGTCGGTGAGGGGAGGGGTGCCGATGTCCGTCTTCGGGTGGGCGCTGACGATCAGCAGCCCGGCCCCGAAGCTGAACGCGGTCAGCGCGAGGAAGTTGACCACCGCGCGCCAGCGGGTGCGCGGATCGGACAGTGCGTGGAACTCGCGGTGCGCGATCAGCAGCAGGACGAACAGCACCACGGTGACCATGGCCGGAACCCGCTGGTGCCAGCGCAGCGCCTCCAGTACCGCGCCGGTCGGCAGCAGGACCATCACCGCGCGCCAGGCGCGCCGCTTCCGGCGGCGCAGGGCGTGCGCGAGCATCACCATCAGCACGCCCACGATCAGCGAGGCCGCCGTCGCCAGCGTGGACACCACGCCCGGCAGCGCCACCGCCAGCGTCTGCACCCGCGCCCGGCGCATGTGCGGGAAGATCGCCGCGAGGACGTCCAGCACCCCTGCCAGCAGGCACAGGTAACCGGCCACCGCCGGAACCCAGTCGTATCGGAAGAGCCGAATCCTGTTCCCGACGGAGCGGATTCCGGATGCCGCGGAGCCATTCACGAGCACAGCGTACGGCGTGCCGACGGCCATGACAGCCACCCGTTCGGCCCAGGCGCCGCCCGGATACGAGCAGGTCGGGCGGCCGTCGCGGGCCGAGCTGCGACAACTCCCGGGCGTGGCGCGGGCGGCGGGCGCGGCCGGACGCGCACCCTGGCCGGAAACCGGCGGTCACCGCCCCGAACGCCCCCGCGCCCAGCCCATATATGTAACCCCTGTGTGTGCGCCATGTAGCCAGGGGGTTAGATTCCGATGGGCACGATCGCGGACGCGGCGGTTGCTGGGAGGGGCATTGATCCGGCGAGACAGACAGGCGTACCCGCTCCGCGCAGGCGTGGCAGCAGCAACGTTCCTGTGGCGCACGCTGCGTCGCGAGTGGCAGGGCGTCATCGCCGATCCGGTGCGGCAACTGACCCGGCGAGGCCCGTCCGGGCTCCTGCTGGCCTGCGTCGCCGCGTTCGGCGTCATCTTCTTCCACGACCTGGCGCAGCGTCAGGCCGGCGCCGTGGCCGTACGGATACTGGGCGGCGTCTACGGCAGCCTCCCGCTGTGGCTGGAGCTGCTGCGCACGCCGGTGTCACTCTACGTCCCGGCGCTCGACCTGCCGGTGTGGGCGGGCATCACCCAGCTCTTCCTCGCCTTCGCGCTGGCCGAGTTGGCGCTCGGCCGGCTCAGGACCCTGTTCATCGCCTACGCGACGACGCTGGCCGGCACCCTCACCGTGCGGGTGATGATAGCGATGGGACCGGGCTGGTGGCGGCTGGGGCTGCCGCCGCAGACCGGGCAGGTGCTCGACACCGGGCCGTCGGCCGCGGTGGTCGGCCTGTTCACCTACATCTCCGTCATCCGCCGCGCCCCGATCGTCTTCGCGCTCACCGGCGGGTCCATGGTGTGGGAGTCGATCGCCGATCCCAACCTGGCCGGGCGCGAGCACCTCATCGCCGTGGCCACCGCGATGATCCTGGGCCTGTGCCACGGGCGCGGCCGGTGGTGGCCGGCGTTGAGGGCCCGGGGCGCGTCATGGCGGCATCCGATCGGTTCCGCGCCGCGGCCGGCCGCGGCCCTCTGCGGGCGCCCGGCGGTCCCGACCGCGCCCAGGGCGGGCGCGCCGCGCGGCGCGCCGGCTCCGGCGGGGCAGGCGCTGGGCACGCCCCGTGCGGCGGCGTCCGTGCCCGCGCCTGCCCCGGCGCCGGAGGCCGGCGGCGGCGCCTTGCGCCCGGGCGGCGGCGCGTCCGCCACGAGCCCGGCGGTGCGGGTCGATCCGCGGGGGGATCGGGACGGCCGGGGCGACCGGACCGACCGGGACACCGGCTGACCTGGCGAGTTCCGTGGCGGCGGGGGCGCCGGGCGGAGCCGGTGGCTCAGTCCTGGTGGACGGTGTTCTTGCCGGGGCCGCCGGAGAGGACGTCCTTGCCGGGGCCGCCGTACAGCGCGTCGTCGCCGCTGTTGCCGTAGATCGTGTCGACACCGCTGTTGCCGTAGATGGTGTCGTCGCCCTTGCCGCCGTACAGGAAGTCGTCGCCCTTGCCGCCGTACAGGAAGTCGTCGCCCTTCCCGCCGTAGATCCTGTCGTCGCCGTCGCCGCCGGACAGGTTCTGCCGTCCGTCGCCGCCGTACAGGACATCGTTGCCGGTACCGCCGTCGGCGGCGGCGTCGGTGCCGCTGGAGTAGATCGTGTCGTTGCCCTCGCCGCCCTGCGCGATGCTGCCCGCACCGGCGTGGAGGGTGTCGTTGCCGTCGCCGCCGAGCACCACCGTGTCCGGGCCCACCGTCAGGTTGTCGTCGTCGGCGCCGCCGTCGACGCTGTCGCCGCCCACGCGGCCGGTCTCGGTGTAGGTGTCCTTGCCGGCGCCCAGGTCGAACGAGGCGAAGTAGTACGCCTGGTTGGTGGTGTTGGCGTACGCGGCGGTGTCGGCGCCGTCGCCGAGGTCGACCTTCAAGGTCGGGTACGGGTCCTCCGTGTCGTAGGTGGTGACCGTGCAGGAGACCTTGGTGTGGTCCGTGCCGCTGGGATAGGTGCAGCCGTCGCCGGCCGTGATCGGGACGGCGTCGTCGATCACGTACGTGATGTCGCTCAGGGTCGTGGTCGAGCTGGTGATCGTCACCTTGTTGGTCTGGCCGGGGGCCGCCGTGTAGTCGATCGCCTGGTCGCTCGCGTTGTAGGCGGCGGTCGCCGACGGCGTGGCGGCGCCGGCCAGGCCCGCGGCGAGGAGCGGGGCGGCCAGACCGGTACCGAGCGTGAGCGTCAGCGCCGACGCGGTGCGGAGGGCCCGGCGGCCGGAGAAGGGGGAGGACATGGTCGCAACCTCACTGAGGAGTAGGGGACTTACGGATGCATAGGACTCCGGGTGTCGGTGGTTGGTTGTATGCGGGTGGGGCCGGAATACGCGGACGGGTTCCGTGCTCGGGTGGAGGAAATGCCGTTGAGCTGGGGTGTTGTGCTGGGCATCCGCGGGGCGGCGCATTCCATTCAGCCCTGATTCAGCGGGAATTCACGCGGGCGGAAACGGTGGAGGGTGTGAATTCCCTTACGGGTGAAGGGTTTTGGCGGGCGCATTCCGCGGTCCTCGGATGCGGGCGAAGAGCGACGCGACGGCCTTCGGGGGGCGGTGACAGCCGGTCACCGCGAGCTGTCCGGTTCGCGGTTCTGAGAGGACGGCGCCGACCCTCGCCGACCCTCGCCGACGGCAGCGCGAAGGGGGCCGCGACGTCGTGGACGTCGCGGCCCCTGCCGTGTCCGGCGGGCCGGGGGCTTGTCGGCCGGGCGGTCCCCGGGCGGTTACCGGGTGGCTGTCGCGCGGTTACCGGGTGGGGACGCCGGCGAGTACCTCGGCCGCGGCCACGCCGGACGCCGCGGTGGCGCCGTGCGTGAAGACCCGGACCGCACCGGCCCCGGAGTCGTCCGGCAGCCCCATCTCGACCACGACCGCGTCCGGACGCGCCTCGGTGAGGTCGGTCAGGGCCTTGCCCATCCACTTGTTGCGCGCCGCGTCCCGGACGACGACAACCAGCGGGCGGCCGGCGGCGGGCGCGAGGGCGTGCTCGTCGAGGACCGCGGGGTGGTCGGTCAGCTGCTGCGGGTGCACCCGGACGAAGGTGGTTCCGGGCAGGCGCTCGCGCAGCGGTACGGCGACGCCCCAGGGGGTCTCCTTGCCGATCGCCAGGTTGGTGGACGGCACCAGCTCCACCACGTGCGGCGCGGCGGGCAGCGGCAGCGCCGTGTCCGCGGGGCCGCTGACCCGTATCGCGCGCCGGGCGGCGGTGAAGCCGATGTCGCCGCTGACCGGGTCGACCGGCACCGCGCGGGCCAGCCCGCTCGACCAGTCGGCGAACTCCCTTACCCGGCGCGACGCTTCGGCCAGCCGGGCCTCGGTGAGCCCGCCGGAGCGGACGGCGCCGGTGAGGGCACCGGCGAGCAGTTCGAAGGTGTCCTCGCCGGCGTGCTCCCCGCCGACGCAGATGGCGTCGGCGCCGGCCGCGATCGCCCGTACCGTGGCGCCGTCGATGCCGTACCGGTCGGTGACCGCGCCCATCTCGATCGCGTCGGTGACGATCAGGCCGTCGAAGCCGAGTTCCTTGCGGAGCAGGCCGTCCAGGATGCGGCTGCTGAGGGTGGCCGGGACGTGCGGGTCGTAGGCCGGCACCAGCAGGTGCCCGCTCATCACCGCGCGCACGCCCGCCTCGATCGCGGCCCGGAACGGCGGCAGCGCCTGCGCGGCGATGGTGTCGAGGTCCGCGTCGTAACTGGGCAGGCCGTGGTGGGAGTCGACGGCGACGTCGCCGTGCCCGGGGAAGTGCTTGGCGCAGGCGGCGACGCCGCCCGACTGGAGGCCGCGGACCCAGGCGGCGGCGTGCCGGGCCACCCGCTCGGGTTCGACGCCGAAGGACCTGACCCCGATGATCGGGTTGTCCGGGTTGGAGTTGACGTCCACGCTGGGCGCGTAGTCGAGGCTCACCCCGGCGGCGTGCAACTCGCGGGCCAGGTCGCGGGAGACGGCCTCGGTCAGCGTGACGTCGTCGACCGCGCCGAGCGCGAAGCTGCCCGGCCGGGTGGAGCCGGTGGAGGACTCGATCCGGGTGACGTCGCCCGCCTCCTCGTCGATCGCGATGATCAACGACGGGTTCTCCGCGCGTAGTTGGGCGGTCAATCGGGCGACCTGCTGGGGCGAGGCGATATTGCGGGAGAAGAGCACGACGGATGACAGACCGTCAGCGATGGCCCGCAGCACCCAGTCCGGTGCCTCCGTGCCGACGAATCCCGGCTGGAGGACGGAGAGCGCGAGAGCTCGCAACTCGTTGCTCTGCTTGCTGGTGGACACCAACTTGCTGGCGGACATCAACGGGGCCTTTCCGTGGGGCCGACGCACTGACCGCATCCGGCGGTGATTGGTACAGACCAACGGATACTGACTCAGGCTGCTCAGGGGTGTCAAGGCGGCTGCCGCCCGCGTTTGCAACTACTCGTGGTGCGGAGGTAATTGCGGAACGCGACGAAAGTGCTGGTGGGGCACGGTGGTTCACCAAGTGGTCATTTGACAGCGCCAGTTGGTCTAGTCCAACTTAGGAGAGCGCGAGTTCAGCGAGCGACAGTCGTGGCGTGAGTGACGGCAGATGCGCACGTTGACCGGCGGAGCCCAGCAGGACCACCCGGTGGATCGGGTGGACCCCGAGCCCGACGGCCAGGCATCTGTCGGTAGCGGGCGTCGATATCCGTTGCCGCCCCCCAACCCGCTGAGCCCGCACAGTCGACAGGTCCGCACGCCCAACCCCCCTCGCGCGGCGGACCGCTCAAGAACATTCCACCCTTGGAGCGACTGTTTTGTTGGCGCCTCAGAGCCCTTACCGGGCCGCATCGGAGTTCCCGTACTACAGCCCGGACGGCGAGACCTATCTCACCCCGGTACCGCTGCGGGACCTGCGCAAGACGCAAGAGCTTCGCGTGCTGTCGGAAGAGGACTTCGCCTTCTGGCAGAAGTACGGCTATGTGGTGGTCGAGCAGGCGATACCCGCGACCGCCGCACAGGAACTGCTCGACTTCGCCTGGGACTTCCAGGGCCTCGACCCGGCCCGGCCGGAAACCTGGTACGAGGAGCGGGAGTTCCGCACCGACCTCGAACGCGAGCTGCACATCTACGGCTTCGTCGAGGCGTACCACCACCAGCTCATCTGGAACAGCCGGCAGGCGCAGCGGGTCTACGACGCGTTCGTCGACGTCTGGGACTGCGAGGAGCTGTGGGTCACCCAGGACCGGCTCAACCTCAACCCGCCGAACATCAAGAACCGCGACCGCGCGCTGATCGCGCCCACCGAGCGCGGCTTCGACATCCGGCTGCACTGGGACATCGACAGCACCCTCGACGTGCTGCCGCAGCGGGTCCAGGGGATCATCGCGCTCGCCGACACCAAGCCGGACATGGGCGGCTTCCAGTGCTGCCCCGAGCTCTTCCACCGGTTCGAGGAGTGGAAGGCGACGCAGCCGGAGGACCGTGACCCGATCCGCCCCGCCATCGACACCGACGAGTTCCCGATCGTCCGCCCGGACCTGCGCGCCGGGGACCTGCTGATCTGGAACGGCTCGCTGGCGCACGGCGTCGCGCCCAACACCTCCACCGACGGGGTGCGGTCCGCGCAGTACCTGTCGATGATGCCCGCGCTGGAGTCGCACGAGGAACTGCGCCGCTCCCGCGTCGAGTCCTGGCGCACGCTCGGCACGCCGGAGTGGAACAAGACGCTCGTCGGCGACGCGACCAGGCACGAGTCGCTGCGCTACGACACCGCCGAGCTCACCGAACTCGGCGAGAAGCTGCTCGGCCTGCGGTCCTGGCACCCGCAGGGCGCCGACACCGCGGCCCGCCAGGACGCCCAGCCGGCGGCCGGAGAGTAGCGATGCGCCGAATCTGCCTTGCACTTCCCACCAACAGGTCCTGCCTGCCGGCGATTTCCGCGCTGCACGACGAAGCGGTCTACGCCGTCTCGCACTTCGACGTCGAGGTGCACCTGCTGGTCCTCGACTCCTGCGGTCCGGCGGTGTCCGAGCAGCACGCGGCCGCCGTCCGCGCGCTGCCCGCGACGCCCGGCGTCGTCGCGCACCACCTCGACGAGGCGGCGCAGCGGGACTTCCTGCGCCGGGCGATCGACGAATCGGGTGTGGAGAAGCCCGAGTTGGTGCTCGACCTGATGCTTCCGCGGGCCGTGTCCTACGGTGCCTGCACCAACCGCGCGTTCCTGGTCGCGGCCGCGCTCGGCTGCGAGTCGGTGCACCGGCGGGACTCCGACAGCAGGTACCAGGTCGTCGCGGGGGAAGCCGGGCGGGCCGTCGCCGCCGGGCAGTCCGTGCCGGCGGGGTCGTCCGTGGCCGCCGGGTCGTCCGGGCAGTCCGGGCAGTCCGGGCCGGCAGGGCAGGCCGTCGCGGACGGACCGGTCGGGGGGACGTCCCCGGCCGGGGACACCGCGCGGCCCGTCTTCCCGATCCACCACGAACTGCTCGCGCTCGGCCGGCCCGCGGGCGACGCGGCCGCGGACGTGACCGAGACGGACCTGGACGCCGAGCACGCGGGCAAGCCCGTCTCGATGGTGGGGAGTTCCTTCGTCGGCGAGATGTCCGTGGACATCGAGGAGATGCGCCGGCTCGACCCCGGCGCCTACCACGACGTGGTCGGCCTGTGGGCGCCCTTCGACTGGTCGGCCGAGCAGAAGCGGGAGTTCGCCGACGACTCCTTCCGTGGCGCCGGCACCGAACCGTTCCACCACGACCACTCCACGCTGACGCACGTGGACCCCATGCGGGTGGACATGTGCAACATCGCCTTCCACGGCGTGCACGAGTCGGTGCCGCTGCTGCCGGCGACCGACACCATCGGCAGCGACTACTTCCTCATCCACCTGGTGCACGACGCGACGCTGCCCGGGGTGCTGCACAACCGGAACATCGTGAACTTCTACACCCCGGAGCGCAGGACCGGCCCCGGATTCACCGCGTACCAGCTGCGGTTCGCCAAGTTCTTCCTGTCGATGCTCTACCTGAACTTCGTCTACGACCGGATGGAGCGGGCCGGCGCGTCGCTGCTGGACGAGCGGAACCAGGTCAGGACCGACGCGATCGTCGAACTGCTCTGGGAGAGCAGCCGGTTGGACCAGGCCGAGAACGTGCAGCGGCTGGACGTCCTCGATGACGCCTACCGCCGGCTCGGCGGGAAGTACGCCGAGTTCGCCGATCTGCTGGCCGGCAGCCGGGAGCGGCTGCTCGACGAGGCGCGGCGCGACATCGAGGAGTTCGCGGTGCTCACCGAGGTCTGGCCGGCCCTGGTCGGCGGCGCGAGAGCCACGGACCCCGGCCTGCTCCAGCGGCAACCGGACCGACGTCCGTGAGGCATGACGACACGCTGCTCGCCGCACTGGCGGCGGCCGACGACGACCGGATCGTCTTCGATCTCAGCGGCATCGAGGAGCGCTACGCCTCCTTGCTGGCCGAACTGCCCGGCGTCGCCGTCCGGTTCGCCCTGAAGGCGTGCCCGGTGGACGAGGTGCTCGACTGCCTGGCCCGGCAGGGCAGCGGGGTGGACGCGGCGAGCGTGCAGGAGATCGGGCAGGCGCTGCGCGCCGGGGTCCCCCCGGAGCGCATCCACTACGGCAACACCATCAAGTCCGACCCGGACATCGCCGAGGCATACCGGCTCGGCATCCGGGACTTCGCCACCGACAGCCTGGCGGACGTCACCGCCGTCGCCGAACACGCGCCCGGCGCACGGGTGTTCTGCCGGCTGGCGACCGACGGCGGCGGCGCGCTGTGGGGACTGAGCCGGAAGTTCGGCTGCTCGCCTGAGGACGCCGTGGCCGTGCTGGAACGGGCCCGGGACGCGGGCCTGAAACCGGCCGGACTGTCGGTGCACGTCGGGTCCCAGCAGATGACCGCCGGTGCGTGGCGGCGGGCGTTCGAGCAACTCGCCGATCTGCTCGACACGTTGCGCGGGCGGGGGATGGCGCTGAAGTACGTCGACCTCGGCGGCGGCCTGCCGGCGCTCGGCTACCTCGACGAGCGCGGCGAACCCCTCGACCCGCCGCTGGACAAGATGTTCGCCGTGATCCGGGAGGGCATGCAGATGTGCCGGGACGCGGGCGGCGCGCTGGACTTCATCGTGGAGCCCGGCCGCTACCTCGTGGCCGACCACGGCGCGGTCCGGGCGCACGTCGTCCGGCTGTCGCTGCGGCACGACGCGGACGGCGAGCCGCGCCACTGGCTCTACCTGAGCTGCGGCAAGTTCAACGGCCTGTACGAGATGGACGCGTTGCAGTACCGGCTGGTCTTTCCCGGCCGGCACGGCGGTCCGTCCGTCCCGGCGACGGTCGCGGGGCCCACCTGCGACAGCGACGACGCCTACCCCGGCGGCCACCGGCCGGTCCGGGTGCCCGCGTCGATCGCGTCGGGCGACCCGGTCTGGGTGATGTCCAGCGGGGCGTACGCGGTCAGTTACATGACGCAGGGCTTCAACGGCTTCGGCCCGCTGCCGTGGACGTGCGTGCGCAAGGCGGAAGGCGGGCGGTAGATGACCTGGAACGCGCGTATCCGGCGGATGGCCGACGACGACTGGGAGGACGTCGTCGGCCTGGAGACCCGCGCCTATGCGGCCCTCGGGCTGTCCGAGGGACGGGCGGCGCTGGAATCCAAGGCCCGGGTCTCCCCGGCGACGTGTTTCGCGCTGGAGCTGGTCCCGGGGCCCGGCGCTGACCCGGGTGCCGATCCGGGCGCCGGGGCGCGGCTGGCGGGCTACCTGCTGGCGCTGCCGTACCCGGAACGGTCCTACCCGGGTCTGGCCCGCCGCGAGGAGGCGGCCGCCCCGTCGCGGAATCTGCACCTGCACGACCTGGTGATCGCCGAGGACGTGCGCGGCCGCGGGCTCGGGAAGCGGCTGCTCGGCCGGCTGACCGCCGCGGCCCGGGCCCAGGGGTACGAGCAGATCTCGCTGATCGCGGTCGGCGGCAGCCACACCTTCTGGTCCGCGAGCGGGTTCACCGCACGCGAAGGCGTCGAGGCCCGCGGCTACGGGCCGGGTTCTGTGTACATGACGATGGCGCTGCCGTCCGGCCAGGTGGAGGGCGACCGGACCGCGGTCGGCGGCCTGCCGATCGGGGCGCCGTCACGAGAAGAAGTGGGATGAGCCCGATGCTGCGCGTTCACGATCCTTTCCGCAGAGGGCAGTTGGCCACGGCCGCGCTGTTCTTCTCGCTGGGCTTCCAGTACGCCACGTGGGCGTCGCGGCTCCCCGCGATCAAGTCGCACCTGGACCTGACCGCGGCGGAGGTCGGCCTGCTGCTGATGGCCACCGGAATCGGGGCGGTGGCCACCTTCCCGGTGGTGGCCGTGCTGATGCGGCGGCTGGGCTCGCGGCGGCTCGCGCTCGGCTCGGCGCTCGGCCTGGCGCTGCTGCTGCCGGCGATGTCCGCGCTGCCGGACTACCCGGTCGCGCTGCTGGTGATGCTCTGCGACGGTGCCCTGGTCGGCGGGCTGAACGTGGCGATGAACGCGCAGGGCGCGGCCCTGGAGGCGGTCCACGAGCGCAACGCGATGGCGCGGCTGCACGCCGTCTTCAGCGGCGGTTCGCTGGCCGCGGCCCTGCTGGCGTCGGGGATGAACGCGCTGACGTCCACGCTGATCGTGCACTTCGCGGTCGCCGCGGGGCTGATCCTGCTGCTGCTCGGCTTCGCGCGCGGCGGCCTGCTCACCGAGGACCGGCAGTCGCAGGAGAAGAAGGAGAAGGGCCGCGGGCGGTGGACGCTGCCGTCCCGGGTGACGCTGTGGCTGGGCGCCGCGATGGTCTTCGGCACCGTGACCGAGGGCGCCATGAACGACTGGTCCGCCCTCTACATGAAGGACGTCGCCAAGGCGTCGGCGGAACTGGCCCCGATGGGGATCGCGGTCGTCTCGGTGATGATGGTGCTCGCCCGCGTCTTCGCCGACTCCTGGCGCAGCCGCTGGGGCGACGGCCGTATCGTCCGGGTCGGCAGCGCGCTGGCGGCAGTCGGGCTGGCGCTCGCGCTGCTCAGCGGGGGAGTGGTGCCTGCGCTGCTCGGCTTCGCCTGCGTCGGCCTGGGCATCGCCTCGGTCACGCCGTGCGTCTACGTGGCCGCCGCGAAGAACGGTTCCGACGCGCTCACCGTCGTGGCCACCATGGGGACGACCGGTCTGCTCGCCGGGCCGCCGGTGGTCGGGTTCATCGCGAACGCGAGCGGGCTGGTCTGGGCGCTCGGGGCGGTGGCCGCCGCCGCGATGCTCGTCTCCGTGTGCGGCACCCGGATTCGCTGGACCCCGGTCGAGCCGGAAGCCGCTGTCACCGCCGAGGTGAGCGTGACCGCCGGGTCCGTGTGAACGGTGGTCGTGTGCGAACGGTGGTCGTGCGTGACCGGTGGTCGTGCGCGGCCGCCGGGTTCGTACGACCACCGGGCGCGTACGGCGATGGGCGCGTACGGCGCTGGACGCGTATGGCCACCGGACGCGTGTGACGGGCGGGTTCGGGTGACCGTAGCCGGAATCGCGGCCGGTCAGGTGGCGTTCGGGCGGAGCACCGACCCGGCGCGCTTGACCGTACGGATCAGCGGAGCGGTCTCGATCGCGCGGATGCCCGGCAGCCGGCCGAGGGTGCCGCTGAGGTAGTCGTACAGGTGGCGTTCGTTGCGGCAGACGACGTTGGCCACCAGGTTGCTGCTGCCGGTGACCGCGGCGACGAACGGCGCCTCGGGGTGGCGGGCGACGGCCCGCGCGGTCTCGTCGAGCCGGTCGGGCCGGGCCGAGATCCACAGCAGCGAGTTGCTGGTCATGCCGAGGGCGTGCTCGTCGAGGTCGAGGTCGAAGTAGAGCACCCCGGAGTCGCACAGGCCGCTGATGCGGCGGCGTACCGACGACTCGTGCCAGCCGGTCGCCGCGGCCAGTTGCGCAGTGCTGGTCCGCCCGTCGTGCGCGAGATGGGACAGCAACTCCTCGTCGTCGGCGTCGAGGGCCAGTACGGTGTCGTCCCGCTCGCGCGTGATCGGCGGGGGCAGCCGGTCGAGTTGGGCGTCGGTCAGGGCCGAGGTGAACACCGGCCAGGTGGGCGAGGAGAAGGTGCGCAGCAGCGAGTGGGCCGAGATGTGCACCACCCGGCGGCTGTTGGGGATGCCTTCGAGGAAGAGCGCGTCGCGCTGCTCGGCGGTGCGCGCCTGGACCACGCAGACCACCTCGGTGCCGCCCGAGGCCAGTTGCACCCACCGGGTGTCCACCCGCCGGGTCAGCGCGGCGGCGATCGCCCCCGTCGAGCCCGGGGTGCACCGCAGCCGGACGAGCCAGTCGGTCCAGCCGACCCGCTCGCCGTTCACCCGGCCCAGGACGCGCAGGCCGGCCGACTCGCGCAGCCGGCGGTAGCGGCGCGCCGCGGTCTGGTCCGAGACTCCGACCAGCTCGGCCAGTGTCCGGAACGCGATCCGAGGCTCCACCACCAGCGCGTGCAGGATCTGCCGGTCCACGGTGTCCAGCGTGGCGATTTCCACGGAGCTGAGCCTATCGCTGTCGAGATCCGTCGCGAACGGCCGGATTCCTGGTCGGCCCGAACACGTCGGCCGAGCATGTCCTCACCCGGGCCGGAAGCCGCTTTCCCCGCGGTGCGCCGCCGATGAGAGGACATGATGTGATGGACAGGAAATGGTGGACGTTGCTGGCCGTGTGCGCCGGCTCGTTCATGCTGCTGCTCGACGTGACGATCGTGGTCGTCGCGCTGCCCGAGATCCAGGGCTCGCTCGGCGCCGGCTTCGCCGAGGTCCAGTGGGTGGTGGACGCCTACGCGCTCACCCTGGCCGCCCTGCTGCTCACCACCGGCTCGCTCGCCGACCGCTACGGGCGCCGCCGGCTCTTCGCGCTCGGGCTGGGCGTCTTCACCGCCGGCTCGGTGCTGTGCGGCCTGGCGCAGTCGCCGCTGATGCTCATCGTCTCCCGCTGCGGCCAGGGCGTCGGCGGGGCGATGATGTACTCCACCTCGCTGGCGCTGCTGGCACACGGCTTTCCGCGCTCGGAGCGGGCCGTGGCCTTCAGCGTGTGGGGCGCGGTCACCGGCGCCGCCGTCGCGCTGGGCCCGATCCTGGGCGGCGCCCTCACCAACGGCCTGAGCTGGCGGTGGATCTTCCTGGTGAACATCCCGGTCGGCGCGCTCGCCCTGGTCGTCACGCTGGGCAAGGTCGAGGAGTCGCGGGCGCCGCGGGTGGCCCGGCCGGACTGGACCGGGTTCGGCCTGCTCACCGGCGGCCTGGTCGGTCTCGTCTACGGGCTGATCCGGGCCAGCGAGAACTCCTGGGGCGACACCGCGGTCGTGGCCTGCCTCACCGCCGGCGCGGTGCTGCTGGTCGCCTTCGTGGTCGTGGAGAGCCGGGTCGCGCACCCGATGTTCGACCTGTCGCTGTTCCGGACGCCGACGTTCGTCGGCGGTTCGATCGCCGCCTTCACCATGAACGCCTCTCTGTTCGCGATGTTCCTGTACCTGGTGATCTACCTCCAGGACGTGCTCGGCTACAGCTCGCTCGGCGCGGGCCTGCGGCTGCTGATCATCACCGGCGCGCTGCTGGTCGCGGCCGCGGTCGCCGGGCGGCTCAGCGAACGCGTCCCGATCCGGCTGCTGATCGGACCCGGTCTCGCGCTGGTCGGCATCGGCCTGTTCCTCATGGCGGGCCTGCACGGCGACAGTTCCTGGACCCACCTCGTCCCCGGCTTCGTCGTCGCAGGTGTGGGCGCCGGGCTCGTCAACCCGCCGCTGGCGGCGACCGCCATCGGCGTGGTCACCCCCGACCGCTCCGGCACCGCCTCCGGGGTGAACTCGACCTTCCGGCAGGTCGGCATCGCCACCAGCGTCGCCGTGCTCGCCTCCGTACTGTCCTCGTCGCTGCACCGCGACCTCGACCACCGGCTCGCCGGGGTGCCCGGCCTGAGCGGGCACGGCGGGCAGATCGCCGCCGGCGTAAGGCAGGGCGACACCGGCAAGGTCATCGCGGGCGCCCCTCCCCAGCAGCGCGGCGTGCTGGCCGCCGCGATCCGGGACGGCTTCGCCGCCGGCCTCGACAACCTGCTGGTCATCACCGGGGTGGTGGCGTGCGTCGGCGCGGTCTGCGCGCTCGTGCTGATCAGGAGCAGGGACATCATCACCTCCGAGACGGGCGAGCGGCCGGAACGCCCGCCGGCCGCGGACGGCCTTCGGACGGTGGTGCGTTGAGCCGTACCGCCGGCGCGACCCGCCGCACCCGGAGCCCGGCGCCGACGTCGCGCCGGCCACCCGCGGATTCCTCACCGTCGTACGCAGGAGGAGACCTCATGACCAGGGCGACAGCCGTCAACCCGCTCACCGCCGGGACCGGAGCCGGGCACTGGGTCCTCGGCAGCCGGGCCGGGAGCGTCCGTTTCGCGCACCGGCTGATGGGCGGACTGCTCACCGTCAGGGGCGGTTTCGCCGTCACCGGCGACGTCACCGTAACGCCGGACGGGTCGGTCACCGGCACGCTGCGGATCGACTCGGCCTCGATCGACACGAGGAACAGGAAGCGGGACCTCCATCTCAGATCCGCCGACTTCCTCGACGTGGCGCGGTATCCCGAGATCCTGGTCGTGATCGACTCGGCGGCCGTGTCCGGGGACGAGGTGGAACTGCGGGCCGACATCCGCGTCAAGGGCATCCGGGAGCGGCAGCGGCTGCATGCCCGGATCACCGACGTGAGCGGTGACAAGGTGGCGGTCGCCCTTGAGGTGGCGATCGACCGGCACCGCTTCGGCATCACCTGGAACCGGTGGGGGATGGTGCGCGGCAGCACCCTCATCACCGTCGACGCGGTCCTCACCCGCGCCGCCTGATCGCACCCGCGTGGCCGCGCCCGCCTGATCGCACCCGCGTGGCCGCGCCCGCCTGATCGCGCCCGCGTGGCCGCGCCCGGCCCGATCGCGCCGCCGATGTCGCGTCGCGCCGCCCTGGCCGAACCCGTGCTCGCGTATCGTCGGCCTGGGCGGCCGCGCGGTACGGCGGGCCGCGGTACGACGGCGGGCCGTACCGTACGACGGCGGGCGCGGCAGGCCGTGCGCGGCGGGTCGGCGCGGCTGCCCGGCGTGCGGTCGAGAGGCGAGAAGGCGAGAGGGGACGAGCGCGGTGCAGGGTGCGGGGCGACGGGTGCCGCTGCCGTTGGCCGAGGACGCCGAGCGCTGGCGGAGCGTGTTCGCCGAGCGGACCGTCCTCGCCGTCGCGCACAACGTCACCTCGGCGACCCGCCTGCTCGACCTGCTCGCGCTCTTCGAGGGCGACCGCCGGGTCGAGACCGTCTTCACCTGCACCGGCTCCTCGGCCCTGGACAACGGAACGCTCGAACTGCTCCAGGCGCGCGGCGCGCTCGTGCTGGCCTGGAGCGAGGCGAAGCAGCGCAAGTTCGACCTGGCGATCGCCACCAGCCGCGGTGGCGACCTGTACAACCTGCACGCGCCCCTGATCGGCACGCCGCACGGGGCCGGCTACAACAAGCTGCTCGGCGGAAGCCGGGAGGCGTTCGGGCTCACCGAGGAATGGCTGATGCACGACGGCCGCGTGGTGCCGTCGGCCATCGTGCTGTCGCACGAGGAGCAGCGCGCGCGGCTCGCCGTGAGCTGCCCCGACGCCGTGCCCCTGAGCCTGGTGGCCGGCGACCCCTGCTTCGACGAGCTGGCGGCGAGCGCTCCGTTCCGGCCGGACTACCGCCACGCGCTGGGCGTCCGGCGCGGTCAGAAGCTCGTCGTGGTCTCGTCCACGTGGGGCAGGGACTCGGTGCTGGACGCCGCCGACCCCGAACGCGACGCCCTGCGGCGCGCGCTCGCGGAGTTGCCGGCCGACGAGTACCGCGTGCTCGCCGCCGTCCACCCGAACGCGTACTACGGGCACGGCGCGTGGCAACTGCACACCTGGCTCGCCCCGTTGCTCGCCTGCGGGCTGATGCTGCCGCGCCCCGACGCGCAGACGTGGAAGGCCGCGCTGGTCGCGGCGGACGCGCTGTGCGGGGACGGCGGTTCGGTGACGCAGTACGGCGTGTCGCTCGGCCTGCCCACCGTCCTCGGCTCCTTCGCGACGGACAAGGCGGCGCCCGGCTCGCCGATGGCGCTGCTCGCCCGGGCGGTGCCCCGGCTCTCCGCGCACCGCCCGCTCCTGCCCCAACTCGACGACGCCGCCCGCCGGCAGGCCGCGGACCCCGAACTGCGGCACCTGCGCTCCCTGGTCACCTCACGTCCGGGGCAGGCCGCCGCGCTGCTGCGCGCGCTGTTCTACCAGCGGCTCGGACTGCCCGAGCCCGCCACGCCGGCCGCCGCCCGCGCCGTGCCCGTGCCGGCGGCGCCCGGCGAACCCGCGGCCGGGCCGCCCGAGGCGCGGCGCTCTCCCGTCGTGGCGCCCATGTACGTGACGGTCGGCACGGTCGGCACGGACGGCGACGCGGTCACCGTGCGCCGCTACCACGCCGCGCTCCAACGCCCCAGCCAGGAAGACCACTTGGCGGGCGCCCAGCTCGTCGCGGACATCGACGACCCCGACACGCAGTGGCCCCGGTCCGCCGACGTCCTGCTGGTGCCCGCGCGTCCGCGCGGCGGTCCGGTGCCCGCGGAGCGCGCTGCTGCCGGCGCCGAGGCGGTCGCGCGGTATCCGGGGTGCGCGCTGATCGCCACGGAGGAACCGGACGACGGGTGCGCGGCCCTGCTGCCGGGCAGCGGCACGCGGGTGCGCGCGACGTGGTCGGGGCCGCGCCCCTGGTGGGTCTCCCCGGCGATCGCGGCCTCGGTCGTGCACGAACGGCTGCTGAGCGGTCCGCGTGCGCCGCACGGCCCCGGCGCCGGCCGCCCGCCGCTGCGGGTGCGGGTCACCATCGGCGCCGACGCCGAGCTCGCGCTACTCGTGGTCACCGCCCTCTGAACCGCTTCCCGCGGAACCCCGATCCGGGTCCGCGCCCTCGTCCTGGCTGTGATCGGGCTCCGGCTCCGGCTCCGGGTCCGGGTCCGGGTCCGGGTGCTCCGCCAGGCGCCGCCGCGCCTGCTCGACCCGGTCGCTGTTGGCCGCGCGCAACAGCGCTGCCGCGTCGCTCCAGTCCGCGCGGGCCCGCCGCACCTCGCCGCGCGCGAGCAGCAGGTCGCCCCGGGCGAGCAGGACCCCGGCGCGCTGGTAGCCGTGCCGCGGCCGGCCCAGACCCGCCACGGCCTCGTCGAACGCGGCGAGTGCCTGGTCCGGGCGCCCCGCCGCCAGCAGTGCCTCGGCCAGACGGGCGCTCGCCTTGGCCGCGTTGAAGGTGTCCGGCGGCGACAGCGCCAGGAACTCCGCACCCGCCGTGGCCAGTACGGCGGCGGCGTCGTCGTACCGCCCGAGCTTCGTCAGCACCGGTCCGCGGTGCAGGGCGATCAGGGCGCGGCCGCGCGGGTGGTCGACGCCGTCCAGCGCGGCCAGCGCCTCGTCCAGGTGCGCGAGCGCCTGCTCGGGCCGGCCGAGCCCGTCGGCCAGCTTCCCCAGGCCCTCCAGCGCGCTGGACCGGGTGCGCCGCCACCCCTCGGCGTCCGCCGCGGACGTCTCCGGGCGGGCGAGCGCCGGGTCGCAGAGTTCGAGCGCCTGCTCGAACTGCCCCCGGGCGGCGGCCGGATCACCCGGACCGAACCGGTCGAGGAAGGCGAACCCGAGGCCGTACCGTATCCGGGCGAGCGCCAGGAGGTTTCCGCGTACCGGGTCCTCCAGGGCGGCCCCGCACGCCAGTTCGTACACCTCGACCCAGTCACCGTGGAACCCGCAGCGCAGGTAGAACGTCCACAGGCCCTGGGCCAGGCGCCAGGTCGCGTCGTAGTACCACCCGTCGTACGTCCCCGCGTCGTAGGCGGCGCGCACCGCGGCCTTGAGGATGTGCCGGCGGCGGACCAGCTCCTCGACCAGGATGTCCTGGGTGTCCTCGTCGGCCGGCGGGTATCCGGCGTACGCGCCCGAAGGATCGTGCCGGTACCGCGGCGACAGGCCGGCGTCGAAACGCTCCGCGAGGTCCACGTAGTGCCGGACCCAGCGCCGCCGCGCCGCCTCGCGCTCCGGCCCCGGCAGATCGGTCCGGGCGCACTCGGCCGCGTGGGTGTGCACCAGGCCGCTGATCACGCGGTACATCCCGCCGTCGATCCGCTCGATCAGGCTGGAGTCCCGCAGCGTCCGGATCGCCTTGGCGCGGGTGCGGCCGTCGAGGCCGGGCGCCATCGCCGCCACCACGTCCTCGTCGAACTCCGCCGTCGGGTGCAGGCCCAGCAGGCGGTAGACCTGCGCCGCTTCGGGGGAGCGGCGGCCCAACTCCTGGTAGCCGGCGTCGAAGATCTCGGCTCCGCTGCGCTCGTCCACGTCGAAAGCCCCCAGCCGGACCTCGGGACGGTGGTCCGACAGCGCGGTGGCGAACTCGCCGATGCCGTACGGCTGGTCGAAGAGCATCTGCGCACCCGCGATCCGCACCAGCAGCGGGTTGCCCTCGCAGACGCGCACCGCTGTGTCGATCTCCGCCCGGTGCGAGGCGGCGTACGGCGCGAGCCGGCCGGAGCTGATCAGCAGCCGCCGGCTGTACTCCGGCAGCAGCGGCCCGACCTTGAACGCCTTCGCGTGCACGTCGGAGACGAGGCTGCGCATCAGCTCCCTGCCGGTGACCACCACCACGGCCTCCGAGGAGGCGGGCAGGAAGTGCTTGGCCAGGGAGGCCAGCGCGACATCCTCCAGCAGCACGAACACCGGCCCCTCGGCGGTGACCTGGTGGAACTTGGCCATCTTCGCCGCGAGGTCCGACGGCACCTCCTGCTTCGGCACGTGCAGCAGCCGGAACCACTCGTCGAAGACCGCCGCCGGATCGGGCAGCGCTCCGGTGGCGCTCCTGGCCAGCACCGCGGACAGTTCAGGACCGGCGCTGAAGGTGTCGCGGTGCCTGAGCAGCCACTGCCGCACGAGTGTGGTCAGACCGATGCCGCGCGGGCCGTACACGAACAGCACCGTCGGTCCCGGACTCCCGCGCCCCGCCTCCCAGGCGGCGTCCATCTGCCGCAGCTCTTCCTCGTGGTTCTCGAAGTCGTCCACGGCGGAGACCGCGATACGGGCGAGCGGCTGCGACCGGGCGGCGGTCGCCGTCGCGAGCAACTCCCGCACCTCGGCGGCCAGCGACGACTGCTCGGCGGCGAGGGTGCCGAGTGTCGAGCGCAGCAGGTCCGCGACGTGCCCGAGTGCCTCGTCGGGCGCGCTCGTCGCGGCGGCCGCGCGCGCCTGCTCCAGGTCGCCGAGCACCTGCTCGTCCTGGCCGCCGCCCCGCAACCGGAGCAGCGCCGCGAGCCGCGGTTTCACCCCCGCGTCCCAGGCATCGCTCAGGACCTTGCCGGCCAGAGCCGACAGCAACTTCGCGATCTCCGGTTCCACCAACACGCCCAGCCCCCTCGGAACGTTCGCCCAGTCGTGACCGACTGCCCGTACACCGTCACCGTACGGTGTCGGCGCCGCACCGACCTCCAGAAGGACGAAGCCCGAGCCGCACCCTCGGCCGAAGGCCAAGCCGCACCCCCGGCCGAGGGCCGAGCCGCACCCCGTACCGGATTCCGGGTCGCGCGCCCCGCCGCATCCCGGACCCGGCGGGTCCGCCGAGCAACTCGCCACGCCCGCAAAGGAGTTCGCGCCCGCAGGGAAGTGCGGGGCCCGCGGCTGCTACCGGCCGCGCCCCGCGACCGCCCAGGACGCGGCGGCTATGCCCCCGGCCACGGCGAACACGGCCGGCCAGGCGCCGACCTTCTTCGCGAGCGGGTGCGCACCCGCGAACGCCGCCACGTAAGCCCCCGTGAGGGCCGCCGCCGGCACCGCGCCGGTGCTCCGACGCCACTCGCGCGCCGCCACCACGCCGGCCGCGGCCAGCGCCACACCGCCCAGCTCGCGCCGCTTGGTCCACCGGGCCACTCCGTAGCCCCCGATCAGTCCGGTCGCCGCCACGGCACTCGCGTTCACCCCGGCCATCACGCCCTCCTTCATCCCGCTCGCCAACTCCCGCGACCGCGCCGCGGGCCCGCTGATCTTCGACTCCCTGAGATTAACCCGCGGCCCCTCCCGCCCGCCGAAGGGCCTGTGGATAACTCCTCGTTCCCTGATCCCTTCGGCATTTCCGCGATCCCCTCGGCAATTCCGCGCGCCCGCCCGCATCCGCAACCCGCCGCATCCGGTCCACCACTCACCGTGTCCATACGTGCCCGCCGCACCGCGCCGGGGGGAATGGATTTGGCGCCCGGGCATCCACCCCGTAAGGTGGTGTTCACCGACGCGGGGTGGAGCAGCTCGGTAGCTCGCTGGGCTCATAACCCAGAGGTCGCAGGTTCAAATCCTGTCCCCGCTACGAATCGAAGGGCCCGGCACTCAGTGCCGGGCCCTTCGAGCGTGGACGGCCCCGCCCCGTTGCGCCCCCGGCCCCCCGGTCATCCGGTGCCGCGCCGCCCGGGCTCACCGCCGCGTGGCCCCGTGGAAGTGGCGGGTCTCGACCGGCTTCTCGACCGGCGGACCGGGCGACTCCTCGGGGTCGACCGGCGGATTGGGCGGCTCGTCCCGGCCGGGCTGGTAGCGGGCGCCCTGCCGCATCCGGTAGCGGACGACGAAGATGTCGCCGACCGCGACCAGCGCGACGAAGGCGCACAGCCCCGCCCAGCCGGGCAGGTTCACCAGCGCGAAGCCCACGGCCGCGCCCACGCCCCACACCACCCCGAGCAGCGCGAAGGTGAGCCGCAGCCGGAGCGCGCTGCGGGCCTGCATCGGTTCGTATCCGCTTCTGGGCACGGTGCTCGCCTCCTGAAGCGCGTGCCACCCCCCGCACCTTCCAGGGTCCACCCGTCGGGCCCGTTCCGGACCGTCCGGGCCCGACGAGAGTGCCGAAAACCAGGGCGGCGGCCCGTACCGGCCGCGTAGGGTGCGGCAGCATGGTGGCGATCAGGGACTACGAGCCCGCCGACGCCCACGCTCTGTGCGCGCTCTTACGCGCCGAGGAGCCGTACCAGGTCACCACGCCCAGGAGCGTGCACGCGCAGGCGACGGCCATGCCGGCCAGGCAGCGCTGCCGGCTGCTGGTCGCGGTGGACGGCGAGCGGATCGTCGGGTGCGCCCGGGCGGGGCTGTTCGCCGACGCCGAGGACGCGGGCGCCGCCTTCGTGAACCTCAACGTCGCCGCCGCAGACCGCGGCCGCGGCACCGGCCGGGCGCTGCTGGCCGCCGCCGAGACGCACCTGGACGCGATCGGAGCGACCGCGTGCTTTGCCTGGGCGCACCCCGACCCGGCGTGCGAGAGCTTCGCCACCGCGCACGGCTACCGCCCCGGCCGCGAGGCACGGTTCCTGCGCCTGGACCTGTCGCCCCGCGGCCCGCTGCCGGCCCGCCCGCGGCTGCCGCGCGGCGTGCTGCTGCTGCCGGCCGTCGCGTGGGAGCGCGACCCGCGGCCACTGTGGCGGACGGACGTGGAGTGCTTCGGCGACGAACCGGGCGACGTCGCCGCCGACCGCCTCAGCTACGCGGACTGGCGCGCCCTGAACTGGGACCGGCCGGACTTCGACGCCGACCTGAGCACGGTCGCGGTGGTGGACGGCGAGGTCGCCGGGCTGGTCATCGCGCAGACCGACGGCGCGCGGCACTACGCGTCCGGCGGCACCGGAATCCGCCGCCCCTTCCGCGGCCGCGGCCTGGCCAAGGCCGCCAAGGCCCAGTCCCTGTACCTGGCCCGCGCGAAGGGCTATCGCGAGGCCACGACTGCCAACGACGACGGAAACGCGCCTATGCTCGCGATCAACATCTGGCTCGGCTACCAACTCTGCGGCTCAGAACGGCGGTACATACGTGACCTCGCCCCTCCCCGTCCCGCGTGACCTGCCCTGGTCGCAAGGAGAATGGCTCAACCCGCCCGCGGACGTCGCGGTCGACGGCACCGACCTGCTGGTCACCGCCCGCTCGGGCAGCGACTTCTGGCGCACCACGAGCTACGGCTTCGTGCACGACGACGGCCACGCCCTGCTCACCGACTTCCCGCCCGGCACCGCCGTTGAGGTCGGCTTCCACGCCGACTTCACCGAGCTGTACGACCAGGCGGGCGCCCTGGTCAGGGTCGACGCCTCGACCTGGATCAAGGCGGGCGTGGAGATCTCCGACGGCCTGCCGCAGCTCGGCGCGGTCGTCACGCACGGCACCTCGGACTGGTCGCTCGCCCCGGTCCCGGAGTGGGCGGGCCGCGAGGTGACGATCCGGGTCAGCAGGTCGGGCGACGCGGTGACGGTACGGGCCCGCTGCGAGCACGAGCCGTGGCGGACGATCCGGGTGGCGTGGCTCGACCCGGACGCCAAGGCGCGGGCCGGGCTGCTGTGCTGCGCGCCGGAACGGGACGGGATGACCGTGCGCTTCACCCGCATGGCCACCGGCCCCGCTGACACGTCCCTGCACTGACACGTCCCTGCACTGACGCGGACCCGTAACGCGGCGGGACCGGTAGCGCGGCGGGACCGTACCGCACGGGGCGGGTGCCGGCGGGTGGGCCACGGCCGGGGTGGTCCGCCTCACGCCGCCGGGGGCCGCAGCACCGCGTCCAGCGTCCGCGACCACTGCCGGACGATGCCGGCCCGGCGCGCCGAGTCGTCGCTGAGCAGGTTGGCCAGGCCCAGGCCGCGGGCCATGTCCAAGGTGGCCTGCACGGCCTCCCGCACCCCGGGCACCGACTCGTCCGCGGCCAGGAACTCCACCGCGAGCCGGTGCGCCTCCCGGCCGATCCGGGCCTCCAGCGCGGCCACCGGGGTCCGCAGCGCCGGTTCGTCGGTGGCCGCCACCCACAGGTGCAGCGCCGCGCGGAAGAGCGGCCCGGTGTGTACGGCGACGAGCATGTCCACCACGGCGTAGGTACGGTCCTGGCCGCTGCCGGGCAGCGCGCGGGCACGGGCGCGTACGGCCGCCAGCCACTCCTCGGCCATGTGCGCGATCGCCGCGGTGAACAGCTCCTCGCGGGTGCGGAAGTGGTGCTGCGCGGCGCCCCGGGTCACCCCGGCCCGGGCGCACACCACGGCGACGGTGCTGCCGGACCATCCGTGTTCGGCGAGGCAGGCGACGGCGGCGGACAGGATGCGCTGCCGGGTGGCGCGGGCCCGGTCCTGCTTGGGCTCGCGGTCGGCGGGTTGGCGGTCGGCGAGTTCGCGTTCGGCGGGCTCGCGCTTGCCGGGTTCGTGTTCGCCGGGTTCGCGTTCGGCGGCCGTCCTGTCGCTCACAACGCCCATGGCGGGTCCCGTCGTTCGAGGAACGCCCGCACGCCCTCGGCGGCGTCCGCGGACTCGAAGAGCCGGTGGCTGAGGTGCGCCATCGTCGGCGCGTCGGCGCCCAGCCGCTTCAGCAGCGCCGCCGCGGTCAGCTCCTTGGTCGCGGCCAGGCCCTGCGGCGAGGCGGTGCGCAGGCCGGCGAGGATGCCGTCGAGTGCGTCCTCCCACGCGGTGACCAGCCCGATCCTGATCGCCTCCGCGGTGTCGAAGCGCTCGCCGGTGAGGAAGTAGCGGGCCAGGGCGCGCTGGTCGCCCGCGGCCAGCACCGGCATCGAGGCCACCGCGGGGGCGAGCCCGAGCCGGGACTCGGTGAAGGCGTAGTCGGCGCCGGCGGTCGCCACCGCGATGTCGCAGGCGGCCAGCAGCCCGAGCCCCCCCGCCCTGACGTGCCCGCGCACCTGGGCCACCACCGGCTTCTTCAGGGTCGCCATCCGCCGCATCAGGTCCGCCAGTTGACGCGGTCCCTGCCGGACCCGGCGGTCCTTGAGGTCGGCGCCGGAGCAGAAGGTGGTGCCGGTGTGGGTGAGCAGCACCGCGCGGACGCCGTCGTCCTCGCCGGCCCGCCCCACCTCCGCGGCCAGCCCGTCGAGCAGGTCGGCGGACAGGGCGTTGCGGTTGTGCGGGGAGTCGAGGGTGAGGACGGCGATGCCCCGATCGAGGTGCCGGTGGACCAGCGGCGCTGTTGCCACGTACGGACTCCTGTCAGTAGGACTTGGGCAGGCCCAGCGTGTGGTGCGAGACGAAGTTGAGGATCATCTCGCGGCTGACCGGGGCGATGCGGCCCACCCGGGACGCGGCGAGCAGGGTGGCGAGGCCGTACTCGGCCGTCAACCCGTTGCCGCCCAGGGTGTGTACGGCCTGGTCGACGGCTTTCGCGCCGGCTTCGGCAGCAGCGTACTTGGCCATGTTGGCGGCCTCGCCGGCGCCCATGTCGTCGCCCGCGTCGTAGAGATGGGCGGCCTTCTGCATCATCAACCGGGCCAGTTCCAGCTCGATATGGGCCTGCGCGAGGGGGTGGGCGATCGCCTGGTGCGTGCCGATCGGGGCCTGCCAGACCTGCCGGGTACGGGCGTACTCCACTGCCTGGGACAGGGCGTAGCGGCCCATCCCGATGGAGAACGCGGCGGTCATCACCCGCTCCGGGTTGAGCCCGGCGAAGAGCTGGAGCAGCCCGGCGTCCTCGTCGCCGACCAGCGCGTCGGCGGGCAGCGCGACGTCGTCGAGGAAGAGCTGGAACTGCTTCTCCGGCGCGGCCAGTTCCATCTCGATCTGCTTGAACTCGAAGCCGGGGGTGCCGCGTTCGACGATGAACAGGCACGGCTTCAGCTTTCCGGTGCGGGCGTCGGCGGTGCGGCCGACGATCAGGGTGGCGTCGGCGATGTCCACCCCGGAGATGAAGACCTTGCGGCCGGTGAGCAGCCAGCCGCCGGTGTCCGGGTCGCGGCGCGCGGTGGTGGAGATCCGGTGCGAGTTGGAGCCGGCGTCCGGCTCGGTGATGCCGAACGCCATCCGCAGCGAGCCGTCGGCCAGGCCGGGCAGCCAGCGCTCCTTCTGCGCCCGCGTGCCGAACCGGGCGATCACGGTGCCGCAGATCGCCGGCGACACCACGAGCAGCAGCAGCGGGCTGCCGGCCGCGCCCAACTCCTCCAGCACGATGGACAGTTCGGCCAGCCCCTGGCCGCCGCCGCCGTACTCCTCGGGCAGGTTCACCCCGAGGTAGCCGAGCCTGCCCGCCTCCTGCCACAGCTCGTCCGGCTGCCTGCCGGCCCGGACGGTCTCGGTGAAGTACGTCCGGCCGTAGCGGCGGCCGAGCGCGCCCACCGCCGAGCGCAGCGCGCGCCGCTCGTCGCTCTCCAGCAGTGCGCGGTCGAAGGGGGTGGCATCGGTGCTCATGGTCGCTGTTCCTCCCGGTACGTGGGTGGTGGCGCGGTTCACGGTGCCTGCTCCGGTGCGCCGCCGTCCTCCTTGACGACGGCCAGTACGGTGCCGGGTTCGACCTGGCGGCCCACCACGGCGGTCAGTTCGGTGAGCGTGCCGGCGGCGGGTGCGGTGACCACGTGCTCCATCTTCATCGCCTCCAGCCACAGCAGCGGCTGCCCGCGCTCCACCCGGTCGCCCGGCGTGAAGCGGCCCAGCCGGACCACGGTGCCGGGCATCGGCGCCCGCAGCGAGCCCGGTGCGACCTGCTCGGCGGGGTCGGTGAAGCGGGGCAGCGCGGTGAGCGCGGCGCCGCCGGCGGGCGTGTCGACGAAGACCCGGTCGCCGTAGGCCGCCACCTCGAACGTCCGCCGCACATCGGCGACTTCGAGCACCACGCGGTCCGGCGCGGCCGACACGAGCACGACGTCGTCGTGGCCCTCGGCGGTCAGGCCGTCGCGGGTCAGGCGGTAGCGGACCTCGTGCTCGGTGCCGGAGGGCTCGGCGCGGAAGCGCTTGAGCTGGGGCTGCGAGGGGAGGTTGCGCCAGCCGCCGAGGAGAGCGGCGACCGGGGTGGGGCGGGCCGGGGGAGGGGGCGCCGGCGCCGTACGGCCGGCCGCGTCGGCGAGCGCGGCGGCCAGTGCGGCGAGCCGCTCCGGATCGCCTGCCGCCTGTCCGGGCTCCCCGGTCAGCTCGGCCAACCGCCGCTCCAGGAAGCCGGTGTCGAGCCGGGCGGCCGCGAAGTCCGGGTGGCGCAGGATGCCCACCAGCAGGTGGCGATTGGTCAAAGGCCCGTGGATACGGGCGCGTTCGAGGGCGTGGGCCAGCCGGCGGACGGCCTCGGCGCGGGTCGGCGCCCAGGAGATGACCTTGGCGAGCATCGGGTCGTAGTGCACGCCGACCGTGTCCCCGCCGGTCACCCCGGAGTCCAGTCGCAACCCCGCGTCGCGGCCCGGAGGCAGCGTGAACTCGGCGTCCACGTCGGGCAGTTCGAGCCGGTGCACCGGGCCCGCCTGCGGTTGCCAGCCGCGCGCCGGGTCCTCGGCGTACAACCGCGCCTCGACGGCGTGTCCGCGCGGCCGCGGCGGCTGCGGAGGCAGCGCGGCGCCCTCGGCGATCCGGATCTGCCACGCCACCAGGTCCAGGCCGAAGACGCACTCGGTGACCGGGTGCTCCACCTGGAGGCGGGTGTTCATCTCCAGGAAGTACGGCCGTCCGTCCGCGCCGACCAGGAACTCCACGGTGCCGGCGCCCTCGTAGCCGATCGCGCGGGCCGCGCGGGCCGCCGCGTCGTGCAGGGCGGCGCGTACGGTCGCGGGCAGGCCGGGCGCCGGGGTCTCCTCGACCACCTTCTGGTGCCTGCGCTGCACCGAGCAGTCCCGCTCGCCCAGCACCCACACCGTGCCGTGCGCGTCGGCCAGCACCTGCACCTCGATGTGCCGGGCGCCTTCGGCGTACGGTTCGACGAACACCTCGCCGTCGCCGAAGGCCGCCGCCGCCTCCGCCCGGGCTGCCGTCAACTCCTCCTCCAGCGAGGCGAGTTCGCGGACCACGCGCATGCCGCGCCCGCCGCCGCCTGCCGCGGCCTTCACCAGCACCGGCAGGTCGGCGGCGGTGACCCGGGCCGGGTCGAGCGCCGCGAACAGCGGTACCCCGGCCGCCGCCATCAGCTGCTTCGCCCGCGTCTTCGAGCCCATCGCCGCCACGGCCCGCGGCGACGGCCCGATCCAGGTCAGCCCCGCGTCCCGCACGGCCGCCGCGAACTCCGCGCTCTCCGACAGGAATCCGTACCCCGGGTGCACCGCGTCCGCGCCCGCCGACAGCGCCGCCGCGACCACCGCGTCCCCGCGCAGGTAGGTCTCGGCGGCCGCCTCGCCGGGCAGCCGGACCGCCCCGTCCGCCTCCCGTACGTGCGCCGCGTCCGCGTCCGGGTCGGAGTGGACCGCCACGGTGCCGATGCCCAGCACGCGGCAACTGCGCAGCACCCGGCGGGCGATCTCGCCCCGGTTCGCCACGAGGAGGACCCGGATCGGCCCGCGTCCCTCGGGTGCCGGGCCCTGCGCCGGGTCCGCTTGCGCCGGTGCCGAATCCTTCCGAGCCGGGCCCTCCTGTGCCGGGCCCTGCGCCGAATCCTTCCGCGCCGGGCCCTCCTGCGTACGCGCCTGCGCCTGCTCGTTGCTCATCGGGTCCAGCTCCTCACATCCGGAAGACGCCGAAGCCGCCCCGCGCGCCCTCGACCGGGGCGTTGTGGATGGCGGACAGGCACAGGGCCAGGACGGTGCGGGTGTCGCGCGGGTCGATGACGCCGTCGTCGTAGAGGCGGCCGGACAGGAACATCGGCAGGGACTCGGCCTCGATCTGCTGCTCGACCATGGCCCGCAGCGCGGCGTCGGCGTCCTCGTCGTACGCCCGGCCCTTGGCGGCGGCGGACTGGCGGGCGACGATGGACAGCACCCCGGCGAGCTGCGCGGGGCCCATGACCGCGGACTTCGCGCTCGGCCAGGAGAAGAGGAAGCGCGGGTCGTAGGCGCGGCCGCACATGCCGTAGTGGCCGGCGCCGTAACTCGCGCCCATCAGCACCGAGATGTGCGGCACCCGGGAGTTGGAGACCGCGTTGATCATCATCGCGCCGTGCTTGATGATGCCGCCCTGCTCGTATTCGCGGCCGACCATGTAGCCGGTGGTGTTGTGCAGGAAGAGCAGCGGGATGTCCCGCTGGTTCGCCAACTGGATGAACTGCGCGGCCTTCTGTGACTCCGCGCTGAACAGCACCCCCTGGGTGTTGGCGAGGATGCCGACCGGATAGCCGTGCACCTCGGCCCAACCGGTCGCCAGGCTCGGCCCGTACAGCGGCTTGAACTCGTCGAACGCCGAGCCGTCCACCACCCGGACGACCACCTCGCGCGGGTCGAACGGGGTGCGCAGGTCGCCCGGCACGATGCCGAGCAGGTCCTCCTCGTCGAAGAGCGGCGGGCGTGGGTCCGGGCGCGGATCGGGGCCCTGCTTGCGCCAGTTGAGCCGGGCCACCACCCGGCGGGCGGTGCGCAGCGCGTCCGGCTCGTCCAGCGCGAAGTAGTCGGCGAGGCCGGAGACGCGGGCATGCATGTCGGCGCCGCCCAGCGACTCGTCGTCGCTCTCCTCGCCGGTGGCCATCTTCACCAGCGGCGGCCCGCCGAGGAACACCTTGGAGCGCTCCTTGACCATGATCACGTGGTCGGACATGCCCGGTACGTACGCCCCGCCCGCCGTGGAGTTGCCGAACACCACCGCGACGGTGGGGATGCCGGCCGCGGACAGCCGGGTCAGGTCGCGGAAGAGGGCGCCGCCGGGGATGAAGATCTCCTTCTGGCTGGGCAGGTCCGCGCCGCCCGACTCCACCAGGCTGATCACCGGCAGCCGGTTGGCGAAGGCGATCTCGTTGGCCCGCAGTGCCTTGCGCAGCGTCCACGGATTGCTCGAACCGCCGCGCACCGTCGGGTCGTTCGCGGTCACCAGGCACTCCACGCCCTCGACCACGCCGATTCCGGTGACGATCGAGGCGCCGGTGGTGAAGTCGCTGCCCCAGCCCGCCAGCGGCGACAGCTCCAGGAACGGCGTGTCCGGGTCGAGCAGCGACTCGATCCGCTCCCGCGCGGTCAGCTTGCCCCGCCCGCGATGCCGCTCGACGTACTTCGGGCCGCCGCCGGCCAGCGCCTCCTCGTGCGCCGCCGCGACCTCCGCCAGCCGCTCCAGCATCACCGCCCGCCGCTCGTCGAAGTCGGCGCCCCGCAGCGCGTTCATGCCGCACCGCCGTCCGCCGCCGCCCGCCCCTTGCCGGGCGGCCCCGCGAACGCCTGCGCCACCGACAGCCACGCGTCCGCGTCCGCGCCCCGCGCGCGCACCGCCGTGTCGTCGCGGTGCCGCCGCCGTACCGCCAGCAGGCAGAAGTCCAGCGCGGGACCGGTCACCCGCTGCTCCGCGTCCGGCGGTCCATACGTCCACAACTCGCCGTCCGGAGAGGCCAGTTCGACGCGGAACGGCTCCGCGGGCGGCGTCAGCCCGTGCACCGAGAAGGCGTAGTCCCGGGCCCGCACCGCGATCCGGGCGACGTGCCGCAGCCGCGCGGTCGGCTCCCGCCGCACCCCGAGGGTGTCCGCCACGTCCTCGCCGTGCGCCCACGTCTCCATCAGCCGTCCCGTCGCCACCGACGCGGTGCTCATCGGCGGCCCGTACCAGGGGAACCGCGCCTCCGGCGGCGCCGCGGCCAGCACCTCCAGCAGCAGCCCCCGCCCGTTCCGCCAGCGCGCCAGCAGCTCCCCGTACGGCTCCGCCGCACCCGCCGCGGCGCCCTCCGCCACCGCCGTGCCCAACTCCACCGCGCCGCGCCCCAGTTCCGCCGTGAACTGCGCCGGGTCCCGCACCGCCAGCAGCGCCCGCCCGTCCGTCCAGGCCAGATGCGCGATCTGATGCGCCACCGTCCACCCCTCCGCGGGCGTGCCGGCACCCCACTCCCGCGCCCCGAGCCCCGCGACCAGCCCGTCCAGCGCGTCACCCTCCGCGCGGAGATCCTCCAACACGGCGCGTACTGCCTGCGGATCGGCCACGGCCACTCCTCGACGAGCGAAGCCCACGGAACTGACAGGACGGTGCTCCACGAGGGTGCCAGCGGCACCCGAAACATTCAAGCGCGCATGCATTTTTCGGGAGCGGCTTCTTCCGAGGAAAGACCGGCGCGCGGCCGGCGTGCACCGGGGAATCCACGGGCAGGTACCGACAGCGGCGGACCGCGGCGAGGCCGAGGGCCGGGAAGAGGGGGCGCGGGGTGGCGATTCGCGGGGTGCTGTTCGACGTGGACGGCACGCTGTTCGACTACGCGGCGTCGGAGGAGGCCGGGTTGCTCGCCCACCTCGCGGCGGAGCCGCCAGGCCGTGTTTTGGAAGTCCCGCCTGGCCCGTGGCGCCTGGCACGCACGCTCGCTGCGTTGTCGGGCTTGTCCGAGTAGGCCCACTACGAGGACAACCCTCCGCCTTGCGATCGCACGCACCAGACGCCACGGGCCCCGCCCTTTGGGCGGACGGCGCTACTTCCAAAACACGGCCTAGACGGGTTCCGGTCGCCCGCGGACGCGCTCGCGCGCTGGCGGGAGGTGACGGCGGAGGAGTACGGACGTTTTCTGGCCGGCGAGTTGAGCTTCCACGAGCAGCAACAGGTCCGGGTGCGGCGGTTCCTGGGCCGTCCCGGGCTGTCCGGCCAGGACGCCTTGGCGTGGTACGGGCGGTACGCGATGCGGCGCGACCTGCTCGGGGTGGCCTTCGACGACGCCGCGCCGGTGCTCCGCCGGCTCGCGCCGCACTACCGCCTCGGGGTCGTCTCCAACGCGGGCGCCGAGGCCCAGCGGCACAAACTCTCCTGCGTCGGGCTGCTCTCCTACCTCGGCGGCGCGTTCGTCTGCTGCGACGTGCACGGCGCCGCCAAGCCCGCGGCGAGCATCTTCCACGCCGGGTGCGCGGAGCTGGACGTGCCGCCCCACCAGGTCGCGTACGTCGGCGACGACTACGCCGTGGACGCCCTCGGCGCCCGGGACGCCGGCCTTCGGGCGTACTGGGTGCGGCGCGACCCCGGCGCCCCGGACTCCCCGCCCGCCGACGGCATCCGTGTCCTGCGCACCCTCCACGACCTGCCGGCCGCGCTCCGCACCTGATCCGGCCCTACCGGCCCGGGCACTTCTCCTTCGTCTTCACGATGCGCACGGTGACGAGCGTGGAGACGTTGCAGCGCGCGGGGGAAGGCTGCTGGGAGCAGACGGTCCAACGCCCGCCCGGAGGAGCTCGTGGCGGGCATCCAGGCGGTGGCCACCGGCGAGGCCGTGGTGGCGCCGAGCCTGACCCGACGGCTGCTGGACGCCTACGCCCACCAGGTGCTCGCTGCGAACGACCCGGCCGGGGCCCAGGACCCCCGGCTGAAGGACCTCAGCGAACGCGAGCGCGAGGTCCTCGTCGCGATCGGCAACGGCTCGCCTACGACGCCGGCCTGGTCGGGTCCAGACCCTGACGGGCAGGGCAGGGCAGATCCGGGCCGGGCCGGGCAGGGCCGGGCGCGGCGGGGGTAATGGAGCGGCGGGAGCCCGGGGGGAGACGGTAAGATCCCCGGCCTGATGAGCGCGACACTTGTAGCGAAGAACCTCGCCGCCGGGCACGGCGACCGGGCACTGTTCAGCGGGCTCGACCTGGTGGTCGCCGGCGGCGACGTGGTCGGCCTCGTGGGAGCCAACGGAGCCGGCAAGTCCACGCTGCTGCGGCTGCTCGCCGGGATCGGCACCCCCGAGGACGGCTCGGTGCGGCTGTCGCCGTCGACCGGGAACGTCGGGTACCTGCCGCAGGAGCCGGACCGCAGGGAAGGCGAGACCGTACGGGCCTTCCTGGCCCGCCGTACCGGGGTCGCGGCCGCGCAGGCCGCGCTGGACGCGGCCACCCAGGCCCTGGTGGACGAGGCGCCCGGCGCCGACGACGCGTACGCGGAGAGCCTGGACCGCTGGCTGGACCTCGGCGGCGCCGACCTGGACGAGCGGGCGGAGGAGGCCGCGGGCTCGCTCGGCCTCGGGGTGGGCCTCGACGCGCAGATGCGGGCGCTGTCCGGCGGCCAGGCCGCCCGCGCCGGCCTGGCCTCGCTGCTGCTCAGCCGCTACGACGTGTTCCTGCTGGACGAACCCACCAACGACCTCGACCTGGACGGGCTGGAGCGGCTGGAGAAGTTCGTCGCGGGCCTGCGCGCCGGCACCGTCCTGGTCAGCCACGACCGCGAGTTCCTGGCCCGCACCGTCAACCGCGTGGTCGAACTCGACCTCGCCCAGCAGCAGGTGACCACGTACGGCGGCGGCTACGCGGCCTACCTGGAGGAGCGCGAGATCGCCCGGCGGCACGCCCGGGAGGAGTACGAGGAGTACGCCGACACCAAGGCGGGCCTGGAGGCCCGGGCCCGGATGCAGCGCGGCTGGATGGACAAGGGCCTGCGCAACGCCGTCCGCAAGCAGCCCGACAACGACAAGATCGCCCGCAAGGCCCGGACGGAGAGCAGCGAGAAGCAGGCCGCCAAGGCCCGCCAGACCGACCGGATGATCGAGCGGCTGGACACCGTCGAGGAGCCACGCAAGGAGTGGGAGCTGCGGATGGAGATCGCCGCCGCGCCCCGCTCCGGCGCCGTGGTCGCCACCCTGCGGCAGGCCGAAGTGCGGCGCGGCGCCTTCCGGTTCGGGCCGGTCGACCTCCAGATCGACTGGGCGGACCGGGTGGCGATCACCGGCGCCAACGGCTCCGGCAAGTCCACGCTGCTCGCCGCCCTCCTCGGCCGGCTGCCCCTGGACGAGGGGCACGCGGCCCTCGGCCCGGGCGTGGTGGTCGGTGAGATCGACCAGGCCCGCGGGCTCTTCCGCGGCGACGACACGCTGCTCGACGCGTTCCGGGCGCCCGCGCCCGACCTCGAACCCGCCGACATCCGCACCCTGCTGGCCAAGTTCGGGCTGAAGGCCGCGCACGTGCTGCGCCCCGCCGCCACCCTCTCCCCGGGCGAGCGCACCCGCGCCGCGCTCGCCCTGCTCCAGGCCCGGGGCGTCAACCTCCTCGTCCTCGACGAGCCCACCAACCACCTCGACCTGCCCGCGATCGAGCAACTGGAGTCCGCGCTCGCCTCGTACGAGGGCACGCTCCTGCTCGTCACCCACGACCGCCGGATGCTCGAGGCGGTGCACACCACCCGCCGTATCGAGGTGGCCGAGGGGCGCATCACCGAGCACTGACGCGAGCCACCGGGCGCCGGCCGGCGGGGGGAGCCGTCCGGCGCCGCGGAACGCGTCAGCGGGAGCGGGTCACCCGGTCCTCCCGGGCAGCGAGCGTGCCGGCCGCACTCGTCGGGGCGGCCTCACCAGGACGGCATCATCTCCTCCGGATACCGCGACCCGGCCGCGCCGCGCGGCAGGATCTCCCGGACCCGGGCGAGGTCCTGCGGCGTCAGGGCGACCCGTGCCGCCGAGACGTTCTCGGCCAGCCGCCGCGGGCTGCGGGTGCCCGGGATCGGCACGATGCCCTCGCCCTGCGCCAGCAGCCAGGCCAGCGCCAGTTGCGTCACCGTGATGCCCTTGCCCTCCGCGAGCGCGGTCAACTCGCGGACGGCGGCCACGTTCCGCTCGTAGTTGCCCGGCTGCCAGCGGTCGTCCCAACTGCGCATGTCGTCCGCCGGGTACTCCGCGGCCGGCTTGCCCGCACCGGTGAGGAACCCGCGGCCCAGCGGCGAGTACGGCACGAAGCCGATGCCCAACTCGCGTACCACCGGCAGCACATCGGCCTCCACGGCGCGCTCGAAGAGCGAGTACTCGGTCTGGAGCACCGACACCGGATGCACCGCGTGCGCGCGCCGGATGATGTCCGGGCCGGCCTCGCTGAGCCCGAGAAAGCGCACCTTGCCCTCGGCGATCAGCTCGCCGACGGTGCCGGCCACGTCCTCGATCGGGACGTCGGGGTCGACGCGGTGCTGGTACAGCACGTCGATCCGGTCGGTGCCCAGGTGCCGCAGGCTGTTCTCGGCCACCTCGCGGATGTGCGCGGGCCGGCTGTCGAGCCGGGTGCCGACGTGCTCCGGGTCGGTGAGGTCGAAGCCGAACTTGGTGGCGATCACCACCTCGTCGCGGAAGTCCCGTACCGCGCGGCCGAGCAGGCGCTCGTTGCTGCCGGTGCCCATGCCGTACAGCTCGGCGGTGTCGAAGAAGGTGACGCCCAGTTCCCGGGCCCGCCGGATGGTCGCGATGCCGCCGGGTTCGTCGCCCGAGCCGTACGCCATCGTCATGCCCATCGTGCCCAGCCCGATCGCGCCGACCTCCAGGCCCTGGGTGCCGAGCCGGCGCTGCGGCAGCGCCCCGCCGCCGGTCTCGCCGGTCTCGCCGGTCTCGCCGGTCCCGCCCGTACCGTCCGTGCCGCCTCCGCCGCCGGCACGCGTGCCGCTCGTCTTGCTCGTACCGTTCATCCGGTTCCGGCCGGCCGTGTCGTCCTGGCCGGTCTCGTTGCTGTGTGCCATGCCTCCACACTAGGAAGACAGCCGCTCCGGGGCATGGGGCGCTGATCGCATATTGTTGCCCGATACTCTCAACCGGATCGGAAGGAGCGCCACGGTGGACCAGCTCGCGGCGGCCGTCGCCCGGCACAGCGACGGCATGTGGTGCGACAGCGCGGTGCCACGCCTGACCGTGGTCGCCCTCGACGCACCCGTCCCGCCGGCGGACCTGCTCTACGTGCCGATGATCTGCTTCATCGCCGAGGGCGCCAAGCACTCCACCGCGGGCGAGCGGAGCTGGGGGACCCGGCGCGGCGAGATGTTCTTCAACTCGCTGATCCTGCCGGTCACCGCCGTCTTCGAGCAGTTGCCCTACCGGGCCGCGGTGATGCGGCTGGACGGAGGGGTGCTCGCCGACCTGCTGCTCGAACTGGAGGGCGCGGACCGGCGGCCGCTCGCGCCCGCGAGCCAGGACGGGCAGATCTCCGCGCCGATGACCCCGGAGATCGTGGACGCGGTCACCCGCTGGGTGCGGCTGCTCGACACCCCTGACGACATCGGCGCGCTCGCCCCCAGGATCGAGGCGGAGATCCTCTACCGGCTGCTCGGCAGTCCGCTCGGCCCGATGCTGCGCCGGCTGACCCCGGCCGACACGGCCGCCTCCCGGGTGCGCGCCGCGGCCGCCTGGATATGTGCGCACTTCCGCGAGCCGCTCACCGTCGAGGCGATCGCCGCCGTCGCCCACATGAGCCCCGCCACGCTGCACCGGCACTTCAAGGCCGCCACCGGCATGAGCCCGCTGCGCTTCCAGAAGCACCTGCGGCTCCAGGAGGCCCGTCGCCGCCTCATCACCGGCGGCACCACCGCGGTCCTGGTCGCGGAAGAGGTCGGCTACGCCAGCGCCACCCAGTTCAACCGCGAGTACCGCCGCCACTACGGCCTCCCGCCCGCCCGCGACGCCACCCGCCTGCGCCGGCGCCTGACGGCGGCCACGTGAGGGAGCCCGGGGCGCGCTCCACCCCGCGCTCCACCCCGGACGAGGCTCCCCGGACGCGGCTCCCCGGACATGGTCACGTGGCCCGGGCCGCCTCATGTGCGGCCCGGACCACGTGGTCTCGGTGCGCCGGAGCGCGGTGGATCAGCTCACGTTGACCGCCGTGTCGTCCAGCAGGAACGACGTGGCGTAGAGGGAGTCCTCCGAGCCGGTGAACTTGAGGGTGAAGGTCTTGCCGATCTGGGAGGAGACGTTGACCGTCTTCAGCACGTAGCCGCTGCTCGCGTTGACGTTGGAGTACGTGGCGAGCGTGCTGGAGCCGGCCGCGACGGTGAACTTGTCGTACGCGGTCGAACCCGTCTCGTCCGTGCTGATGTAGAGGTAGAAGGACAGGCTCGCGCTGGTGCAGGTGGCGGGGATCGTCACCGACTGGGAGAGCGTGTCGGTGTGGGTCGTGCCGTAGCCGTCGAACCACGCCTTGTAGGAGCCCGAGTGCGCCGGGGCGTCGGTGCTGTTGTCGATCACGCCCGAGGACGAGGTCCAGCCGGTGGTGCCGGACTCGAAGCCCGGGTTGCTCAGCAGCTGGGAGGCCGTGCAGCCGCCGCCCCCGCCGGAGGTGCTCACGGTCCAGCTGAAGGACGTCGAGCCGGACGCGTTGGTGCCGTCCTTGGCGGTGACCGTGACGCTGGAGGTGCCCGCGGTGGTCGGGGTGCCGGAGATCAACCCGGTGGAGGCGTTGATCGACAGGCCGGCCGGGAGGCCGGACGCGCTGTAGCTGAGGGTCTGGCCGGAGGCGGAGTCGCTGGCCTGGATCTGGAGGCTCGCCGCGGTGCCGGTCTGGGTGGACTGGTTGCCCGGGTTGGTGACCGTCACGGTGTTGCCGCCGGTCGAGCCGCCGTTGGTGAAGGCAGCGGTGCCGTTGGGCGTGCCGAGGCCGGTCGGGCCGTCGTAGCCGGGACCGGCGGTGCACAGGTAGCTGCCGCTGCAGCTGCCGTTGGAGCCGCTGGTCACGTCGTTGAGCGAGCCGGTGTGCGCGTACGGGTAGGACGCCGGGGTGGTGCCGGCGGCCGGGGTGCCGGCCAGGGCGTAGACCGAGGCGATGATCGGCGACGAGGCGCTGGTGCCGCCGTACTGCTGCCAGCCACTGGCGCCGTAGGAGTCGTAGACGGCCACGCCGGTGGCCGGGTCGGCGACCGCGGAGACGTCGGAGATGGTGCGCTTGGAGCAGCCGGTGTCGGTCTGCCAGGTGGGCTTGGCGTCGTAGGACGAGCAGCCGGAGCCGGTGCCCTCGGAGCTGGAGGTGTTCCAGACGGACTCCGTCCAGCCGCGGGTGGTGCCGCTGGCGCGGTTGAGCGCCGTGCCGCCGACCGCGGTGACGTACTTCGAGGCGGCCGGGTACTCCGCGCCGTAGCCCTCGTCACCGGCGCTGACGGTGATGGCGACGCCCGGGTGGTTGAAGTATGACGAGTCGTAGCTGGAGTCGGAGGAGGACTCGCCGCCGCCGTAGCTGTTGGAGACGTACTTCGCGCCGAGGGTGACCGCCTCGTTGACCGAGGTGCCCAGGTCGCTCATGCTCGCGCTGGTCGCCTCGACGAGCAGGATGTGGCACTGCGGGCAGACCGCGCTGACCATGTCCAGGTCGAGGGAGATCTCCCCGGCCCAGCCGGAGTCGGCGGTCGGGTAGCTGGTGCCGCCGGTCTGGTTGACCTTCTTGAAGCAGCCGTTGGCCGTGGTGCAGGCCGGCAGGCCGTACTGCGAGCGGTAAGTGGCCAGGTCCGCCTCGGCGTTCGGGTCGTCCTGGGCGTCCACGATGCCGACCGTCTGGCCGGAGCCGCCGCTCGGCAGGGCGTAGGCGCTCGTCAGGTCGGTGGGGCCGTAGCCGGACGGGGTCGCGTTCGGGGAGATGCCGAGGTGGTGCGCGACGTCGGTACGGGCCAGCGCCATACAGGCCATCTGGCCCTTGCTGGGGGTCGCGCACAGGTGCTGGGCGTCCTTGCCGGCGGCGGGGCCGACGGCCGCGGTGCCGTTGCCGCTCGCCGCGGGGGCGGCGGCGGAGGTCGTGCTGGTGGCGGGAGCCGCGGTGGCGGCGGTGGCGGCGTACATGCCGCCGGTCAGGAGCGCGCCCGCGGCGACCGCCGCGATGGTCGCGCGCCGGAAGACCCGTCTGACCGGGCCGGTACTGAGCTGCAATGAACTGCCCTCCATGGGGGGGAAATCCTGACGAGGGCGTCCATGGCCGAATATGTCAAGAGCATGACAAGCCATGCCATGGCGCGCCTGGACTTCGCGTGGCGCACGTGCACTGGTGGGGCGGAGGTGGAACGGGGGTGCGAGTGAACGGGGTGGAGCGGGCGGAAACGGGCGACACTGATGGAGCCGGTGGAATGTGTGGAGCCCGTGGAACAGGTGGAGCCGATGCCAACTTCTGTTCACTGCCACCCCGTTGAGTGGTGACGAGATGAAGGTAGTGAGGAGTATCGTCAAGGAACTACCGGGTGTTGGTAAAGGATTGCCCTCGACTTGTGCCCGAGTGTCCCCCCGGTCGCTTCCGCCGGACGATCTCCGCCGTATACGGTCGTCGTTCATGGAGACGGAGGAAGAGCCAGTCGGCGACCTGGTCGCACTGGGTCTGGCGCGCTACGAGGCCCGGGTCTACCTCGCTCTGGTCCGCCGCGAGTCCTACACCGCGGCCGAGGTCGCCCGCGAGGCGGACGTTCCGCGGCAGCGGGTCTACGACGTGCTCGACGCGCTGGTCAGGCGGCGGTTGGCCACCACCCGGCCGGGCCGGGTGGCCACCTTCTCCGCGGTCGCGCCCGAACTCGCCGTCGCCCGGCTGATGGCCCACCAGCGCGAGACCCTGGAGCGGCTGGACCGGATGTCCTCCGCGCTCACCGCCGCGCTGCTGCCGGTCTGGACCGAGGGCCGCACCCAGACCGTGCCGATGGACTACGTGGAGATCCTGCGCGACCCGAAGTCGATCGCCGAGGCGTTCGCCGACATCCAGGCGCAGGCCCGGCAGGAGCTGCTGAGCTTCTGCAAGCCGCCCTTCGTCGCCTCCCCGCTGAACGCCACCGGCATCAAGGTCGTCCGGCGGCTGCGCCGCTCCGGCGGCTCGGTCCGGGCGATCTACACCAACGAGGCGCTGGCCGACGGCGAAGTGCTGGAGAACGTGCGGAGGTTCGGCGCGGCGGGGGAGGAGAGCCGGTTCGCCGCGGAGCTGCCGCTGAAGCTGGTGGTGGCCGACGCGTCGCTCGTCCTGTGCGACATGCCCGACCCGGTGGCCGGCACCGACGCGACCACCGCGCTCTACATCGAGCACCCGGCGCTCGCCGCGTGCCTGCGGCTGGCCTTCCTCACGGTGTGGGAGGGCGCGCAGACCGTGCCGAGCGCGCTGCCCTGACCGGCGCCACGCGCCGGGCCGGAGGTCGCCAACGCCGGACGTGCCCAGGTCCGGGAGCTACAGTGACGGCGTGGCCGTGTTCCTGCTCGGCGTAGGTGCCGCCTGCTGTCTGGGCCTGGGGTTCGTGCTGCAGCAGCGCGCGGCGGCCCGTGCGCCGCGGGCGGACATCCTCTCGTTCCGGCTGCTGCTGGACCTCATCCGGATGCCGGACTGGCTGCTGGGCGTCGGGTTCATGGTCGCCGGCCAGGTGCTCAGCGCGATCGCGCTCACCCACGGCGAGGTGTCCCTGGTCGAGCCGCTCACCGCCACGAACCTGCTGTTCGCGATGGCGCTGTCGCGCTGGCTCACCCGCCAACCGCTGGGCTGGAGCGGCTGGGGCGGGGTGGCGCTGCTCGCGCTCGGCGTGACCGCGTTCATCGTCGCCGGGCAGCCGCACAGCGGCGGGCACGTCGCGAGCGCGCTGCGGCACTGGCTGGTGTTCGGCATCGTGGCCGGGCTCGCGCTCCTGGTCACCCTCTACGCGAAGGGCCTCCAGCCGTCCTCCGAGGCCACCTTCCTCGCGCTCGCCGCCGGCCTGATCTACGGCCTCCAGGACGCCCTCACCCGCATCTGCGGGTCCATCGTCGAGGACGACGGGCTCGACCAGCTCCTCGTGAGCTGGCAGCCCTACGCCGTCCTCGGCATCGGCATCACCGGCATACTCCTGGTCCAGTCCGCCTTCGAGGCCGCCCCCCTCCGCATGTCCCTCCCCGCCCTCACCGCCGCCCAGCCCCTCGCCGGCATCGCCTGCGGAATCGGCTTCCTCGGCGACCAGATCCGCGTCACCCCCCTCGCCCTCGCCTTCCAAGCCGCCGGCCTCGCCGCCGTCGTCGCCGGTGTCCTCCTCCTCGGCCGCCACCCCGCGATGCCCCAGGGCCCCACCAAACGCGAACGCCCCGGAGCCACCCGCGTGGCCTGACAAAGCCGAGCATTCCCCAAGGGGCGCAGCCGAGGTGCGGAGGAGCCGAGCGAATATCAGGAGCGCGGCCGAGGCGCGGAGGAGCCGAGCGGATATCAGGGGCGCGGGGAACTGCGCGATCAGCCGCAGCGGGCGGAAGGTCGCGCGACGGCCCGACGGGGCCGGGTGGAGCGGGGCTGCGCCGGGGGAGCCCGAGCGAATATCAGGGGCGCGGGGAACGGCGCGACCAGCCGCAGCGGGCGGAAGGTCGCGTGACGGCCTGACGGGGCCGGGTGGGGCGGGGCTGCGCCGGGGGAGCCCGAGCGAATATCAGGGGCGCGGGGAACGGCGCGACCAGCCACAGCGCCGAGAAGGTCGCGTGACGGCCTGACGGGGCAGGGTGGGGCGTGGGCTGCCCCGGGGGAGCCCGAGCCCCGAGAAGGTCGCGTGACGGTCTTACGGAGCAGGGCGGGGCGTCGCCGAAGCCCAACCCCCCGCGAGAAACGCCTCGGCCCCTTCCGCCGCCTCAGAACTCTCCGCGGCCTGCCGGGCCCAGTAGGCGACACGCTCAGCAGACGGCTCCCCCGCCGCGAACTCCTTCGCGGCGGCCTGCGTGAGCCTCGACCTACTCGTGAGGACCTCCGCGAACCGGCGCACCCGCGCGTCCAGTTCGTCCCCGTCGGAGACCACCTCGTCGATCAGACCGGTCCGCAGCGCCCGCTCCTCGTCGATCAGCTCCGCGGAGAACAGCAGGTACTTCGCGGTGCCGGACCCCGCGAGAGCGACAAGGCGCCGGGTGGAGGCAGCCGGGTAGACGATGCCGAGCCGGGCCGGGGTCACCCCGAACCGCGCCCCCCGCGCGGCGAACCGCACATCGCAGGCGACCGCGAGCTGGCAGCCGCCACCGACGCAGAAACCGCGCACCGCGGCCACCGTGGGCTTGGGGAACGCCGCGAGCGCCTCCTCGGCCGCGAGCGCGGCCTCCTGCGCGGCCCGCCGCCCCTCGGGATCGGCCAGCTCCGAGATGTCCGCACCCGCGCTGAACGCCTCGCCCTCGCCGGTGAGCACCACCAGCCGTACTCCGGGGTCGGCGGCCAGCCCGGCCAGCACCCTGGGCAGCGCCCGCCACATGCCGAGCGTCATCGCGTTGCGCCGTGCCGAGTTGCTGAGGGTGACGGTCGCGGCACCGTCCTCGGTGCTCACCAGCAGACCGGGGCCGAACCGGGACATCAGGTGCTCCTTCGTGCGTGCACGAGCACCGTCCAGGTGCCGCCGGACGATCCTAACCACGCGTGCCGCCCCGGCCCCGACCGCCCCGACCACACACCCGGCGGTCGGTATCCGACGCGCAGCCGATCGCCTCCGGTCCGATCCGATCGCGAAACGCGCAAAGTCGTGGAGTTGCGGTCTCCTGCACGTGCAGGTGCAACAGACGCGGACACTCGACGGGTGAGGCTGATTCTCCCGGTCCTCCCGGCAGCCACGGTTCCCCGGGCGGACGCCTCGGCAGGTCCTGTCGGACGATGTCACGCGAAAGCGATGGTGGGTGCGGTCATGGAGGTCCGCGGGAGTGTCCCGCTCGGTCAGGCCCCGACACCGGCTCCGGTTCCACGACCGTACGAAGGGGTGTGGCGGTTCACCGCTCCCACGGTCGACGCCTCGGTGCCGCAGGTGCGGCGGGGCGTGCGCGCGCTCGTCCACGAGCAGGGCGTCCCCATCGACGACGACACGCTCTTCGGCCTGCTGCTGATCGTCTCCGAGCTGGTCACCAACGCGGTGAAGCACGCCGCGGTGCTCTCGCCCGAGGTCGCGGTCGAGCTCGCGGTGGGCCCCGAGTGGATCAGGATCGCGGTGGAGGACAACCACCCGTACCGGCCGAAGGCGCTGGAGACCGACCACGCGCGCACCGGCGGGCGCGGCCTGGTGCTGGTCAAGACGATCACGGACGAGGCGGGCGGCTCCTGCGACATCGCGCAGACCCCGGGCGGCGGCAAGGTGATCTGGGCGGCGCTCCCGCTGCGCCCGCTCACGTCCTGACCGGGCGGGGCCGCGACCTGGCGCGACACCCGCCCGTATAGCCGTTCACCGACCCGTACGGCCGGTTACCGACCCGAGCCTGCGGTCACCGACCCGCGGTGCCGGTCACCAGCCCGCGGTGCCGGTCACCTCGCGTACCGCGGGCAGCGCCGCGTCCAGCACGGTCTGGAACCACGCCGAGAACGGGCCGTCCTCGCGCAGCTTCGCCAGCTCGTCGGGAGTGGCGAAGAGCGTCTCGCCGATCTCCTCCGGGTCCGGCCGCAGCGGGTCGCGGACCAGGCCGACGTAGAGGTGGTTGTACTCCTGCTCGACCAGGCCCGAGGCCGGGTCCGGGTGGTTGTAGCGGACCGTGCCCGCCTCGCGCATCAGCACCGGCGCGACCCCCAGCTCCTCGGCGGTGCGCCGGGCCGCGGCCACGAACGGCTGCTCGCCGGGGTACGGGTGGCCGCAGCAGGTGTTGGACCACACGCCGGGGGAGTGGTACTTGCTCAGCGCCCTGCGCTGGAGCAGCAGCCGGCCCTCGTCGTCGAAGAGGAAGACCGAGAACGCCCGGTGCAGCCGGCCGGGCGCGAGATGCGCCGACAGCTTCTCCGCCGTGCCGATGGTGACGCCGTTCTCGTCGACCAGTTCGAGCATGATCGGTTCTGCTACCCCGTTCGGGGACGGCACGGTGGCGGGGGAGCCGGGTCGGCCGGTGGCAGGACTGGTTGGCATTTCCATCCTTCGCGTTCGACGACAAGCCCTAAGGGCCCGTCGTTCGGATCTGTGCGGTGAAATCCGGGCACCGCTCCTTCAGCCCGCGGAGATCCAAACGACAGGCCCTTAGTCTGCCTCACCGCCGCGTCTGCTCCGCGCCCGCACCGCCTCGCCGCACCGGCGCCCGGAGGCGCGCAGGTGGTCACCCGGCGGCACCGGGCGCCGTCAGCGGCACAGCCCGGGCTCGTGGGCCGCGTGCCCGGCCGGTTCGAGCTGGAACGTGCAGTGCTCGACGTCGAAGTGCGTGCCGAGGCAGCCCTGGAGGTCGTGCAGCATCTTTTCGTACCCCACCGCGTCGAGCACGTCCTGGCTCACCACCACGTGCGCGGACAGCACTGGCAGGCCCGAGGTGATGGTCCACACGTGCAGGTCGTGCAGCCCCTCGACGCCCGGCAGCGTCTCGATGTGCCGCCGCACCTGCCGCATGTCCACGCCCTTGGGCGCCGCCTCCAGCAGGACGTCCAGCACCTCGCGCAGGAGCTGCCAGATGCGCGGCACGATCAGCACGCCGATCAGCAGCGAGGCCACCGCGTCGGCCTGCCGCCAGCCGCTGACGAGGTAGGTCACCGCGGCCGCCACCACCGCGAGCGAGCCGAACGCGTCGGCCATCACCTCCAGGAAGGCGGCCCTGACGTTCAGGCTCTCCTTCTGGCCGGCCATCAGCACCACCAGCGACACCGAGTTCGCCACCAGGCCGATCACACCGAAGACGATCGTGGCGCCGCCGTCGATGCCGTGCGGGGTGATCAGGCGGCGCACGCCCTCGTAGAAGATGAAGACGCCGACGGCGAGCAGCAGCAGCGCGTTGAGCCCCGCGGCCAGGATCTCGGCGCGGGCGTAGCCGAAGGTGCGGCGCTCGCTCGGCGGCCGGGCGGCGACGTGTACGGCGAGCAGCGCCATCGCCAGGCCCGCCGCGTCGGTGGCCATGTGGCCCGCGTCGGCGAGCAGCGCGAGCGAACCGGTGAGCAGGCTGCCCGCCACCTCGGTGGCCAGCACCAGCAGGGTGATCGACAGGGCGATCCGCAGCCGTCCGCGGTGCGCGCCGCCGGCGGTGGCGGCGACCGGGCCGTGCTGATGGCCATGGCCGTTCCCGTGGCTGTGGCCGATCCCTGCGCCCATCGGCGAGGCCCCCTTCCGCATGCTGATGACGCCCGCAGAACGTCTGCTCGCGTGGTCCCGGCGGCCAGTCAACACCGGTTACCCACCGTGGGCAAGCCGATACTGGAGACCGTTGTCATGTGCGGTGACCTGCGGTGGTGAGGTGACCCTCAGTTGTCGCCGACAGTGATCCGCGAGGTGGTGAGGAGGCATGGATGCCCCAATGTTGTGACGGGCGCCCGGAATCGAGGATGATGATCACACCGGACGGGCCAAGTTCAGGCGAACACGCAGTGAACGACTGCCGACCCGCATCCGATAACCTCGCCGTCGTGTCCGGCCCGGAGCCGCCTGCCGCGGCCTCGCCGGTGCGCCTTCGTACGCATTCAGGGAGTGGGTTCCTCTGTCGACCGCAATTCTCACCGGCCCGCCCGACGCCGGGACGCCGTCGCCGCTCGCGGACGACCTGCGGGCCCTGGGATTCCAGGTCGTGGAGGCCGACGGGCCGCGCGCGGTGGCCGAGCGCGTCGCCGGCGCGCCGCCCGCCGAGCGCGTCGCGGTCGTCGACCGCCGCTTCCGCGGCCACCGCCACGCCCTGCGGCTGGCGCTGACCGACCCCCGCTTCGACGCCGGCGCCGTGCCCGGCGCGCTGGCCGTGCAGACCGCCGCGCGCCCGGCCCTGGCCAGGGCGCTCGCCGACCTGGCCGGAAACGCCGCCGCCCCGGTGGTGGCGGCCGGCCCGGCCGCGGCGCAGGGCGGCGCGCCCACCGCCACCGTCTCCGACGGCGACGTGCTCGCCGACCTGCTCGCCGGGGAACTGGGCCGGCAGGGCGCCGAACCGTACCGGCCGGAACTGGGCGTGCTGGTGGCCCGGGTGGCCCGCGGCCCGCAGGAGCAGGCCGCCGCCGCCGACGCGATCGCCGGCGTGGACGAGGAGGCGGTACGGCTGCGCAGCGCGGTGAAGTCCCGCGACGGCTTCTTCACCACGCACTTCATCAGCCCCTACTCCCGCTACATCGCGCGCTGGTGCGCCCGGCGCGGCCTGACCCCCAACCAGGTCACCACCGCGTCCCTGCTGGTCGCGCTGATCGCCGCCGGCTGCGCGGCCACCGGCACCCGGGTCGGCTACGTCGCCGCCGGGGTGCTGCTGCTCGCCTCGTTCGTCCTGGACTGCACCGACGGCCAGCTCGCCCGCTACTCCCTGCAGTACTCCACGCTCGGCGCCTGGCTGGACGCGACCTTCGACCGCGCCAAGGAGTACGCGTACTACGCGGGCCTGGCGCTGGGCGCGGCCCGCGGCGGCCATGACGACGTGTGGGCGCTGGCGCTGGGCGCGATGGTGCTCCAGACCTGCCGGCACGTCGTGGACTTCTCCTTCAACGAGGCCAACCACGACGCCGCCGCCAACACCAGCCCCACCGCCGCCCTGTCCGGGCGGCTGGACAGCGTCGGCTGGACCGTGTGGGTGCGCCGGATGATCGTGCTGCCGATCGGCGAGCGCTGGTTCCTGATCGCGGTGCTGACCGCCGCCACCACGCCCCGGATCACCTTCGTGGTCCTGCTGATCGGTTGCGGCCTCGCCGCCTGCTACACCACCGCCGGCCGGGTGCTGCGCTCGCTCACCCGGAAGGCGAAGCGGACCGACCGGGCCGCCCAGGCGCTCGCCGACCTCGCCGACAGCGGACCGCTGGCCGAGGCCGTGGCACGCGTCACCGCCCCGCTCGCCCGGCGGCTGCCCGCCTTCGCGCCGCCGCTGCTCGCCGCGATCGGCGCCGGCGCGCTCACCGCGACCGCCGCACTGGCCGCCCGCGGCACCTGGTGGGTGGTCGCGGCCGCCGCGCTCTACGTCGTGACCAGCGGGATCGCTGTCGCCCGGCCGCTGAAGGGCGCGCTGGACTGGCTGGTGCCGCCGTTCTTCCGGGCCGGCGAGTACGGCGCGGTGCTGGCACTGGCGGCCGTCTCCCAGGTGAACGGGGCGTTGCCCGCCGCATTCGGGCTGGTGGCCGCGGTCGCCTACCATCACTACGACACGGTGTACCGCATCCGCGGCGGCACCGGAGCGCCGCCCCGCGCGCTGGTGCGGGCGGCGGGCGGACACGAGGGCCGGGCGCTGCTGGTGGCCGTCCTGTCGGCGGCCCTGGTCACAGGAGCCCACCGCACCGGCTTCACCGTCGCGCTGACGGTGCTGGCCGCCGTACTCGCGCTGCTCGTCGTCACCGAGAGCATCCGCTTCTGGGTGTCCTCCGGGGCGCCCGCCGTACACGACGAATCAGGAGAACCCGCATGATCGGCCTGGTGCTGGCGGCAGGCGCAGGACGGCGTCTGCGGCCGTACACGGACACGCTGCCGAAGGCGCTGGTGCCGGTCGGACCGGACGGCGCCGCGGACGGCCCGACCGTACTCGACCTCACGCTGGGGAACTTCGCCGCGGTCGGCATCAAGCGGGCCGCCGTCGTGGTCGGCTACCGCAAGGAAGCGGTGTACGAGCGCAAGACGGCCCTGGAGGCCCGCTACGGCGTCGAACTGACCCTCGTCGACAACGACAAGGCCGAGGAGTGGAACAACGCCTACTCCCTGTGGTGCGCCCGCGACGTGCTCCGGGAGGGTGTGATTCTGGCCAACGGCGACACCGTGCACCCGGTCTCCGTCGAGCAGACCCTGCTGGCCGCCCGCGGCGAGGGCCGCCGGATCATCCTCGCGCTGGACACCGTCAAGAAGCTCGCGGACGAGGAGATGAAGGTCGTCACCGAGCCCGGCCGCGGGGTGCGCCGGATCACCAAGCTGATGGACCCGGCCGCGGCCACCGGCGAGTACATCGGCGTCACCCTGATCGAGGCCGACGCGGCCGCCGACCTCGCCGACGCGCTGAAGGCCACCTACGAGCGCGACCCGGACCTGTACTACGAGGACGGCTACCAGGAACTGGTCGACCGCGGCCACACCCTGGACGTGGCGCCGGTCGGCGACATCCCGTGGGTCGAGATCGACAACCACGCCGACCTCGCCCGTGGACGGGAGATCGCGTGCCAGTACTGACCCGGCTGGTTCCCTCGCCGGTCGTCGTCGACATCCGCAGGGGCGCGCTCGCCGACCTCTCCCGGCTCCTGGCCGACCAGCGGATCTCGGCGGCCGGCAAGATCGCCATCGCGGTCAGCGACGGCTCGGGCGCCCGCCTGCGCGAGCGGCTGGCCCCCGAACTGCCCGGCGCGGACTGGTTCCCGGTGGCCGGCGGCACCATCGACGCGGCCGTGAAGCTCGCCGAGGCGATGCGCGGCAGCCACTACGACGCCGTGGTCGGCCTGGGCGGCGGCAAGATCATCGACGCGACGAAGTACGCCGCCGCGCGGGTCGGGCTGCCGATGGTGTCGGTCGCCACCAACCTCTCGCACGACGGCATCTGCTCGCCGGTCTCCACCCTCGACAACGACAACGGCAGCGGATCGTACGGCGTCCCGACGCCCATAGCGCTGGTGATCGACCTGGACGTGGTCCGGGAGGCGCCGCCCCGCTTCGTCCGGGCCGGCATCGGCGACGCGGTCTCCAACCTCTCCGCGCTCGCCGACTGGGAACTGTCGCACCGCGAGACCGGCGAGCGGGTGGACGGCCTGGCCGCGGCCATGGCCCGCACCGCCGGCGAGGCGGTGCTGCGCCACCCCGGCACCATCGGCGACGACGAGTTCCTCACCGTCCTCGCCGAGGCCCTGGTGCTCTCCGGCCTCGCCATGTCGGTCAGCGGCGACAGCCGCCCGGCCTCCGGCGCGTGCCACGAGATCCTGCACGCCTTCGACCTGCTCTTCCCGCAGCGGGCCCCCGCCCACGGCGAGGGAGCCGGCCTCGGCGCCGCCTTCGCGATGCACCTGCGCGGTGCCCGCGAGCAGTCCGCGCTGATCGCCGACACCCTGCGCCGGCACGGACTGCCGGTGCTGCCCGAGCAGATCGGCTTCACCGCCCAGGAGTTCGTCGACGTGGTGCGCTACGCGCCGCAGACCCGCCCCGGGCGTTACACGATTCTGGAACACCTCGACCTGTCCGCCACCGAGATCAGGGACGCATACGCCGACTATGCCAAAACCATCAGTAGCTGAGCTGCGCCCCGTCGTTCATCCGGCGGGCGTCAAGGACCGGCGCAGCGGCGAGCACTGGGCCGGTCGGCTCTACATGCGCGAGGTGTCGCTGCGCATCGACCGGCACCTGGTCAACACCCGTGTCACGCCCAACCAACTGACCTATCTGATGACCGTCTGCGGCGTGCTCGCCGCCCCGGCGCTGCTGGTGCCAGGCATAGCCGGTGCCGTGCTCGGCGTGGTCGCGGTCCAGCTCTACCTGCTGCTCGACTGCGTCGACGGCGAGATCGCGCGGTGGAAGAAGCAGTACTCGCTCTCCGGCGTCTACCTCGACCGGGTCGGCGCCTACCTGACCGACGCCGCCGTGCTGGTCGGCTTCGGGATGCGCGCCGCCGACATCTGGGGCAGCGGCCGGATCGACTGGCTGTGGGCCTTCCTGGGTACGCTCGCCGCGCTCGGCGCGGTCCTGATCAAGGCCGAGACCGACCTCGTCGGCGTGGCCCGCCACCAGGGCGGGCTGCCCCCGGTCAAGGAGTCGGCGTCCGAGCCGCGCTCCTCCGGGATGGCGCTGGCCCGCCGGGCCGCCGCCGCCCTGCAGTTCCACCGGCTGGTGCTCGGCATCGAGGCGTCGATGCTCATCCTGCTGCTGGCGATCGTCGACCAGATCCGCGGCGACCTGTTCTTCACCCGGCTCGGCGTGGCCGTGCTGGCCGGCATCGCGCTGCTGCAGACCCTGCTCCACCTCGTCTCCGTCCTCGCGTCGAGCAGGCTGAAGTGAGCACCCCGCTGACGGTCGGCGCCGTCATCATCACCATGGGCACCCGTCCCGCGGAGTTGCAGGACCTGCTGGACTCCGTCGCCAAGCAGCAGGGCGCGCCGATCGAGGTGGCGCTGGTCGGCAACGGCTCCCCGCTGCCGGTGATGCAGCGCGAGCACGTGCGCACCGCCGAACTGCCGGAGAACCTGGGCATCCCCGGCGGCCGCAACGTCGGCGTCGAGCTGTTCGGCCCCGGCGGCCGCGACGTCGACATCGTGCTCTTCCTCGACGACGACGGCCTGCTGCCCGGCGACGACACCGGTGAGCTGGTCCGGCAGGCGTTCGCGCGGGACCCCGAACTGGGCATCATCAGCTTCCGGATCGCCGACCCGCAGACCGGCGAGACCCAGCGCCGGCACGTGCCCCGGCTGCGCGCGTCCGACCCGATGCGCAACTCCCGGGTGACCACCTTCCTCGGCGGTGCCTGCGCGGTGCGCACCGAGGTCATCCGGCAGGTCGGCGCGCTGCCCGAACAGTTCTTCTACGCGCACGAGGAGACGGATCTGGCCTGGCGTGCCCTTGACGCCGGCTGGATGATCGACTACCGCTCCGACCTGGTGCTCCTGCACCCGGCCACCTCGCCCGCCCGGCACGCGGTCTACCACCGGCTGGTGGCCAGAAACCGTGTGTGGCTGGCCCGGCGCAACTTGCCCTGGCCCCTGGTGCCGGTGTATCTCGGCGTATGGCTGGCGCTCACCTTGGTGCGCAGGCCGTCGGGCACCGCGCTGCGCGCGTGGTTCGGCGGCTTCCGGGAGGGCTGGGCCACACCGTGCGGTCCCCGGCGGGCCATGCGCTGGCGTACGGTATGGCGGTTGACCCGGCTGGGTCGACCCCCGATCATCTGACAAGCTCGGATCTGAGAGCATCAGGCGCAGTCCGGGAGACCCCCTGCACCCGGCGCGCACCTTGAGGACGAAAGTGTCAACTGTGAGCGATACCACGCACAATGGTGCGGTCGCCGTCGGTGCCCCGCCGGTGCCCTCGGCCTTTGACGACGGCCTCAGTCCGGCGGAGCTCGCGGCCAAGTACGGCTTGTCGGTCAGTGGTGCTCGGCCTGGTCTGGTGGCTTACACCCGTCAGTTGTGGGGTCGTCGACATTTCATCAACGAGTTCGCGAAGG
>NZ_JBIUYR010000013.1:0-26431 GCF_044744625.1 Streptomyces sp. NPDC087270
ACGAGGACAACCCTCCGCCTTGCGATCGCACGCACCAGACGCCACGGGCCCCGCCCTTTGGGCGGACGGCGCTACTTCCAAAACACGGCCTAGGATCGGGGGATGGATCTACGGTGGCCGCGCGGGCGGAAGTGGTTCGCGGCGGTGGGGGCGTTCGCCGTCGTCGCGGTGGGCGGCATCGTCGCGGGTACGGCGACGGCCGGCGGCGCGAGCGGGTCGGTGCACCGTACGGACGCGATGCTGACCGGCGCCGGGGGAGTGCGGCTGGACACCTCGTACTTCACCGACGGCGGCACCCGGCGCCGGCCCGCGGTGCTGCTCGCGCACGGCTTCGGCGGCACCAAGGACGACGTGCGCGGCCAGGCCGAGGCGCTGGCGAAGCACGGCTACGCGGTGCTGACCTGGTCCGCGCGCGGCTTCGGCGCTTCCGGCGGCCGGATCGGACTCAACGCGAAGGACGGCGAGGTCGCCGACGTCGGCCGGCTCGTCGACTGGCTCGCCACCCGCCCCGACGTGCAGCTCGACGCTCCCGGCGACCCCCGGGTCGGCATCTCCGGCATCTCCTACGGCGGCGCGGTCTCGCTGCTCGCGGCGGGCGACGATCCGCGGATCGACGCGATCGCGCCCCGCGAGACGTACTGGGACTTCGCGGACGCGCTGCTGCCCGACGGCGTGTACAAGAAGATGTGGAGCGGCATCCTCTTCTCCGGTGGCACCCCGGCGGGCATCGGCGCCACGACCGGTCAGGCGTCGCCCCCCACCGGCGGCGGGTCCGGGTCGGCCCCCGGCGACGCGCCGGCCCCGGCCGCCTCGGACGCCCCCGCAGCGTCCACCGGCTCCACGCCTGCCAGTTCCGCGCCGACCGGCTCCGCGCCGACCGGTTCCACGCCCACCGGCTCCGCTCCCACCGCCGGCGCCGCCCCGCCCGACAGCGCTTCGGCCGACCCGGTCTGCGGCCGGTTCGAGCCGTCGATCTGCGATCTGTACAAGCGGGTCGCCACAAGCGGCCAGGCCACCGCCGCGGACCGCGCGCAGCTCGCCGCGCTGAGCCCGGCCACGGTCGGCAACCGGATCAAGGTGCCCACGCTGATCGTGCAGGGCCAGACCGACTCGCTGTTCACGCTCGCCCAGTCCGACGCCATGGCCAAGGCGATCAAGGCGAACGGCGCCCCGGTGTCCGTCGACTGGATCGCGGGCGGCCACGACGGCGGCAACACCGAGGACGCCCGGGTGAACGGCCGGGTCACCGCGTGGTTCGACCGCTACCTCAAGGGCGACAAGGGGGTCAGCACCGGCCCCTCCTTCCGCGTCACCCGCACCGGCGGCCTGAACGCGACCGACGGCAGCGTGGTGCTGCGCGGCGCGAGCGCGGACCGCTACCCGGGACTGGCCGGCACCGCCGCCCGGCGCGTGCCGCTGACCGGCTCGCCGCAGCAGATCACCAACCCGGCCGGCGGCTCGCCGCCCGCGATCTCCTCGGTGCCGGGATCGGGCGCGATCTCCCAACTCGCCCAGCTGGGGCAGAGCGTGGCCGTCGACTTCCCGGGCCAGTCGGCCCGCTTCGTGTCCGCACCCCTGCACCGTGCCACCACCCTCACCGGCGCCCCGACGATCACCGTCAAGGTGTCCACCACCGCTCCCGAGGCCGTGCTGTTCGCGAAGCTCTACGACGTCGGCCCGGACGGCAAGCAGGTCCTGCCGGCCGGCCTGGCCACGCCGGTACGGGTCGCCGGGTCGCCGTCGGGCCGCACCGTACGGGTCGAACTCCCCGCGGTCGACCACGAGTTCGCGGCCGGACACCGGCTGGCCGTGGTGCTGGCCAGTACCGACCTCGGCTACGCGACGCCCGCCGCGCCCGCGACCTACACCGTCGCGCTGGCCGGCTCCGCCGTCACCGTCCCCACCGACAGCGCGCTGGGCGCCGACGCGAACGCGCTGCCGTGGTGGACCTGGGTGCTGCCGCCGGTCGCGGTGCTGGTCGCGGTGGCGCTGCTGGTCACCGGCCGCCGCCGGGTCCGCCCCCGCCCGGCCGACCCGGCGCTGGCCGCGGTCCCGTTGCGGATCAGCGGGCTGAGCAAGCGGTACGCGAAGTCCGCGGACCGTTACGCGGTAAGGGAGTTGACCTTCCAGGTCGAGCCCGGCCAGGTGCTCGGCCTGCTCGGGCCGAACGGCGCGGGGAAGACCACCACGTTGCGGATGCTGATGGGCCTGATCCGGCCGGACGAGGGCGAGATCAGGGTGTTCGGGGAGGCGGTGCGGCCGGGCGCGCCGGTGCTCTCCCGGGTCGGCGCCTTCGTGGAGGGCGCCGGATTCCTGCCGCATCTGACCGGCCGTCAGAACCTCGACCTGTACTGGCAGGCGACCGGCCGCCCGGCCGAAGACGCCCATCTCGCCGAGGCGTTGCAGATCGCCGGGCTCGGCGACGCGCTCAAGCGCGCGGTGCGGACGTACTCCCAGGGCATGCGGCAGCGGCTGGCGATCGCGCAGGCCATGCTCGGGCTGCCGGACCTGCTGATCCTGGACGAACCCACCAACGGCCTCGATCCGCCGCAGATCCGCGAGATGCGCGAGGTGATGATCCGCTATGCCGCCACCGGCCGGACCGTCATCGTCTCCAGCCACCTGCTGGCGGAGATCGAGCAGACCTGTACGCATCTGGTGGTCATGGACCGCGGGCGGCTGATCACCTCCGGCCCGGTGGCGGAGATCGTCGGCTCGACCGACACCGTACTGGTCGGCGTGGCGGGCGAGTTGGCGCCGGACCTGGTGGACAAGGCGGCCGCGCTGCCCGCGGTCGCCACCGCCGTGCCGGCCGAGGGCGGGCTGCTCGTCGTCATCGCGGACGGCTCGACGCCGGTCGAGCTGGTGGCCGAACTGGTCGGGCTCGGCGTGCCGGTGGCGCAGGTCGGCCCGCACCGCCGCCTGGAGGACGCTTTCCTGACCCTGATCGGAGGTTCGGCATGAGCACCGCGCCCGCCGCACCCGTGCCCGACCTGCCGGAGCCGCCGGACGACCCCGCGGTCTCCGGGGCCGTCACCGCGCCCGGTTACCGCGCCGGCCGTACGCTGCGGCTGCGGGTGGAGGCCCGCCGGCAGTTGCGCAGGCGCCGCACGCTGGTGGTCGGCGCCCTGCTCGCTTTGCTGCCGTTCGTGCTGATGGCCGCGTTCGCGATCGGCGGCACCCCGAGCGACGGTGCCAACGGTCCCACGCTGATCGACACGGCCACCTCCTCCGGCGCCAACTTCGCGGCGACCTGCCTGTTCGTGTCGGCGGGCTTCGTACTGGTGGTACCGGTCGCGCTGTTCTGCGGTGACACGGTCGCGTCGGAGGCGGGCTGGTCGAGCCTGCGCTACCTGCTGGCCGCGCCCGTGCCGCGAGCCCGGCTGCTCGTGGTCAAGCTCACCGTCGCGCTCGGCTTCAGCGCGGTCGCGCTGGTCCTGCTGCCGCTGGTGGCACTCGTGGCGGGCACGGTGGCCTACGGCTGGGGCGACCTCGAACTCCCCACCGGGGGCGCGGTGCCGGCGGGCAGCGCCGTCGCGCGGCTGGCGATCGCGGTCGGGTACATCTTCGTCAGCCAGCTGGTCACGGCGGCGCTGGCGTTCTGGCTGTCCACGGTCACCGACGCGCCGTTGGGCGCGGTGGGCGGCGCGGTCGGCCTGACCATCGTCGGCAACGTGCTGGACGCGGTGACCGCGCTGCACCGGTGGCGCGACATCCTGCCCGCGCACTGGCAGTTCGCGTGGCTCGACGCGATGCAGCCGGCCACCGAGTGGACCGGCATGATCGAGGGCACCTCGGTCTCGGTGTCGTACGCGGTGGTGCTCACCGCGCTGGCGTTCCGCGGATTCCGTACGAAGGACATCGTGTCCTGACGGTGTGCCCCTGCGGGGCGGCTCCGTCGCGGAGTCGGTGGTGGGTCGGTGGCCGCGATCAGGCGGCGCATCGGCGTTGGTGGCCGCGATCGGGCGGCGCATCGGCGTTGGTGGCCGCTGTGGGGTCACCGCCCGCGCGCTGCCGCACGCTCCCGGCCTCGTACTCCTGTGACGGCTGCGCAGTAGTGAGTCTGACGTTGCGTCGGGTCGACATGACATGGTCATGGCGTCGTAAAATTATCGGCCGTTCGGGTAAAACGACGGATGGCCAACGGCGAACTCCCTTGTCCTGGGCATGATCTATCGGTGTGACCACCGCGGCCGTCTCCGTGACGGCCGCACCTCATGCCAGAAGAGCCCTCCACACAAGGAGAGTCCATGCGCACACCTCGCCCGCGGCCGCGCGCCGTGGTCGCCGCGGCAGGAGCCACCGCCCTGACCGCCGCCGCCTTGATGGCGGCCCCGCTCACCGGTGCGGCGACGGCGGCGGCCGGCCACGCCGCGCCCGCGGTGAAGCCGGTGCCCGCCGTCGTCGGACATGAGCTGGTCAAGGGGGCGGGCAGCCCGCTGACCATCGCCCAGTGCCAGGCCGAGTGGGGCATCAACTGCTACACGCCCACGCAGTACCGGCAGGCGTACGACCTCAACCCGCTCTACCGCGCGGGCGTGACGGGCAAGGGCCGGACGATCGTGATCGTCGACTCCTTCGGCTCGCCGACGATCCAGCACGACCTGGACGTCTACAGCAAGCAGTTCGGGATGCCCAGCACCACGGTGCAGGTCGTCAAGTGGGGCGACGTGCCGCCCTTCGACCCGACCAACCCCGACCACACCGGCTGGGCCGGCGAGACCACGCTGGACGTGGAGATGGCGCACGCGATCGCCCCGGCCGCGCACATCGTGCTGCTGGAGACCGGCGTCGCCGAGACCGAGGGCGTCACCGGCCTGCCCGAGATGATGGACGGCGAGAAGGCGCTGATCGACCAGGGCGTCGGCGACGTCATCACCCAGAGCTTCGGGGCCACCGAGAACACCTTCCCGGGCTTCGACAAGGGCGACTTCTCCAGCATCCAGAACCTGCGCTACGCCTTCAAGGACGCGGCGCGGCGCGGCGTGACGGTGCTCGGCTCCTCCGGCGACGGCGGCGCCACCGACGCGACCGAGGACGGCAGCTCCAACTACCCGTACCAGGTGAACTCCTGGCCATCCTCCGACCCGCTGGTCACCTCCATCGGCGGCACCCAGCTCCACCTGGACGAGGCCGGCAACCGCACCGCGCCGGAGAGCGTGTACAACGACTACGGCGCCGGCGGCGGCGGCCAGTCGCACGTCTTCGCCCGGCCGTCGTACCAGAACGGCGTGCGGAACGTGGTCGGCGCGCAGCGCGGCACCCCGGACATCTCGATGTCCGCGGCGGTCGACGGCGGCGCCTGGGTGTACTCCAGCTACGACCCGACGGCCGTCGGCTGGGACGTCTACGGCGGCACCAGCGAGGCCAGCCCGCTCTTCTCCGGCATCGTGGCGCTCGCCGACCAGGTCGCCGGGCACCGGATCGGCGACATCCACACCGCGCTGTACGCCCTCGCCAAGGGCACCGGAAAGTTCGGCGGGGTGGTCGACGTCAAGGACGGCACGAACAACTCCTACGACGGCGTCACCGGTTACACCGCGGTGAAGGGCTACGACATGGCCACCGGCGTCGGCACCGTGGACGCGGCCCGGTTCGTCCCCGCGCTCGCCTTGCTCGGCCGCCTGCACTGAGGTGAGCCGTCCGCGTTGAGGTGAGCCGTCCGGGGCCGCCGCCGCGTGCTCCCCTCGCGGGTGCGGTGGCGGCCTCCGGCATGCCCGGGCCGGGTGTCGGGCCGGGGGTGCGGTCGGCGGTTCGGGCGGGGCGCCCGGGTCGGGGCGGGGCCCGGTACGCGGGTCGGTCGGCGCGGTACAGGGGTCCGCGCCGGCCGGCCGGCGGTGCGCCGGAACCGGTCAACCGCATTATTTGTAAGGGCTCTTGACAGTTGGGTGGTCCAGACCAAACAGTATGGGTCAGCATTGGTCCAGACCAGCATGGCCCGCTGTGCTGGGACCCCCACATCGAAGGGAGCGCGGTCCATGACCGGACCCGTTCGCAGACCACTCCGCGCCCTGCTCACCGGACTCGCCGCCACCGCCGCCGCGGCCGGCCTGGCGCTGACCGGCGCCGGCGGCGCGCACGCCGCCACCCCGCAGGCCACCGCCGCCACCGCACTGCCCAGCCACGTCTTCGCCCCGTACTTCGAGGCGTACAACGGCGACAGCCTCTCCGGGCTGGCCACCGCCTCCGGCAACAAGTACCTGACGATGGCGTTCATCCAGACGCCCTCGGTCGGCTCCTGCACGCCGTACTGGAACGGCGACACCTCCCTGCCGATCGCCTCCTCCAGCTTCGGCAGCGACATCGCCGCCATCCAGGCGGCCGGCGGCGACGTCATCCCGTCCTTCGGCGGCTACGCGGCCGACGACGGCGGCACGGAGATCGCCGACAGCTGCACCGACGTCAGCTCCATCGCCGCCGCGTACGAGAAGGTCATCACCACCTACAACGTCAGCCGGATCGACCTCGACACCGAGGACAACTCGCTGACCAAGGCGGCCGGCATCGACCGCCGCAACAAGGCCGTCAAGATGGTGCAGGACTGGGCGGCGAGCAACGGCCGTACCGTGCAGTTCTCCTACACCCTGCCGACCACCACCCAGGGCCTGACCACCGGCACCGCCGGCGACGGCTCCGGCCTGTCGGTGCTGCAGAACGCCGTCTCCAACGGCGTGAAGCTCGACGTCGTGAACCTGATGACGTTCGACTACTACGACGGTGCCACGCACAACATGGCCACCGACACCGAGACCGCCGCGCAGGCCCTGCACGACCAGCTCGCGCAGCTCTACCCGTCGAAGAGCGACGCGGACCTGTGGGCGATGATCGGCATCACCGAGATGCCCGGCATCGACGACTTCGGCGCCGCCGAGACCTTCACCACCGACAACGCCACCACCGTCTACAACTGGGCGGTCAGCAAGGGCATCAACACCCTGTCGTTCTGGGCGCTCCAGCGCGACAACGGCGGCTGCCCCGGCCAGGGCGGCTCGGACACCTGCTCCGGAGTCGCGCAGAGCACCTGGCAGTTCAGCCACACCTTCGAGCCGTTCAGCGGCGGCGGCAGCACCACCCCGCCGCCCGCGAACGACTTCTCGGTCGCGCTGACCCCGTCGGCCGGCTCCGTCGCCGCCGGGTCCTCGGCCACCTCCACGGTGAAAACCGCGGTCTCCGCCGGGTCCGCGCAGTCCGTCGCGCTGAGCGTCAGCGGCGCTCCGGCCGGCGTCACCGCGTCGGTCAGCCCCGGCTCGGTCACCGCCGGCGGCAGCGCCACCCTGTCGGTGGCCACCACCACCGCGGCGAAGGCGGGCACCTACACCCTGACCGTCACCGGCACCGCCGGCAGCACCACCCACACCGCCGCCTACACGCTGACCGTCACCGGTGGCAGCACCGGCGGCGGCTGCACCGCCACGGCCTGGTCGTCCTCCGCGGTCTACGTCGGCGGCGACAAGGTCTCCTACGGCGGCCACACCTGGCTCGCCAAGTGGTGGACCACCGGCGAGACCCCCGGCACCACCGGCGAGTGGGGTGTGTGGCAGGACGAGGGCGCCTGCTGAGAACCCGCGCCGACCGGGACCGAAGGCCCCTGGTCGCACGGAAGGTGACCAATGGCCGAACCGCTGGTGACGTCCAGGAAAACAGCCTGTGACCGGGCATATGACGGCTCCGGCCTCCGGTACGGTACGCCGTGGGCGGTGCCGCCCCGACGTCGAACAGCGGCCACCGATCCTCTAGAGTCTGACCGGATGTCTACGCGAATGTAGTCGATTCGGGATGGACCGGGCATCCCACGGGTATGCCCGGTCCGTCCGCACTTCCGGAAGACCGAAGACCAGAAGACCAGGGGACGGAAACCACCCATGAGCGCCATCGGCCTCGGCCAGGCCGCCATTCTCGGCATCGTGGAAGGACTGACCGAGTTCCTGCCGGTCTCCTCCACCGGCCACCTCAAGCTGGTTGAGGGCCTGATGAACATCCCCGTCGACGACGACGCGGTGGTCGGTTTCACCGCGGTCATCCAAGTCGGCGCCATCGCGGCGGTCTTCGTCTACTTCTTCCGGGACATCGCGCGGTTCGTCACCGCCTGGGTGCGCGGTCTGGCCCATCGCAGCGAGCGCGGCAACCACGACTACAAGTTCACCTGGTGGGTGATCTACTCCACCATCCCCATCGTCATCGTCGGACTCGCCGCCAAACCGCTCATCGACGGGCCGCTCGGCTCCCTGTGGGTGGTGGCGTTCTCGCTGATCTTCGGCAGCGCGGTGATGTGGGCCGCCGAGCAGATGGCCCGGTTCAAGCGCGGCGAGGACCAGGTCACCGTGAAGGACGCGATGATCGTCGGCTGCTCGCAGATCCTCGCGCTGCTCTTCCCCGGCTTCTCCCGCTCCGGCGCCACGATCTCCACCGCCCTGATCCGGGACCTGGACCGGATGGCCGCCACCCGGCTGTCGTTCTTCCTCGGCCTGCCCGCACTCACCGGTGCCGGACTGTACGAACTCAAGGACGCCACCAGCGGCGGCGTCAGCACCTCCGCGCTCGCCGTCGGCACCCTCGTCTCCTTCGTGGTCGCCTACGCCTCCATCGCCTGGCTGCTGAGGTTCGTCGCCCGGCACTCCTTCAACTCCTTCGTGATCTACCGGGTGGTGATCGGCGTGGTGATCATCGGCCTGCTCGCGACCGGCACCGTCAATTCCTGACCGCCCCCGACCGCGCGCCGGCGCCCGAACGCAAAAGACCTGGCCGACCCATCCCCCCACGGGTGGGTCGACCAGGCATCCGGGGGGCCGTTCCCCGGGCTTGCCGCGGTGGCGGCGACGCAGGTCAGGTCAACGTCGCCGCCACCGGGTCCCAGTCCTCCGGAAGCGTCGCCACCTCCGGAGCGCGGGATTCGAGTTCCACGAAGCCGTGCCGCTCCGCGGAATCCGTCACCGTGGCCATCAACTCCAGTACGTGCTGCGCCAGTTCGCCCGACGCACGGTGCGGCGCCCCGGTCCGGATACCGCGCGCCATGTCCAGCACGCCGATCCCGCGGCCCGCGGTCGTCCCCGCCACCGGCAGGTCCCGCCACTCCTCGTCGCCGAACGCCCGCACCTGGAGCGGCCCTTCGAACGTGTTCGGGTCCGGCAGCGACAACGTGCCCTCGGTGCCGGTGATCTCGATCATCCGCCGCGGCACCGACGAGTCGAAGCTGAACGTCGCCGACGTGCTCGGGCCCGACGCGAAGTCGAGCAACGCGTGCACATGCGTGGGCACTTCCACCGCGAACTCGGTGCCCGCCTTCGGCCCGGAACCGATCACCCGGTGCGAACGCGCCTGCCGCGCGCTCGCCGCGACCCGCTGCACCGGCCCGAAGAGCGCCACCAGCGCGGTCAGGTAGTACGGACCGATGTCGAACAGCGGCCCGGCACCGTACTGGAAGAGGAACTCCGGGCTCGGGTGCCAGCTCTCCGGGCCCGGTCCCTGCGTCACCGCGACCACGCTGACCGGCTCGCCGATCAGCCCCGAGGCCAGCGCCCGGGCCGCCGACTGCAACCCCGCACCGAGGAACGTGTCCGGCGCGCTGCCCACCCGCAGGCCGCGCGACTGCGCCTGCGCGAGGATCTTCGCGCCGTCCGAGGGCTCCAGCGCCAGCGGCTTCTCGCCGTAGACGTGCTTGCCGGCCTCCAGCGCGGCCGAGGCGATCTCGGCGTGCGCGGCGGGGATCGTCAGGTTGATCACGATCTCCACCTCGGGGATCGCCAGCGCCGACGCCACGTCACCCGCGTGCGGCACCCCGTACGCCTCCGCCTGCACCCGGGCCCGGTCCACGTCCAGGTCCGCGACGGACAGCACCCGGACGTCCGGGAACGTGGACAGCGCCGTGAGGTACTGCGTGCTGATCACCCCCGCACCGACCAGCGCGACGCCGACCGGCCCGGAACCCGAACCGCTGGTCATGAAAGCCCCTCCTCCAGCGCCGTCAGGTAGGCGCGGCTCTCCGCGACGGCCTCGAAGATGTCCGTGGCGCACTCGTCCAGCTCCACGATCCGCTGCGCGTCCGGCGCCGCCGCCAGGATCGCCGGCACATCGATCACGCCCTTGCCGACCGCGGTGTGCGGCTGCTCCTTCACCCCGGGACCGTCCTTGACGTGCAAGGACAGCACCCGGTCGCCCAACGCCCCCAGCAGCGCGGGCACATCGGCGCCGCCGACCTGCGCCCAGTACGTGTCGACCTCCAGGAACACCTCGGGCGCCAGCTCGTCCGCCAGCACCTCCAGCGCGGTGCGGCCCTCGAACCGCGGCTCGATCTCCCACCAGTGGTTGTGGTAGCCGATCCGGATGCCGCGCTCGGCGGCCTTGGCGGCGAAGCCGTTGAGCAGGTCCGCGGTGCGGCGCAGCCCGTCGGCGGTGGTGAACTCCTCGTGCCCGATGCCGCCCGGGATGATCGCCAGGTCGGTGCCGACGGTGGCGACCGCGTCGAAGACCTCGCCCGCGTCCTTGTCGAACAGCGCGTAGGCGTGGGTGCTGGACACGCCGATGCCCAGGTCGTCGGCGAGCTTGCGGAAACCGGCCGGGTCGGCGGTCGGGTCGTACGTCTCCACCGAGCGGTAGCCGATCTCGGCGAGCCGGGTCAGCGTGCCGTCGCGGTCGGCGGCGATCTGGTCCCGGAGGGTGTAGAGCTGAATGCTCAAGGGTTTGGCCATCGAAGCGAAGCCTCCTGGAAGTACAGCGGCGAATGCGGGTGCGGGTGCGGGTTCTGGTGCGGGTACGGGAAAGCGGTGCGGCCGGCGCGGGCCGCCCGGTCGGCGCGCGGGACGGGCGTCACCCGACGATCAGCGGGCGCAGCGTGCGGTGGGCGATCTCCAGGCCGCGGGTGACCCGCTCCACGTCGCCGCTCCACACGGGGTCCTCGTGCTCGACGGAGAGCACCCCGGTGAAGCCGCCCTCGTAGAAGGTGTCCACCAGCCGGCGCCAGTCCACGTCGCCCAGGCCCGGGACCCGGTAGCGCCACCAGCCGCTGTCCCAGCCGTCGGTGCGCTCCACGGTGCGGCCGAAGAACCCGAACCGGTCCCGGGCCCGCGGGTCGAGCTGCGCGTCCTTGGCCTGCGCGTGCGGGATGCGGTCCAGATACGGCTTGAGGGCGGTGACCGGGTCGATGCCGAGCCACAGCAGGTGCGAGGGGTCGTAGTTGAGGTAGAAGCCGAGGTCGAACATCCACTCCCACAGCTCGGGGGAGTAGGCGAGGTTGCCCGGGTAGCCGTCGGGGTGCCACCCCTCCATCACGCAGTTCTCGATGATGATCTTCACCCCGCGCTCGCCCGCGTACTCCACCAGCGCGGGCAGTTCGCGCTCGGCCTGCGCGAGGTTCTCCTTCACCGACAGGCCCGGGTGGCGGCCGATGAAGGTGCCGACGTACTCCACGCCGAGCAGCGCGGCCGCGTCCACGTTGGCCCGTACGTGGGCGGCGATCTCGGCGCGGCGCTCGCGGTCGGGGTGCAGGTTGTTCTCGTAGTACGCCAGCGCCGACAGCATCAGGGAGTGCTGCTCGAACAGCGCGCGGACCGAGTCCGCCTCGGCCTTGCCGAAGTCCACCACGTCGATGTGGCTCGCCTCGAAGTCGCGCGACCCGGTGGACGGCCAGGTGGCGACCTCCAGCGCGTCGTAGTCGTGGGCGGCGGCCCAGCCGGCGATCTCGGCGAGCGGGAGCTGCGGAAGGCAGGCGGTGAGGAAGCCCAGCTTCATCTCAGGAGACCTCTTTCCAGGTCCGGTCGGCCGCCGAGCCGAGTACGGCCTCGGTCAGGCGCACCATGCGGGCGGCGTCGGCGAAGGTGGCGAAGGGCGTGGGGCGGGCGGTGTCGGCGGCGGGTACGGGAGAGCGCTCTCCAGTGTGCCTGGTGTTCGGCTGGTTCGGGTCGCCGGGGGTGGATTCCGTGCCCGGGAGAGCGCTTTCCGCCGTTCCTGAGGGAGTCGTGCCGGGCGCCGCGCCGTGGTTCGGGGGAGCGCTCTCCGAGTCGGGCGCGTCGGCCGCGCGGGCGGCGGCGTGCACGTCGCGGACGAACGCGGCGAAGCAGTCGAGGTAGCCCATCGGGTGCCCGCCGGGCACCACCGACAGCCGGGCCGCCTCGGGGGAGAGGGTGGCGGGGTCGCGCAGCACCGTGGCGTTCTCGCCGCGGCTGCCGACGAAGAGCGACTCGGGCGCCTCCTGGTCGAAGGCGAGCGAGGTGCGGCTGCCGTCCACCTCGAACCACAGCCGGTTCTTGCGGCCGGGCGAGATCTGCGAGACGGTCACCGACCCGCTCGCGCCGAGGTCGGTGCGGAAGAGCAGCTGCACCACGTCCTCGGTGGCGGGACGGCCGCCCGTGCGCGGCACCGTCTGGGAGAGCGCGGTCAGTTCGGCGATCCGGTGCCCGGTCACCCACTCCACCAGGTCGCACCAGTGCGAGCCGATGTCGGCGAACGCCCGCGACGGCCCGCCGGCCACCGCGTCCACCCGCCAGTTGGTGTCGTCCGGCAGCGACAGCCAGTCCTGGAGGTAGTGCCCGTGCACCAGCCGTACCTCCCCGGCCCGGCCGTCGAGCACCCGCGCGCGGGCCTCCGCGGCCATCGGGTGGTAGCGGTAGACGAACGGTACGGCCGCCACCTTGCCGCTGCGCGCGGCCAGCGCCGCCAGCGCGTCGGCGGTGGCCGAGGAGGTGGTCAGCGGCTTCTCGCACACCACGTGCTTGCCCGCGCGCAGGGCCAGTTCGGCCAGCCGGGCGTGCACGTCGTTCGGCGTGCAGATGTGCACCACGTCCACGTCGTCGCTGGTGACCAGCTCCTCGGACGAGTCGAAGGCCCGATCCACGCCGAGCGCGGCGGCGGCCTCCTTCGCCCGGGCCGGCGTGGAGGAGCTGACGCCGACCACCGGGGCGCCGCTGCGGCGCACGGCGTCCAGATGGACCCGGCCGATCATGCCGGTGCCGGCGATCGCCGTTCGCAGCGCGGGCGTGCCGGTCGCGCCGGGCGTACCCGGCGGGTTCTTTGCATTGGGCCCCGAGAGTGCCACCAAACTTCCCTCCATTTCGGCTCACGCAAGACGCTAGCCAGGGATGTTTCGGTTGACAATGGCAAAATTTACGCTAACTTCTGTCATAAATCGGCGGGCGGTCACGGGCGTGACGGCAGCCGCCGGGGTGACGGTCGGGTCGTTCGCCGGGCCGGTCGGGGCGCGCGAGAGTGCGGCGGGCCGGTCCCGGCGGGTGTGGGGCGCCGGGTGCCGTGCCGGGTGCGCTGCGGTGCCGGGTGTCCGGTTCGGCCGCGCCGGCGCGCCGACGTCGGTGCGTGCGGGGTCCGTTGTACGGGTGGGCGCGACCAACGGGCACGGGGTCCCGTCGTACGGTCCTGGCCCGGCGCCGGCGTCGGGCCGTACGGCGGGTACCGCACATCCGGCCGACCCGGGCAGGGACCGGCCGGGACCGTACGGCGCGCGCGAGGAGCGGCCCGGCCGGGGCGGCGACATCGATCGAGAGGGACAGGCGTACACGTGACCGCAGCAACCGACCGGCAGCTCACCTCGCTCAGCGAACTCGCCGGGCTCGTGGCGGGCGGAGCCACCCGCCGCAGCCAACTGGCCACCGCCACCGGCCTGTCCAGGGCCGCCGTCGCCCAGCGGGTGGACCTGCTGATCGACCGCGGCCTGCTGGTCGAGACCGGCACTCTGGCCACCGAGCGCGGGCGCCCGCCGCTGACCTTGCAACTCGCCTCGCGCACCGCCGTGGTGTGCGCGGTCGACCTCGGCGCCACCCACGGCACCGTCGCGATCTCCGAACTCGGCGGCACCGTACTGGCGGAGGCCACCGAGGAACTCGACATCAACGACGGACCCGAGGCCGTACTGACCGCGCTCGACGCCCAGATCGGACGGATGCTCGCGGCCGCCGGGCACCCGGCCGAGCATGTCCGCGCGATCAGCATCGGCGTGCCGGGCCCGGTCGAGGCGAGCACCGGCACCGTGGTGCGCCCGCCGATCATGCGCGGCTGGGACGGCTACCGGGTGCCCGGGTTCTTCGCCGGCCGGCGCGGCGCCCCCGTCCTGGTGGACAACGACGTCAACATGATGGCGCTCGGCGAGTACGGCCACCGGCCCGCCGCCGCCCATCTGCTCTACGTCAAGGTCGGCACCGGGATCGGCTGCGGCATCGTCTCCGGCGGCGTCGTGCACCGCGGCGCCACCGGCGCGGCGGGCGACATCGGGCACATCGCGGTGCCCGGCCACGACGACGTGCTGTGCCACTGCGGCAACACCGGCTGCGTCGAGGCCGTCGCGTCCGGCGCCGCCGTCGCCGCCCGGCTGCGCGCGGCCGGCCTGCCCGCGGAGCACGCCGCCGACGTGGTGCGCCTCGTCGCCGAGGGAGACCCGCTGGCCCGCCGCCAGGTCCGGCTCGCCGCGCAGCGGATCGGCGACGTCCTCGCCTCGCTGGTCAGCTTCTACAACCCCGACACCATCGTGCTCGGCGGCTCGATCGCCTCCCTCCACGACGACCTGCTCGCGGACATCCGCGCCGCGGTCTACCGCCGGGCGCTGCCGCTGGCCACCCGGACCGTCGCCATCGAGACCACCGTGCTCGGCCGCCGCGCGGGCATCGAGGGCGCCCGCCGCCTCGCCGTCCAGCACCTGCTCTCCCCGGCGGGCATCGCCCGCTTCCTCGGCGCCTGACACTCCCGGTCCGCGCGGGATTCCGCCGCCCCGGACGGCGGTTCGGGCCGCGCGGGCGGCCGTGCGCTACGGAATTGCGCCGCGCGGCCGGGACAGGGAGTACGTTTCCGCAGGCCGCCGGCACCGATGATGCGGCGGTGCGGGCCTTGGGGGAGCGGCGAGGGCGCCGCGTCACAACGGTGCGGCGCTTGAACGGCGTTCGGCCGTGGACATCAGTGGGGGGACTTCATGGGCGACCTGACGTCGCGGACGGCACGGGCTCGGGCAGGGAGACGGGCGGCGCGGGCGCGGATGGCGCGGCGATCGGCGGCAGGGGCGATCTGCCTGGCCGCGGTGGTGGCCGCGGCGACGGCCTGCGGGAGCGGCGGGGACAGCCCGGGCGGTGGCCGCGGCGCGAGCGACGGTACTCCTCGCCCGTCCGGTACGGCGGCGGCGCCCGGTACGGCCGACCCAGCCGGTTCCCGGTCGGCGGACCGCATGCTCGGTCAGCGGCAGTTGGAGCAGGCGGCGGTGGGTCCGGCGGACCTGCCCGGATCGGGATGGAGTACCGACACCGTGTCCGGCCGGGGCCCGGACGGCGTCGAGATCAAACACACGATCCCCGACGTCACCCGGCTGCCGCGCGTGTCCCCGGCCGCGTGCGCACCGCTCGGCGGCATCGCCATGGGACCGGTGAGCACCACCCGCCAGCACCACGCCGTTCTGATCCAGGACGTCCTGCGGACGGGCAAGGGCCACGATTCGGTGGAGGACGCGCTGCTCGCCTACCGACCGGCCGACGCCCGCGGGGTGATGACCGACCTGCGCGCATCCCTCAAAGCCTGTGACTCCTTCCCCGAACGCGACGGTGACCGGTTCGCCGACCCCAAGCCGCGGGCCACGCCCTCCGTCGGTGACGACGCCGTGGAGTACGACCTCACCCGGATCGTGGCGAGCGTCGACGACAGCGGTGATCTCGACGGCGGCAAACCCGCCAAGGCGCCCTTCCGCTTCCTCGTCGTCCGCAGCGGAGCCACCATCGCGGTCTTCTCGAACCAGGGTTTTCCCGGTGACCACCCGGTGATCCCCGCCGAGGTCGTGAGCGCGCAGATCGCCAAGCCGGCGAAGGCCGGCTGAGCCACCGGGCGTTTTCCGCCACGGCGGAACGCGCCGGTGACCGTACGCCGTTCCCGTGACCTGCGAACCGGTCGCCGGTCGGCGCGGTCCGGAGCGCGGTTTTGCTGGAATCGGGGGCCTCGGGACGGCCGGACGGGCATGCTAATGGCATGAAGGTGAACGGTGACGCTCAGGAGGAAGTGACCGGCCGGGAGTGGCCGCGGCCGACCGCGCCACCGTCACCGGTCGCGGCCGGGCTGTCCGCGCCCGCGGACGTGGAGACCTGGAAGGCCCGCAAGGCGTATCCGTCGACGTTGTTCGCCGGCGGTCCGGTGTTCGGCGTCGCCCGTGAACTCCCCGAGGGCGGCTGGACGTTGCGGCCGGGGTTCGCCGGGCTGGCCCCGCAGGACGCACGCGACGCGCTCGGCGCGCACTTCCGGGCACGCGCCGAGCGGTGCGCGGCCGACGGCGACGAGACCGGCCGCGCCCAGTACACCGAGGCGGCCGAACGCCTCGACTGGGAACGCCTGGACGAGCTGACCGTGGCCGGCGCGCGCTACCGCGTGGTGCGGGCCGAGCGCTTCATCCGGATGGGCCCCGACGGCCCGGAGCCGCCGCGCGGCACCGACCCCGACCGTACGGACCCCGCGCAGCCGCCGCTCGATCCCGCGGCGGACCTGACCATCGCGTCCGGCGGCGAGGCGGGGCTGTCGCCCGGCGTGCTGCGGGTCGAACTCCTCACCGCCCTGCGGAAGAACGGCACGGTGCCGCGCGACGTGCGCGAGGACTCCCGGGCCGCCGCGCGCACCCACCCGGGCGGGGTGCTGCTCCCGGCCACGTTCATGGCGGCCGAACGCGAAGGAGGCCGCTGGCGGCCGCAGTCCACCGGCACCGCCGCCACCCCGCGCGACGCCCGCGACGGACTGGCCGTGCAACTGCGGGTGATGGTGCCCTGGCAGCATGAACTCACCGACGAGGAGCACGAGTTCTACAAGCGCGCCGCCGACCACCTGGACACCGACCAGGTCGACGAACTCGACGTCGCCGGCCGGCACTTCCGGATCATCCGGGTGGAGCGGCTGATCCGGATCGGGCCGGACGGACCCGAGGGCCCGCGCCCCTCCGACGTCGACCCGGTCCCGCCGGCCATGGTCCAGGAGCGCCAACTGCGCGAGCAGGGACCGGTCCAGGACGAGGAGGACGGCGACGCCGAGGCGAGCACGAGGAAGTTCATGGCCCTCCTCGACGAGGAGCGGCGGCGCCGCGAGCACCTGCGCGAACGCCCCTGACTCCGTTACGGCACCGCGCTGTTCGGGTGCGCGCGCTCCCGCTCGCCGGTTCAGGCCGTGCGCTGGGGCGCCCGTTCCGCCCGTTCCGCGGACGCCGAGCGCCAGCGGTGGTGGGTCGCGTACGAACTCCACGGCCGCCAGCGGGCCGCGCCCGCCACGGCCGGCTCCAGCAGGACATCGGGGTCGCCCAAGGCCCGCATCCGTATGTAGCCCGCCGTCCAGGGGTGCACGCCCGGCAGTGCCAGCAGGGCCCGTTCGGCCTCGTCGCGGTCCGCGCCCGGGTCCAGTCGTACCGCGCCCGACGCCAGCGCACGGGAGACCGCGCGTACCGCGGCCCGCCGCTCGTCCGGCACGTCCACCGCCGCCAGGTCCGCGTTCACCAGGTCGGCCGGGCGCGGGAAGAGCAGCGCCAGCCCGCCGCTCGGTGCGGGGAGCGACTGCCCGTAGCAGGAGGCGAGTCGGTCGGTGGCCCGCCGGGCGCGGGCGGCCGTCAGCCCTTCGGTCAGCACCGCGCGCACCGCCAGTTCCTCGGGGTCCGCCGCCCCCGGTGAGCGGATGCCCGGGCGCCGCGCCACCAGCGGGGCCAACTCCTCGTCAGCGCAGAGCCGTTCGGCGACCGCGTACGGGTCCGCGTCCAGATCGAACAGCCGCCGCATCCGCTGCGTCGCGGTCGTCAGGTCCCGCAGGTCCTCCAGGTGCAGCCGGCATGCCAACCAGCGTCCCGTGCCGGCCTGTTCGGACACCTCCGCGACGCCCGCGCCGTGCGGCAGCCGCAGGGTCCGGCGGTAGGTGCGGCCGTGCGTACGGCCGTGGGTGCGGCCCGGCATGGGCGGGCCGGCGGCCTGGCCCACCACCTCCTCCACCCCCGCGACCGTGCGCGCCGCCAGGTAGTCGAAGACCTGCCCGCTGTCGTAGGCGCCCCGGTACGCCAGCCGCAGCGGCACCCCGGCCGCGCCGTCGGGCCCCAACTCGCCCTTCCGGCCACCTGAGTTCGACCGCGCCGAGCGCAACTGGGTCGGCGTGGACGCGTAGATCTCCCGCATCGTCTCGTTGAACTGCCGCACGCTGGCGAAGCCGGCGGCGAACGCGATGTCCGCGGCCCGCAGGGACGTGGTCTGCAGCAGCACCCGCGCGGTGTGGCCGCGCTGGGCCCTGGCCAGCGCGATCGGGCCGGCGCCGAGTTCCGCGTTGAGCTGGCGCTGGACCTGGCGGGCGCTGTACCCGAGCCGTGCGGCCAGGCCCGCGACGCCCTCCCGGTCCACCACGCCGTCGCCGATCAGCCGTACCGCCCGGCCGACCACGTCGGCACGCGCGTTCCAGTCCGCGGAGCCCGGCACGGCGTCCGGGCGGCACCGGCGGCACGCGCGGAAGCCCGCGGACTGGGCCGCCGCGGCCGTCGCGAAGAACGAGACGTTCTCCCGTTTCGGGGTGACCGCGGGGCAGCTCGGGCGGCAGTAGATGCCGGTGGTCGACACCGCGAAGAAGAAGAGGCCGTCGAACCGTGCGTCTCGGCTTCGGACGGCCTCGTAGTTGCCCTCTTCCGTCGCCATGGTTCCCAGTATCGCCTGCCGGCCGTCCTCCGGCTGGCGCATTTCGGACCCGGTGCTCCCCGTGCTGAGGGCGCCCTGACCTGCGGGGCTGCCCGGCTCTGTCGGTTCCGGGACCTTACGCGGGCGGCGGCTCGCGCGGTTCCCCGCGCCCCTGGATACGTGCGGCGCCTCGTCACGTCGCCCCCGGGACTACCCTTGCCGCTGTCGGATCGCGACTTCACCCGGGGGGACGGCCGTGGCCGCTCGTGAACGGACAGCCGGTGCACCGGACTTGGCGGAGTTGACGCGACGGGCTGCCGCGGCCGCGGTGCCGGACCGGGACGAGGGCCTGGTCGTGTGCGAGAACCTGGTGCGGATCTACCAGACCGAGGGCGTGGAGGTCCAGGCGCTCCAGGGCCTGGACCTGGCCGTGGCCGAGGGCGAGATGATCGCGGTGATCGGGGCGTCCGGCTCCGGCAAGTCCACCCTGCTGGGCATACTCTCCGGCCAGGACGTGCCCACCGCGGGCTCCGCCGAGGTCGCCGGGCACGACCTGCTGGCGATGAAGCGCCGCGCCCGGCTGGAGTACCGGCGCTCCACCGTGGGGTTCGTCTGGCAGCAGACCGCCCGCAACCTGCTGCCGTACCTCTCGGCGGCCGAGAACGTGATGCTGCCGATGACCTACACCGGGGTGCGGCGCTCCGGGCGCCGGGCCCGCGCCGAGGAACTGCTCGACCTGCTCGGCGTCGGCCACTGCCGGGACCGTACCCCCGACGCGCTGTCCGGCGGCGAGCAGCAGCGGGTCGCCATCGCCGTCGCCAACGCCAACGCGCCCCGGGTGCTCTTCGCCGACGAGCCCACCGGCGAACTCGACACCGCCACCAGTGACGAGATCTTCGCCGCGCTGCGGCGGGCCAACGAGGAACTGGGCGTCACCGTGATCGTGGTCACCCACGACACGCTGGTGTCCGAACAGGTCCAGCGCACCGTCCGGATACGCAACGGCCGTACCTCGACCGAGGTGCTGCGGCGGGTCGCCACCGGCGCGGACGGCGTCGAGGCCCTCACCTCCGAGGAGTACGCGGTGCTGGACCGCAACGGGCGGCTGCAGATACCGCGCGAGTTCACCGAGCGCCTGCACCTGCGCAAGCGGGTGCGGCTCGCCCTGGAGTCCGATCACGTCGGCGTGTGGCCGGACACGGCCGCGCGCCAGGCGAAGGCGGCCGCCGACGCGGAGGGCGACGGGACCGGCCACGTGCCGCCGCCGTCAGCCGAGGCGTAGCACCGCGCCCAGGCGGCGCCTGCGGGCGAGGACGGTCTCCGTGGCCGCCGCGACCAGGATCAGCAGGACCACGCCGCCGACCAGGGCGAGGGTCAGCGCGTAGTCGGTGCGCAGCGCCGGTTGCGTGGCGCCGCCGGTGAACTGGCGCAGGTTCAGCGTCGGCGCCATGAGCCGTGGTTCGACCACGCCGACCAGGGTGCCGCCCACGGCCGCGGCCGCCGCGAGCGGGAGCATCTGCAGGAAGTGCAGCGCCCCGGCCGCCTTGCCGCCGAGTCCGAGCGTCCGCAGGAACGAGGTGGTGCGGCTGCGTTCGTGCGAGGTGAGGATCAGTTCCAGGGCCACCGCGAGCAGGCCGGACAGGGCGGCGAGAACCGAAGCGGTGGCGTAGACGTTCTCCAGGCCGCGGGTCAGGCCGTCGTCGCGCAGGGCGCTGAGCGTCCCGGAGCGGGTGCGGACCGTTGCCAGCGGCCCGAGCGCCCTGGCCGCCGCCGACCGGAGGGCCGCCGTGCTGGTGCCGGGACCGTCGCCCTGGAGCAGCAGCACGGTGGTCCCGGAGGACTGCTGCGGCATGAGGTGGTCGGCGGAGACGGCGGTGATCAGCAGCGGTGTTCCGGGCGCGAGTTGTGCCGTGATCGGGCCCAGCAGGGGGTCGCGCAGGTCCGCGGCGCTGAGGGTGCCGACGGGGTCCAGGGCCAGCTGCACGGGCGGACGGCCGTGGTCCTCGACGGTGGAGGTGAAGCCGCCGGTGCGCTCGCGCGCCCGCAGGGCGGGCGACACGACGGACGGCAGCGGGACGCCCGCGCCCGCGGTGGTGCCCGACGGGCCGGTCAGCGCGGACCGCAGGGTGCGGGCCAGCGGCGAGTGCGGGGCGAGGGCCGCCAGTTGCCGGGGCTCCACGGTGATCACCGCGACCGACGGGATCTCGGCGCCGTCGGCCTGCCCGACCAGATCGAGCGCGTGCAGATGCTGGAGGGCGGTACGTATCCCGCTCGTGCCGGTCAGCGCGTCCGGTGCGGGCGCGGTGTCCCCGGCGGTGGTCGCGGAGGCGTCGGCGCCGGTGCTCCAGGCCGCGCCCGCCGCCAGGCCGTCGCCGATCGTCCGCTGCACGAGCCCGCCGAACACGGCCGTGCCCAGCGTCAGGACCAGCACGAACAGGGCCAGCCCGGTCGCCGGGGCGTCGTGCGCGGCCCGGGCCGCTCCGATGAAGCCCACGGTGCCCTTGCCGCGGCGGGCCCGCAGGAGCAGCAGCCGCAGGGCGAGCGGGTAGAGCCGCAACAGGATCAGCACGGTGGCCAGGGCCAGCAGCGCCGGCACCGCGCCCAGCACCCAGTCGGGCCCCTGCGACCTCAGCGCGGCCACGCCGGCAGCCGCCGCGAGCAGCACGGTGACCTCCACGACCACGCGCCGGCGGCCGGCGACGGGCCGGCGGGTACGACGCCGGCGGGCGGTCCGTCGTGGCCGGGGCGGTTCGCGGACCGCGAGCCAGGTCAGCAGCGACACCGTCAGCGCCGCGGTCGCGGCGAGCACGGCCGCGGACAGCGGTCGCGGAGTCCCGGAGACCCCGGTGGGAGCGAGCAGGCGGCCGCCCGCCCAGCCGAGCAGCGCGGCGATCACCACCACCGGCCATGCCACGGCACTGCGCAGCAGGACCAGCCGCGCCGTGGAGGCGCCGCGCGCACGCTGCAACCGCAGGTGCGCCTTCCGCCGGCGCAGCAGCAGCCGTACGGCGACCGCCGTCGTGGCCAGCGCCACCGCGGCCAGCGCGTCGACGGCGAACGTGGCGAGCCCGCGGGCCTGGTGGTCCTGCGCGGTGAAGGTGCCGACGAGCGGTGTCAGCGCGTCGGTGACCGTCAGCGGTCCCGTGTGCTGGCTGCCGACCGCGCAGCTCTCGCCGCCGGTGTACGCGTCGGTCCCGCGGCACAGTGCCCGGTCCAGGTCCGTGCCGTAGCGGGACAGCGGGCCGCTCAGCGCGCGGGCCCGGTCGAGCGCCGACTGGCGCAGGTCGGCCCGCAGCTGCCAGGTCACCGAAGGGCCGGGCACCCCGGCCGCGGCCAGCCGGTCGGCGGCGTCGGTGCCGACCAGGCCGCTGACGGCGAGCACCGTGCCGCCGGCGTGCTGGGCCGGGTGGCGGGAGGGCTGGACCAGCGACGGCCGGTTGCCCCAGAAGTCGTCGGCGCCGGCCGCGGTCCGGAAGATCCCGCTCACCACCAGCCGCGCGTCGGGCGACCTCTGCAGGGCCGGCACCCGGGCGAACTCGACGCCGAGCCGGCTGCCGGCCCGAACTCCCAGTGCCTGCGCGGTGGCCTGCGACAGGCCGATCTGCGGCGCCGCGCCGATCGGCGTGCGGTCGGCCGGCGCGTGGCCGCTGACGTAGCGCAGATGCGCCCGCGCGTCCGGCAGGTGGCTGATCGCCAGTGTGGTGCTGCTGCCCGTCTCCCCGGGTGGGAGCGGGGAGGTGAGGGTGGCCGGGTTGTAGTCGTAGCCGCCGCTGCCGGCGAAGCTGAGATGCCGCGCCGCGGAGCCGCTGAGCCGGTGGGACAGGGCGCGGCCGTCGCCGAGCAGGGTGGCCATGTCCAGGGCCGGCGGGCCGGAGTTGAAGACCTCCGGCACGGTGCTCAAGGTGATCAGGGGGGCGCCGGCCTGCGCGGCGGCGACGCGTTGCCGTAGCGCCCGGTCCTCCTGGCGGCCCGCGAGCGAGGGGGCCCACGCGCACATGCCCGCCAGCACCAGGACCAGCACCGCCAGGCAGGCGAGCAGCGGCAGATCGCCCCGGGCCTCCTTGCGGACCAGGCGCAGCGTCATCGCCGCACCCGTCCGCCTGCCCGGACCCGGACCTGCGGCGGGACCCGGCCCCGTATTCGTATCCGCGGCGGTACCCGCACCCGTGTCCGTACCCCTGCCCCCGCCCGGGACGCGTCGCGCGGTCCGCCCGGTCCGGTCCTGCCCGGTGGCGCGCCTCAACGGTCTTCCCCCGCCCGCAGCACGCGCACCAGGTCCACCCGGGCCAGCAGCCGGGCCAGCGCCAGCACGACCGCACTGACGGCGAGCGCGGTCGCCACCGCGGTCAGCGCCACGGTCCGCCAGGGCATGACCAGCGGCAGCGGCGGATACGGTGCCTGTCCGCTGTCGTCCACGGTGACCAGCGGCAGCACCGCCGACGCCAGCCCCATGCCCATCAACGCCCCCGGGATCACCGCGAACAGCGCCAGACCGACCTGCTCCGTACCCAGCAGCGCGGCCAGCCGTCCGGAACCGACGCCGATCGCCCGCAGCAGCGCGAACTCCTTGCGGCGCTGCCGGGCGGAGATCACCGCGTGGACGGTGAAGGCGATGACCGCGAAGCAGGGCGCCAGGTCGCGCACCAGCTCCAGTACCCGGCGCAGCCCGCTGTGGAACGGGTCGGACCGCAGCGCCGCGGCGGCTTGCGCCGTGGTGGTCACCCGGCCCAGCGCGGGCTGCGCCCGCGCGGCGGCGGCCGTGCGCGCGCTGTCGGTGCTGCTGATCCACCAGAACGCCGGGTCCTGCTGCGGGGCACCGGCGCGGGTGAGGGCGCCGGCGAGCAGGCGCTGGTCGGCGATCAGATGCCCCTGCCCGCTGCCCAGTCCGCGCGGCGAGCCGACCCGGCCCACGACCTTGGCGGGCACCGGGGCGCCGCCGCCCAGGTCCAGCGTGGTGGCGCTGCCCACGGTGAGGTGGCCCTCGCGCAGTGCCTGCGCGTCGGCGCGCACGGGAAGCGGCGCCGGCCCGCCGGCGGGCCCGGCCAGCAGCCGCACCTCACTGTCGGGCTGGGTCCTGTCGTCGTCGGCGCCGTCGGTGGCGTCCCCGCCCGGAGTCCGCTGACCGGTGCTGATCGTGGTCCGCAGGACGGCGGAGCCGCCGGCGCGGATCGAGCACACCCCCGGGAAGCCGTAGACGTACGCGCCGGACGTGTCCCCCCGGCAGGCTCCCGCGGCGGCGTCCGCGGCGGCCGCGGTGCCGTCGCTCCACACCTGCCCCCGCGGCAGGGGAGCGGCCCAGCTGTCCGCGGTGCCGCGCGAGCCGATCCGGAGCAGGTCCAGGTCCAGCCGGGCGGGCGCCACCCCCACCTGCGGCAGGACGTTGATCGCGGTCACCGTCAGCGGGTACGCGCGCGGGCGGCCGCCGCCGAGCGCGACGTCCAGGGGGATCGCGAGGGTGTGCCGGGCGCCGTCGGCGGCGGGCAGGGCGGTGGATAGGGTGCTGTCCAGTCCGGCCGCGTCCTGCACGACCAGTTCCAGGTGGGGCGGCGCGGTGTTGCCGTCGCTGCTCAGCTTCTCGTCCAGCATTAGCGTGGTCGGCCGCCCCGGGAGGGTGATCCCGTACGCGGTCGGGGCGGACGTACCAGCCTGGGAGGCCGTACCGGGCGCCGTGGACGTGCCGGGGACGGCCCCGCCGATGGTGGCGTCCAGCTCCTCGCCGGTCCCGCCGGGCAGGTTCACCGTCGCCTGGGTCACCGGCGTCACGGCCGTCACCGCGGGCAGCGCCCGATAGGCGGCGCCCAGCACCTCGGCGGGGTAGTCGTTGTCCTGGCCCGGATCGATCCTGACGTCCGCGCCGACCGTGAACGCGGCCTGCTCGGAGGCCAGACCGCCCAGGCACGCCAGCGCGGTGGTGGCGAAAGCGCTCACCGACACGGCCAGGCACATCAGCACCACCGGGCCGGCGTTGCGCGCGGCACGCCGGCTCAACTGCCACCCGGCCAGCGCGGGGACCAGCCCGCGGCCCCGGCGGCCGAACGCGTCCAGCAGCCGGGAGGTCAGCGGCAGCAGCCGCAGCAGCAGGAGCGCGGCGGCCCCGCTCGCCACGGCCGGGACCAGGACCATCACCGGGTCCACGGACACGCCGCCGATCCCGCCCGCGATCAGCGAGCGGTGCCGCCGCAGTTCCAGGAACCCCAGGATCGCGACGGCCGGCAGCGCCAGATCGGCGCCCCACCGCTGCGCGACGGCCGCCCGCGCGCCCCGGCCCGCCCGCAGCCGCACCGTCGGCAGGACCGGCAGCAGGACCGCCGCGGCGTGCACCAGCAGGGTCAGACCCACCGCCGCCCAGGCGTCGGCGCCGCGGCTGCCGGGGTGCAGCAGCCCGGCCAGGTACGGTGCCGCGACCGCGGCCGGTACCCCGGTGACCGCCCACTCGGCCGCCGCGCCGCGCAGCAGCCGCGGGGTGCCCGCGCCCCTGGCCTGCTGGAGCGCCAGCTCGTCGCGCCGGCGCACGGTCATCTGACGGGCGGTCAGCAGAAGGGTGGCGAGCGCGAGGACGGCCAGCATCACGCTCGGCAGGTACAGCGCGGACCGGGCCGCCACGGTCGGCACTTCCAGGTCGTCGATCGCCTCCGGAAGGCCCGAGGACACCGCCAGGTCGTCCAACGACGGCCGCTGCCCGTGGAACACCGACACGTCGCTCTGGCTGCCGGTGAAGCCGCGCACCCGGTCGTGCAGTCCCGCCAGGTCTCCCGCGCCGAGGTGGGAGAAGTCCGGCTGTACGCTCCAGCGGGCCGTCACGTGCCCGTTCAGCACGGCGCTTCCGTTCAGGGCCGCCGCGGAGACCACCAGCAACTGCTGGCTGCTGCTCTCGCCCTCGGTCAGGTCACCGGCCATCGCCGGCCAGAACCCGACAGCTCCGGCCGCCCGGAAGACGCCGGAGATCCGCAACGTCATGGTGCGTCCGGCGGCGTCCTTCAACCGTACGCGCGAACCCGGGTGGAGCTTCAGGCGCTCGGCCAGCGGCTGGGGCACGGCGGCGTCCACCGGGGCCGTCGAACCCGTGGAGACGCGGACCTCGGGCAGCGAGGTGAACGCGCCGGCCGGGGCGTCCGCCGTGCCGGCCGGCCAACTCCCCGCGACCAACTGCCCGTACCTGCCCGGGTCCTGCACCGCGACCGGGTGCAGCCCGCTGCCGCCGGGCCCCCGCGGCGGCCCCTCGACGCCGTCGACACCGGTCACCGACACCGCCGAAGTGCCCAGTAACCCCACGGACGTTCGCTGCGGCACGCTCCCGAAGACCCTCGCGGCGGCGGCCCGTACGCTCCGGTCGGCGGCCGCCATCCCCCCGGCCCGGAACGACGCGTTGACCGACACCTGCGCGTCGAGGTCGGCGGCCAGCCGCCGGTCCGCCTCGGACTCCACCGAACGCCCCGCCAGCGTCACGAGAGTTGCGAGGGCGGTCGCGCACAGGAGTACGGTCACCGCGACCGCGGCCAGCACCAGGCCGTGCTGCGTCGAGCGTCTCGCTGCCGCGGGAAGGCGGCGCGGTGCGCGGGTGACGGCCGTTCCGACCACGTGAACCCCCGTCCGCGGTCTCGAACATGTGACGTAGCGGTGCGTCGCAGTCCTACCAGGCCGCGCCCCGCCGACGCAATGTCGGTCCCCCTGAGGGTGCCCCGACCCCCCGGGTTGCCCCGTCCTGTCGGCTGAGGGACCACCCGCCGGTGGTGGGCTTGTCGCGCGGTTCCCCGCGCCCCCGGGGTTGGGGGGGGGGGGGGGGGGGCGCACGCCGCACCTTTTGGGGGTGGGCCCGAACGCGGTCGTGGTGGGGGTCGTTG
>NZ_JBIUYR010000013.1:26441-280752 GCF_044744625.1 Streptomyces sp. NPDC087270
GGGGTGCCCCCGCGCTGGGGGCTGCGCCCCCCCCCGCGGGGGGGGGGGTGGCCGCGGGGGCCCCCCCCCCCGGGGGTGGGGGGGGCCCCTCCCGCGGAAGGAGCCGCAGCAACCCAGGGGCGCGGGTGGTCCCGGGGCCGGGAAAGGGGCAGCCCGGGGGGTCAGGGGCGCCGTCTCACCGTGCGGGGGCCCGTGACGTCGGCGCCCACGGCGACCACGCGGGAGCGGAGGCCGCGGTCGGCGGTGACCACGAGACAGGGACGGGCTCCGCCCCCGTGGCCGCTTTCGCCTGCGCGGGCCTCCGCCGCCACCTCGGCGATGAGGTCGTCACCGCTGCCGGGCGCGGAGCGGACCGTCACACCGGGGACGGAGCCGACCCCGCGGGCCGCGCCCTCCACGACGAGGACCACGTCCAAGGGGACGCCGACCGTCCAGGGCGGCGCGGGGCCGTCCGCGGGAAGCCCGGCGGTCGCGTAGGGCACGAGAGCGTCACGCAGGCGCTCGGCGGCCGCGTACCGGTCGCGCCACCAACCGTCCGGCACGGAGCCGACCACGTTCGCGCCGTCGACGACGAGCAGTGGTCGTTCGGTCACGCCCCCCACCCTCGCACACGCGCCTCACTGCAGCGGGGGCGCGGCCGGCTCGGGCTGGGGCGTCGGCGGGATCGGGTCCGGCGCGGGGGAGGGCGGTGTCGGCTCGGGGCCGGGAGGCGTCGGAACGGGATCGGGAGCCGGCCCGGGCACCGGGTTCGGCGTGGGGTTCGGTACGGGGCTGGGTCCGGGTCCGGGTCCCGGCGTCGGGTCCGGACCCGGCGAGGGGCCGCCGGGGCGCGGCGGCGTCGGCGTCGGGAATGGCTCGGTCATCATGTCCTCCCAGGTCGGTACGGCACGGGACGCGAACGCGCCCCGCGATCGACGCCCTGTCGCTTACCCGATGCCCCCGCGGGCATGCCGCCCGCGGCCCGTGCGGGTGAACCCGGTGAGGATCGGCAACCGTGTCCCCATCCGCCATGTCCCTCCGGGCAACCCCATCCCGAGGAAGGGAGCCGAACCCGTGCCCATGGACCGCAGAGTCCCCGCGCAGCGCCTCGGCGGCGCCGACGGCCTCGCCCATGTCGTGATCACCGCCCGGGACGAGGCCAGCGCCTACCGGGTCTTCGACGCGCTGGTGGAGCGCTTTCCCGGCGTCGAGGCGCCCGTCCCGTGGCCCGCCCGCCCCGGCCTGGTCGCGCTGCGCGTCCTCACCCCGACCCTCCTCGCGCCCCTCGGCCCCACCGTCGGCTCGCCCCCGCCCCCTCCCTCGGACCGCCCGCACGGCCGCCCCCGCACGTCGCGTCCGTCATCGGGTGATAATGGCCATGATGACCATCATTCCGGCAAAAGCGATAAACGTCCCCGAAAGTGACGAAGCCACCCTGGTGATGCGTCGCGCGTACGTGGTCCCCGGCCCCCGGCCCGACCCCGGAGCAGTTGGATGACAGCTCGCAAGCGCCTGGCCCGCGGCCGCTACGACCCCCGCGTGGGCCCCTCCGTCTCCGGCCGTCCCGTCTCCCCGGCGATCGGCCCGGAGGAGCGGCTCGCCATGAACGGCATGGGCAGCTTCGACTGGGACCTCGACCAGGGCGTCTTCGACCTCGACGAGGCGGGGCTGCGCGTGTTCGACCTGCGGCCCGAGGAGTTCAACCGCAGCCCCGACGCGCTGGTGCTGCGCGTCACCCACGAGGAGGGCGACCGGATCGACCGCGAGCTGCGCCGCGCCATGCAGTCCGGCCGGCGCAGCTACGGCGGCTACTTCCAGATCACCCGCCGGGACGGCGTCAAGCAGTGGACCCACACCCAGGGCACGATCCTGCGCGACGAGCACGGCTACGCGCACCGCGTCGTCGGCATCGTCAGGGACGCGACCGACGACCTCACCCAGGCCCCGCCCGCCGCCGCCCCCGCCGACGGCGAGGTGCCGCCGCGCCACAGCTTCTCCTCGATCGTCGGCCGTATCACCGAGGCGCTCTCGCACGCCGTCACCATCGACGACGTCACCGCCGTACTGACCGGCGTCGGGGGCGTCGAGCGGTTCCGCGCGGACGGGCTGACCCTCTCGCTGGTGGAGGGCAGCAACATGAGGTTCGTCGCCACGGCCGGCGAACTCATGCGCGGGGTGCCCTCGTTCAAGCCGGTCCGGCTGATCGAGTCACTGCCGCTCGCCGACACCGTGCTGACCCAGCAGCCCCAGTTCTTCGCCGACAACGACGAACTGGAGGCCCGCTTCCCGTTGGCGCGCCCGTTCGTCGAGAAGATCGGGATGGACGCCTGCGCCTTCCTCCCGCTGATCGCCCAGTCCCACTCCATCGGCGGGCTCGCCCTCTTCTACCGCGGCCGCACCCGGTTCAGCCGCGAGGACCGGGAGCTGTGCGCGGCGCTGGCCGGCATCCTCGCCCAGTCCCTGCAGCGCGCCATCCTCTTCGACCAGGAACGCGAGTTCGCCACCGGACTCCAGGCCACGATGCTGCCCCGGCACGTCCCGCGCTTCGACGGCGCCGAGATCGCGGTGCGCTACCACGCCGCCTCCAGCGGCCGGGAGGTCGGCGGCGACTGGTACGACGTCGTGGCGCTGCCGCAGAACCGGGTCGGCCTGGTGGTCGGCGACGTCCAGGGGCACGACACCCACGCGGCCGCCGTGATGGGCCAGTTGAGGATCGCCCTGCGCGCCTACGCCGCCGAGGGACACCCGCCGTCCACCGTGCTGGCCCGGGCCTCCCGCTTCCTCGCCGAACTCGACACCGAGCGCTTCGCCACCTGCGGATACGCCCAACTCGACCTCACCACCGGCACGTTGTGGACCGCGAGGGCCGGCCATCTCGGCCCGCTGATCCGGCACACCGACGGGCGTACCGGCTGGCCGAACGTCCGCGGCGGCCTCCCGCTGGGCCTGGCCACCTCGTTCGACCTCCAGGAGTTCCCCGAGACCCGGCTCGACCTGGTCCCCGGCGAGACCCTGGTGTTCTGCACCGACGGCCTGGTGGAGGAGCGCGACGCGGACATCACCATCGGCATGGAGGCGCTCGCCGAGGCCGTCCACCACGGCCCGCAGCGCGCCGAGGAGTTGGCCGACCACCTCGCCGACAACCTCTGGCAGCGCTGGGGTTCCAACGACGACGTCGCGCTGCTCATCCTGCGCCGCTCCCCGGACCCCGGCACCACCCGCGCGCCCCGCATCCACCAGTACGTCCACCAGGCCGACCCCGAGGGACTGGCAGACGCCCGGCTCGCGCTGCGCCAGGCCCTCACCGCCTGGGAGCTGGACGACCTGTCCGACGACATCGAGCTGGCCGCCGGCGAACTGCTCGTCAACGTCCTGCTGCACACGGAGGGCGGCGCCGTCCTCACCCTCGAAGTGCTGCCGGAACCGGTGCGCCGGGTCCGGCTGTCCGTGCAGGACCGCTCCAGCGTCTGGCCGCGCCGCCGTACCCCCGGCGAGGCCGCCACCTCCGGCCGCGGCCTGCTGATGATCGACGCGCTCGCCGACAACTGGGGCGTCGAACCGCGCGGCGACGGCAAGGCCGTGTGGTGCGAGTTCGGCCCCGAGGACGGCGAGGACGGCGAGGACAGCGAGGACGGCGAGGGGGCCGAGGGGGCCGAGGGGGAGGGCGGCGGGGGCGGCGGCGGGGCCACCGACACCGACCCCACCGCCTGACCCGTGCTCAACTCACGTTCAGCGCCGTGTCGTCGATGACGAACGAGGTCTGGAGCTTCGACCCCTCCACGCCGGTGAACTTCACCGTCACCGTCTGACCCGCGTACGCGCTCAGGTCGAAGCTGCGCTGCGTGTAGCCGGCCGCCGCGTTCGTGTTGGAGTACGTCGCCAGCGTGGACAGCACCGTGCCCGAGGAGTTGAGCACCTGCGCGGTCAGCGTGTCGTACGCCGTCGTGCCCGTCTCCGCGGTGTCGATGTGCAGCCAGTAGCTCAACGAGGCGGAGCAGCCGGACGGGATGGACACGCTCTGTGACAACGTGTCGTTGGTGGCGGTGCCGTAGCCGTCCAGCCACGCCTTGTACGAGCCGGTGTGCGCGGCCTCCGCGGTGGCGTTCGTGATCACCTTGCTGCTCGCCGTCCAGCCCGCGTTGCCCGACTCGAAGCCCGGGTTGGCGAGCAGTTGCGCGGAGGTGCAGCCGCCCGAACCGCCCGTGGTGGAGCCGGTGGTGGAGCCGGACGACGTGCCCGAGGACGTACCGGAGGAGGTGCCGGACGACGTGCCTGACGACGTGCCGGAGCTGGTGCCTCCGGTGGTGCCGCCGCTGCCGCCGCCGGCCAGCCACGCGGTGGCGTTGAGCGCGAGGGCCGCGTCGGTGCCGCGCGTGTCGTTCCACCCGTCGTACAGGGTGTTGCCCGACTGGCCGGTGCCGTCGTCGACCGGCGAGCTGTCACCCCAGATCGCCACCCGGCCGCTGCCGAAGGTGCTGGTGACGAAGAACGCGCCGGTGTTGCCGGAGTAACCCGTGCGGTACAGCAGCCCCTTGACGGCCGAGTTGTCGGCCGGCTTGAGGGTGAAGGTGGTGCCGTCCGCGATGATGCTGCCGGTCACGGTGCCGAACGGGCCGTGCAGCACCGGGTCGGAACTGTCGCTGATCGCCTTGGGGGTGTCGGTGCTGATGTCGAGCAGGTCCACGGAGAAGCCGAACGGGTCGGAGTTGTCCACCCCGTTGTTGGTCAGCAGGTCGTTGATCACCTTCGGCGAGTCGTAGCCGTCGTTGTTCCGGTCGCTGCCGTTGTGGTCGGAGATCAGGAACAGGCCGCCGCCGTTCTTGACGAACGTCATCACCGCGGTCTTCTCGGCGGCGCTCAGCTGGGTGTTGGGCTCGTCGAGCACGAACTCGTCGAAGTTGCTCAGGTCCTGCGGGTTGGAGGAGTCGCCGTAGGTGATGGTCTTGCCGGACGGCAGCGTCGCCAACTGGTAGCCGCCGGCCTTCTGCAGGGCCACGCCCCACGACGACAGCGCGCCGGTCCAGTCGGTCTCCTTGCTCGGCGAGGAGTTCTCGCCCAGCGGGTCGGGCTGGCTGGTGCTGATGATCCAGTCGGCGTTGCCGGCCGTCTCGGCCTTCGTGTTGTCGAACAGCACGCGGTGGGTCGCGGCGGCGGCCGGGGCGGCCCCGGTCCGCGGGTCGGCCGCGGCCTGCGCGCTGCCGCCGGACAGCCCCAGACCGCCGAGCGCGGCCACCGCGCCCAGCGCGGCGATCGCGCCGACCAGCACGCGACTGCGGGGGACCAGCGGGACACGCGGCAGCCGCGGCGCCCGGTCGGCGTCGGCGGTACGGGATCTGCGGGGCGAGCCGGTGGTGCCAGGGACTCGGAAAGCGGGCATCCGTCAACCTCCAGGTGGGGGCGGTGCAGGGGGGAACCGTCATCGGAAGCGGGCGTGCGGGTGCGGTACATGGTGCGCCACCTGATTCTCCGCGCGTAGAGCCCGAGAAGCATGTGTCTGGTGTGACGAATCGGTGAACGTCCCTCGAAGCACACGAGTGCGCGGCGGTCCCGGGCGCCACCACGGTGGCCCCCGTGCTGTCGCGGACCGGGCCGCGGCGGGTGACGATGGCTCCGGGCCCGCGGGCACCCGGCGCCGGTACGGGTAGCGGCACGGCACCCGGGTAGGGGCACGACAACGGCACAGCACCGCACCGGGGGGCAGAGGAGGAGCAGCAGATGCCCATCGCCACCGTGGACCCCGCCACCGGCCGGACCCTCAAGACGTTCGAGCCGATGGACGCGGCCGCCGTCGAGGAGCGGATCGCCCGGGCGGAGAGCGCCTTCCGGGAGCACCGTGAGACCGACTTCGCCACCCGGGCCGCACTGATGCGCGCCGCGGCCGACCTGCTGGACAGCGAGCGCGACACCATCGCGCGGACCATGACCACGGAGATGGGCAAGACCCTCGCCGCCGCCCGCGCGGAGGCCGCCAAGTGCGCCAAGGCGATGCGCTGGTACGCCGATCGGGCCGAAGGGCTGCTGGCCGACGAGCACCCCGACCCGGCCGACGTGGCCGACAGCGGCGCGCACCGCGCGGTCGTCCGCTACCGCCCGCTCGGCGTCGTGCTGGCGGTCATGCCGTGGAACTTCCCGCTGTGGCAGGTGATCCGCTTCGCCGCGCCCGCGCTGATGGCGGGCAACACCGGCCTGCTCAAGCACGCCTCGAACGTCCCGCAGACCGCGCTCTACCTCGGCGACCTCTTCCACCGGGCGGGCTTCCCCGAGGGCTGCTTCCAGACGCTGCTGATCGGTTCCGGCGCCGTGGAGGATGTGGTGCGCGACCCGCGGGTGGCCGCCGCCACCCTCACCGGCAGCGAGGGCGCCGGCCGCGCGGTGGCCGCGGCGGCCGGCGACGCGATCAAGCCGACGGTGCTCGAACTCGGCGGCAGCGACCCGTTCGTGGTGATGCCCTCGGCCGCCGCCGAACTCGACGCCGCCGCGTCCACCGCCGTCACCGCCCGGGTGCAGAACAACGGCCAGTCCTGTATCGCGGCCAAGCGGTTCATCGTGCACGAGGACGTGTACGACGCGTTCGCCGAGCGCTTCGTGGCGGCCATGGAGCGGCTGACCGTCGGCGATCCGACCGCCGAGTCCACCGACGTCGGGCCGGTCTCCACCGAGCAGGGCCGCGCCGACCTGGAGGAACTGGTCCAGGACGCGCTGTCCCGGGGCGCCGAGGCGCTGTGCGGCGGCCGCCGCCCCGCGGCACTCCCCGACGGCTGGTACTACGAGCCCACCGTGCTCGCCGGCGTCACCGACGCGATGCGCATCCACCGCGAGGAGGCGTTCGGCCCGGTCGCCACCCTCTACCGGGTGCCCGACCTCGACGCGGCCGTCGCGCTCGCCAACGACACGCCGTTCGGGCTCAGTTCCAACGTCTGGACCCGCGACGCGGACGAGCAGCGCCGCTTCGCCCGCGACCTCGAAGCCGGCGGTGTCTTCTTCAACGGGATGACCGCCTCCCACCCCGCCCTGCCCTTCGGCGGCGTGAAGCGCTCCGGATACGGCCGGGAGCTGTCCGCGCAGGGCATCCGGGCGTTCTGCAACGTCACCACGGTGTGGTTCGGGCGCTGAACGGAGCAGGGAGCGACGGCGTGCGGGCCGTACTGGCGCGGAGGGCGGCGGAACCTCTCCGCGCCGGCGTCAGGGCCGGTCCGGCAGGGTGCGCAGCGCGGCCGCGGTCAGGGTGGACGCGGTGCGCACCGCGCTGGCGATCGCCGCGTCGGGGGCGAGCCCGCACAGGTCGGTGAGGCAGAAGAGCGCCTCCGCGCTGACGGCCACCGCGAGGTCGCGTTCGAGCTGGGCGAGCCGTTCGGGGTCGGCCGCCAGGAACGCCTCGCGGACGGGTTCGAGGGCGTGCTCGATCAACCCGAACCGGATGCCCGGCCGGGCGCTCGCCGCCTCGGGGCGGGTGATGGTGGCCGCGATCATGGCCCGCACCGCGCCCTGGCGGGCGAGGGTGCCGCGCAGCAGGAACGCGCAGGCGAACGCGACGCGTTCGACCGGATCGGTCGACCCGGCGACCGGCGCCAGCGCGTCGGCGGGCTCCGGCCACGCGCCGGCCAGCGCCTCGCCGATCAGCGAGGCGAGGTCGGGGAAGTACCGGTAGGCGGTGGCCTCGGAGACCAGCGCGGCGCGGGCGATCTCCGGCATCGTCACCTCGCGGCCGGACCCGACGAGGTCGCGCGCGGCGGCGATGATCGCCGCGCGGGTGCGCTTCTTCTGGTTGCTGCGCCCGGTGGCGGCCGGTGCGGTCATCGTCCCGTTCCTTCCTGTCTGTCAGCCTTCATCGTAGCACTGGACTCTCTTCATGAGAGTTGACTTGCATGATGAGGGCGAGCGTCCTACCTTTGTGAGAGCGAACTCTTACGAATGAGTGAAGGAGCTGGCAGCCATGACCGAGGTCTCCGTGATCGGCCCCGACGGCGGCGAGGTGATCGAGCTGGGCGGGACCCGGATGCGCATCCTTGAGGACGGCGCCACCACCGGGCACCGGCTCGGCATCGGTGAGATCACCATCGCCCCGCACACCGAGGGCCCGCCGCAGCACCGGCACGCCGAGCACGACGAGGGCTTCTACGTCGTCTCCGGCACCGTGCACTTCACCGTCGGCGACACCGTCCACGTCGCACCGGCCGGGTCGCTCGCGATGGTCCCGCCCGGCGCCCCGCACACCTTCGCCAACCACGGCGACGAACCCGCGGTCGTCCTCAACACCTTCACCCCCGACCTGTACGTGCGGTACTTCCGCGACCTGCGCGACATGATCGCCGCCGGCCAGCAGTTGGACCGGCAGGCGACCATCCGCACCATGAGCCGCTACGCCACCGTGCCGGCCGACGACTTCGCGTGAGCTGCGGCCGTTCCGGCCGTCGGCCCCCGCAGTCGCCCGGCCCGCGTCCTGCCCGGCCCTGACCCGGCTCGACCTGACCCGCCTCGACCCGCACCGGCTCGCATCGCACCGACTCGACCCGCCCGCATCCGCCCGAGGAGCAACCCGATGACCAGCACCACCACCCGCACGCTCGCCCTCACCGTGAGCGGAGGCACCCTCGACCTCACCGTCACCATCGACGACCACGACCACGACCACGACCACGACCACGACCACGACCGGAGCCGGACCTTCCTGATGCTGCACGGCGGTGGCGGACCGCAGACCGTCGCGCCGTTCGCCCGCCGGCTCGCCGACGAGCGGCCGGCCCGGGTGATCACCCCCGTCCACCCCGGCTTCGGCGGCACCGCCCGGCCCGGCTGGCTGAGCGATCCGGCGGGTGTCGCCGAGGTCTACGCGGCGCTACTCGACGCGCTCGACGTCCATGACGTCATCGTGGTCGGCAACTCCGTCGGCGGCTGGATCGCCGCCGAACTCGCCCTGCTCGGCAGCGACCGCGTCACCGGGGTCGCCATCGTCAACGGCGTCGGCATCCGCGTGCCGGGCCACCCCGTCGCCGACACCCGCGGGCTGACGCCCGTCGAGCTGTCCCGGCTCTCCTTCCACGACCCCTCGAAGTTCCGCTTCGACCCCTCCGCGCTGTCCGACGAGCAGCGCGCGGTCGCCGCCGCCAACAGTGCCGCGCTCCAGACGTACGCGGGCACGGACATGGGGGACCCGACGCTGCGCGAGCGCCTGGCGAAGGTCGATCATCCGACGGTGGTGCTGTGGGGCGAGAGCGACCGGGTGGTGGACACCGACTACGGGCGGGCCTTCGCGCAGGCCGTCCCGGGCGCGCAGTTCGTGCCGCTGCCCGGCACCGGTCACATGCCCCAAGTGGAGACGCCCGAGCAATTCCTGCCGGTGATCTGGGAGTTCGCCACGACGCGGGGCTGAACCCGGCAGCCGGCGACGGTGTGCGGAGGGGCATCTTAGAACAGCGCCCCGCACGTACCAGTGGAAAATGCCAGAACTCCCCGAACCGGGTGGCACGGTGCGTAACTTGCTCGTCACCGCCCAGTCGGCGGTGGCCCAACGGGCCCTGCACCGAGGGGAGTCGTGTGTCCGGGATCGACGAGTGCCTGCTCGAGGCGATGGCGCTGCCGGGGGCGAGGGGCGCCGCGCTGGTGGAGTGGATCAGCGGACTCGCGCTCGGCAAGGTCGGGGAGGCGCCGGACGGCGACCATGAGGCGATGGCCGCGCAGACCGCCGACTTCGCGCGGGCCGCCGCCGAGCACCCGGTGTTCGCCGGCCCGCAGGCCGTCGCCGAGGCGGGCGCGGCGGGGGAGAAGGGCCCGCTGGTCGAGGACGTCGTGGTGGTCACCCGCACCGGCTACCACCTGCTGCGCTTCGTCGAAGCCCCGTACGAGGGCGGGGTGTTCCTGCACCTGTGGCTGGACAAGTCGCACGCCAACCTCGCGCTCGCGCTGATCCGGATACGCGACCTCGCCCAGCGGCTGGTGCTCGCATGACGGCCGCCCCCGCCCCCGACACCCCCGCCGTACCCGGTGCGCCCCCGGCCGCCCTCGCCCCGGTCCCCGACCGGCCCGCACCAGCCCCCGACCCGCCTGCCTCCGACGCACCCGCCCCCGCCACACCGCTCTCCCCGATGCTGGTGCGCCTCGCCGAGCAGCGTGCGACCGGGGCGCTGCTGCGCGACACCGGCACCCTCTACCTCCTCGACGGTGCGGTGGTGCACGCCGAGAGCCCGGCCGCGCCCGGGATCGAGGTGCTGCTGACGGTCGGCGGCCGGCTGTCCGCCGAGGCGTGGCAGGAGGCGGTGCGCCAGGGCGGCGCGCAGGGCCGGACCGCCCGCTGGCTGCTGGACCACCACCGGCTGTCCGAGGGGGAGTTGGAGATCAGCGAACTCGGCACGCTCTTCGACGCCGCCTTCTTCGTGCTGGCGCCCACCGGCGGCCCGACCCGGTTCCGGCACGGCGCCGCGCACTGGTTCGGGCCGGTGCGCCCGGTGCCGCTGAGCGAGGTGGAGCGGGAGTCCCGCAGGCGGCGCCGGTTCCTGGACACGCTGTGGCCGTGCCCCCAGCTCGACGCGGCACCCGTACGGCCCCGGCACGACCCTCGGCTGCCGCCCGCCACCCGCCACGAGCGGGCCGTCCTCGACCTCGCGGACGGGGTGCGCACCCCGTCCGCGATCGCGGCCCTGCTCGGCCGGCCCGCCTTCCACGCGCTGGTGCACGTACGGCGCCTGGCCGCGAACGGACGGGTCGCGGTGCCCCCGCCGGCCACCGGCCGGGCACCGGTGCCCGCGCCCGCCTGGTTCAGGGACATCGCCCACGACGCGGACGCGGCGCTGCTGCGCCGGCTCCGCGACGCCTTGGAGCACCTGTGAGGCGCGCCCTGCGGCAGCGGGCCGAACGGGCCGGACGAAGGAGACTCATGGCGCACGAAGCCGAAGTACGCGACGAGCTGGGCCGGTTGCTGGCCCGGCTGCCCGATGCGACCGGCGTGCTCGCGTCCACCGTGGACGGGCTGCTGATCGCCCACGAGGCCCCGGACACGCCCGCCGAGACGCTCGCGGCGCTCAGTTCCGCCGGATTCGGCATCGGGCTGCGGCTGTCGGACGCGGCCGGCGGCCACTCCTTCCGCGAGCTGCTGGTACGGGGCGAGCACGGCTACGTCGCGCTGTACGCCGCGGGACCGGCCTGCGTACTGACCGTCCTGGCCGGACCGCGGATCAACGTGGGCCGGCTCCATATGGAGGCCCGCCGGTCCAGCGCCTACCTCGCGCACCTGCTCGACGGCGCCGCCGACGACAGGGAGGACGCCTGAACCCATGACCGAACGTCCGCCGCGGGCGCGCAGCGCCCACGCCAGAACCCCCCGCACCACCACCCGACCGCCGGGCACGCCGGCACCCGTGAAAGGAAGCAGCCACGCCATGGCCAACACCGAAACCGCCCTCAAGGACGCGATGACCTCGATCGAGGGCGCCATCGGCGTCGCCCTCGTCGACTACACCAGCGGCATGGCCCTGGGCACGATCGGCGGCGGGAAGGACCTCGACCTCACCGTGGCCGCCGCGGGCAACACCGACGTGGTCCGCGCCAAGGCCCGCACCATGGAACTGCTCGGCCTCAAGGACGAGATCGAGGACATCCTCATCACCCTCGGCACGCAGTACCACCTGATCCGCCTGCTCACCGGGCGCGGCAAGAGCGGGCTGTTCCTCTACCTCGCCCTGGACAAGCAGCGGGCGAACCTGGCGATGGCCCGGCACCAGCTCAAGCGGATCGAGAACGACCTGGAGGTCTGACCACCCTCCCGCCCCGGCCTTCCCCCGCCAGCCGCCCGCCGCCAGCCGCCCGGCCTTCCCGGACCCGCCACCGGTTTCCCCCGCTCGCTCCCGCCCGTCTCCCTCGGCCCCGGACCGCCCCCGGGGCCGGCGGAGAAGTGCAGTGACGTTTCGGCGGCCCGACCGTACAGTGTTCGCACGCTGACGTGGGGGAGATCCGATGATCACCGAACCCGAGGAGTCCTGGGAGGCCGAAGAAGGCGACAGCGCCTACGGGCGGCCCCACGCCGACGATGCACGCCCCGCACTCAACGGCCCCCGAGGTGGCGGCGATTGGGGCGAGGGAAGCGGCTGGCGAGCCCTGCTGCCGGGCCCGCGGCCCGAGGTGATGGCGGGCCTGCCGCCGCGACCCAGCCCGCTCGGGAAGCTGCCGGGGTGGCTGCGGGGCGCCCTCGGCGGCGTGCTCGTCGCCTCGCTGGCCGGTGCGGCCCTCGCCTACGCGGGCGTGCTGCCGCAGCGCCACCGCGGACCCGACATGCACGGCTACCGGATAGGGCAGAACCCCTGCACGGCCTACGCGTTCGACGCGTTCGGCACGGCCGTCAAGTCGACCGACAGCGGGGTGTGGCCCGCGGTCTTCGAGCACACCGCGCGGCTGGACCGCGCCCAGTGCGGCTTCGTCGCCCAAGGCACCCCCACCCAGGGCACGAAGACCTCGTACACCGTCCAGGTCGACGTCACCCTGCACCGCTACTCCGACCCGGCGGCGGAGTTCGACGCGGAGCGGTCGGTGGACCCGTCGAACCTGCGGGTCACCACCCGCACCCGCGCGGTGCCCCGACTCGGCGACAAGGCGTACCTCCTCAGCTTCGACGACCCCACCCGCATACTCGAAGTCCTCAGCGGCGGCGCGGTGATCACGCTCCGGCTGGAGTCGACGACCACCGCCTACGGCACCGGCCCGGACACCGAGCCGCCCGACCTGCCCGACCTCGACCGCCTCACCCCGTCGCTCGCCGCCGCGGCCCGCGCGATCATGACCACGATGGCGTCGTAGCACCTCTCCGGCAGGCGCCTAACGGAGCAACTCCCGTCAGCCGGCGGCGGGTTGCCCCGCGGTCCGCCGCCCCGCGTGCCCCGCGCCCGCCGCCGCGCCCGTGCCGCCGTCCGCGTCGGCCGTCGCGCCCGGCGGGTCGTCGTCCGGCGGGGACGGGGCGTCCAGGCTGGCCCAGATGCACTTCCCGCTCTCGGTGTAGCGGGTGCCCCACTGCCCGGCCATCATCGCCACGAGCTGGAGGCCGCGGCCGAACTCGTCGTCCAGCAGCGGGTGCCGCACCCGCGGCGTGGCCTGCGACCCGTCGTACACCTCGCAGATCAGCGCGTGCTCGATCCGCAGCAGCCGCAGCCGTACGAAACCGGCGTCGGCGTCCTGGGCGGCAGGACCGTCGTCCAGGCCGAGCCCGATCTTCAGGTTCAGCCCGCTGTCGAGGCCGAGGTCGCTGAGGTCGCCGAGGTCTCCCAGGTCGGCGTCCTCGTCGGAGTCGCCGTCCGCCGCCTCCTCGGTGTCGGGGACCAGCCCGACGGCGTGCCGCACGGTGTTGCCGATCAGCTCGCTGACGATGAGGGTGGCCGTGTCGGCGAGGTCGTCCAGGTGCCATGCGGCCAGTTCCGCGGCGGTCAGGTCCCGGGCCCGACCCGCGGACTCCGGCGCCCACGGCAGGTCCCAGGCGGCCATCCGGTTCGCGGGCACCCGGCCGGTGCTCAGCGCCAGCAGCACCGCGTCGTCCTGGCGGCACGGGTCCGGCGGCAGTTGCGCCACCACCGCGTCGCACATCGTGGCCAGCCAGTGCTCGGCGCGCTCGCCGCCGACCGGTACCGGCGCGGTGCCGGCGTACCGGGCGACGGCGTCGGTCAGCCGCTCGGCGTCCGGCGCCTGCGAGCCGAGCAGCCCGTCGGTGTACAGCACCAGGACGGTGCCCTCGGCGAAGACCGTCTCGGTGACCTGCGCGGGCACCTGGGCCATGCCCAGCGGCGGCCCGCTGGGGATGGTCAGCCGGTGCGCGGTCCCGCCGGGCTCCAGGGCGATCGGCGGGGCGTGGCCGGCGCTGGCGATGCTGCACGCTCCGGAGGTCGGGTCGTACAGCGCGAGCAGGCAGGTCGCGCACACCACCGGGTCGTCGACGCGCGGGGCCAGCCGGACCACCACGTCGTTGAGGTGCGCCATGATCTCGTCCACCGGCATGTCCAGGGCGGCGACGGTCAGCGCCGCGTGCCGGATGATGCCCATCGCGATCGCCTGTTCCAGGCCGTGGCCCATCACGTCGCCGATCACCGCCAGCGTCCGCCCGCCCGACAGCGCGATGGTGTCGTACCAGTCGCCGCCGAGTTCCTGGCCGTCGGCGGTGCGGTAGCGGGCGACCGCGCGCAGGCCGACGGTGTCGGGCAGCCGGCCGGGCAGCAACTCCTGCTGGAGGCGCTCGGCGCGGTGCCGCGCGCTCTCGTAGAGCCGGGCGTTGCCGAGCGCCTGGGCGATGATGACGCCGACGGTGCCCAGCAGCGTCTTGTCGTCCTCGGTGAAGCGGCGCGGCGCGCTCCAGCCGATGACGCACGACCCGACCCGGCGGTCACCGACGGCCAGCGGCAGCACCGCCCACGCGCCGACACCGTCCAGCTCGGCCAGCCTGTTGAGCAGCCACGACGGTGTGCCGGGGCGCTCCTCGCGGTCGGTGGTCGCCCCGGTGAACCGGTCGGCGCGGGAGATGAACCGGGGCTGGTCGGTGACGCCCTCCGCGCCCACCGCGCCCCCCAGGCCCAGGTCGGCCGCGCCCTGCGCGCCTCCCCAGTACCCCGCGTGTTCCGCCCCTGCGTCGGCCTCCGCCCCTGCCCCGGCCTCCGCCCCTGCCCCGGCCTCCGCTTCGGCGCCCGCCTCCGCCGCGGCGCCCGTCTCCGTTCCGGCCTCCGCGCCGGTCTCCGTTCCGGCCTCCGCCCCTTCCGCGGGCTGCTGCCGCGCGGTCTGCCGCAACTGCAGGGCGTGCAACTCCTCGACCAGGGCGGGGGAGAAGCCGATGTCGCCGATCAGCCGGGGCACGGACCCGGTCAGGTCGTGGACCACCAGGCCGTCGGCGTGCACCAGCGGCAGCACGTGCTGCACGACCGCCGCGACCACGTCCTGGGTGTTGAGCGCGCGGACCAGCGCCGCGTTGAGGTCCGCGACCTGCCGGCCGCGTTCGGCGGCGGCCTGCTCCGCGCGCCGCCGCTCGGTCGTGTCGGACATCTGGATCGACATGAAGCCGCCGATCTCCACCGCCTTGACCAGGTACGACGCCGTGCCGCGCGGAGCCGGGTGCTCGACGTCCACCTCCAGCGTGGCCGAGGAGCCGGGCGCGGCCCTGGCCCGGTCGAGGAGTTCCGGCAGCCCGCGCTCGCGCAGCAGCGGTTCGGTCTCCCACGGGGTGCGGCCGGTGACGTCTCCGCCGCCGAGTTGGCGTGCGGCCCGGTTCGCCCACTGCACCCGGTTGTCGGCGGCCACCACGAAGATCGGGTCCGGGTTCAGCTCCAGCAGCCCGGCGAGCCACTCCAACTGGCTGCGACGCGCGGTGATGTTCCACACGGTGCCGACCATCCGCACCGGGCGGCCGCTGTCGTCGCGCTCGATCGCGGCCCGCAGCTCCAGCCAGTTGACCCGTCCCGCGTCGTCCAGGACGCGGTGCTCCACCGCGTACGGCCGGCCGTACGTCAGCGACTCCTCGATCGCCTCCTGCACCCCCGGCCGGTCGTCGGGGTGGATGCGCTCCATCCAGCTCTCGATCCGGTGGTCCCAGGCGTCCGGGTCGAGGCCGGCCAACTCCACCATGCCCTCGGTGACTTCGTCGATGTCGAGCAGGCCGGTGTCCAGATCCCAGCTCCACGTCCCGACGCTGATCTGCCGCATCACCTGCCCGCCGACGCCCTGCGGCTCCTGCCACCACGGCGTGGTGCCGCTGCGCCACCGCCGGGCGACCGGCAGCCGCACGCCCACCAGCGCCGCCACCTCGGCGAGGAACCGTCCGCGGTCGGGCGCGGGCTCCCGCTCGGCGAGCACCGACAGCACGCCCACGGGGGAGCCGTCCACCAGGATCGGCGCGGACAGCAGCCCGCACGCGCGCAGCCCGGGCGGCACCCCGTCCGGCCTCCGCCCGCCTGCACCGGACCCGCCTGCCTCCGACCCGCCGGGCTCGGCCCGCGCGGTACCGGGGTGCCCCGGGGCGGCGTGGTGCGGGTCGTCGGGCCAGCGCGGCGACCACTGCACCTGCCGCCGGTCCATCGCGCGTACGGGGGCCAGCCGGTGGTCGTCGACCCGCTCCCAGGCGCGGGCCACCGGGTCGGGTACGCCGCCGGCCGCCGCCAGGCGCAGCGTGTCGTGCTCGCGGCCGGCGAGGTGCGCCAGGCCGCCGAGCCCGCCCAGTGCCGCGACGCACTGCTGCACCGCGAGCCGCAGGACGTCCGCTTCGCCCAGCCCTTCCGCGGCGTCCAGCACCGCCAGCCGCAGCGCGTCGGTGGCACCGGCCGGTGCGACGTCGCCGCCGTGTCCGGGACCGCTCATCGCCACACCCGCCTCAGCTTCCTCGGAACCGCCGCGCCCGGCGTCCGGCACCGGGGCCGTTCCGCCGCTGCTGGTCACGTTACGTGGCGGCCGCTGTATTCTCGCGCCACACGCGGCGCCCGCGGGGCCGGAGAGGGGGCCGTACCCCCTCCCGCCGCTCACCGCGCGCGCCGGCTCGCATCGCAGGTCGGCGCGGTGCACGCGGGGCAGCAGGACGCCGCGCGGGCCGCGGCGGGCCGCACGGGAGCGCGCCCCGCGCCGCGCCCGCGCGCGCCCCGCGGCACCTGGGCCATCCGGCGGAAAGGCGCCCCGACCGCCCGGCGGTCGGGGCGCCTTCCGGCGAGATGTCCGGCGGAGCCGCTACGCGCCGCCCGGGTTCCCCAGCGTCAGGGTCCAGGACGTCGGCGCGGGGTCCTGGAGGTGGCCGTCGACCGGGGCCGCGCCGGTCGGGCCGACGTCGTCGTACGGGAAGGCGTAGCCGATCGAGGCGTACTGGTGGACCAGCCGGGCGTAGTGGTTGGTCACCGGGTCCTGGTAGTACGCCGACGGGGTGACGCCGTCGGGCTGGTTGTCGCCGCCGGCGACCAGCAGCGAACTGCGGTTGAGGGCGGCGGCCAGGCGGGCCGCGACCGCGCCGCGGGCGTCCGAGCCGGAGTTGTACAGCGGCCCGCTGGCGCAGCCGAAGATGTCCACGGCGCTGGGCCGGGTGAACGGCACCCCGTCGTCGTCCAGGCCGCCGAAGACGAACGCGTCGCCGGACACCGTGCCGGAGTAAGTGCCCGAGCTGCCCTGGGCGTTGACGGTCAGCGGGGTCGAGGCGTAGTGGCTCCAGACCGCGTCGAGATAGGGGTCCCAGTAGCCGCCGAAGTCGGTCGGGGAGTGGGCCGGGGCGAGCACCCGCAGCGGCGCGCCGGCGGAGTTGGTGGCGACGAGCTGGTCCCAGGGGGCGCCGTCGGAGGCGTGCTGGGCCTGCAACCCGGAGATGATGGAGGCGAGCGCGCCGTCCGGCAGCGGGCTCACCGACTGGTTGCCGCTCGCGCCGGTGGTGGCCATCGCGATCGGCAGGGCCACCATGTCCACGTAGCTGATGTTGGCGTAGAGGTTGGCGCTGTTGTAGGTGAACTCGGCGAACGTCCACTGGGTCTGCCAGTTGGGGTCGGAGCTGGTGAACCCGGGCTGGACCAGGCCCGGTACGGTGCCCGGGTTGGCGAAGAACTGGATGCGGTCGCCGATCGAGAACCAGACCCGCCCGCTGATCACGTACTCCTGGAGCGTGACCGTGGTCGCGGCCGAGCCCGAACCGCCCAGCTGGATCGCGTAGTCGGGGATGGGGGTGACCGGCGACGAGGGGTTGGGCAGCCGGTTGAAGGCGCCGTCGGCGGTGACGAAGCCCGGCCAGCCGGAGTCGTCGGCGCCGCTGATGTAGGCGTACACGGTGTCGCTGCCCGAGGTGTTCGCGAGCGAGACCGGCAGCGAGACGCCGGCGGCGGACGCGCGGGGCGCGAGGACGGCGAAGCCCGCCGCTGAACTCGCCGCCGCGGCAAGGCCGGTGGTGCCGACCGCCTTGACGAAGGATCGTCGAGAGAGCACGTACTCCTCCTGCGGGATGGGGGGCGCGGGTGGTGCGGCCGCACCACCGGCGTACCCGTCGGTAGGAATGTGGTCCTCCACTATTGGCCTGAACCAAGTCCCGGGACAAGGGGGTTGGGCGATCACATGCGAGCTCGGCGGGCTCCAGGGGAGGAGCCCACCGAGTCGTCACATCAGCCACACCGAACCCACATCTCCCGGGCGGAGGTGCGGTGCCGGCTGCCGCTACTGCGAGACGCGCACGTAGTCGACCAGCATCTTCTGCGGGAAGACGGAGGTGGCGTCCGGGGCGCCGGGCCAGTCACCGCCCACCGCGTTGTTGAGGATGATGTAGAACGGGTGGTCGTAGATCCACGGGCCCCTGGTCTGCTCCAGGTTGGCCTTGTCCACGGTGAAGAAGGCGTTGCCGTCCACCGAGAACGTCATGTGCCCGGAGTCCCAGTCCAGCGCGTAGGTGTGGAAGTCGGTGGAGAAGTCGCTGCCGGCCACGGTGTACGGCGAGCCGTCGCCGTTGCCGCCGTTGTAGGCGGGCGCGTGCAGCGTGGAGTACACCGCGTCCGGCACGCTGCCGACGTGCTCCATGATGTCGATCTCACCGCACTGCGGCCACGGCGTGCCGGTCTTGAAGTTCGAGCCCAGCAGCCAGAACGCCGGCCACAGACCCTGCGTGCCGCTCACCTTGATCCGGGCCTCCACGTGCCCGTAGGTGAAGTTGAAGTGGTCCGAGGTGTTGATCCGGCCCGAGGTGTACCCGGTCGAGGTCTTGTCCGCCTCGATCACCAGGTTGCCGTTGCCGTCCATCTTGGTGTTGTCGCCGTCGGTGTACGTCTCCAGCTCGCCGTTCTGCCCGTTGCCGGGGTCCTGGCTCCACTTCGAGGAGTCCGGCTCGCTGCCCGCCGCGCCGTTGAACTCGTCGTCGAAGACGACCTTCTCCGGGTTGCCCGGGTTCGGCGGCGCGGCCGGCGGTGCCGTCGGGTCGCCGCCGGTGCCGTACACGTCGAAGTCGTACAGCGAGTAGCCGTAGCCGTTGCTGCGCGCGGTGCCGTACATCCGCACGTAGCGGCCGGTGCCGTCGACGTTCAGGGTCTCCTTGAACCCCTTGCCGCTGGTGGTCGAGTAGACGCTCGTCCAGTTGGTGCCGTCGGCGGAGGTCTGGATCTGGTACGACGTCGCGTACGCGGGGTCCCACTGCAGGACCACCTGGGTGATGTGCGCGGTCGCGCCCAGGTCCACCTGTATCCAGCCGGGGTCCACCCAGCCGGTGGTGTCACTGGTCGCCCAGCGGGTGGCCGGGTCGTGGTCGAACGCCTTCGCCGGGGTGCAGCCGCCGCAGTTCGCGTCGTCCTGGTACGAGGAGGCGGTGGCCGGCTTGCCGTACGACAACAGTGTCGCGTCGCCGGGCGGGGGAGTGGTGCCCCCGTCGCCGCCGTCACCGCCGCCCGTGGTGCCGCCGCTGCCGCCGCTGCCGCCGGTGAACACCTGGAACTCCCACAGCGAGTAGCCGTACTGCGTGGCCCGCTGGGTGCCGTACATCCGCACGTAGCGGCCGGTGCCCGACAGCGTGATCAGCTCGGTCGCGCCCGGGCCGGTGGTGGTCGAGTACACGCTCGTCCAGTCCTGGCCGTTCGCCGAGACCTGGATCTGGTACGCCTTCGCGTACGCCGTCTCCCAGTTCAGCTGCACCCCGCAGATCGGCTGGGACGACCCGAGGTCGACCTGGAGCCACTGCGGGTCGGCGGCGGCGCTGGACCAGCGGGTGCCGTTGTCGCCGTCCACCGCGGCCGAGGCCGGGGTGCCGGCGTTCTCCGTCGAGGAGGCGGTGGCGGTCTTGTGCAGCGCCGCGTTGGTGGTGGAGCACGCGGCGTTGGTGCTGCCCGCGCTGCCGTACACCTGGAACTCCCACAGCGACACGCCGTACTGGGTGGCGCGCCGCGTCGTATACAGCCGGACATAGCGCCCGGAACCGTTTACGGAAACGGTCTCCGTGCCGCCCTTGCCGGTCGTGGTCGAGTGGACGCTCGTCCAGGTGGTGCCGTCGGTGGAGGTCTGGATCTGGTACGCCGTCGCGTACGCGGTCTCCCAGTCGAGGGTGACCGAGTCGAGCGTCGAGGTGGTGCCGAGGTCGACCTGGAGCCACTGCGGGTCGGCGGCGGCGCTGGACCAGCGGGTGCCGTTGTCGCCGTCCACCGCGGCCGAGGCCGGGGTGCCGGCGTTCTCCGTCGAGGAGGCGGTGGCCGCCTTCCCCTGCGACAGCAGCGTGCTCGCCGCGCGGGCCGGGGTCTGGGTGATCACCAGCGCGAACGCGGCGACCAGGGCCGCGACACACGCGTAGATGAGGGAGTGGGAAAAACGTCTGGGGGTGGGGCCGGGCAGATGTGGGGGGTTGCCAGTCACGACCTTCTCCTGGATGTCGCGGGCGAGAGAGCGCTCTCTGAATGCTGTGATGATTACGGCGCTGTTGCTGACCCGTCAAGAAAGTGAACGAGATTGGTGCCGTGGGGCGTTGATGCGTCCAAGACCTTGACGCGGGCGGGTGCCCGACCGTCATGGCGTGCCACGCGGGCGGGTGCCCGACCGTCATGGCGTGCCCGGGGCGGCCGCGGGCGCCGGTGCCGCCCGCGCGCCATGACGTGCCCCGGTAAAGATCGACCCTAGGCTGACTCGGGAGTAGTGAGATCGCCGAGAGCGGGAAAGGGCACGGGATGCCCGACGTACCAGAACCGATGGTGAAGCTGGTCCGCTGGACCGCGGAGCCGGTGGCCAACCAGATCGTCCGGTCCACGGCCGCGGCCGTCATCTCCTACCTCGCCGCGGTCTGGCTGCTGCCGCAGCCGGTCCCGCTGACCGCGCCGCTCACCGCGCTGCTCGTGGTCCAGGTGACCCTCTACTCCACGTTCATAACGGGGATCAGGCGGGTCAACGCCGTCGTGATCGGCGTGGTCATCGCGATCGCCTTCAGCTCGCTGGTCGGCCTGCGCTGGTGGAGCCTCGGTCTGATCATCCTCACCGCGCTGCTGGTCGGGCGGGTGGTGCGGGTGGGCGAGTTCGAGGCGGAGGTGGCGATCTCCGCGATGCTGGTGCTCGGCGTGACCAAGGTGGGCAGCGCCGCGTGGGACCGGATCTACGAGACGCTGATCGGCGCCGCGGTCGGCCTGCTGTTCAACCTGCTCTTCGCCCCGCCGGTGTGGGTGCAGTCCGCGGGCGGGTCGATCGAGGAGATGGCCCACCGGATGGGCCGGCTCTTCCGCGACATCGGCGGGCAGGTGGCCGGGCACCTGCCGGTCGAGCGCGCCGCGGCCCGGCTGCACGAGGCACGCGGGGTCGACCACGACATCACCGAGGTGGACGCGTCGCTGCGGCAGGCCGAGGACAGCCTGCGGTTCAACCCCCGGGTGCGCGAGGGGCTGCTGTCCCGGGTGGTGCTGCGCACCGGCCTGGACACGCTGGAGATCTGCGCGGTGGTGCTGCGGGTGCTCTCGCGCACGCTCACCGACCTCGCCAAGGAACGCACCGGCGAACCGCTCTTCCCCGAGGAGATCGGCCGGGAGCTGGAGCAGCTCTTCGACCATGTGGCGGGCGCCATCGAGAGCTTCGCGGTGCTGATCACCACTCAGGTCTCGGCGAACGCGCAGACCGCCGAGGAGCGCCTCGCGGAGGCGCTCCTCGATGCCTCGCGGGTCCGCGACCGGGTGGCGGACCTGCTGCTGGCCGGGGTGCGGTCGCATCCGCGGCAGTGGCAGCTGCACGGGGCGCTGCTCGCGGAGGTGGACCGCATCCTGGACGAACTCGCCGTGGAGAAGCGCTCCGAGCGGCTGGTGGAGGAGTTGGACCGGCAGTCCACCGAGATGAGCGAGCGGCACCCCCGGCTGGCCATGATGCGGCGCCGGCTCAGCGGAACGAGCGCGGTGCAGCGCGCGTCGGCTCCGGTGAAGGCCGCGTTCCGCAGGCAGTTCGGCTCCGACGACTGAGCTGCTCTGATGGCTGATCGGCTCCGACATCCGATCGGTGACGACGTCTGACGGGTTCGGACGGCTGATCGGGTCCGGCGGCTGGGGCGTGTCCCCGGCCTTCTTCCTCGCGGGCGTGTTCGGGGCCGCCGCCGTCCGTCCCCTCGGCGCTCCCCGCCCGGCAGGCGCACGGCTTCGTATCCATGCCGCGCTTCCGGTCGGGGCGCCGGGGCCGGAAGCGGGCCGTTGCTGGGCCGGTGGGGGCGGTCGCGGGAGCGGGTCCGCGCTGACGGTTCAACTTCCGTTGGCCGCGCGCGAATCGGTGCTGTCACAAGGATAGACGGCGCCGTAGCGCGTCTGTAACACTCTGCCAGCACGTACGCAAAATATTCGCAGATCGACGATTGATCTGCATGGGCACAGTGCAACTTCAATGGCTCGATCCGCATGTTTCGGATTGTGCAGTCAGTGAGTCTCCTCCATCCGGACCACGACACAGAGGGACGCCATGAGACCCAAGCGCTCCATTCCACGGCTGGTTGCGGGGGTGACCGCGGCCGGCCTGCTCCTGCTGGGCGTGCAGGCCATCCCCGCCACCGCCGCGGGGGGATCGAACGCGGTGGCGGGCAAGTCCGCCGCGGCCAGCAGTACCGACGGGAGCAACACCGCCGCCCACCTGAACGACGGCAACCAGGGCACGTACTGGGAGAGTTCGGGCAAGACTCTTCCGCAGTGGGCCCAGATCGACCTCGGCAAGGACAAGGTCGTCGACCAGATCCAGCTCAAGGTGCCCGCCTCCTGGAGCAAGCGCAGCGAGACCATGTCGCTCCAGGGCAGCGAGGACGGGGTCAGCTTCGCGACCCTGGTCAGCTCCGCGAAGTACACCTTCGACCCGGGCAAGGCCAACACCGTCAAGGTGTCCTTCCCGGCGCAGAAGGCCCGTTACGTGCGGGCCGAGGTCTCGGCGAACACGGCCGGAAAGACCGCGCAGCTCTCGGAGTTGACCGCGGTGGCCGCGGCCGCCTCCACGGACAACCTCGCCGCGGGCCGCCCGACCGCCGAGTCGAGCCACAACGACGTCTACCCGTCCGGCAACGCCGTCGACGGCAACGCGAACACCTACTGGGAGAGCGCCAACAACGCCTTCCCGCAGTGGCTGCGGGTGGACCTCGGTAGCGCGGTCCCGGTGAACAAGGTCGTGCTGAAGCTGCCCCCGGCCACCTCATGGGCCGCCCGCACCGAGACGCTCGCGGTGCAGGGCAGCACGGACGGCAACACCTTCTCCGACATCGTCGCCTCGGCCGGGTACGCCTTCGACCCGGCCAGCGGCAACACGGTGACGATCACCTTCAACTCGACCACGACCCGCTACGTCCGGCTGAACGTCACCGGCAACACCGGCTGGGCCGCGGGCCAGATCTCCGAGTTCGAGGTGTACGGGCCGACCACCGGCGACACCCAGGCGCCCTCCGCGCCGACCGGCCTCGCCTACACGCAGCCGGCTTCCGGCCAGGTCAAGCTGACCTGGAGCGCTTCCACCGACAACGTCGGTGTCACCGGGTACGACATCTACGCCAACGGCACCCTGCGCAGCTCGGTGGCCGGCAACGTGCTGACGTACACCGACAGCCAGCCCGACACCGCCACCGTGACGTACACCGTCAAGGCGCACGACGCGGCCGGCAACCAGTCCGCGGCCAGCAACAGCGTGACGCGCACCGGCACCTCGGGTGACACCCAGCCGCCGTCGGCGCCGACCAACCTGGCCTACACGCTGCCGGCTTCCGGCCAGATCAAGCTGACCTGGAGCGCGGCGAGCGACAACGTCGCCGTCACCGGCTACGAGGTGTTCCGCAACGGCACCAAGGCCGCCACCACCGCGGGCGACACCCTCAGCTACACCGACAGCCAGCCGGACACCGCCACCGTCACCTACTTCGTGCGGGCCGTGGACGCGGCCGGCAACGAGTCGGCGAACAGCAACACGGTGACCCGCAACGGCACTTCACCGCCCACCGGCGGCACCAACCAGGCCGTCGGCAAGCCGATCACGGCCTCCTCCACGGTGCAGAACTTCGTCGCCACGAACGCCAACGACGACGACGTGACCACCTACTGGGAGGGCACCGGCACCAGCTCGCTGACGATCAAGCTCGGTGCGAACGTGGACACCAGCCAGGTCGTGGTGAAGCTCAACCCGTCCTCCGCCTGGGGCGCGCGCACCCAGACCATCGAGGTCGACGGCCGCGAGCAGTCCGCGACCGACTTCAGCCAGATCTCGGCGGCCAAGCAGTACAGCTTCGACCCGGCCACCGGCAACAGCGTGACCATCCCGGTCACCGCGCGGGTCGCCGACGTGCGGCTGACCTTCAGCAACAACTCCGGTGCGGGCGGCGGCCAGGCGGCCGAGGTCCAGGTCATCGGGGTGCCCGGGCCCAACCCGGACCTGACGGTGAGCACGCTGACCGCGTCTCCGGCCGCCCCGGTGGAGACCGACCCGATCACGCTGACGTCGACGGTGAAGAACATCGGCACCAACGCCTCACCGGCCACCAACGTCAACTTCTACCTGGGCACCACCAAGGTCGGCACCGCGAGTGTCGGCGCCCTGGCGGCGGGCGGCAGCACCAGCGTCTCGGCGAACATCGGCGCCGAGAACTCCGGCAGCTACCAGCTCACCGCGAAGGTCGACGAGGCCAACCTGGTGATCGAGCAGAACAAGACCAACAACACCTACACCGCGCCGAGTCCGCTGGTGGTCAAGCCGGTCGACAGCTCCGACCTGGTGCCGGTGACCGCCTGGTCGCCGGGCAACCCGTCGGCGGGCCAGAACACCAACTTCACGGTGGCGATCAAGAACCAGGGCACGGTGGCCTCGGCCTCCGGCGCGCACGCCGTCACGGTGTCGGTGATCGACGCGGCCAGCGGCAACGTGGTGAAGACCCTCACCGGCTCCTACAGCGGCGCGATCGCCGTCGGCGCCACCACCGCCCCGGTGAACGTGGGCAGTTGGACGGCCGTCAACGGCAAGTACACGGTGAAGACGGTCGTCGCGGTCGACGCCAACGAGGTGTCGATCAAGCAGGCCAACAACACCGACAACCAGTCCTTCTTCGTGGGCCGCGGCGCCAACATGCCGTATGACGCCTACGAGGCGGAGGACGGCTCGGTGGGCGGCGGCGCGACGGTCCTCGGGCCGAACCGCACCATCGGCGACCCGGCCGGCGAGGCGTCCGGCCGGCAGGCCGTGCACCTGGCCGGCAACGGCCAGTACGTGCAGTGGACCACCCGCGCGGACACCAACACGCTGGTCACCCGCTTCAACATCCCCGACGGCACCGACTCCACCACGCTGGACGTCTACGTCGACGGGACCCTGCTGAAGACGATCAGCCTGAGCTCGAAGTACGAGTGGCTGTACGGCGACGAGGCGAGCCCCACCAAGTCGCCCGGCTCCGGCGGCCCGCGGCACATCTACGACGAGGCGAACCTGCTGCTCGGCACCACCGTGCCGGCCGGTCACACCATCAGGTTGCAGAAGGACGCGGCGAACACCGCGGCCTACTACAACATCGACTACATCGACCTGGAGCAGGTCACCGCGACGCCGAACCCCGACGCGACGAAGTACGTCGTGCCGGCCGGCTTCACCCAGCAGGACGTGCAGAACGCGCTGGACACCGCGCGGCAGGACACCACCAAGCTCGGTGTCTACCTGCCCGCCGGCACCTACCAGGTGTCCAGCAAGTTCAACGTCTACGGCCGGGCGGTCAAGGTGATCGGCGCCGGTCCGTGGTTCACGCAGTTCAGCACGCCGCAGACCCAGTCGAACACCGACGGCGGCTTCACGGTGCAGAGCACCGCGGACGGCTCGACCTTCACCGGGTTCGCCTTCTTCGGCAACTACACCAGCCGGATCGACGGCCCCGGCAAGGTCTTCGACCTCAGCGGGGTCTCCGACCTGACCATCGACAACCTGTGGGTCGAGCACATGATCTGCGGGGTGTGGGCGACGAACGTCGACGACTCGCACTTCACCAACCTGCGCATCCGTGACACCTTCGCGGACGGCATCAACCTGACCAACGGCTCCACCGGCAACACGGTCAGCAACGACGAGGCGCGGTCCACCGGCGACGACAGCTTCGCGCTGTTCCCGGCCATCGACAACCACAACGAGCAGGAGACCGGCAACACCTTCTCCAACCTCAGCGTGCAGACGGTGTGGCGGGCCGCGGGCCTGGCGGTCTACGGCGGTGGCGGCAACACCTTCAGCAACCTCTACATCGCCGACAGCCTCACCTACCCGGGTGTGACGATCGGTTCGCTGGCCTTCGGCGGCATCCCCGCCCTGGGCTTCGAGTCGTCGCCGACGACGAACCTCTCCAACATCACGCTGGCCAGGGACGGCGGCCACTTCTGGGGCGCGCAGACCTTCCCGGCACTGTGGATCTACTCGGCGGAGTTCAAGTTGCAGGGCCTGCGGCTCAGCAACATCGACATCAGCGACCCGACCTACTCCGGCGTGATGTTCCAGACCAAGTGGAACGGCAGCACGCCGCTCAACCCGATCACCGACACCACCATCACCGACCTGTCGGTGACCGGCGCGCACAAGAGCGGTGACACCTACGACGCGAAGTCCGGCTTCGGTCTGTGGGCCAACCCGCAACCGGAGGCGGGCCAGGGGCCGGCCGACGGATCGGTGACGATCAACGGACTGACCGAGAGCGACAACGCGGTGGACATCGAGAACACCACGTCCACCTTCACCATCAACGTCAACAACTGAGGCCCGCGCCCCGGCTGACGGGGTGAGAGGAGGGATCGACAGCAAGGAGAGCAGAACGCGCCCGGGGCGTGCCCGTGTCCGCACCATGGACACGGGCACGCCCTGCGTGGCGGGTGCGCGCCGGCGGCGAGGTCGGCGGGAAGAATGCGAGGGCTGCTGGAAGTTCCCTGGGGGCAAGCACCTCCGACAAGCCGCTGGAGCACTCGATGAACACCGCTGAAGTCCTCGCCGACGCCTACGGCCGTATCCAGGAGGTCGTGCACTCCGCCGTCGACGGTCTGACCGCCGAGGAGGTGGCCGTACGGCTCGACGACGAGGCCAACTCGATCGGCTGGCTGGTCTGGCACCTCGCCCGGGTCCAGGACGACCACGTCGCCGACGTGGCCGGCCGCGAACAGGTCTGGACCGCCGACGGTTGGGACAAGCGCTTCGACCTGCCCTTCCCCGCCGGCGCGATCGGCTACGGCCACAGCGCCGCGCAGTCCGGGCAGGTCGAGGTCGCCGACCCGGCCCTGCTCACCGGCTACTACGACGCCGTGCACGCGGCCACCCTCGACTACCTCGGCGGCCTGACCGACGACGACCTCGACCAGGTCGTCGACGAGCGCTGGGACCCGCCCGTCACCCTCGGGGTCCGCCTGATCAGCGTGATCGGCGACGACCTCCAGCACGCCGGCCAGGCCGCCTACATCCGGGGCATCCTGCTGCGCCGCCGCTGACCTCAACCCCGCCGTAGAGCCCGGGAATCCAGGGGAGCGCGCCTGTCGAACGCGCGCTCCCCGCACCCCCGCGACGCCCTCGAACCGCCCTGCAAGGCAGGCACCTCCGGTGCTAGAGTTACTTAACCTAAGTTAACTAACTGCTCTCCGGCTGGGGTGTGACCGCCGCATGGCGACCGAAGAAGACTCGACGACACGAATACGACGGCGTCCCCCGCGTATCGCCGCCGACCATCCGCACTACAAGTGGGTGGCCCTGTCCAACACGACCCTCGGCATGCTCATCGCCACGATCAACGCCTCGATCGTGCTCATCTCACTGCCCGCCATCTTCAACGGCATCCACCTCGACCCCCTCCAGCCCGGCAACGTCAGCTACCTGCTGTGGATGCTGATGGGCTACATGCTCGTCACCGCGGTCCTGGTGGTCACCCTCGGCCGGCTCGGCGACATCCTCGGCCGGGTGAAGATCTACAACGCGGGCTTCCTGATCTTCACCATCACCTCGGTGATCCTGTCCGTCGACCCGATGCACGGCGGCGGCGGCGCCCTGTGGCTGATCGGCTGGCGCGTCGCCCAGGCGGTCGGCGGCTCCATGCTGATGGCCAACTCGGCGGCGATCATCACCGACGCCTTCCCGGCCCGGCAGCGCGGCATGGCGCTCGGCGTGAACATGGTGGCCGGCATCGCCGGCTCCTTCATCGGCCTGGTGCTCGGCGGCCTGCTCGCCGAGTGGAACTGGCGCTCCATCTTCTGGGTGAACGTCCCGATCGGCCTGATCGGCACCGTGTGGGCCTACCGCTCCCTGCACGACACCGGCATCCGCCGCCCCGCGAAGATGGACTGGTGGGGCAACATCACCTTCGCCGTCGGCCTGACCGCGCTGCTCGCCGGCATCACCTACGGCATCCAGCCCTACGGCGGCCACACCATGGGCTGGACCAACCCGTGGGTGCTGGCCGGGCTGATCGGCGGCGTCGCGCTGATCATCGTGTTCTGCCTGATCGAGTCGCGCGTCGCCGAACCGATGTTCCCGCTCGAACTCTTCCGCAACGCCGCCTTCGCCGGCGGCAACGCGGCCACCCTGCTCGGCTCCATCGCCCGCGGCGGCCTGCAGTTCATGCTGATCATCTGGTTGCAGGGCATCTGGCTGCCGCTGCACGGCTACAACTACGCCGACACCCCGCTGTGGGCGGGCATCTACCTGCTGCCGCTGACCGTCGGCTTCCTGGCCGCCGGCCCCGTCGCGGGGGCGCTCTCCGACCGGTACGGCGCCCGGCTGTTCGCCTCCGCGGGCTTCGTGGTGATGGCCGGCTCGTTCGCCGGGCTGCTGCTCATCCCGACGAACTTCAGCTACTGGGTCTTCGCGCTCGTGGTGTTCCTCAACGGCCTCGGCGGCGGCCTGTTCGCCGCGCCCAACACCTCGATCATCATGGCGAGCGTGCCCGCGGAGTCCCGCGGCGCCGCCTCCGGCATGCGGGCGACCTTCCAGAACGCCGGCATGGTGCTGTCCATCGGCGTGTTCTTCTCGCTCATGGTGGCCGGGCTGGCCCGCTCGCTGCCGAACACCCTCAGCACCGGGCTGACCGCCCAGGGTGTGCCGGCGGCCAACGCCCACCAGGTGGCGAACCTGCCCCCGGTCGGCACCCTGTTCGCCGCGTTCCTCGGGTACAACCCGATCCAGCAACTGCTCGGCCCCGACCTGCTCGGCAAGCTGTCCAAGCAGCACGCACACACGCTCACCGGACGGGAGTTCTTCCCGCACCTGATCTCCGGGCCCTTCCACGACGGCCTGGTCGTGGTGTTCGCCCTGGCGATCGTGATGTCCTTGGTGGCGGCGGGTGCGTCCCTGATCCGCTCCCGCAAGGTCACCGAGAAGCAGGGCTGACACCGTACGGCCGAAGGAGGCGCCCCCGCCATGACCGAGCACGACGGGCGCGGGGGCGCCTCACCGGCCGCCGTCGCACTGATCGTCGCCCGCCTGTACCGCCAGCTCGCGCAGGCGTCGGCGGACGACCTCAACCTGACCTACGCGCAGCTCTCGGCACTCGCCAGGATCGAGCAGTTCGGGCCGATCCGGCTCGGCGAGCTCGCCGCGCGCGAGCAGGTCGCCGCGCCGACCCTCACGCGTACGGTGCGGCCGCTGGCCGAGGCCGGGCTGATCGGGAAGGAGCCGGACCCCAGTGACGGGCGGTCCTGGCTGGTCAGCATCCACGGAGAGGGCCGCGCCCTGCTCGACCGTATCCGGCGCGAACGGTCCGAACTCCTCGCCCGCCGCATGGGCCGGCTGACACCGGAGCAGAGGGAGACGCTCAGCGCGGCACTTCCCGTCCTGGAACTGCTCCTCACGGAAGTGGCCCCACCCGACGATCTGCCCGGCTGAGCGCCGCCAGGGACCAGCCACGGCGGACCGCAAGGTCCCTGAACCGGCAGGACGGGGCACCCCGGGGCTCAGAGCACCCGGGAACTACCCGGCTCCAAGGGAGGCGCCGAGAACCCGCAGTTGGCAGCGCACTGCGGCTCCGCGGAGTCGGCCTCACCCTCCGAGAGCGCCGTCCCGGAGGGCACGAGGAAGGCGGCGAGCGCGGCGCCGGCCGCGCACAGGCCCGCACAGATCACCATCGCCTTGCCGAAGGCGTCGTTGACGGCGTGCGGCGAGGTGTACGCCTTGTTGGACAGCCCGATGGCCAGCGGCAGCGCGGCGACGATGAGGAGCTGCGCGACCCGGGCCGCCGCGTTGTTGACGCCGCTGGCCACGCCGGCGTGGTCGACCTCGACCGACGCGAGGACGGTGGCGGTCAGCGGCGCCACGAACAGGCTCATGCCGAGCCCCTGCACCACCACCGCGGGAAGCACGTCCACCAGGTAGGAGGAGGAGCCCGGCGAGATCCGGGTGAGCAGCAGCATGCCCGCGGCGGCGAGCAGCGGCCCCACCGTGAGCGGCCGGCGCGGCCCGATCCGCTGGGCGAGCGCGCCCGCGGGCGCGGAGAGCAGCAGCATCAGCACGGTGACCGGCAGCGTCGCCAGGCCCGCGCGCAGCGCGCTGTACCCGGCGGCGATCTGCAACTGCACCGGCAGCAGGAAGAACACCCCGCCGATCGCCGCGTACAGACACAGCGTCACCAGGTTCATCGCGGTGAACAGCCGGGAGGAGAAGACGTTCAGCGGCAGCATCGGATGCTCCCTGACCCGTTCGGTGCGCAGGAACGCCACCCCGCACAGCACCCCGGCGAGCACCGGCAGCCCCACCTTCAGCGGCGAGGGATGGCTCGACGCGGTGATCAGCGCGTAGGTGATCCCGGCCAGGCACAGCGCGGCCAGTGCCGCCCCGGCGATGTCGAAGGACCCGGAGGCGGTGCGGTCGCGGCTCTCCGGCACGTGCCGCGCCGCGATCGCCACGACCACCGCGCCCAGCGGCACGTTGATGAAGAAGATCCACCGCCAGCCCGGCCCGTCCACCAGCCAGCCGCCCAGGAACGGGCCGACCGCGCCCGCCACGCCGCCCAGGCCCGACCACGCGCCGACCGCCTTCGCCCGGTCCTCCGGCCGGAACGTGGACTGCACCAGCGCCAGCGAACCGGGCGTCAGCAGCGCGCCGCCCACCCCCTGCAGGGCCCGGGAGGCGATCAGCATGGCGCTGTCCTGCGCGATCCCGCACAGCGCGGACGCCAGCGCGAACCACACCACGCCGATCGTGAACACCCGCCGCCGCCCGTACCGGTCGCCGAGCCCGCCGCCGAGCAGGATCAGCCCGGCCAGCGTCAGCAGGTAGCCGTTGACCGTCCACTGCAGGGTGGCCAGCGACGCGCCCAGGTCCTCGCCGATCCTCGGCAGCGCGATGTTGACGATGGTGCCGTCCAGCATCGCCATGCCCGAGCCGAGCACCGAACAGGCCAGCACCCACCGCCCGGTGCGGGACGCCATCCGCACCCCGTCCGATGCCGGCAGCTCTGCCGTGGCCATCGCCTCCGCCTCTCCCGCGCGCCGGGTGCGCCCACGCCGGGTGCCCACACCTGCCGAAGCGTCACCATCCTAGGGCCGCGGCGCAGATGCGGACCTTGCGGCGAGGCCGTGTCGGCACGGCGGGGCGGCCGCGTGAGAATAGGCGGGCAGGGCAGGCCACCCACCACGACAGCCAGCAGCGAGAAGGAGTGCAGGATGCCGCACGAGCGTGCCGGAACACCCGCCCGGCCGGAGGACCTGGTCGACGTACCCCGGCTGGTCACCGCGTACTACGCCCTGCACCCCGACCCGGGCGAGCCCGGGCAGCGGGTGGCGTTCGGCACCTCCGGGCACCGCGGCTCGGCGCTGGACACGGCGTTCAACGAGGACCACATCGCCGCCACCAGCCAGGCCATCTGCGAGTACCGCGCCGCGCAGGGCACCGACGGCCCGCTGTTCCTCGGCGCGGACACGCACGCGCTGTCCGAGCCCGCGCGGGTCACCGCGCTGGAGGTGTTCGCCGCGAACGACGTGACCGTCCTGATCGACGCCGCCGACGGCTTCACCCCGACCCCGGCCGTCTCGCACGCCATCCTGACGTACAACCGGGGGCGTACCACCGGTCTCGCGGACGGTGTCGTCGTCACCCCCTCGCACAACCCGCCGCGCGACGGCGGCTTCAAGTACAACCCGCCCACCGGCGGCCCGGCCGGCTCCGACGCGACCGGCTGGATTCAGGACCGCGCCAACGCGCTGATCGCGGACGGCCTGCGGGAGGTGCGCCGCATCCCCTACGCCCGGGCGCTGGCCGCCGACACCACCGGCCGCCACGACTTCCGCGGCGGGTACGTCGACGACCTGCCGCACGTCCTCGACCTGGAGGCGGTCCGCCGCGCGGGCGTGCGGATCGGCGCCGACCCCCTCGGCGGCGCCTCGGTCGGCTACTGGGGCGAGATCGCCGAACGCCACGGCCTGGACCTCACCGTGGTCAACCCGTACGCCGACCCGACCTGGCGGTTCATGACGCTCGACTGGGACGGCAAGATCCGGATGGACTGCTCCTCGCCGTACGCGATGGCGTCGCTGATCGCGCGCAAGGACGAGTACGACGTCGCCACCGGCAACGACGCGGACGCCGACCGGCACGGCATCGTCACCCCCGACGGCGGCCTGATGAACCCCAACCACTACCTGGCGGTGGCGATCGACTACCTCGCCGGGCACCGCGAGCAGTGGGGCGAGGACCTGGCGATCGGCAAGACCCTGGTCTCCTCGTCGATGATCGACAAGGTGGTGGCCGGTCTGGGCCGCACCCTCACCGAAGTCCCGGTCGGCTTCAAGTGGTTCGTGGACGGGCTGCTCGGCGGCACCCTCGCCTTCGGCGGCGAGGAGTCCGCGGGCGCGTCGTTCCTGCGCCGCGACGGCAGCGTGTGGACCACCGACAAGGACGGCATCCTGCTGGCGCTGCTCGCCGCAGAGATCACCGCGGTCACCGGCCGCAGCCCCTCGGAGCACTACGCGGACCTCACCGCGAAGTTCGGCACGCCCGCCTACGCCCGGATCGACGCGCCCGCCGACCGCGCGCAGAAGGCCGTGCTGGCCAAGCTCTCGCCCGACCAGGTGCCCGCCCGCGAACTGGCCGGCGAGCCGGTCACCGCCGTGCTCACCGAGGCGCCCGGCAACGGCGCCCCGCTCGGCGGCATCAAGGTCTGCACCGACAGCGCCTGGTTCGCCGCGCGCCCGTCGGGCACCGAGGACGTCTACAAGGTCTACGCCGAGTCGTTCCAGGGCCCGGAGCACCTGGCCCGGGTGCAGGACGAGGCCAAGGCGATGGTCTCGGGGGTGCTCGGCGGCTGACCGAGGGCTGACGGCTGACGGCTGAGGACGGCCGGCGGCCGGCGGTCGGCGGCCGTGGGACGGGGCGGCCCGGGCGCACGCGCTCGGGCCGCCCCGCGGCTCACGCCAGCTGGGCCGCCTGGAGACCCGCGTACGCGCCGCCGCGCCGCAGCAGTTCGGCGTGCGAGCCGACCTCCACGATCCGGCCCTCGTCCATCACCACGATCCGGTCGGCGTTCCTGATCGTGGACAGCCGGTGCGCGACGACGAAGACCGTACGGCCCTTGACCAGCCGGCCGAGCGCCTGCTGCACCAGCGACTCCGAGCGGGAGTCCAGCGCGGACGTCGCCTCGTCGAGCACCAGCACCCGCGGGTCGCGGATCAGGGCGCGCGCGATGGCCAGCCGCTGCTTCTGCCCGCCGGACAGCCGGGCGCCGCGCTCGCCGACCACCGTGTCCAGGCCGTGCGGCATCCGGTCGATGAACTCCATCGCGTTGGCGTCCCGCAGCGCGGCCCGCACCTTGTCCTCGGACACCTCGGCCATGCCGTAGGTGACGTTCTCCCGCACGCTGCCCTCGAAGAGGATCGAGTCCTGCGGCACCACCGACAGGAAGCTGCGGTAGTCCCGCAGGTCGAGCGACTCCATGTCGACGCCGTCCAGCAGGATGCGGCCGCTGGTCGGGCGCAGGAAGCCGATCACCAGGTTCAGCACCGTGGACTTGCCGGCGCCGGAGCCGCCGACCAGCGCGATCGTCTCGCCGGGCCGTACGTCGAGGTCGAAGCCGGCCAGCGACGGGCGGTCGGTCTCGGGGTAGGTCAGTTCCACCGCGCGGAACTCGAACCGGCCCACCACACCGCTGACTTCGGCCTTGCCGTCGTTCTGCTCCAGGTCGGGCGCCTGGAGCACCTCGCCGATCGAGCGCACCGACTCCAGGCCCTTGCCGATCTGCGGGGCGAGCGTCAGCAGGGTGGTCACGGACGCGGTGAGGCTGGAGAAGTACGCCGAGAGCATCACCACGGTGCCCGGAGTGACGTTCAGCCAGCCGTAGTAGGCCACCAGCGCGGAGCCGGACAGGCAGGCGACGCCGATCGCGTTGAGCAGAATCCAGGCGATCGAGCCGAACCAGCCGTTGAGCCGGTCGAGTCGCAGCCCGGCGTGCAGCACCTCGCCCAGGGTGCGGTCCATCCGGTGCAGCGCGGTGTCCTCCAGGCCGTGCGCCCGGGTGATCGGGATCAGCGTGGTCATCTCGCTGACCCGGGAGGAGAGCTGCTCGACCTGCTGCCGGAACATCTCGTTGCGGTCCTTCAGCCGGCGGCGCAACTTGACCACCAGCACGGCCGAGGCGGGCACCACGATCAGGTAGACCGGCAGGAACGCGGGCGCCTGGATGCCGATGACCACCAGGCCGCCGGAGAGGGTGGCGATCGCCGCCAGGCCGTTGTCCGCGGTCTGCTGGGCGGCGGTCTCGATGGTCTCGACGTCCCTGATCACCTTGGCCTGGAGCACACCCGCGCTCACCCTGGCGTGGTAGCCGATCGACAGCTGCTGCATCCGGTGGCACAGCGCGGTGCGCAGCCGGGTGCCGGTGCGCCGGATCGAGCCCTGCATGTTGCGCACGTACGTCAGGTGCAGGGGCAGGTTGAGGACGAGGATCACCAGCAGCACCGCGGAGTTCCACCACAGGATGGAGATCGGCTTGTGCTGCACCACGACGTCCACGACGTTGGCGGTGATGAGCGGCAGCAGCCACACGGGGGCGTGCTTGGCGAGGAACGCGGCGACGGCGAAGCCGACGCGGCGCCGGTCGGGGTGGAAGAGGTAGAGGAGAGTACGGAGAGGGTGCTCGCCACGGTAGCGGTGGCTGAGCGTGCCTTGCGGCAACGCCATTGCGGGGCTCCTCGAATCACGTCTTCGCGGTGATGCGGTAAGGGTGGGGCACGGCACGGACGGGCTTCGGCGCTGAAGCCTGCGTGCGTGTATGTGCGCGCATACACCCTAGGGGTTGGAGCGCTCCGCCGCGCCCGGCCGAGCGGCGTCTTTCCTGGTCACGGGCGCGGGTAATCGAGTTGACGGATTCGGCCCGCCGTGCGGAAGGCGTACGGCGGGCCGGGAGTGGGGGCTGTGCGGGGTGTCGCTGGGGTGCTGTGGGGGCCGGCCGGCGGACGAGGAGGGGGCGCCGCCGGCCGGCGGCGGTCAGCGCCGGGCGGACCCGACCGCCTGCGCCGCGGCGGCGGTTCGGGCCGCCGGGCGCGCCTTGCGGTAGAGCACCACGCCGCCGAGCAGCAGCGCCGCGCTCGTGCCGGCGGTCCAGCCCAGGCCGTCGGCACCGGTGTGCGCGAGGGACGGGTGGGCCGCGGAGTAGGCGGTGTCCACCGTGTCGTTCGGCGGCGCGGGGATCGGCTGGTGGGCCGGCGGCGGGGGCGGGGTGCTGTTGACCGCGGTGTTGCCGAAGGCGGGGTTGCCGACCCCCACCACGTTCACCGAGTTGCCGGAGACGTTGATCGGGAGGTCGATCGGCAGCTGGAGTGAGTTGCCGGACAGCACTCCGGGGGAGCCGGTGGTGCGGCCCGCCGCGTGGGCGCCGCCGGAGGAACGGGAGCCGGCGGAGCCGGCCCCGGACTCGTCGGCGGCCGGGCCGGCGTGCTTGGCGGGGCGGGCGCTGGTCGACGAGGCCGACGAGGCCGACGACTTGGCAGCGGACGACGCGGACGAGCCGGCCGCCGACGACCCGGCCGAGGTGTTCGCGCAGGTGTTGCCCATCGACGGGTTGAGCAGGCCGACCACGTCGACGGTGTTGCCGCAGACGTTCACCGGGACGTGCACCGGGACCTGGACGGAGTTGCCCGACAGGACGCCCGGCGAGCCCGCGGTCTCGCCGCCGGCCGTCGCGTCCGCCTGGGCGTACCCGGCGGACGCGAGCACACCGCCCGCGACCATCGCGGTGACCAGTCCCTTTCGGGCAACCTTGTTCATACGCTCACTGCCTTCCGGGAAAACATCACGAGCCGTATGCCCGCATCGAGGACAACGCGCGACACGGCCAAACGGGGCATGTCCGCACGCCGATTCATCCCAACGGGTGACCGTGCGCTGGCCGTGGTCCCGCCCTGCCGATAGGGGCGGGACCTCCGGACGGAACCGGGAAATGCCTGGTGAGCCGCGGGGTTCGAGGGCGAATGCCCCGGGAGAATGGAACGAAACTATGAATTTCCGTTGCCCGCCGTCTCCGGGGTGACGCCGTACTCGGCCAGCCACGCCAGCAGTTCGCCCCGGCCGGCCGCGGCCAGGCTGCCGCCGGTGAACCGAGGGTCGCAGGTCACCTCGGCGACCGCGCCTCGCGGCACCTCGAAGGCGTGCATCTCGGCGTCGTCCGCGAACTCCGCCTCGGCCAGCACCAGTCCGTGCAGCGGCGGCTCGAACACGTCGATTCCCAGCGGCGGAACGCTGTGGCGGGACTTGCGCAGCACGCGCGCGGGCAGCACCGCGAACACCTCGTATTCCGCGGCGGAGAGATACGTGTTGGTGAGCAACCCCTGTACGGGTCCGGGGGAGTCCGCCGGGATCTTCTGGGTGAGCTTCAACTGCGGGGCGGAAAGCCCCGGTCGGTCATTCCCGGCACCGGGGGCGGCGGCCCGGGCGGACAGCGGCTCCACGCGGCGCAGCCGCATCCTGGTGCCGAGCAGATAGCGGTCGGTGATCCGGTGTACGGGTCCGTGCGAGGCACCCGGCGGCGCCGCGAACAGGAAGCGGCGCTCCCGCTCCACGCGGGCGTACTTGCCCGGCACGACCCCGGGTGCGGCCGAGCAGGTGGAGGCGGCGGAGACGATGGGTTCGGCAGGTTCAGCGGAAGGCGCGGCGGAGGCCGGTCGGTGCTGCGGGATCATGGTGACCATGATGCGCGGGCGGCGGGCCGCGTGGACGACCGCGACCCGCACCCGCGGGGTCGCTGTCCGGTACGCCGTCGTCCGGTCGGTGCTTCAGCCTTCGTTCTTCGCTTGTACGGTGCTGCGGTGCTGCGATGGGGGAGATCCGTGGCCGGCGTTCAGCGGGTCACCGGATCAGGAGCGCGGCCTGGTGGTGCTCAGGCCGCGCTGACGTCGCGAGCCGGGTCCGCGTCCAGCGCCCCGGCCGCGATGGTGTCGATGTGCCGGCGCGCGGCCGCGAGCGCCGCCCCGATCTCCCGGGTGCCGGTCGACACGCACAACGTGTACATCGTGTCCTGCAACTGCTGCCGTACCAGGGGGTCGACGCCCTCCGCACGGTCCGACCCGTCCGCGTGCCCCTCGTCGACGACGGCGCGAAGCGTCTCGTAACGCTCCACCAGGTTGCGCAGGACGGTCGGGTGGGCCATCAGCATAGGTTTGCTCCTCGAGTGGTCGGCGAAATCGGCGCACACGAGGGCCGTTTGCCCGGTCGGGGTCCATGCATGCGAAATACACACGGAATTTACGTCGATCCGTGCATGACACATGTCACATCGGTGTCCTGGGTCGGATACCCGTGGGTCGGCCGGGGGTCGCGATGTACCTGGGGTGAACGGCCGCTGACATCCCGTCAGCCGTGGACGGCGGCGCCCCGGCCCGCCCCCGGAGGTCGTCCGGGCGGCGGGCGGTTGCCGGCGCGGGTCGCGCCCGCGTGCCGAACGGCGCCCCGTACGAGGCGCCGTCAGCCGGGTGGCACCGTCAGTCGATGCTGCGCAGGATGTGCGTCTCGCTGGGGTCGTCCTCGTATCCGGCGAGCCGGATCGGCGCGCAGCGGGACCATGCGTCCAGCGGGCGCTCCTCGTCGAGCAGGGACGTGACGTCCCCGCCGCGTTCGGCCGTGTTGTCCTTGCGGATGGGCTTGTCTGCTGACACCGCGCACTCCTTAGCGTCGCGTGGTCCGGGACGGCCGAACGCGGTCGGTTCCTCGCGTCACGGCGCCCGGTGGGAGGTCCTTCTCTTTCGGGCGGTGCGGACGCGGTGGCGCCTGATGCCGGTGCCGGAAAGCGTGGCCGAGTCGGCGACTGGTTCCGGGACTGGGCCGCGGGGCCAGGTACTTCCCCGACGGCTTGCTCGTCCCGGTCAGCGTATGCCGACGCACGCTGAGCCACCAGCCGGTTTCGGTCCGCGTCGGCCACCCGGGTGGATGTGTCACCCGTGCGCCCACCTGCGCCGCCGTGCGCCCCGCCGCTTCGCGCGGCGGCCCCGGTTGCTACGGTTTCGCGTGCTCAACAGTGAAGAAGACCACCGCGACGCGGTCGAGCCGTCCGGTACGCCGGCCGGTTCCGGCACCGCCGCGGGCGCCCCGGCCGCCGCCTCGACCGTCGCGGCGCCGGCCGCGATCCCCGCCCCGCGCCGCTCCCGGCTGCTCGCCGACATCTCCCCGCTGCGCGAGCACGCCGACTTCCGGCGCCTGTGGTTCGGCAACGCCGTGTCCTACATAGGCCAGCAGATGACCGCGATGGCCGTGGCACTCCAGGTCTACGCGATCACCGGCTCCAGCTTCTACGTGGGCCTGGTCGGCCTGTGCTCCCTGGTCCCGCTGATCGTCTTCGGCCTCTACGGCGGTGCGGTCGCCGACGCGGTCGACCGGCGCCGGCTCGGGCTGGTCACCGCGAGCGGCGCGACGGTGCTGTCGGCCGCGCTCGCCGTCGTGGCCATCGCCCACGTGCACAAGGTCTGGCCGCTCTACGCGATCGTCGCCCTCCAGGCGGTGTGCTTCGCGATGAACTCGCCCGCCCGCTCGTCCATGATCCCCCGGCTGCTGCCGCCCGAGCGGCTGCCCGCCGCCAACGCGCTCGCCTCCCTCGCCGGCGGGGTCGGGCAGATGGCCGGGCCGATGCTCGGCGGCGTCTTCGTCGGCTTCTGGGGCTACCAGGCGGCTTATCTGATCGACGTGGCGGCCTTCACCGCCTCCCTGTACGCGATGTGGCGGCTGCCGGCGATGCTGCCGGGGGAGCCCGGCGCCGACCCGGCCGCCGTACGGCGCAGGCCGTCGGTCCTGGAGGGGCTGCGCTACCTCGGTGCCCGGCCCAACCTGCGGACGACCTTCGTCTCCGACCTCGCCGCCATGGTGCTCGCGCAGCCCCGCGTGCTGTTCCCGGCGGTCGCCGGGCTCTGGTTCGGCGGCGACACCCGTACGGTCGGGCTGCTCGCCGCCGCGCCCGCGACCGGGGCGCTGCTCGGCAGCGTCTTCTCGGGCTGGCTCGGCCGGGTCCACCGCCAGGGGTTCGCGGTGCTCGTCGCGGTCGGCTCCTGGGGCGCGGCCGTCGCCGTCTTCGGCCTCACCCGCAACCTCCTGCTCGGCCTGTTCTTCCTCGCGGTCGCGGGCTGCGCCGACACCGTGTCCATGGTCTTTCGCAACACGATGCTCCAGTCCGCCGCGCCCGACGACATGCGCGGGCGGCTCCAGGGCGTCTTCCTGGTCGTCGTGGTGGGTGGGCCGCGGCTCGGCGACTTCCTCGCCGGCTCCGCGTCCGACCTGTTCTCCCCGACCGCGGCGGTGGTCGGCGGCGGGATCGCCTGCATCGTCGCGATCACGGTGATCGGGCTCTTCCAGCGCGGCTTCCTGCACTACGACGCCCGCGACCCGATCGCGTAACGCGCGCACGCCCGTCATGCGGCTGTCGCGGCCATCACGGGCTGCGCGGGCACGCACCGGCGGGCGGGCGCCGGTCACGCGGTCAGGGGAGCGGGAGCGCGGTGAGGGCGGCGGCCTGGGCGCCGACGGTCGGGTCCAGGGCGAGGGCCGCGCGGGTCAGGGCGGCGAGGTCGTCGGGGAAGCGGCCGGTGGGGTGCGGGGGCAGCCCGACGCGGGGGTAGGCGCGGGTGAGGAGGGCGTGGGCGGTGGCGGGGTCGCCGCGGTGCAGTGCCTTGACGGCGGCGACCCCGTTGGCGAGGGCGCTGGCGGTCGGCGGCCAGGGGTGGCGCACGGTGGGGTCGGAGGGCGCGGCACCGGGTTCCGCGGCGATGTCCAGGTCGAGCCGCCAGAACGGCGGCAGCCCCTCGAAGGCCACGAAGAGCAGCCGCCGCCCGGGGGTGCCGGCGGTGTCCGGGTCGCCGCGCAGCGACGTCAGCGGACGCACCCGGGCGAGCAGGTCGCCGGCCCTGTCCACGCAGGTGCCGAACCGGTCGTCCGGCACCGTCCAGACGGCGTCGATGTCGCTGTACGGGTCGGCCGTGCCCGCCGCGAGGGACCCGCGCAGGTCCGCCCGGCCGCCGGGGCACGCCTCGGCCAGCACCTCCAGCACGTGGCGCGCCACGGCCGCGCGTACCACCGGATCGAGCCCGGGCACCTCTGTCACGCCAGGGCCTCCACGTAGACCCACAGCCCGCCCTCGCGGACGAAGCGGCTGTTCTCGCGCTGCTCGCCGTCCTGCCCGCGCAGCCGGTAGCGGGCGCGGAACTCGACGGTGCCCTCGGCGTGGAAGGCGCTGCCCCCGGTGCGGCCGAGGATGTCCAGGCCGGTCCAGCGCACCTCCGGGTCGAGGTCCAGCTCCGGCGGTCTGGTGGCGGCGGCCCAGGTGCGCAGCAGATACGCGGCGTCGCCTGCGGCGAAGGCGGCGTAGCGCGACCGCATCAGCCGTTCGGCGGTGGGCGCGGCCGCCTTGCCCGCGTGCAGGGCGCCGCAGCACTCGCCGTAGGAAGCGGGCAGCCCGCAGGGGCAGGCGGCGGCCGGCGGAGGAGCGGCGGCGGGAGCGGGGCGGTCGGCCCGGGGCGTGCGGGAGGTACGGGCGGTGCGTCGCGGCATCCCCCGATTGTGCCGTAGACCGCGGGCGACGGAACCACCCGGAAAGCCCTCGCCCGTTCGGACCAGTTCGGGGTTTTGTCCGGCTCGCAGCGGAAATGCGCTGACCATGGCCCGCCGCGCCCGCGGACCGACCGCCCGCCCGCCGGTCCACCGGTCCACCGGAGAGGAATCATCGTGAGTACCGCGCAAGAACAACCCGTTGACCCGTCAGCGCAGGTCGCGGTCGTCCTGGACAGCTGCGTCAAGGAGGACGCGGTCGCCGTCCTGGCCGCGCTCCAGGCGAGCTTCCCGTCCGACCGCGCCGAGGACGACAAACCCGTGGACACGGAGGGCGGCCACCCCACGGTGTGGACGGCCACGTTCGACGTCTCGCGCACCCTCGGTCTGGCCGACCCCGGCCGGCTCTCCGAACCCGTCACCATCACCGCCCAGGGCGGCTACCTCGCGGTGGACCGGCTCCGGGAAGGCCTCGCGGAGGCGTTCTCGGTCCGTGTGGTCGGCACCGCCGCCGGCGACCAGGAGCAGGAGGCGAGGCTGCGGCTGGAGAACCGGTAACGCGCAGCCGCCCCGGAAGCGGTCGCCTCGGAGACGGCCGACCCGGAAACGGTCGCCCCGCGCCCGGCCGACCCGCCGCCGGGGTGACCCGGTGCCGCTCGTTCGGCGGTGCCGCTCAGCGCCCGGCGGCCGCCTCCTCGACGGCTGCCACCGCGTGCTTGTCGAGCGCGACGCGGACCAGGGCCGCGGCCAGCACGGACGGGTCGGTGCCGTCGGCGAGCCGCGCCAGGCGGGCGGGGGAGTCGGGCAGGCCCAGGAGTGCGGCCCCCTGGAGCGTCTTGGCGTCGAAGTAGGGCGCCGATTCGGGCCAGACGGCCTGCGCCTCGCGCAGGAAGATGTCCACGCCGGCCGGGCCGAGCCCCGGGAACTCCCGCAGCTCGCGGCGCACTTCGCCCAGGTCACCGCCCGCGCGGGCGCGCATCCTGCGCAGGTCGCCGCCGTACCGCGTCCGCACCAGCTCCGCGCCGTCGCCGAGCTGGGTGGCGGTCCGCTCGTCGTAGCGCCGGTAGCCGCCGCGGCCGAGCGCGTCGACCCGCTGCTGCCAGGTCGCCTCCGCCATCGCGCGCGGGCTGCGCAGGCCCGCCGCCGACAGCTCCCTGGCCGCCGCCACCGCGACGCCAGCCCGGATACGGGCGCTGAGCAGGCCGGCCAGCACGAGCAGCCGGTACAGCGGCTGCGGGGTGTCGGTGAGGCGGATGCCCGCCTCGTCGGCGTACGTGCGGCCGTAGAGGTCGAGCAGTGCGCGCACCGTGGCGCGCCGAGTGGTGCGGGCCATGACCGTTCACCTCTCCTTTGGTGCGTCGCCTTCGGGTACCCGGGCAGGCGCGCCCACAACCGCGAACGACGGACGCTAGCCGGTGTGCGCCGCGCGGACCGCGGCCACCGTGTCGGCCTGGTCGGGGGTCTTGTCCTCGCGGTAGCGCAGCACCCGGGCGAAGCGCAGCGTCAGGCCCGCCGGGTAGCGCGGCGAGGTCTGCACCCCGTCGTAGGCGATCTCCACCACGAGCTCGGGCCGTACGGTCACCACGTGGCCGTCGTCGGAGACCGCGCGGGCCAGCAACTGCTCGGTCTGCCAGTCCAGCAGGGCGTCGGTGAGGCCCTTGAAGGTCTTGCCGAGCATCACGAAGGAGCCGTCGTCGGCCCGCGCGCCCAGGTGCAGGTTGGACAGCTTGCCGGTGCGGCGGCCATGGCCCCACTCGACGGCGAGCACCACCAGGTCCAGGGTGTGCACCGGCTTGACCTTCAGCCAGGTCGCGCCGCGCCGCCCGGCCGCGTACGGACTGCCCGCGGCCTTGATGACGACGCCCTCGTGGCCGCGCGCCAGCGTCGCCGCGAAGAACTCCGCGGCGGCCCGCGCCTGCTGCTCGTCACCCGGGTCGGCGACGAGCAGGTTCCGCACCCGGCGCTCGGCCGGGACCAGCGCGGCCAGCGACGCGTGCCGCTCCGCGTACGGAAGGTCCAGCAGGTCGCGGCCCTCGACGGACAGCACGTCGAAGAAGACCGGGTGCACCGGCAGCGCGGCGGCGGCCGTCGCCACGTCCACCCGGGAGCCGACCCGGCCCGCGGTCTCCTGGAACGGCCGGGGCCGCCCGTCGGCGTCCAGCGCCAGCACCTCGCCGTCGAGCACGAAGCGTTCGGCGGGCAGCGCGAGGGCGGCGGCCACGACCTCCGGGAGCCGCGCGGTGACGTCCTCCAGGGTGCGGGTGAAGACCTGCACCCGGTCGCCGTCGCGGTGCACCTGGACCCGGATGCCGTCCAGCTTCTCCTCCACCGCGCACGGCCCGAGCCGTACCAGCGCCTCCTCGACGCTCTTCGCCGCGCCGGCCAGCATCGGCAGCAGCGGCCGCCCCACCTGCAACGCGAAGCCGGCCAGTGCCTGCGGACCGCGGTCCAGCAGCGCCTGCGCCACCGGCTCCAGCGCCCCCGCGAGCATCACCGCCCGCCGTACGTCCGTGGGCCGCGCGGCCGTCGCCGCCGCCAGCCCCTCGATCGCCGCCGCGTCCAGCGCGCCCTGCCGCACCTCCCCGGTGAGCAGCCCCAGCAGGTATTCCTGCTCCGGCGCGGTCGCCGCGCCGAACAGGTCCTGGAGCAGCGCCCGCCGCCCGGTCTGCGCGCCCTGCCCCGACACCTCGCCGACGTCGGTCAGCGCCGCGTCGACCGCCCGCACCGTCAGCGTCGGCTCGGCGGCCGGCTCCGCGCGGTCGCGCAAGGCCGCCCAGCCGATGCCCAGCCGGCCCTGCGGCAGGCGCCCGGCCAGGTAGGCGATGGCGATCGGGGCGTCCTCGGGCTGTGCGGCGCGGAAGAACTCGGCGAGCAGCTCCGTCTTGCGGGACCGCGCGGACGTCCGCGCGACCTCCCTGGAGACCCGGGCGACCTCGGCGAAGAGCATGCCCCTATCGTGCGCCGACCGGGCGCCACGCGCTCCCGCACTCTGGCTATTCGAATGACTGTACGAATATCGGTTACCCTGGTGGTATGCACCATCAGCAGGCGTCCCTCTTCGACACCAGCGGGCCCGGCCTCGGCGACCTCGCCGCGGTCCACCGCACCCGCCTCGGTGACGGCGCCTGGATCGACACCCTCCCCGGCTGGCTCACCGGCGCCGACGACCTGTTCGAACGCCTCGCCACGGAGGTGCCCTGGCGGGCCGAGCGGCGCCTCATGTACGACAACGTGGTGGCCGTCCCCCGCCTGCTGGCCCACTACGGTGCCGGCGAGCCGCTGCCCGACCCCGTGCTCGAACGCGCCCGAGACGCCCTCGGCGCGTACTACGCGGCCGAACTCGGCGAGCCGTTCACCACGGCCGGGCTGTGCTACTACCGCGACGGGCGGGACAGCGTCGCCTGGCACGGCGACCGTACGGGGCGGGGCAGCACCCGGGACACGCTCGTCGCGATCCTCTCCCTCGGCGAGCCCCGGCCACTCCTGCTGCGCCCGCGCGGCGGCGGCCCCGCCACGGTTCGCCGGCCCCTCGGGCACGGTGACCTCATCGTCATGGGCGGGTCCTGCCAGCGGACGTGGGACCACGCGATCCCCAAGACGCGCTCCGCGGTGGGCGGCCGGATCAGCGTCCAGTTCCGCCCCCGCGGAGTGCGCTAGGGCCGGTCCCTCCCCGAGGTGGTGTGGTCTGCCGTCCGCCCGGTGGGGCCGATTCGCGGGTTGGCGGCGCGGGGGACTCGGAGGGATGGTGGAAAGCGGGTGAAATGCCCGTTTCTGCACCAGGTGAAGGGGTAGGCGGGGTCCGTGGTCATGCGGCCGCGCCCACCCCGAACACGAGAGGACGTGATGGACGTGCGGAGCGCGATCCTCGTGGCGCCCCAGGGAGTGGAGCAGAGCGAGCTGACCTCGCCTTTGCAGGCGCTGACCGAGGCCGGTGCCCACCCGCAGGTGGTCGCGCCGCTGCCCGGGACCGTACTGGCGTACAACTACCTCGAACCGGGCGACACCTTCCCGGTCGACGTGACCCTCGACGAGGCGTCCGCGGCCGACTTCGACCTGCTCGTGCTGCCCGGCGGCGTGCCGAACTCCGACGCGCTGCGGCTGCACCAGGGCGCCGTGGACTTCGTCCGCGCCTTCTTCGCCGCGGGCAAGCCGGTCGCGGCGATCTGCCACGGCCCCTGGCAACTGGTGGAGGCCGACGCGGTGCGCGGCCGCACCGTCACCTCGTGGCCGAGCCTGCGCACCGACCTGCGCAACGCGGGCGCCACCTGGGTGGACGAGCAGGTCCGGGTCTGCACCAACGGCCCGAACACCCTGATCACCAGCCGGATGCCCGCCGACCTGGACGCCTTCAACGACGCGGTCCTCGACGAGATGAGCGCACGCACATGACTCAGCAGCAGCGCGGACCGGACGACCTCGGCCGCGGCGACGACGTGTACCAGCCCGACAAGGGCGGCGACCGCGACATCCGCGAGGACACCGGGCCGCTCGAACCCGAGGACACCCTCGACGACCGCGGTGTGGTCGACGTCCTCGACGAGGGGTACTCACCGCCCGACCGCCCGCTGGTCGTCGAGGACACCGGCACCACCGGCGACGAGCAGCAAGCCGGCGACTCGCTGGACGACCGGCTCGCCCGCGAGCGCCCGGACCGGCAGCCGCCGCGCGGCGACGGCCTCGGCGACGCCTCGGACACCGACGGCGAACTGCTCGACCCGGAGGCGGGCGACCTGCGCTCCGGCCGTCTGGTCGGCCCCGACGAGGGCGCGCACTCCCGGGAGGACGGCGTGACCGGCGAGGACGTCGGCATCGACGGCGGCGCCGCCTCGGCGGAGGAGGCCGCGGTGCACCTGGTGGCCGATGCGGACCTGCCCGACGAGGAGGAGGGCTCCGGGCCCGGGAGCGGCGGTGGAACCGCGGGCGGCGGCCGGTGAGCCGTGCCCGCTCCGGCGGAAGGTGAGGGGCGCGGACGGCCGGACCGTAGCACCGTAGGACATGGAGGAACTCACGACGCATGGCGCGGACGGCCGCCGGGATCGGGCAGACCCCGAGGTCCCCGCGAGCGCAGACAAGGAGCCGGTGGCATGAGCGAAGCGAGCGAGCGCGAGGAGATGCCCGACCGTCCGGGCACGGGCGCGCCGGCGCCGGACCGGGCCGGTCCGGGCGGTGCGAGCGTGGCTCCGGACCCGGGTGCGGACCTGGGCGCGGGCGCGGCTGCCGGTGGCGGCGCGGCCGCGCACGAGCGGGTGGCGGACGCCGACGGCGGGGGCGGCCACGGCCGGTGGAGCTGGGGGCACCGGCACTCCGGGCGCGGCGCCGCCGGGCACGACGGCAACCACGACGTGCCCACCGGGCTTGCGGCCAGCCTCGTGACGTCCGGCGGGCTGCTGCTGGCGATGGTCGAGGACCTGCGGATGCGGGGCGGGGACACCCCCGAGGAGGTGCGGCCGCTGGCCGACACCTTCGCCCGGCACCTCGCGGCCAAGGAGGCCACCGTCAGCAAGGTGCTGGAGCGGCACGGCGAGTCGGCCCGTCTCGTGGCGCGGGACCGGCAGGAGGGCGAGCTGATCCAGGGCATCCTCGACCGCGCGCTCACCGGCCGGCACCCCGAGGAGACCCGGCGGCTGACGGTCGACGGCGCCCTCACCCAGATGTACCAGTACCTCTTCCACGAGCGGCGCGACCTCGTGCCGGCGCTGGAGCGGGCGGTGCCGGCCGACGAGAGCGAGACGCTGTCCGCGGCCTTCGAGGCGATCAACCACGACTGACAACGGCACGGCGCTGCCCGGCGGTGCCACGGCGGACGGGGGCACGGCGATGAGCGGTACGGCGGTGGGCGGTGCGGAAGCCGGCGGTGCGGGAGCCGGTGGTACGGAATTCGGTAGTGCGGAAGCCGATGGTGCGGAACTCGGCGGGCCGGAAGTCGCCGGGGCGGCGGCGGGCGGAACCACGGCGGGCGCCGGCACGGGTGGCGTTCTCACGGCGTCCCTCGCGCCGCCCGCCCCCGGGACGGCCATCGGAACGGCCATGGGGACGGCCATGGGGCAGCCCCCCGACAAGGTCATCTTTTCGGGGCGCATACTGGCGAGACCGGTACACGTGTCCGAAAGGGGGCCGGAGGACGTGGAGCCCGCCGCCAGCGCCTTCTCGCACCCTGCCTTCTTCTACCGCGACGACGCCGAATACCTCGACAGCACCGTCTCCTTCGTCCGGGACGGCCTGGCCGCCGGCGAGCCGGTCGCCGTCGCGGTCCCCGGGGAGCGGATGGCGCTGCTGCACAACGCGCTGGGGCCGCTCGCGGACGGTGTGCACTTCACCGACATGGCCCGAGCGGGCCGCAATCCCGGCCGGATCATCCCGGGCGTGCTCGCCGCCTTCGCCGACGCGCAGCCGGCCGGCCCGGTCCGGATCGTGGCCGAACCGGTCTGGCCGGGCCGCACCCCGCTGGAGTACCCGGCCTGCGTGCAGCACGAGGCCCTGGTCAACGCGGCGTTCGACGGCCGCCGGGCCACGATCCTGTGCCTGTACGACGCGTCGCGGCTCGGTCCGCAGGCCCTCGGCGACGCCTGCGTCACCCACCCGGTGCTGATCGAGGGCGGGCGGCGCCGGACCAGCGCGCACTACGCCCCGGAGTTGGCGGTCGCCTCCTACAACGTGCCGCTGGCGGAGCCGAGGTTCGCCGCGTCGTACACCTTCGACGACGAACGGCTGCGGGCCGCACGGCAGTTCGCCGTGCGGGCCGCCGACGCGCTGGGGCTGGCCGGCCCGCGGCTGGACGACCTGGCGCTCGCCGTCGCCGAACTGACCACCAACAGCGTGCTGCACGGCGGTGGTTCGGGGGTGGTGCGGGTGTGGGCCGAGCACGGGCACGTCGCCTGCGAGGTGCGCGACGGCGGGCGGCTGGTCGACCCGCTGGCCGGCAGCCGGCTGCCGCCTCCCGGACGGCCGGGCGGGCGCGGCCTGTTGATGGTCCATCAGCTGGCCGACCTCGTCCGCACCCATACCGGCAGCGCCGGCACCGCGATCCGCTGCTACCTGACGCTGAACCCGCCGGCGCCGGCGTGAGCGGGCGGTCCTGGGCCGGCGTGCGAGCCGGGACCCGGGCCGGGGTGCGAGCAAAACCGGTTGCCGCGGCTCGGCCGATCCCACGAGAGTGAGCGGATGAACCGCACCTTCGACGACCTGGTGGCCGAGGCCGACGCCGTGTCCGTGGCCGGCTGGGACTTCTCCTGGCTGGACGGGCGGGCGAGCGAGCAGCGTCCCTCCTGGGGATACCAGCGGCTGATGGCGGAGCGGCTGGGCCGGGCCTCGGCCGCGCTGGACATCCAGACCGGCGGTGGCGAGGTGCTGGCCGGCGCGCCGTCCTTCCCGCCGGTGATGGCCGCGACCGAGTCCTGGCCGCCGAACGTCGCGAAGGCCACCGCGCTGCTGCACCCGCGCGGCGCGGTCGTGGTCGCCGACGCCGACGAGCCGCCGCTGCCCTTCGCGGACGAGGCGTTCGACCTGGTCACCAGCCGTCACCCGGTCACGGCGTGGTGGCACGAGATCGCCCGGGTGCTGCGGCCGGGCGGCACCTACTTCTCCCAGCACGTCGGCCCGGCCAGCGCCGTGGAGGTGTACGAGTTCTTCCTCGGCCCGCAGCCCCACGCCGACCGCGGCCCGCGCCACCCCGACACGGCCAGGGCGGCCGCCGCCGAGGCCGGTCTCGACGTGCTCGACCTGCGCTACGAACGGCTGCGGATGGAGTTCCACGACGTCGGCGCGATGGTGTACTTCCTGCGCAAGGTGATCTGGATGGTGCCCGACTTCACCGTCGAGCGCTACCGCGACCGGCTGCGCGACCTGCACGAACTCATCGCCGCCGAGGGCCCGTTCGTGGCCCACTCGACCCGCTTCCTGATCGAGGCCCGCAAACCGCCCCGCTGACCCGCCGGTTCGGTCCGGCCAGGGTCGTGGGCTCCGCGGCGGCCGCGCTCGCGCTCGCCGCCGGCCCGCTGCCTCGATGGCGGGCACGGGTGCCGGCCGGCGCCCCGGGACCGGGACAGCGGAAGGGGCCGCCGTCCGCTGCCGGACGACGGCCCCTTCCCGCACTGTTCACCGTGTACTGCGTGCGCCCTTCCCCACCGCGGTGCGGTTACGGGTAGCTGGTCACCGTCGACGGGGTGGTCGAGGTACCCGAGGTACCCGGTCCCGTGTCATTGATGACGTGCGCGTACTGGCCCATCCCGCCGAGCGACACCACGAGCAGGTCGTGGAACTTCACCCCTGGCGTGTTCGGCGCCTCGAACCCGTGGTCCTGGATGATCGTCGGGTCCGCGGTGAAGTTGCAGTAGCTGCCCAGTCCCCAGCCCTCGTGGCTGGTGACGTTGGCGTCCACCTTGTAGGCGGCGAAACCTCGGGTGTTGCCGTTCTGGATGGCCGCCTGGTTGGGCGGGTCGTAGGCGATCTCGTTCTGGAAGAAGATCGTCTTCCCGTTCTGGCCCGCCCACTCGACGTCGTACTTCTCGAAGTGCTCCACGAACAGGCCGGTCGCCAGCACGTTGTTGCCGTTGACCTTCAGGCCCTCGTCCGCCGGGTTGGTGGTCCACCCGACGCCCGCGCCGTGGTCGGCCCGCCACAGCCAGGTGTGGTCGATCACCACGTCGTTGCTGTTGATCTCGAAGGCCGTACCCGCCTGGCCCGGGCCCGCGCCGCCGACCCGCGCGAACACGTCCTGGATGGTGGTCGGGTTGCTCGCGTGGCTCGCCGAGGAGCCGGGCGCGCCGACCTGCAGCAGCTGCGGCGACTTGCCGGCGCCCGCGTCGATCAGGAAGCCGGCCAGCTTCACGCCGTCCACGTCGGCGACCTTCATCGCGTCCACGCCGTTGTCCGGGATGACCGTGGCGTAACCGAGGCCGAGCACCACCGTGTTGGCGCGGGTGACGTTGATCGGCTGGTCGACGTGGTAGATGCCCGGGGTGAGCACCAGGTTGAGGCCCTGCGCGAGCGCCGCGTTGATGGTCTCCGCGGACACGCCGGGCTTCGCGACGTAGAACTGGGTCAGCGGGATCGAGGTGCCCGGCGTGTTCGGCCAGTCCACCCCGCTGGCGTTGGTGCGCATGTTCGGCACGAACACCTGGTAGTTGCCGCTGCCGTCCAGGTACATGTACGGCTTGTCCCGCGACTCGGGGGTGGTGTTCAGCGTCGTGTAGACCGGGTTCGGGAAGCCCTGGGCGGGAGCGCCCTGGACACCGGAGAACACCATGTTCCACACGCCGTTGGTCCAGCCGCCGACGGAGCTGTCACGGGTGTACCACTGCTGCTGCGAGTACGGGCCGACGGTGCCGTCGATCTTGCTGTCGGCGATGTACCCGCCGCTGGCCCAACCGTAGCCGTTGGGCGCCAGGTTGAGGCCGCCCTCGACGTGCATACGGCGGAACGGCGCGGCCTGCGCGACGGCCCAGCGGTCGTCCCCGCTGACCGGCTTGAGGGCCATGTTCTCCACGCTGCGCCAGAAGTTCTGCGTGGCGTTGCCGTTGAACCAGCCGGCGTCCACGGTCATGTCGCCGTTGATCTGGACGTCGTCCGGGTTCTTGCCGAGACCGGAGACGGACGTGTAGAAGCCGATCTGGTCGTTGATGTTGTTGTACGTGCCCGGCTTGAAGAACACCTGGTAGCGGGCGTCGCCGAACTGGTTGCTCTCCTGCTGGGCGAAGATCGAGTCCAACTGCCCCTGGATGTTGGGCGTCGAGGGGTCGAAGACCTTCACGTTCGGGCCGAGGTCGCCGCCGCCCTGGATCGGGCCGGTGCCGCCCCCGGTGGTGCCGCCGTTGTCACCGCCGCCGGAGTCGTCGCCCGCGGTGCCGTAGACCTGGAACTCCCAGAGCGAGTAGCCGTACTGGGTGGCGCGCGCGGTCCCGTACATCCGCACGTAGCGGCCGGAGCCGGTGACGTTCAGCGTCTGGTTGCCGCCGGTGCCGGTGGTGGTGGAGTAGACGTCGGTCCAGGTCGAACCGTCGGCCGAGGTCTGGATCTTGAACGACTTGCCGTACGCCGTCTCCCAGTTGAGGGTGACGGAGCTGATCGTCGAGGTGGCGCCCAGGTCGACCTGGAGCCACTGCGGGTCGGAGGCGGCGCTGGACCAGCGGGTGCCGGTGTCGCCGTCGACCGCCGCGGAGGCCGGTGTGCCGGCGTTCTCGGTCGAGGAGGCGGTCGCCGGGCGGCCCTGCGAGATCAGGGTCGCGCCGCTCGGCGGCGTGGTGCCCCCGGCCGAGCCGTAGACCTGGAACTCCCAGAGCGAGTAGCCGTATCCGGTGGCGCGCGCGGTGCCGTACATCCGGACATAACGCCCGGAACCGTTTACGGAAACCGTCTGCTTGCCACCGGTTCCGGTCGTGGTGGAGTACGCGTCGGTCCAGTTGGCGCCGTCCGACGACAGCTGGATCTTGAACGCGGTGGCGTACGCCGTCTCCCAGTTGAGGGTCACCGAGGTGACGGTGGCGGAGGCGCCGAGGTCCACCTCCAGCCACTGCGGGTCGGAGGCGGCGCTGGACCAGCGGGTGCCGGTGTCGCCGTCGACCGCCGCGGAGGCGGGTGTGCCGGCGTTCTCGGTGGAGGAGGCGGTGGCGGTCTTGCCCTGCGAGAGCAGGCTGTCGGCCGCGTGGGCGGACCGCATCGGCACGAACAGCAGCAGCGAGGCGACCAAGGCGGTGATCACCGCGGCCACGATGTTCCGCCGTCTGCGACGGTCCGCGGGCGCCACGGGTCTCAGCGCCATGGTGCCGGTGGGGGGAGGGAGCATGGGCGACTCTCCTGATTCCAGGGTGGGGGGTCAAACGTGTCGAACTCCGGGCGGGCGCCCACCGGTTGATCAGTGAGAGCGCTCTCCCGACGCACACCGGAATGTTTCTCCCTGTGTTTCATCCATGTCAAGAGTTGTGCACAAAGCCCGTATCGGAATACGGAGGGATGTCGGGCGTGACCGTGAGCGGTGAAATGCGTTCAGCTCGTGAACGCAACGCGGCGCGACCCTCCGGCGGTTGCTTCAAGGCCCGACGCGTGTACGGGCGGGGCGGAGCGGCGTGCGCGGGCATGGCGGAGGGGCCGCCCCGGAGACTTCCGGGACGGCCCCTCGCAGGCCCCGTGCGTGGCGGACGAAAGTGCGCTGGCGCTCTGGCCCTCTAGCGCGGGTGGCGCGGGTGGCGCGGGTGGTGCGGTGGTGCCTCGCGCGGTGGCGCGGTCAGGCCACGCTGCGCGTGGCGCGGTTCCGGCGGGCGTAGTACAGCGCGCCGCCGCCGACCACCAGGACGCCCGCGGTGATGCCGAGCGGCAGGGCCGGGGAGGAGGTACCGGTCTGCGCGAGCTGCGTGGACGGGGCGTTGCCGCCGCCGGTCGAGCTGCTCGACGAGCCGCCGGTGCCGCCGTGCCCGGGCTTGCCCGGCTTGCCGGGGGGCGTCGGGTGGCTGCTGATCTGCTTGACCGACTTCACCGAGCCGTTGGTGTTCAGCAGCACCTGCTTGTTGTTCGGGTGCTTGAAGTCGAACGCGCCGGTGAGGCTGCCCGCGCGGGCGTCGAAGGACCCGTCACCGATCCGGCCGGTCTTCCAGTTGTCCTCGATGAACTTCGTGATCGACGCCTGCTCGGTCTGCGTGTGGTCGACCGAGTTCACCTTGCTGTAGGGCGAGATGACCAGCAGCGGCTGCCGGGTGCCGGGGCCGCAGCGGTCGTTGTAGCCCTGCGCGGCGGCCGGACCGGCCTGGCAGGCGGGGCTGTCGGCGGCCTTGCCGTTGGAGCCGACCGTGGTGTCCTTGGAGCCGTTGTGCGGCACCGCGTAGGCGTGGTCGTACCAGCCGTCGGAGTCGTCGTACGCCACCACGACCGCGGTGTCCTTCCAGTCCGCGGAGGACTGGATCGCGTTGATCTCCTTGACCAGGAAGTTCTGCTCGTCGATCGGGTCGGAGTAGGCCGCGTGGCCGTCCTGGTACTCGGCCGCCTTCAGGAAGCTGACGGCGGGCAGGTCGCCGGCCTTCAGCGCCGAGTCGAAGTCGGTGAGGTCGTAGTTGTGGTTCGCCTGGCCGTTGTGGCCGATCTCGGCCGTGTTCTTCGGCGGCAGGTGGTGCGGGTTGGACGTGGACTTGTAGTACTGGAACGGCGAGTGGTGCGGGCTGTAGTCGACCGAGGACGCGCCGGCCACGTTGGCGTGCGTGCTGCCCAGGCAGCTGGCGTAGTCGCCCTGCTTGCCGTCCCACGCGGTGGACGGGCGGAAGCCGCCCTGGAACCAGCCCCAGCTGACCTTCTTGGAGTTGAGCAGGTCACCGACGTTCTTGCCGGTCAGCTCACCGAGCGCGTTGGCGCTGGTGTGGCTGTTGTCCGAGCAGTCGTCGAAGGCCGGGTCGGGGTCGTTGGCGACCGTGCCGACACCCTTGGCGTTCGGGGAGACCACGGTGTACGGGTCGGGCGTGGCGGTCTGCTTCGGGTTCTCCGTGCCGGACTTCGGGTCCACCGAGATCACGCCGTGCGTCTGGCCGGAGACCAGGTTGAGCGCGCCCGGGGTCGAGGGGCCGTAGTTGGAGCTGTAGGAGTTGTCGCCGAGCGTGTAGTGCTGGGCGTAGTTCCACAGGCCGGTGACGGTGTTGCCGTCGTAGTAGTCCATCACCAGGCCGGGCTGGTAGAACAGGCCGCCCGAGCACTTGCCGGAGTCGGTGTTCTGCACGTACTGGTCGGCCTTGCCGCCGTTCGCGGCGTACTGCTCGGGGCCGTAGGAGTGGTTCTGGTCGCAGGTGACGGCCTCGGACGGGCTCAGCCGCTGCGGCGCGTACTGGTTCGGGTTCTTCTTGACCAGGCCGGCGTGCGCGGCCGTGTCGATGTTCTTCGGCGTGTTCTTCGCCGCGGTGAACTTCGTGCCGTCGGTGTTGGCGGCCTGCGGGTAGGTGCCGAAGTAGTGGTCGAACGACACGTTCTCGTCGAAGAGGACCACCAGGTGCTTGATCGGGGTGGTAGTGCTGTCGCCGCCGCCGTGGTGCGCGGTGTCGGCGTGGGCGGGCGCGGTTCCGCCCAGCAGTACGAGCGCCGCTGCTCCGGCGAACGCCCCCCAGCGCGCGGTCCGCTGCCGCGGACCTCTTCTTGACCTGCTCGTACTGCCCGTGGTGCTCATGCTGTGTCAGCCTCCGCTTTGTGGTGCTTACGCGTGCCGATGTCGATTCGCGCACGGTGTCGAACGCGATCGTCCGGGTGAGCCGCGACATGACAACGGCCCGGTGGTGACGTCCCGGTGAACAGAGGGGGGCGGTTCGGTGTGCGTGGCCGGGGACGGGTCTCCGGTCGCTTTCGGGTCGCCCCTGGTTGCTGTCGGTTGCCGCCGAGGGTGCTCGTTCAGGTGAGCAGGGCGCGGCCGAGCCAGTCGGTGCGGTCGTGGACGCCGGGTAGTGCGAAGAAGTAGCCGCCGCCGTAGGGGGTGATGTAGTCGACGAGTGGTTCGCCGGCCAGTCGTTTCTGTACGGCGGTGAACTGTCGTTCGAGGTCTTGCTGGTAGCAGACGAAGATGAGGCCCATGTCGAGGTTGCCGTTGTTGTCCATGCCGTGGTCGTAGTTGTAGGCGCGGCGCAGGAGGCGGGAGTTGTCGGTTTTCGTGGTGCGGGGGTTGGCCAGGCGGATGTGGCTGTCCAGGGGGATGACGTCGCCCATGGGGTCCTGGGCGAATTTCGGGGTGTCGAATTCGTGGGTGCCGTCGAGTGGGGCGCCGGTGTCGCGGGCTCGGCCGAACATGCGTTCTTGTTCGGTGAGGGAGACGCGGTCCCAGAATTCGACCAGCATGCGGATGAGTCGTATGACCTGGTAGGAGCCGCCGGTGGTCCAGGGGGGTTCGCCGTTGCCGTGGGTCCACAGGAGTTGTCGGGCGGTGGTGGGGTCGGTGATGTCGGGGTTGGCGGTGCCGTCTTTGAAGCCGAGGTGGTTGCGGGGGGTGCCGGTGGGTCTTGGTGGGCTGGTGAAGCCGTCCATGCGCCAGCGCACTTGCATGCCGCCGCGGGTGTGGCGGGTGATGTCGCGCAGTGCGTGCAGCACGGTGTCCGGGTGTGGTGCGGCGAGTTGGAGGCTGAGGTCGCCGTGGCACCAGTCGGGTTGGAGGTCGTCGTCGGGGAAGGCGGGCATGGTGGTCAGGCGGAGTGGTTTGCGGTCTGCCAGTCCGAACCGGCTGTCGAAGAGGGACGCGCCGACCCCGGTGGTGATCGTGAGGCCGTCGTGCGGGACCTGGGGGCCGAGCGTGCCGCTGTCCGAGGGGGAGTCGGTGATGCCCAGCGGGGCGGGGGTGCCGCCCGTGGTCAGGAACCGGGCCCGCTCGGTGACGGTGTGCATCAGCTCGACCAGCTCCCGCCGGTCGGCCGCGGTGACGTCGAAGGACAGGAAGACGCTCGAGGGCTGCACGGCCTGGGTGATGCCTGCCTGGTGCGGGCCGTGGAAGGGTGCCGCCGCGGCCTTGGCGCCCGGCGACGGGGTCGCGGCCGCCGCGCTCGACCCGGTGAGCGCGGCCGCGCCGCCCGCCACCGCGCCGACCGCCCCGACGCCGACCGCCGCGCCGCGCAGGAACCCGCGCCGCCGCAACTCGCCGCCGGCCGGGCCGTGCGTGTCGGTCGTCATACCGTCCTCCGTACGTCGAAGATCGCCGCCACCGGGGCGAGTTGTTCCAGCAGGTCACCGAAGTCGGCGTTCACCTGCTCGCGCTGCGCGCGGGTCAGCCGGTCCAGCGCGGTCCACGTCCCCTTGTGGTCAAGGGACTTGAGGTATGCCTGGGCGCGGTCGAGGGACGCGTCGAGCCGGGCGAGGCCGGAGTCGCGGGCGGCCAGCAGCGGGCGCAGCTTCGCCAGGATCTCCCGGGTGCCGTCGATGTTCGCCGACGCCGTCGCCAGGTTGGTGCCGCTGCCGTAGTCGGTGCGGCCGGTCAGCTCGAACTGTTCGGCGTTCTCGATGATCTCGTGCGCCCGCAGGCCCATGTTCGCCGGGTCCATCTGCTGCGTTGTCCACTGCGACCTGAGCGCCTTCACCGCCTTGTCCAGCGTCGCGGCCTGGCCGCGCAGGGACTTCGCCGACTCGCCGTGCCACAGGCCGTACTCGATCCGGTGGAAGCCGGTGAAGTCCGGGTCCTTGAGCGGGTCCCGGCCGATCGCGGTGGTCCCGTTGATCACGCCGTCCGCGTCGCCGAACGTGTCGTAGGCCGCGCCCATCCGCTCGTACACCAGATGGCCGGTGAGCCAGTCGCGGCGGGCCGCCGTCAGGTCGCCGCGGTCGATGTCGGACTTCAACACCCCGGTGTCGGTGGAGAGTTCCGCCATCCGGGCGTTGATCCACTTCTGGTAGTCCAGGGTCGGAGGGATCAGGTCGTGCACGGTGACCGGCAGCGAGGACGGGCCCTGCGGCGCCTTGCCGGGGACCGTCACGGTCGGACCGGTCACCGAGTCGGTGTCCTCCTGCTGGCACTCGAAGGCGTACCGGCCGCTGCCGAGGTCGACGACCATCGAGCGGGTCGTGCCGGGCGCCAGGCCCTCGATCTCCGCGAACAGCCGCCCGGTGCTGGGGTCCTTGAGGTAGACCTCGGTCGCGCTCGCCGCGGAGTTGTGCAGGTCGAACGCCTGCGTGCCGGCGTGCGGCTTCTGCGTGGCGCCCCAGCCCCGGCCGCAGGTGCTCGGCGACACGTCGACCGCGGTGTGCCGCAGGCCGTCCGAGGCCGCCGCGGCTGCCGGGCGGGTGGCGTGGTGCCCGCCGCCGGTGGCCAGGACGCCGGCCGTGATCGCGGCGGCGACGGCGATGGCGGTGCCAGCCACGGTCCAGCCGCGCGCGCCGCGCCGGGTGCGGTCACCGGGGGAGCCCGAGGTGTCCGCGGTGCCCTCGGGGCTTCCGGCGTTCTCGGCGTTCTCGGTGTGCGGGGATTCCTGGGTGTCCGCGAGGTCGGTGCCGTCCGCTTCGGATACGGCCCCGGCCTGCGACGTGTCCTCGGCGTCGGCCGCTATGCCGTCGGGGGGGGGGGGGGGGGGGGGGGGGGGGGGGGGGGCCCCCCCCCCCGGGGGGGGGGGGGCGGGGGGGGGGGGGGTCGCGCCGCTGGGCGGGGGGGGGGGGGCGGTGGGGGGGGGGCGGCCCCCCCACCGCCCTCGGGTGCGGACGCGCGGTCGGCGTCGGAGCCGGCCGCAGGTGCGGGCTCGGGTGCGGGTTCGGCGGGCACACCGGACCTCCGGGAATCGGTGCAGCGGTACGTGACGCCGACATGCTAAGCACGCGGTGGCACGCCCACCCACCTGCACAAAGGCCGGGAGCCCACAATTCCCCCGCAGTTCACCCGCGCGTCACCGTAAGGGTGCCCTTACCGACCTTCGCGGCTCGGCGCGGGCCCGGGTGACGTCACTTGCAGTACGGCACGACCGCCAGGTTCTGCACGTAGCGCGCGGAGACGTAGCCGGCGCGGCCGTTGCCCAGCTTGTACCAGAGCTTGTTGCCCTCGACGTTCTGGCCGACGACCTTGCAGTGCAGCCAGATCACGGTGCCGGGCTGGAACGAGCCCAGGGAACGCGAGTTGGACGTGGCCATCTCGCGGATGGTCAGCGGGAGACGCGAGATGACCTTGCCCTGCGGCTCGGCGGCGGCCTGCGCCTGCTGGCCGTCGGACGTCGGAGCGGCGGCGCTGGTGCCGGCGGCGGGCATCGAACCCTGCGCGCCCTGTGCGCCCTGTGCGTCCTGTGCGCCCTGCGCGGGCGCGGCCGGGGCGGCGGCCGTGCCGGTGTCCGTACCCGTGCCGGGCTTGGGGTCCGCCGCGTACGCGGACGTCGCGGCGAGCAGGCCCGAGCCCGCGATCAGCAGACCGGCGATACCGGCCGTGACACGGTGCTTGGCATGCGCTGAGTACATTGCTGCCTTCTTTCTGAAAGGTACTGCTCTCCCTCGTGCACCTCCTTCATGGCATGCCGTGCCGCCGAACCGGCCCAGGGAAACGGCTTGTCCACCCGGATGGAGTGTTATGCATCCCCCGGTTGGGTGGCGACGGGGTCGCGTGGCGTCACGTGCGGGGGCCTGGGTCGTTATGGCCCCCGCGTCCTGGGGCGCCGCCCGGCACACCTCGCCCGGCGCCCTCGCCCTCGGCTAACTACAGGTCAGCACGCCCGCGTTGTGCTTGGCGGTCAGTACCCGGTGGACGCTGTCGGCCACGTCGGCGCGGAACGAGGAGCTGGCCGTCATCCGGCTGAGCACCGCCGACGTCATCGGGGAGATGTCGCTGGGCTTCACGGTGAGGACCACGTCGCCGCCGGCCGCGACGAAGTCCACCGCGCGCTGGCCGGGGGTGCGGTCGGCGACCGCGACGGCGTTGCCGAGGTCGTCGGAGATGACCGCGCCCTTGAAGCCGAGCTTGCCGCGCAGCAGCGTGCGGATCACGGCGGGGGAGAAGGCGGCCTGGTTGTGCGGGTCGATCCGGGTGTAGATCGCCGAGGAGACCATCACGAACGGTGTGCCCGCCTGGATGCCGGCCCGGAAAGGCTGAAGGTACGGGTCGGTCGTCGTGGTGACGGAGTCGGTGACGCCCGCGGTGAAGTCGGTGTTGCCGCTGGCCCGGCCAAGACCCGGGAAGTGCTTGATGGTCGGCACGACCTTGGCCTGCAGCATGCCGCGCAGGAACGCGGTGCTGTGCGAGGCGACGGTCGACGGGTTCGTGCCGTACTCCCGGTCCAGCTTGCCGATCGGCGCGTTCACCGTCACCTGGTTCGGCGGGACGGTGTCCGCGACCGGCGCGAGGTTCATGTCGACCCCGGCGGCGGCCAGTTGGCGCCCCCACGTGGCCGCGTTGCTCTGCAGCGTCGACGTGGACCACGTGCCCTGGGTCACCGCGCTCGGGATCGTGCTGAAGCCCGGCCCGTTGAGCACCTGGACCTGGCCGCCCTCCTGGTCGGTGGAGACGAACATCCCCAGCGACACGCCCCGCACCGGCGAGGCGAGGGTGCGGACCTTCGCGGTGACCGCCTTCACGGCGGTGGCGCCCTCCGTGGTGTGGCCCTGGAGGAAGACCGAGCCGGTCTTGCCGGTCGTGATCGCCTGCGACTCGCTGGTGGTCAGCCCGGTGCTGGTGACCGACGTCATGAAGAGCTGGCCGACCCGCTGGGCGTTCGTCATCGCGTTGTACGCCCGGTCCACGCAGCTCGCGGGCGCGGCCGTGGTCGCCTTCGAGGTCGTCGACGCCGGCGGCACCACGGTGGCGCTGTGCGACGCGCTCGCCGAGGTGCTGCTCGACGTCGGCGGCGCACTGCTCGACTCGGACGCGGACGTGGACGTCGTGCCGGACGGTGTCGTCCCCGACGAGTTGTGGCCGTTCCCGCAGGCGGCCACGGCCACCAGCAGGCCCGCCGCGAGCGCCCCCTGGCGGACACGTGCGGCGTACGACGCTCTCTCGGCGGGGGAATGCTGCTGGTGCTTGCGCACTGCGGAACCTCACCTCATGGGGCCGGTCGACGGAACAAGCGATCCCCACCCATGTTCCCCCAGTGACGCCAGTTGTCTCCCGGCGGTTCCCCTGACGAGGGCCACGCGAGTGAAAACGGACAGCCGCCGCAGGCTTTGAGGGCCGCGGGGCGGTGGCTCGCGGGGGAGGCGCCGCACTTGCCCAGGGGCGGGGGAACGGCGCGAGCAACCCGCCACCGGCGGGTGGTCCGGGGCGGTCTTACGGGGCCGGCGGGGAGGTCGGGGCACCCGGCATCCGTTCGGAGCGGAGTGCCCGGTTCTCCAGGAAGCGGCGCTCCGCCGCTGTCGGGGCGAGCCGGAGAGCCTCGCGGTAGGCGGCGGCGGCCTCACGATGGCGGCCGAGCCTGCGCAGCAGATCCGCCCGGGTGGCGGGCAACAGGTGGTAGCCCCGCAGCGCGGGCACCTCCGCCAGCGCCTCGACCAGGGGCAGGCCCGCCGCGGGCCCGTCCGCCATCGCCACGGCCACCGCCCGGTTGAGCTCGACCACGGGCCCGGGTGCGAACCGGGCCAACTCCCCGTAGAGCAAGGCGATCTGCGGCCAGTCCGTATCGTCGGGGCGGGCCGCCGACGCGTGGCACGCGGCGATCGCGGCCTGCACCTGGTAGGGCCCGGGGCGGCGTACCGCGAGCGCGGCGTCGAGAGTCGTCAGGCCCTCGTCGATCCGCCGCCGGTCCCAGCGGCCACGGTCCTGCTCCTCCAGCGGCACCAGGTCGCCGCGCGTGTCGGTACGGGCGGCGGCCCGCGCGTCGTGCAGCAGCATCAGCGCCAGCAGCCCGGCCGGCTCCGGGTCGTCCGGCAGCAGCCCCGCCAGCAGCCGTGCCAGCCGGATCGCCTCCGCGGTGACCCGGCGCTGGTCCAGCCCGTCCACGCCGCCCGCGTACCCGGCGTTGAACAGCAGGTACAGCACCGCCAGTACGGCGCCGGTCCGCTCCGCAAGCACCTCGCGCGGCGGCACCCGGAACGGAATGCCCGCGTGCCGGATCTTGCCCTTCGCCCGGGTCAGCCGCTGCGCCATCGTCGACTCCGGCACCAGGAAGGCCCGGGCGATCTCCGCCGTGGTCAGCCCGGTCAGCGAGCGCAGCGTCAACGCGACCTGCGCGGCCCGCGGCAGCGCGGGGTGGCAGCAGGTGAAGATCAGCCGCAGCCGGTCGTCCGGGACCGCGTCCGCGTCCGCCGCCGCGGCCTGGCCGGCCACCACCTCCTCGGCCGGCTCCGCGACGTGCCGCGCGTCCGGTTCCAGCCGGGCCGCCTCGCGCAGCTTGCGCGCCTCGTTGGAGCGGCGGCGCAGCACGTCCAGCGCCCGGTGCCGGGCCGTGGTGGTCAGCCAGGCGCCCGGGCGGTCGGGCACGCCGTCGCGCGGCCAGCGTTCGAGGGCCCGTTCGAAGGCGTCCTGCGCGCACTCCTCCGCCAGGTCCCAGTCACCGGTCTGCCCGATCACGGCCGCGACGACCCGGCCCCACTCCTCGGGCCAGGCCGCCGCCACCGCCGCGCGGGCCGCGCGGGACCGGTCGGCCCCGCCGGCCCCGTCAGCCTCGTCGGTCCGGCCGGTCACTCCGTCCAGAACGGCCGCACCTCGATCATCCCGTACCGGGCCACCGGGTGTTTCGAGGCGACCTCGACCGCCTCGTCCAGGTCGGCGCACTCGATCACGTCGAAGCCCGCCATCTGCTCCTTCGTCTCGGCGTACGGGCCGTCGGTGAGCAGCAGGCCGTCGTCGCGGACGCGGACGGTCGTGGCGTCGGACGACTCGCGGGTCCGGTTGCCCATCAGGCGGATACCGCGGCGGTCCATCTCCTCCACCCACGGGGTGGCGTCCATCTGCTCGGGCGTCGCGTCGTATCCGTTGCCGTCGTGGCAGATCAGCAGCAGGTACTTCATGGCACATCTCCTTCGTGGCGCGGGCGCGGGGCCCGGCGGCCGTGTCGCGCGGGCGGGGTTCCGCCCGGTCACCCACACGACGAACGGCGGCGGCCCGTATCGACATCCGCCGCGACATTCGTGTCGAGTATCGCGTGACGAGCGGTGTCGCGTGCGCCTGACCGCGTCCGCGTCCACGTCCACGTCCGCGTCCACGTCCGCTTCCACATCCGCTTCCACGTCCGCGTCCCGCGCGGCGCCTCACGTGGTCTTCGGCGCCGCCCACGGCAGGGTCGAGTGCCGGTGCGGGAGGAGGCCGACGGCCACCACGACCAGCAGGGCCGCCACGATCGGCAGCGGCACCGTCGGATGCCCGTGCACGATCAGCGCCGCGCCCGCCAGCGCCCCCAGGAACATGGTCAGCGCGGAGAGCAGCCGCCGCCCCGCCTTGCTGTCGACACCTCCGGCGAGCCGCGAGTCCGCCGCGATCCCGGTGAGCGTCATGGTCAGGACCGTGGTGGTCAGATCGGGTACCGCCAGACGGCGTACCACCGCGTTCTGCGAACCCATCGCGAGCCCGAGCAGCACCACCAGCACCGCCCGCTGCCCGCCGGTCGCGGGCAGGTCGAAGACCTCGGCCAGCGCCAGCGAGACCAGCACCAGCACCAGCTGGGCCACCGTGGCGACCAGCAGCAGCCGCGCCCGGTGCTCGGAGACCAGCCCGTACAGCCGCCCGCCGATCACCGCGCCCGCCACGAACGCGACCAGCGCCAGCACCGACGCGAGGATCGAGAAGCCCTTGGCACCGGCCAGCGAGAAGGCCAGGAACACCACGTTTCCGGTCATGTTGGCCACGAAGACCCGGCCCAGCGCGAGATAGCTGAACGCGTCCACCAGGCCGGTCACCAGGGTCAGTACGAGCAGCAGCGGCGGCAGCGGTCCGTGCGGACCGGTGCGTGGCGGCGCGACGATCGCACGGATCTGACGGAGCGTGGTGTGCACGGCGTGAATCCTCCCGGGAGGCGTACCCGGCGCCCGCCGGGACAGACGGATCACGCGGGCGATGGCGATCCCCAGCATGGTGGCCGCCTCGACCCGCCGGAAGTGGCGAGCGCGCGTGTTGTGGTCGCCGATGTGAAACTGACCGGCAAGGAGGTGATCTTCCATGGCGACGTCCGCCCCGGACCCGTCCCCGACCGACGGCCCCACCATCACCACCGACGTGCCGGCGAGACTCGACCGGCTGCCGTGGTCGCGCTGGCACTGGATGATCGTGATCGGCCTCGGCACCGTGTGGATTCTCGACGGGCTGGAAGTCACGATCGTCGGCAACATCGCCGGCCGCCTGTCGGAACCGGGCTCCGGTCTGTCCGTCACCTCGTCGGAGATCACCGGACTCGCCGCCGCCCTGTACGTGACCGGCGCGTGCGTCGGCGCGCTCTTCTTCGGCTGGCTCACCGACCGGTTCGGCCGCAGGAAGCTCTTCATGGTCACCCTCGCGGTGTACCTGGGTGCCACCGCGATGACCGCGCTGTCCTTCGCGCCGTGGTGGTTCTTCACCTTCCGCTTCCTGACCGGCTTCGGCATCGGCGGCGAGTACGCGGCGATCAACTCGGCGATCGACGAGCTGATCCCGTCGAAGTACCGCGGCCGGGTGGACCTGACCATCAACGGCAGTTACTGGTTCGGCGCGATCGGCGGCTCGCTGCTGTCCATCGTCGCGTTGAACACGAGCATCTTCCCCAAGGACATCGGCTGGCGCGTCACCTTCGCGCTGGGCGTGGTGCTCGGCCTGGTCATCCTGCTGGTGCGCCGGCACGTGCCGGAGAGCCCGCGCTGGCAGTTCATCCACGGCTACGGCGACGAGGCGAACGAGCTCGTCGGCCAGGTCGAGAAGCGGGTCGAGGCGGAGAAGGGCACCCGACTGCCGCCCGCCGACCGCGAGATGACCATCCACCAGCGCAGGAGCATCGGCTTCGGCCTGATCGCCAGGACCGTGTTCCTGAAGTACCCCAAGCGCGCGACGCTCGGCCTGTCCCTCTTCATCGGCCAGGCGTTCCTCTACAACGCCATCACCTTCGGCTTCGGCGCGATCCTGATCAAGTTCTACGGTGTCAACTCCGGCCACACCGGCTACTACTTCGCGGTGATCGCGGCCGGCAACCTGTTCGGCGCGGTGCTGCTCAGCCCGCTCTTCGACATCGTCGGCCGGCGGATCATGATCAGCGGGACGTATCTGCTGTCGGGCCTGCTGCTCTTCGGTACCGCGTGGCTCTTCAACCGCGGCTCGCTGGACGCCACCACGCTCACCGCGTGCTGGTGCGTGGTGCTCTTCTTCGCCTCGGCCGGCGCCAGCAGCGCGTACCTCACGGTGTCGGAGATCTTCCCGATGGAGACCCGGGCGATGGCGATCGCCTTCTTCTACGCCATCGGTACGGCGGCCGGCGGCATCACCGGCCCGCTGGTCTTCTCCGACCTCACCTCCTCCGGGAAGGTCGGCGACACCGTGCTGGCGTTCTGCATCGGCGCGGCCCTGATGTGCGCCGGCGGCCTGGTCGCGGCGGTCTTCGCGGTCAACGCCGAGCAGAAGTCCCTGGAGGACATCGCCACACCGCTGTCCTCCGCGGGCCCGGCCACGCCGACGTCCACCGCCGGGCCGAAGCCGTCGCACGGCGCGGCCTGACCCGGCCCCGCTCCGTCCGAGGCCCCGTCGGACCTGACCGCCTGACCCGATTCCGCCTGACCTGACCTGACCGGCCGGGTCCGTACGGACGTACGGCCACCCCTGCGCGGCTACTCCTGCGGGGCCTCCTGCCCGACCGGCAGCAGGCCCCGCTCGCCGAACACCTTCTTCGCCACGAACGTGGCGTTCAGCGCCTTCGGGAAGCCGCAGTACCCGGCGGAGTGCAGCAGCGCCTCGACGATCTCCTCCGGGGTGAGGCCGACGTTGAGCGCGGCGTTGACGTGCACGTCGAGCTGCGGCTCGCAGCCGCCGAGCGCGGTGAGCATGCCGAGGGTGACGAGCTGCCGGTCGCGGGGCGCCAGTTGGGGACGGCGGTAGATCTCACCGAAGCCCCAGGCGACCACCTGGTGGCCGAGTTCGGGGGAGATGTCCCCGAGCGAGTCGATCACCTTGCGGCCGGCCTCGCCGTCGATCCGCGACAGCGTCTCCATCCCGCGCTCGAAGCGCGCCTCGCGGCTCTCGGCCGGGACTTCGGCCGGCGGGTTCGTGGTCGGGGACGGGGACGGGGACGGGGTCGTGGTCGGGTTCGTGGCCGGGGACGCGGGCTTCGATCGGCTGTCGTGGTTCATGACCGGAAACCTAGGAGTTGGAGCACACTCCAGGTCAAGCGCAACACGGGAGCGCCGGAACCGGGGACGACCGGGAACTTCGTGCACGGTCCCTTGTGGGCGCGGTTGGCCCGTGCTAATTTCACGGCCAATCGAGCCCGTCGAATCAGTTCGATACTCGGCAGGTTGTCGAATAAGTTCGACGATCCGACTCGACGCCCGGTTCGCCGTACCGCCGGGCGCCACCCGCCGGGGCATCATCGGTCGAGCACGACCCGTTCACCACCCGCTTTCACACGCCCTCACTCGCCCTCACCCCGTCGAGCAGCACCCAGGAGCCGGCCCATGACGGTCACCATCGCGGACGTGGCACGCCACGCCGGCGTGTCCCGCAGCACCGTCTCGTACGTGCTGAGCGGCAACCGGACCATCTCCGCGGAGACCACCAAGCGGGTCGAGCGCAGCATCAAGGCGCTCGGGTTCCGGCCGCACGCCGGGGCCCGCTCGATCCGCACCCGCCGCACCGGCGTGATCGCCATGGCGCTGCCGATGGTGTACGGCCCGCACAACCAGGTGCAGATGCCGTACGTGTGGGCCGCGTTGACCGCGGCCCAGGACTGCGGGCTGAAGGTGCTGATGCTCACCGACGACGACGGTGAGGCGGCGATCCGCGACACCGTCGCCGGCGCGCTCGTCGACGGGGTGATGCTGATGGAGGTGCAGCGCAGCGATCCGCGCGTCCCGCTGCTGAACGAGCTGAAGTGTCCGGCGGTGCTGGTCGGGACCCCGGACGACCCGCACGGACTGCCGCGCGCCGACTTCGACTTCGCGCTCGCCGCACGGGCCTGCGCGGAGCACCTGCGGGAGGCCGGCCACACCTCGGTCGGTTACCTCGGGCAGGCACCGGAGGCGTTCGGCCGGGACGTGGCGTACGCGATCCACGCGCAGGAGAGCGTCACGCACGCGCTGCACTCGCGCGGGCAGCGCAGCGTGTGGGCGGCGTGCGAGCCCGCGCCCGGGGGAGTGGTGCGGGCGCTGGACGACCTGCTCGCCCGGCAGCCCGACCTGACCGCGCTGATCGTCTACAACGAGCGGGTGCTGCCGCTGGTGATGGACCGGCTGGCCGGGCTGGGCGCCCGGGTGCCGGCGGACATCTCGGTGATCGCGATCTGCACCGACGACGAGGCCGAGCGGTGCAGCCCGCCGCTGACCTCGGTGTCGCTGCCCGCGGAGGAGCTGGCCCGGGCCGCGGTCCGGCTGCTGGCCCGCCGGATCGAGGGCGAGGAACTGCCGGGGGCGACCCTGCTGGCACCCGCGCTCAAGGTCAGGGCGAGTACCGGGCCCCGGCGCGACCGCGCCGTGGGGCCCTGGGGCGCGGCGCCCGATGCCCTGCCGGACGTGTCGCCGCGCGCGTCGGCGTCGCGGCTCCCGCCGGACGCCTCCTCGCACGTACCGCCGCACGACGCGGCGGGGTAGCGCCCGCCCCGCCCCCTGCCGGCCGCGCGCCGCCCGTACCGCACCGACCCGCCGCGGTCCACGGGCCGCGGCGCGGGGACCACCGCACCTCCGCACGATCGCGTCGCTCCGTCACTCCGTCACCGCGTCACCGCGTCACCTGTCCGTGCGTCACCGCACCACCGCCTCCGCGCCACCGCCTGCCGGTGACGTACCGGAAGCCGCCGGTCCGTCACCTTCGCCACTGTCGAATCAATTCGACACCTGTCACCCTCCCGCGTCCTCCTCGCGCCGCGCCACGGGCTCGCAACAGAGCTGCCGGCCGAGCCGCCGAACAGTCGAAAGGCACGTCATGAGCCGCACCGTCCGCCTTCCCCGTACCTCCCGCGCGTCGGCCGGACCAGGCACGCTGGCCGCGCTCACCGCCGCCGCGGCCCTGGTGCTCACTGCCTGCGGCACCGGCACCGGCACCGGCTCCGGCGGGTCCGGCGGCGGCTCCGACACGCTCACCGAGATCGACTACTACGACGCCGCCCCGCAGAACACCCAACTCCCCGCGATCCTCGACGAGTGCGGCAAGCAGGTCGGCGTCACCATCAAGCACCAGCAGGTGCCGCGCGCCCAGTTCCTGCCCAGGCTGCTCCAGCAGGCGTCGGCCCGCTCGCTGCCCGACCTCGCCCTCGTCGACAACCCCGACCTCCAGCAACTCGCCGCCACCGGCGGCCTGGTGTCGCTGTCGAAGGCCGGACTGAGCACCGCCGGCCTGTACCCGTCGATCGTCCAGGCCGGCCAGTACCAGGGCCAGACGTACGGCATCGCGCCGGGCGTCAACGGGCTCGCGCTGTACTACAACACCGACGTGTTCAAGGCGGCCGGGCTCACCCCGCCCAAGACGTGGGACGAACTCACCTCCGACGCACGGAAGTTGACGCACGGCTCGCGCTACGGAGTGGCGTTCAGCGCCGTCGGCACCGAGGAGGGCGCGTTCCAGTTCGAGCCGTTCTTCTGGACCGCGGGCGCCGACCTGAAGAAGCTCGACTCGCCGCAGGCCGAACAGGCGCTGACGCTGTGGCAGAAGCTGGTCTCGGCCGGGTCGGCGTCGAAGTCCGTGGTCACCTGGACCCAGGCCGACGTCAACGACCAGTTCGGCGCGGGCAACGCGGCCATGATGGTGAACGGCCCCTGGCAACTCCCCACGCTCGACGCGAACAAGAAGCTGCACTTCGGCATCGTGCCCATCCCGGTGCCGAACGCCGCCGCGAAGCCGGTCACCCCGCTCGGCGGCGAGACCTGGACCGTCGGCCACAGCAACGCCGCACGCGAGGCGAAGGCGGTGAAGGTGGTCAAGTGCCTGCTCGGCCACGACGAGAGCGCCAAGTGGTCGAAGGACGCCGGCTACATACCCAGCAACCAGCAGGCCGCCGCCCAACTCGCCCAATCCGACCCGCAGATGGCGGCGTTCGTGCAGGAGATCGGCACCGCGAAAGCGCGTACCACCGAACTCGGCACCGGCTACCCGAAGGTGAGCCAGGCGCTCGCCGACGCCATCCAGGCCGCGCTGGCCGGCGGCACCAGTCCCGCATCGGCCCTGTCCCAGGCCCAGCGCACCGCCCAGAACTGAGGACGGCACCCATGTCCACCACCCTCCACCACGCCGGGGCCCGCCCCGCCGGTCCTGGCGCGGACCGGCCGCCGAAGCCGCGGCAGCGCACCGCGGGACCGGCCAGGGCCCGGCTCGCCGCGCTCGCCTTCACCGCGCCCGCCTGGCTCTACGTCGCCGTGTTCTACCTCTACCCGCTGGCCGGCAGCGTCCGGATGGGCTTCCAGAACTACACCGTCTCCTCCTTCTACACCGGTGTCGCGCCCTACGTCGGCTGGGCCAACTACCGCGCGGTCCTGCACGACAGCCACTTCGGCCGCACCGTGACCAACACGCTGCTGTTCACCGCCGGTTCGCTGCTCTTCCAGTTCTGCGTCGGGCTGGCGCTCGCGGTGTTCTTCAACCGGGCGTTCCCGCTCGGCGGGGCGCTGCGCTCGCTGCTGCTGGTGCCGTGGCTGCTGCCGCTGGTGGTCTCCGGCACCGCGTGGCGGTGGATACTCGACACCGACTCCGGGGTGCTCAACCACGCCCTGCTCGGCGCGCACCTGATCGGCCACCCGGTGCCCTGGCTGGCCAGCACCCATGACTCGCTGATCGCGGTCACCCTGGTCAACATCTGGGTGGGCATCCCGTTCAACATGGTCATCCTCTACGGCGGACTGCAGTCCATACCGGGCGAGTTGTACGAGGCGGCCGCGCTGGACGGCGCGAACGCGTGGCGCAGGTTCCGGCACATCACGCTGCCGCTGCTGCGCCCGGTCACCGCCGTGGTGCTCACGCTCGGCCTGATCTACACCGTCAAGGTCTTCGACGTGATCATGATCCTCACCCAGGGCGGGCCCGCGGGTTCCTCGCAGACCCTGACCACGTTCGCGTACAACCTGTCCTTCCAGCAACTGGAGTTCGGCCGCGGGGCGGCCGTCGGGAACCTGCTGGTGCTGGTCGCGGTGGTCTTCGCCGCGGTCTATCTGCGGGCCACCCGCGAGCAGCGCAGGGCCGGCCGGTGAGCGCCGTGACGAGCCGCCGGGCCGCCCGCGCGCACCGCGTCGGGCGCGCCCGCCGGGTGCCGGCGGCGGTCAACACGCTGGTCGCGGTGGTCATCCTGGGCGTGATGCTCTTCCCGCTGTACTGGATGCTGAACGCGTCGCTGCTGCCCTCCACCGACCTGGTGAAGAGCTCGCCGACGTGGCTGCCGGTGCACGGCACCCTCCAGGGCTACCGGCGGGCGCTGTCCAGCCAGGGCGGCCATCTGCTGGTCAGCCTCGGGGTGTCCGCGGGCACGGTGGTGCTGGTGCTGCTGATCGCGGTGCCGGCGGCCTACGGCCTGGCGAAGCTGCGCGCCCCCGGCGGGCGACCGCTCACCTTCGCCCTGCTGATCGCGCAGATGATCCCGGGCGTGGTGATGGCCAACTCCTTCTACACCGCGGCCAACCACCTGCGGCTGCTCAACTCGCCGCTGGCGCTGGTGCTCGCCGACTCCACGCTGTGCGTGCCGTTCGCGACGCTGATCCTCCAGACCGCGATGCGCGGGGTGCCGGCCGAGTTGAGCGAGGCCGCCGTGCTGGACGGCGCGGGCCGGATCAGGACGCTGCTGTCGGTGGTCCTGCCGGTCAGCCGCAACGCGGTGGTCACCGCGAGCCTGTTCTCGTTCCTCTTCGCCTGGGCGGACTTCCTGTTCGCGGTGACCCTCACCACCCAGGACGACCGGGCGCCGGTCACCGTCGGCATCTACCGCTTCATCGGCGCGCACCTGAGCGACTGGAACAGCGTGATGGCCACCGGGATCATCGCGTCGCTGCCCGCCGCCGTGCTGCTGGTCGTCGCCCAGCGCTACGTCGCGGCCGGCGTGACCAGCGGCGCCGTCAAGGACTGAGCCGCCGCCCCACCTCCCCGCCGCCGCACCTCCCCACCGCCGTACCTCCCCGCCTCCCCGCCGAGCACGTCACGACCCGCAGAGCCCCCGCCCGACCCGTACCTGCGCCACCCCGAGGAGAACACCTTGCCGCCCGCGTTCACCCGCACCCCGCACCGCCTCCAGTGGCGACACGGCCACCACGTGCTGGAGATCGAGCCCTGGGGCCAGGACAGCGTCCGCGTCCGGGCGGGCATGCACCGCGTCGTGGACGGGCTGCCCGGCGCGCTCGACGAGCAGCCCGCGCCCGCCCCCGCGCCCTGCCGGATCACGATCCACGCCACCCACGCGACCCTCGTCAACGGCCTGCTCACGGTGGTCGTCAGCACCGGCGACGGCCTGGTCACCGCGCTCCGCACCGACACCGGCGAGGAACTGCTGCGCGAGCAGCCGCCGCACTTCTGGTGGCCCGGCGCCCGGCACTTCGAGGCCGCCGGCGCGGGCACCTACCGTATCGAGCAGCGCTTCGCCGCCTACGACGGGGAGCGGGTGCACGGCCTGGGCCAGCACGGCCACGGCCGGTTCGACAACAAGGGCACCGTGCTCGAACTCCAGCAGCGCAACGGGGAGGTGACCGTGCCGCTGGCGGTCTCCAGCCGCGGGTACGGCTTCCTGTGGAACAACCCGGCCGTCGGGCGGGTCGAGTTCGCCGCCAACGGCACCCGCTGGGTCGCCGACCGGGCCCGCCAGCTCGACTACTGGCTCACCGCGGGCCGCACCCCCGCCGACATCCTCGCCCGCTACGCCGACGCGACCGGCAGGGCGCCGGCCTTCCCGCGCTGGGCCTCGGGGCTGTGGCAGAGCAAGCTGCGCTACCGCGACCAGGCCGAACTCCTCGGCGTGGCAAGGGAGTACGCCCGCCGCGGGCTGCCGCTCGGCGTGATCGTGGTGGACTACCTGCACTGGCGCAACCTCGGCGACTGGGACTTCGACCGCCGCGACTGGCCGGACCCGCGCGCCATGGTCGACGAACTGCGCGGCCTCGGCGTGGAGTTGGCCGTGTCGGTGTGGCCCTCGGTCAGCCCGCTGTCCGCGACGTACGCCGAACTGCGGGACGCCGGCATGCTGGTGGCCACCAACAGCGGCTTCGACGTGCACGGCGACTGGCCCGACCTGGAGGGCGCTCCCGAGGGAATCGGGGTCGCCTTCTACGACGCGACCGACCCGGCCGCCCGCGCCGTGCTGTGGAGCCGGCTGCAGGAGCACTACTACAAGCTCGGCATCCGGGCGTTCTGGCTGGACGCCTGCGAGCCGGAGATGCGCCCCGGCCACCCGCACAACCTCGCCTACGCGGCGGGAGCCGGCTCGGAGGTCGCCAACCTCTACCCGCGCGAGCACGCCCGCGGGGTCCACGAACACCTCACCGAGCAGGGCGAGACGGAGGTGCTGACCCTGGTCAGGTCCGCGTGGGCGGGCTCCCAGCGGTACGGCACCGCGCTGTGGTCCGGCGACATCCCCGCGACCTTCGCGGCGCTCGCCGACTCGGTACGGGCCGGGCTCAACGTCGCGATGAGCGGCATCCCGTGGTGGACCACCGACATCGGCGGCTTCCACGGCGGCCACCCCGACGACGAGGACTACCGCGAACTGATGGTCCGCTGGTTCCAGTTCGCGGTGTTCTGCCCGCTGCTGCGGCTGCACGGCCACCGCGAGCCGCGCGAGTTCTCCGGCCCGATCGGCACCGGCGGCGGCCCCAACGAGATCTGGTCCTACGGCGAGCGGGCCGAGGCGGCGATGACCGCGGGGCTGCGGCTGCGCGAGCGACTACGGCCCTACCTGCACGCGCAGTTGGAGGACGGCCGGGCGAGCGGGCTGCCGCTGATGCGGCCGCTGCTGCTGGAGTTCCCCGGCGACGCGACCTGCTGGGACGTCGACGACCAGTTCCTGTGCGGGCGGGACGTGCTGGTCGCGCCGGTGCTGAGGCCCGGCGAGCGCTCGCGCCGGGTCTACCTGCCGGCCGGCGCGGAGTGGACCCACCACGCGACCGGCGTCCGCCACCCCGGCGGAGCGTGGGTCACCGTGCCGGCCGCCCTGGAGTCCGTCCCGTTCTTCCTGCGCGACGACGCCGACCCCTTCGCCGACCCCTCGGACGCCGCAGGCTCCTTCGCGGAGCCCGGCACCGAGCCCGGCACCGAGCCGGCCGGCCCGCCCGGGCCCGCCTGAGCGGCCGGCGCCCCCCTACCCACGCGGCGGGCCCGAACGCCCGGGCCCGCCGGGTGCGCACCTCACCGAACCGCCCACCCCCCACCGGGAGGACCGTATGCACCGCTCGACCGCACCTCGTCCGCCGACCGATCCGCGCCGCCGCCGTCGCCGCCCGCGCGGCCGGGCCCGGCTGCTCGCCGCGCTCGCCGTCCTGGCCGCGAGCGTGCTGGCCGCCGCCGCGCTGAGCCCGGCCGGGGCGTCCGCCGCGCCGGCCGCCGACAGCACCGTCGGCGTCGACCTGTCCGCCCAGGGCGCCGCCCCCAACGGCGCCGGCGCCGGCTTCCTCTACGGGCTCAGCCAGGACGGCTCGGGCCCCGCGGACAACCTGCTGCAACCGCTGAAGCCGACGCTCTTCCGCGGCGGCGGCGCACGGATCGACGGCGATGGCTGGCTCGGCGACGGCTACCGGGCCGGCAGCGGCTACCAGGTCAGGCTGGACTCCGCCCTCGACCAGGCCCGCCGGGTCACCGCCGCCCCCTACCACGCCACGTACCATCTGCTCGTCTCCGACGTGTGGGGCGCCGACACCACCCAGCCGGCCTCCACCGTCTACCCCTGCGACAACGGCGACTGCTCCAACTGGGCGTCGTTCATCGACACGTTGGTCACGGGCGTGCAGGCGTCCGGGGTGAACGTGTCGTACGACATCTGGAACGAGCCGGACGGCACCGGGTTCTGGCAGCGCGGCGTCAACAGCGCGCAGTACTACCAGATGTGGGACACCGCGGTCCGCGAGATCCGCCGGCTCCAGCCGTCGGCGCAGATCGTCGGGCCGTCCTACAGCGGCTACAACCACGGCTGGCTGGACGACTTCCTCGGCCGTACCAAGGCGGACGGCACCCTTCCCGACGTGGTGAACTGGCACTTCGGCGACGACCCCGCCGCGGACGCGGCCGACGCCCGCGCGCTGCTGGCCGCGCACGGCGTCAGCGGGCTGCCGCTGACCATCAACGAGTACCTGTTCTCGCAGCAGCAGAACTCCGGCTACACCGCGTGGTTCCTCGACCGGCTCGCCGCCTCCGGGGTCAGCGCGGCAGCCCACGCGATCTGGACCGACTGCTGCGGTGCCGGCACCCTCGACTCGGTGCTGTCCGGCGGGCAGCCCACCGGACAGTGGTGGGTCTACCAGGCGTACGCCCAGCTCAGCGGGAAGCTGCTGAGCACCACCGGCAGCGGCGGCGTCGCGGTCGCGGCGAGCGCGGACGCGGGCGCGCAGCGGGCGTTCGCGCTGATCGGCAACAACTCCGGTCAGGGCGGCAGCACCACCGTGGACTTCACGAACCTGTCCGCGACGCCGTACCTGGTCGACAACGGCGCCGTGCACGTGACGGTGCGGCGCATCCCGGACCAGACCGCGCTGAGCGCGCCCGCCACGGTCTTCGACGGCGACGTCACCCCGGACGGCGGCACGCTGCACGTGCCGGTCACGCTGCTCGCCGGCACCGACGCCTACACCGTCACCCTCACCCCGGGCAACGGCTCCACCGGGCCGGTCACCGGCACCGTGACCGTGGACGGCAACGACACGGCGGCCGGCGACGTCGACCACTTCGGGTACGGGCCGAACTGGGGTGTCACCAACGGCGTCGCCGACATGTACGACTCCACCGCCAACTGGACCTACACCGCGGGCGCTTCGGCGACGCTGTACTTCACCGGCAGCAAGGTCGCGCTGCACGCGGTGCGCGATGTGGACCAGGGCCAGATGTCCCTGGCGGTGGACGGCGGCACCCCGGCGAGCGTCGACGACTACGCGCCGAGCCGCGACGCGTCCGGTGTGGTGTGGACCAGCCCGCAACTCGCCTCCGGCGCGCACACGTTGACGATCACCAACACCGGTGGCCGCAACCCGGCGTCCAGCGGGACCAACATCGCGGTGGACAGCGCCGACATCAGCACGCCGTAGGGCGGGCGCCCAGATCCGGCGGGTGTCCAGATCCGGCGGACGTGTGACGGCGTACCGCGCGGATACGGCGGCCGCGGCCCGGACGGGGGGAAGTGCCGGGTCGCGGCCGCCGTGCCGCGTGGAGGGGGCCACGCGGCCTGTCGCGGTCGGTTCGGGGGATGGTGCGCGGGGCGGTGCTCACTGCTGGACGAGCAGTCCCGCGCGCAGCTTCGCCACGATGCGGCTGAGCAGCCGGGAGACGTGCATCTGCGAGTACCCCAGCATTTCGCCGATCTGGGACTGGGTCATCTCCTCGACGAAGCGCATCCGCAGGAGGGTGCGGTCGCGGTCGGAGAGCCGGGCGATCAGCGGGGCCAGGCTGCCGAGGTCCTCCACGAGCTCCATCGACGGGTCGCACTCGCCGATGGTGTCGGCCAGGGTGCGGCCCTCGCCGTCGGGGCCGGCGTCGGTGTCCGACCACGGCACGTCGAGCGACCCGGCGGTGTAGCCGTTGGCGGCGACCAGGCCGTCCAGCACCTCGGACTCGCCGATGTCGAGGTAGCCGGCCAACTCGGCCACGGTCGGGTCGCGGTCGAGCAGCAGCGACAGGTGGTCCTTCGCCTTGCTCAGCTCGACCCGCAACTCCTGCAGCCGGCGCGGCACGTGCACCGCCCACGAGGTGTCGCGGAAGAACCGCTTCATCTCGCCGACGATGTACGGGATCGCGAAGGTGGTGAACTCCGTCTCGCGGGACAGGTCGAACCGGTCGATCGCCTTGATCAGCCCGATCGTGCCGACCTGGACGATCTCCTCGCGGTCGGTGGCCGGGCGGTTGCGGTAGCGGCCGGCGACGAAGTACACCAGCGCGAGGTTCATCTCGATCAGGGTGTTGCGCGCGTAGCTGTAGGCGGGGGTGCCCTCCTCCAACTCCTGGAGGCGGTCGAAGAAGAGCTTCGACAGCACCCGTGCGTCCTCCGGCGCGACCCGGGTCGCGTGCTCGATCCACGGGAGGCCGCCGGGCGCCTGCCGCTGCGGCTCGCCGGCCTGCCGGACGCAGGTCGCGGTCCCGTTCGTGCTGCTCGACTGCTGCGTGTTCGCGGTCACGTCATCGCCTCGCACTCCAAGGACGGTCAACCGCGCGCCTGCCCGCCGACCGCCGCCGTATTCCTCCTTTTTCCGGGGCGGTTCACCGACGAGGCCGGCCGGGCCGCGGGTGCGGTCCGGCCGCGCCGTTCACAGGTACTTCGGCAGCCACTCCAGGCGGAGGGCCTCCTGGTGGGCACCGCCGCCCTCATGGCCGTTGAAGTCGTAGACCTCGATGGTCTTGTCGTGGTGCCCGTAGGCGTTGAACGCCGCGAACACCGTGGAGGGCGGGCAGGTCATGTCCTGCAGCGCGGTCGAGAACAGCGCGGGCGCCCGGCCGCGGGCGGCGAAGTGCACGTTGTCGAAGTAGGCGAGGGTGGCGAACACCCGCTCGCGCTCCGGGCGGTGGGTGGACAGGTAGACGGCGATCTCGCGGTACGGCGGCGCGTCGGTGATCCGCGCCGCGCGCGGCAGGTCGCACAGGAACGGCACGTCGGGCGCGGTCGCGACGAGGTCGGGCACGAGGCCGGCGACCGCGATCGTGATCGCGCCGCCCTGGCTGACCCCCGTCACCACCGTGCGGGAGGCGTCGGCCAGCGGGTGGGTGCGGGCCGCCTCCACCGCGCGTACGCCGTCGGTGATCACCCGCCGGTAGTAGAAGTCGTCGCGGTCGGTGATGCCCCGGGTGAGGAAGCCGGGCGTGGCCGATCCCGAGCCCACCGGGTCGGGGGTGTCGCCCGTGGACCAACTGCCGCCCTGCCCGCGGGTGTCCATCAGGAAGTGCGCGTATCCCGCCGACGCCCACGTCAGACGCTCGTGCGGCAGGCCGCGCCCGCCGCCGTATCCGATGAACTCCACGACCAGCGGCAGCGGTTCGCTCGTCCCGGCCGGCACGGTGAACCAGCCCTTGATCCGGTGGCCGCCGAAGCCGGAGAACTCCACGTCGTAGGTCTCGACGGTCCGCAGCGCGGTCGCGACCGGCTCGAAGCGCGCGTCGAGGTCATGGGTGCGGGTCTGCGCCAGCGTGTCCGCCCAGAACCGGTCGAAGTCCGGCGGCTCGACCGCGTCGCTGCGATACGTCCTGAGCTGTTCCATCGGCAGGTCGAACTGGGCCATCGGTACGTTCCCCTCCGCGGCTGGGCACCACACGTCCCGGATACGGTACTTGGCAGGGCCGGCCGTGTCCGCCCCGGGTCGTCGCACGTCAGAGGGTGCGGGCGGACCGCGCGGGCGGGCGCGTGGAGGGGCGGCCGAGGCGGTCGCGGGGGCCGTGGCGGTGGCCGCGGGGGCCGTGAAACGGGCCGTACCCCCGGCGAGCGGGGGTACGGCAGGTGATGAGCGGGGTCATGCCTTGGGACCGCGCTCAGGGGCGGGCCGGCCTTGGCCGGGGTCGGTGGTGCAGCCGCCCTTGCGGCAGTTCACGTCGGGGCAGGACATCTCGGATCACCTCTTTTCTGCCAGGTCGTCGGGCACACAGTCCAGGAGCAGCTTGTCCACCCGCCGGCCGCGCCACAGCGCAGCGCTGCGCAGCCGTCCGGCGGTGTGGAAGCCGGCCTTCAGGTAGGCGTTGACCGCGGTGGTGTGCGGGGCCAGCACCTCCAACCACACCGCGCTCAGCGACGCGATGGAGAACGCCCAGTCGAGAGTGAGTGCGGTGGCTTCTGTCGCGTAGCCCCGGCCGCGGTGCTCCGGGGCGATCACGAGGGTGAGTTCGGCGGTGTTGACCGCCTGGTCGACACTGAGCGCGGTGGTGCCGACCGGCACCGCGCCCTCGGTGGTGACCACCTCGAACAGCTGGTAGTGCCTCGAGGTGTGACTGCTCAGGAATCGGGCCTGGAACACCTCCCAGGACACCGGCCAGCGGGCACCGAAGCCGACGACCGTCGCCGGGTCGGTCTCCCACCGGTGGTAGTCCTGCATCATCTCTTCCCTCGCCAATGCCAGTGCCAACCGCTCTCCGGCGCGCAGTGGCAGAGGTGCGAGGGAGTGGGGGGTGGTCATCACGTGTCGTCTCTCCCATACGTGTGCCCGGAACCGGGGGGTGGCAGCCGTCCATAAAGCGTCATTCCGCAGCCGGTCCGCCGGGGCGGGATCTGCCGTATTGCCGCGGGCGCACCGGGGTTGTGCTTGCCTGTGGGCACGTCCCAGTGGACCCACGAATACGCCGGCGCCCCATTCGTCAGTAAACGGCCGTTACGGTGATTGCGGGCGGTCATGGGTGGCAAACGGGTGGCAACCAGGGGCAAGAGGTGACAACGGGCCGACTGTGGCCGAATACGGGTCAACCGAAACGCACCCGCACCGCGTCCGTGCGCCGGTTCACGTGCTGGCGCTCCCGCGGTCCTTCGCCGAACTGCGCGGGCGCCCCCGGAACCCGACCCGTCCACCGGGATAGCTCCGCCCGTTACCGGGGAAGGCAAGGAGCACGGTTGCCAACGGTCGGAGGTCCCCATGAAGGTCGCACTGCTGACCCGGGAGTATCCCCCGGACGTCTACGGCGGCGCGGGCGTCCACGTCGAGTTCCTGGCCCGCGAACTGCGCGCCCTGCTCGACCTCGAAGTGCACTGCTGGGGCGAGGGAAGCGCCGCCGGAGTGGTCCGCCACCGCGCGCCCACCACCCTCGACGGCGCCAACGACGCGCTGCGCACCTTCGCCGTCGACCTGCAGATGTCCGCCGCCCTCCAGGGCCGCGACCTGGTGCACTCCCACACCTGGTACGCCAACCTCGCCGGCCACCTCGGCAAGCTCCTGTACGGCATCCCGCACGTGCTGACCGCGCACTCGCTGGAGCCGCTGCGCCCCTGGAAGGCCGAGCAACTCGGCGGCGGCTACGCCCTGTCGAGCTGGGCCGAGCGCACCGCGATGGAGTCAGCCGACGCCGTGGTGGCCGTCTCCGACGGCATGCGCGGCGACATCCTCGCCTGCTACCCGGCGCTCGACCCCGACCGGGTGCACGTGGTGCGCAACGGTATCGACACCACCACCTACCGGGCCGACCCGCGCACCGACGCCCTCACCCGGGTCGGCATCGACCCGGACCGCCCCTACGTGCTGTTCGTCGGCCGGATCACCCGGCAGAAGGGCGTGCCGCACCTGCTGCGCGCCGCCCGCGCGATCGACCCCGCCGCGCAGCTCGTGCTGTGCGCGGGCGCCCCCGACACCCCCGCCCTGGACCGGGAGTTCAGGTCGCTGTTCGACGAACTCAGCTCGGTGCGCGACGGCGTGCACTGGATACCGGCGATGCTGCCGCGCCCCGCCGTGGTGCAACTGCTCACCCATGCCGCGGTGTTCGTGTGCCCCTCGGTGTACGAGCCGCTGGGCATCGTCAACCTGGAGGCGATGGCGTGCGGCACCGCGGTGGTCGCCTCCGCGGTCGGCGGCATCCCCGAGGTCGTCGACGACGGCGAGACCGGACTGCTGGTGCCCTACCGGGAAGGCCACGCCGAGGAGTTCGAGGCCGGGCTGGCCCGGGCCCTGGACCGGGTGCTCGGCGACCCCGCGGCCGCGGCCCGGATGGGCGAGGCGGGACGGCAGCGCGCGGTCCGCGAGTTCGGCTGGGACACCGTCGCCCGCCGCACCGCCGACCTGTACGAGGCGGTGGTCAAGGCCGGCGCGGCGCCGTAACGGGTGCCGCGACGCCGCGGACGAGGACGCGGCGCGCGAGGAGCGGTCGTACGGAGGCACGGCGTACGGGCGAACGGTCGTACGGCGAACGGTCGTACGGAGAGCAGGCGTACGCGGACGTACGCGGACACGGCGTACGGGGACACGGCGTACGGAATCGACTCATCACGACGAACAAAGGGGGCGCCGATGCGCGGTGGTGGACCTTCGGTCCTTGGCATAGTGCTGGCCGGCGGCGCGGGGAAGCGGCTGATGCCGCTCACCGCCGACCGGGCGAAACCGGCTGTGACGTTCGGCGGGACGTACCGCCTGGTCGACTTCGTGCTGTCCAACCTGGTCAACGGCGGCATCCTGCGGATCTGCGTGCTGACCCAGTACAAGTCGCACAGTCTGGACCGCCATGTCACGACCACCTGGCGGATGTCCAGCCTGCTGGGCAACTACGTGACGCCGGTGCCCGCCCAGCAGCGGCTCGGCCCGCGCTGGTACCTCGGCAGCGCCGACGCGATCCTCCAGTCGCTCAACCTCATCCATGACGAACAGCCCGACTACGTCGCGGTGTTCGGCGCCGACCACGTCTACCGGATGGACCCGCGGCAGATGCTGGACCAGCACGCCGAGCACGGCGCGGGCGTCACCGTCGCCGGGATCAAGGTGCCCAGGGCCGAGGCGTCCGGGTTCGGTGTGATCACCCCCGGCGCCGACGGGGTGCAGGTGGAGCGCTTCCTGGAGAAGCCGGCCGACCCGCCCGGCCTGCCCGGCGACCCCGGTCATGTCTTCGCCTCGATGGGCAACTACGTCTTCACCACCAAGGCTCTGCTGGAGGCGCTGCGCGAGGACGCGGAGGACCCGCAGTCCGTGCACGACATGGGCGGCAGCATCCTGCCCCGGCTCACCTCCCAAGGCGCCGCGCACGTCTACGACTTCGACACCAACCACGTCCCCGGCGAGACCGTCCGCGACCACGGCTACTGGCGTGACGTCGGCACCCTGGACGCGTACTACGAGGCGCACATGGACCTCATCTCCGACCGGCCCGCCTTCAGCCTGTACAACCGCGACTGGCCGATCCACACCAACCCCGGGTCGCTGCCGCCCGCGAAGATCGGCGCCGGCGGCATCGTGGGGGAGTCCGTGATCAGCCCGGGCTGCGTGGTCCGCGGGCAGGTCACCCGCTCCGTGCTGTCACCGGGCGTCATCGTGGACTCCGGCGCCGTCGTCCAGGGCTCGGTGCTGCACCACAACGTGCGGGTCGGCCGCGGCGCCATCGTCCGCGGCGCCGTGCTCGACAAGAACGTGGACGTCCCGCCCGGCGCCACCATCGGCGTCAACCCCGAGCGTGACCGAGAGCTGTACACCGTCTCCGACGCGGGAGTGATCGCGCTGGGCAAGGGCAGCCAGGTGGGCTGACCGCAGGCCGCTCACCCGCTGCGGCAGCCCGCTCGCCCGCTGCGGCAGCCAGCCCACCCGCTGCCGCCGACGGGAGCCGGTTCAGCCGGTCCGCGGGCCGGTGCCGTCCGCGTCGGAGCGGGGGACGCCGGGGCCGCGGCCGGTGTCCCGGCGGCTGACGTCCACCGCGTGGCGGACGCGGCGGCGGACGTCGGCGACGGCGGGCGAGCCGGTGAAGGCGGCGGTCACCTCCAGCAGCCAGGCGGTCTCCGCCGCCACCGTCCCCGGCACCGGGGGCGGCGCGGGTGCCGCGGGTGCCTGCCGCGGGGCGCCGGCCGCGTCGCACCGCCGTCCGGCCCGCTTGTTCTCCAGCGCCGCCGCGATGGTGGCCGCTTCGAGCACCGCGTGCCGGTCGCGGTCGCGGTCCCCGGCTTCGGCCTCGGCCGTCCACCGGGCGACGTCGGAGTCGAAGTACGGGCGCAGCGCCAGATGGCCGTCGTGGATCTCGATCACCCGCCGGTAGAGGGCGAACTCGGCACGTGGCAGGCCAGGACGGCGGTCGGCCACCGACGGGTCGAGGGCGATCTGCGGCAGTTCGCGGTGCAGGGCCGACCACAGCGGTTCCAGCGCCCGGTAGCGGTGGTAGGCGCGCAGCCACCGCACGGGGGCGCCGAGGGCGTCGCCCCACAGCGTGGCGGTGGCGCCGCCGGTGGCGAGCAGCGCGGTGATCGCGCCCAGGGCGGAGGACACCATGTCCTCGCCGATGTCCTGGTGGCCGACGCTCAGATCGGAGATCACGTCGTCCAGCGTCCACGCGGTCCAGGCGGCACCGAACGCGGCGGCGAGCATCATCAGCCGCAGCCCCGTCCGCAGCAGCCCCGGGGCGGTGCGCTCGACGTGGTCGGCCAGTTCCCTCGCCAGGACCAGCAGGCACCAGGCGCCGTAGGCGGCGAAGAGCGCGCTGTACGACGCCAGGGCCCACCGGTGGCCGGGGGAGACCGACAGCTGCTCGCTCGTGGTGGCGGGGCAGGCCGCGAGGAAGAGGGCCACGGACGCCGCCAGGGTCGCGCCGGCGGTCCAGACCTGGCGGCGCACCGCACGCCGTCCGGCTGTCGGGGACCCGAGGGCGTAGGCCACCAGCACGAGGAAGGCGAAGGCGGCCAGTTTCAGGTCGTGGGTGATCAGCCCGACCAGCGTGTCGAGGGTCGGATCGCGCGCCAACCGGTCGGTGACGGAAGGGGCGTTGAAGACCAGCGCCAGGCCCATGCACAGTGCGAAGCCGGAGACGTGGCGCTGCGCGGAGTCCGCCCGCGCGCCGCGGGTGATCGCCAGCCGGTGGGCGCCGAAGACCAGGAAGAACGCGGCCCCGAGGAACGACAGCAGGTCAGCCATCGGAGCGGCCCGGCGCCGGGGCCTCCGGTGTGCCGAACAGCCGGTCCAGCCGGGCCCGTTGGGGGTGGGGCGGCGGCGCCGGACGGGTGCTGCCGGCCGCCTGGGCGGTGCGGGTCAGGATCAGGGAGGCGACCAACTCGGCCTCCTGCTCCTGCGGTTCGGTGTACACGGTGCGGCCGAGCACCCGCTGGACCAGGGACGCCGATAAGTGCGGCAGCAGGACCTGGGCGGCGGCCGACGCGGCGGCCGCGGTCTCGTGGTGGCCGCAGATCAGGTGGGCCGCCTCGTGCAGCAGGATGTGCTGCTGGTGCAGGGCGGTGGTGTCGGCCGCGTACACGATGCAGTCGGCGCGGTCGGTGGTGACCAGCAGGCCGCACGGGGTGTCCCGCGCGGAGGAGACCGGCACCAGCTCGATCGGACGGCCGCGGGTGCCGGCGAGCATCCCGACGAAGACGGTCGCGTCGAACGGGGTGGGCAGTTCGAGCGCGTCCACCGTCCGCTGGCAGCGCTGCCACATGGCCCGACTTCCGTCACTTCTGGTACGTCTCACACGCTGTCCCTTTGTCCGCCGGCCGGAACCGCGAGATCTCACGGAGGAGTTCGAGCACGCTCAGAGTTCGCGACTCGGTGAACCGCGCTCCCTGCGGGCGAGCACGTCGATCATGTCGCTGATCGTGGCCGCGTCTTCGGGGGAGAGGTTGACCGCGCGCAGCGCCATGCTGCGCACGCCGGCGTCGCGCAGCGCGCCGAGCAGCTCCAGCTCCTTGGTGATGGCGGCGCCCTGCTCGTCGTCGAAGAAGTATCCGACGGGGACGTCGAAGAACTGTGCCAGGGCTTCCAGATGGCGCTTGGTGGGATTGTCACGGCGCCCGGTGCGCAACTGCCACAGGTACGTCGCGGAGAAGCTCTCGCCGGTGGCCTCACGGCAGGCGCGGGCGACTTCCTCGTGGCTGTACGGCTCGCGGGTGGGGCGCCGGATGACCTGGAAGAGCGCGTCGATCTTGCCGGCGAGCGTGGAGCCGGACCCAGAGCCCGAGCCGGAGCCGGAGCCGGAGTCAGCGGACGCGGCGGCGGAACCGCTCGTGGAACCCGTCGCCGAACTGCCCCTGGAATCGGCCGCGGTGGGAGCGTTCTCGCCCATCATCCGCCTCCCCCACGTCGTGCCGGCCAGGCTGGGGTGCCCCCGCACCCGGGTTCATCCTAGCTGGTGCGCCCACGATCCCGGAATGGCCGGCAGGCGTGTGCCGGCCCGTCGGCGGCGGTGCATCCGCTCCCGGCGCCGCCGCCGACTGCCTTACGTGACAAGGGAGTCGCTGTCCGTCCACTTGCCCGCGGCGGCCCGCTCAGACCGGCGCGGGCGCCGGCTCCGGCGTGCTCTCGGTGCGCCGCGCGGCGCGCAGCGCGGACGGCAGGCTCAGCGCGATGCCGGCCAGGGCGATCAGCCCCATGGTCCACAGCGCCCCGCGCACCCCGATCCAGTCGCCGAGCACACCGCACCCCAGCGCGCCGACCAGGCCGGCCGCCGCCAGGCACACCTGGAGCGCGGCCATCGCCCGGCCGAGCGTCTCCTCCGACATGTCGGAGACCAGTACGGAGCTGACGGCCACGTTGGCGATCGCGCCGAAGAAGATCGGCAGTCCGATGCCCATCGCCGCGCAGAACGCGGCCAGCGGCAGCGGCCCGGCGGCCAGCGGCAGCAGCAGGCTGCAGACCATGCCGGCGGTGAAGGCGCCCAGCATCACCCGGCGGGCGTTGCGGCCCGGGGTCAGCACCCGTCCGGCGACGGCGGAGCCGGCCAGGCCCATCAGCCCCGAGAGCGCGAAGAGGGAGCCGTAGGCGGCGGTCGGCAGGTGGATCACCCGTAGCAGGAACGGTCCGGTGAGGGTGGTGACGCCGGCCAGCGTCGCGGCCGGCACGATGATGAACACGCCCAGCGCGCGGTGGAAGGCGTCCCCGGTGAAGACCCGCATGCCGGCCATGGCGCCGCGCAGCATGGTCAGCACGGAGGGCGCGGGGCCGCGTGGCACGAGATCGGGGGCGCGCATGGTCAGCAGGGCGGCGGCGCTGAGCGCGTAGCTCGCCACGTCGACCGACAGGGCGGCGGCCGCGCCGAGCACGGCGATCGCGGGTCCGGCCAGCAGGCGGCCGACGAGCGCGGCGCCGTACTGTCCGGCCTGGAGTCTGGCGCGGGCGCCGCCGATGCCGTCGGGGCCGACGAGCTGGCGCAGGTGCAGGAAGTACACGGCCGTGGAGAGGGTGGACGCGCCGCCCATGACGGCGCAGAGCACGCCCAGCCAGAGCAGCGAGACGGCGCCGGCGGCCAGCCCCAGGGCGACCACGCCGACTGCCACCGCGCAGATCAGGTCGAGCAGGATCAGCGCGCGGCGCGGGTGGACGAGGCGGTCGGCGAGCGCGCCCGCGGGGAAGCCGAAGAGCAGGATCGGGGCGGTGGCGGCGGCGCTGATCAGGCCGATGGCCCCCGCGGACGCGTTGAGGTGCACCACGGCCACGACCGGCAGCGCGATCGCGGTGAAGACCGAGCCGAACGCGGAGGCGGTCTGGCCGCACCAGTAGAGGTTGACGTCGCGGTCAACGGCCCAGCCCGAGCCGCCCGCCTTCGTGCTGCCCGCCTCCGCGCTGCCCGCCTCCGTGCCGCCTGTGTCCGTACCGGCGGCGTCCACGCCGTCCGTTGCCTCGCCCGCCGGTCCGGCAGCTGTCTCACGGCTCATCGGTGCACCTCACCGGGTCACGACGGGACGGGCGTACGCGCCGGCCAGCGCGTCCACGGTGAACAGCGGATCGGGCGCGGGGTCCAGGAGCTGGGTCAGGAAGAGCAGCACGCCCGCCGAGCCGCTCCACAGGTCGGCGCTGAACCGCATGAGCTGGTCGCCGAGGAAGCGGACGCCGGTCTCGTGCGGCACGGCGAACTTGAACAGCCCGCGCGCGCCGCGGATCGCGTCGGCCCTGGCCGCTTCGTCGCCCGTCGCCTCCGCGTACTCGGCGAGGCCGAAACCGAGTCCGGACAGCCCCTGGTACAGGCCGGGCATCACGGTGTACGTGGTGCGCATCGGGACCAGCAGCAGCGGCAGCGCCCGCGCGAGCCGCTCGTCGTCCACCACCCGCGCGTAGCGGACGGCGGTGTGCGCGACCGACGCGGAGCCGCAGTAGAGGTACGGCAGGCTGCGCTGGTCGGTGGCGGAGACCGGGAAGGCCAGGCCGGGTGCCTCGGGGTCGGTGGCGCGGTCGAGTTCGGTGTGCAGCAGCCGCACGCCGCGGCTCAGCCCGTCGGCCGACCCGGTGACGGCGGCGAGCTGCTGGAGCATCAGGGCGATGCCGGTCCGGCCGTGCATGACGCCGGTGGCGTCGTCGGGGCCGAGGCGCTCGGTGAGGTCGGCGTCGGACGGCAGCGCCGCCGCCAGCTCCATGGCCCGCTCGACGTGCGACGCGTCGCGGGTGCGGCCGTACATCGCCAGGTGGGCGAGGGCGACGCCGGAGGTGCCGCCGAAGAGCGTCGCCGACGACCCCGAGGTGATGATCGGGTGCTGGTCCGCGACGGCGAGCAGGTCCCGCGCCTCGTCCAGCATGCCGTGGTCGGCGAGCACCCAGGCGATGCCCGCGGCGCCGGCGAACAGCCCCGGGGCCAGGCGCTCGACGCCGCCGAACGCGTCGTCGCGCAGCCGCTCCAGCGCCCCTTGCGGCAGTGCGCGGCCGGCCCGGGTCAGGGCGTGCAGGACGCCCGCGGAACCGTAGGCGAGGCACTGGGTGTTGCTGTGGTAGCCGTCGGCGATGGTGGGGAACACCCGGTCGGGGTGGGTCGGGTCGGCCATGGCGATCAGCGCGTCCGCGGTACGGTCCCGCAGCTCGGCGAGGTGCCGCAGCGGGTCGGCGGCCACCTCCTCGGGCGACGGGAGGGGCGTGACGCCCGCCACCGCGGCGCGCGGCTGGTGGAACCTGACGGCCTTGCGCCACAGCGGTTCCGGCACCGGCGCCCGCTCCAGCAGGTCGGCGCGCAGGTGGGCGAGCGTGTCGGGGTTGCGCTGTGCCACCTGGTGGTAGGGCCCGACGAGCAGCAGGGCGAGGCCGGCCAGCCCGTACTCGTCGTGGATCAGCCGGTCGTCGCCGACGAGGTCGGCGGGGACCGCGTAGCCGGGGGTGCCCATCACCAGGATCTCGTCGGCGTCCGCGCGCTGGGCGGCCTCGAAGTCGACCAGCCGGACGCCGTCGTCGTCGTCGACCATCACGTTGCCGGGGCTGACGTCGACGAAGAGGTAGCCGGCCGCGTGCAGTTGCTCCAGCGCGCTCTCGATCCGCGCGAGCACCTTCTCGCAGCGGGCGTAGTAGTCGCCGTACTCGTGGGGTTCGCGGCCGACGCCGAGCATGGCGTGGTGGGAGACCATCCAGCGCTGGAGCGTCTCGCCCTCGATGAACTCGGTGACGAGGAAGTCGTGTTCCCACTCGCGGAAGTAGGCCAGCGGTTGCGGGGCCAGGCCGGGCGCCGTCTCGTGCAGCGCGGTCAACGTCTCCCACTCGGCGCGCAGTTGGTCGGGCGCGGTGGTGTCGCCGTGGGCGATGCCGGTGTGCGCGCGGGCCTCCTTGATGAACACCTGGCGGCCGGTGGCCTGTTCCAGGCCGCGGTAGGCGCCGCCGGAGTTGGTGAACTGGAGGGCCTCCTCGAAGACGTACCCGTGGAAGCTCACCGAACCAGCCTTGCGGGCCGACCCCGTCTTGCGTGCTGGCCCTGCCTTGCCGGCCGGCTTCGCGCCGGCGGGGCGGCGCTCGGCGAAGGGGTCGGTGATGCCGGGCGGGAGGTGGAAGGACACGCCGCGGCGGTCCTCCCGGAGTTCGCCGTCGCCGCCGCGGACCAGCAGGGTGTGCGTGCCGTCGGCGTTGACCCGCTCGCGCGGCAGGAAGGCGCCGTAGCGGTAGTGGACGGTGCGCGAGTCCCGGTAGCGCCGGTCGGTGAGGATGAACGGGCCTTCCTCGTCGGCGAGTTCGGTGCGCAGCCGCTCCATGAGGGCGCGGGCGGCGGGGACGCTGGTGGGATACGCGGCGATGAACTTGCCGCTCTGCTGGCGGGCGGCCTGCTTCTGGTGCGTCCACCAGTAGAAGAGCCGGCCGGCCAGGTGCTTGAAGGCGATGTCCTGCGCGAAGCAGACGGCGGCGACGGTGTCGAGGACGTGCTGCTGGCGGCCGGGTCGCGCGGACACGTGCACCTTCCAGCCGTCCTCGACACCGCGCAACTGCCTTCCCCGGTGCCACATCGTCCAGATGCCGGACTCGGTCTCGGTCCAGCCGTCCGGTACCCGCTCGGGACGGTAGATCTCCCCGCGGTCGCGGGTGGTCTCCAGCGGTGCGTAGAAGTCTCGGTCCGCGACGACGAACGGGAACGGGATCATGGGCCTCTCCGGTACGGATCGACGGATCGACGGATCGACGGATCGACGGGGCGGATCGACGGGGTGGCGGGCCGGCTCCGCGCCGGCGGGGCGACGCCGGACGGGCGTCAGGCGGGCGTCAGCGTCAGCAGCAGACGATGACGCTGGTCGCGCTGAGCGAGGTGGGGACCGGGGCGGTCACGGACGTCTTGACGTCCATCCCCTGGAGGTCGAGCGGCCCCGCGAGGTGCGCCTCCACCTCGAACTCGCCGCCGTCGGCGGCTGGTTCCGGCGCGCTCTGCCCGTCGTCGGGCGCTGCGGAACTGGGCACCGCGGAACTGGGCTCTGCGGCATCGGCCATGGTCAACTCCTGTCGGTTCCGGGCCTCCGGACGGCCCGGGCGGGCCGCACCGGCACAACGCGTGTGTGGGTGGCGCGCCGCGAGGGCGCGCCACCCACATCGTCCGGTCAGGCGCAGGCAGCCAGGCTGACCGTGCTGCCGGGGGCCACCACCGGCGAGTTCACACCCATCTCCTGGAGGTCCAGCGGGGCCTCGGAGTGCGCCTCGACCTCGTTGTCGGTCTCGGTCTCGGCGGCGTTGTCCTCGTTGGTCGGGTCGACGGCGTCAGCCATGATCGTCTCCTCGTCTCGGCGGATGTGAAGCGTTGCTGGGAACGTCTCAGAAGGTAGGACCGGCGAATTCGGAACCGGTCTATCCGCGGTATGCGGTCGGTATCGCCGCAGTTCGGCGGGGGTTGGCGGCAACAGCCGCGAACGAAGGGGACGTTGCCCTGTTCACCTGGGCGACATCGTCTGATATAAGTCATTCGGCTGATGTCATTCATCTCAGCTCACGATCCGCTGTCCGGATCAGCCGGTGGGAAAGGTGAAACCAGAAATGGCCGAACCAGCGCGAACGGCGCACGACAGCCTGCGGCTCACCGTCCTCGGCCCACTGTCCGTCGGCACGGCCGGCGGCCCGCTCCCGCTCGGTCCGCTCAAGCAGCGGTTACTGCTGGCGATGCTGCTGTGCCGCCCCAACACCCCGGTGTCGCTGGACCTGTTGACCGACACCCTGTGGGACGGCAGGCCGCCGCGCACCGCGCGCAAGAACATCCAGGTGTACATCTCCGCGCTGCGCAAGCTGCTGGACCGGGTCGGGGCCGGCGAGCGGCTCGCCCATCACGCGGGCGGCTACCTGTTACGGGTGCGCGACGACGAGCTGGACGCCCTGCGCTTCCAGCGGCTGGCCAGGTCCGCCCGCGAGGCCACCGCGCAGGGCGCGTTGGGACCGGCGTCCCGGATGCTGCGCGAGGCGCTCGGCCTGTGGCAGGAACTCCCGCTGCGCGAGCTGCGCTTCTCGCCCGCCGTCAGATCCGAGGCGGAACGCCTCGACAGCCGCCACCTCCAGGTCTACGAGGACTGGGCCGAGGTCGAGCTGCGGCTCGGCCGCGCCACCGAAGTCGCCGAGACCGTGGGGGACCTGGTCGAACGCCACCCCGAGCGCGAACGGCTCCGCGCGGTCCAGATGACCGCGCTGTTCGACCAGGGCCGGCAGACGGAGGCGCTCGCCGCGTACGCCGGACTGCGCCAACTGCTCGCCGTCGAGTACGGACTTCAGCCCAGCGCCGCGCTGGAGACGCTCTACCGGTCGATCCTCGGCGGCGGCCCGCACGAGCCCGGCGGCCCCTTCGCCGCCTCCGGCCCGCGGACCGCGCCGCGCCGCGCGGGCGGCGCGCTGGGCACCCTCCTCCCGCAGGACCTGGCGGACTTCACCGGCCGCGACCGGCATCTGCGGTCGCTGCGCGGCCTGTTGGACGGCGAGCGGCGCCTCACCGTCCTCACCGGTCCGGTCGGCACCGGCAAGACCGCGCTCGCGGTGCACACCGCGCACGGTCTGGCGGCGGAGTTCCCCGACGGCCGGGTGCTGCTGCGGATGCGCGACGCGACCGGCCATCCGCGCCCGGCCGCCTCGCTGGTGAGCGAACTGGCCCGGATGGCCGACCTGCCCGAACTGCGGGACGAGAGCGACGCCGACGAGGTCGCCGCCGCGTGGCGGGCCTGGCTGGCACCTCGCCGGGTCCTGCTGGTGCTGGACGACGCGGCCGACGAGGCGTCCGTGCGGCCGCTCGTCCCCGACACCGGCGCCAGCGCCGTACTGGTCACCGCACGCGCCCAGTTGGCGGGACTGGTGGCGGCGAACCGGCTGGAGCTGGCCGCCTTCGACCAGGCCGAGAGCCTCGAACTGCTGGGCCGGATCGTCGGGCACGAGCGGCTGCGGTCGTGTCCGGAGGCGGCCGAACGGATCGTGGCCGCGACCGGGATGCTGCCGCTCGCGGTCAGGGTGAGCGGCCTGAAACTCGCGGTGCGGCGGTACCTGCCGCTGTGCGAGTACGCCGAGCGGCTGGCCGACAGCAGGGCCGTCCTGGACGAGCTGGTCGCGGGCGACGCCGAGGTGCGCCCGCGGCTGGCGAGCGGATGGCGGGAACTCGCCGCGGCGGACCAGGCCACGCTCTGCCTGCTGGCGGAGCTGCCCGAGGGGCCCTTCACGCTCCGCCAGGCCGCCGAGGCGCTCACCTGCGACCAGGACGACGCCCTGCACAAGCTGGAGTCGCTGATGGACGCGGGCGCGCTGCCGGCGCCGGACTGCGAGGTCACCGCGCACGCGGCGCTGTACGAACTCCCGCGGTTGGCGAAAGTCTACGCGCGTGAACAATCCCTTCGGCAGGCGCTGCACGTGCGACCGCTGCCCCGCGCCACCGCCTGAGGCCCAGGCGCGGGCCCGGCGGAGGTGGTCCGGAGGCGGGGGCCCGCAAGCGTGGTCCGGAGGCGCCGATCCGGGGGCGCCAATCCGGAATCGGCGGCTCGGAAGCGGCGATCCGGGGGCGGGGGCCCACAAGGGTCGTCCGGAGGCGCCAATCCGGATCGGCGGCCCGGAAGCGGTGGCCAGGAAGCCCCGATCCGGAAGCGTGCCCCGGAAGCGCCGATCCGGAATCGGTACCCCGGGAGCCGCGCCCGGAAACGGCGCTCGCAACCGGTGGCCGCCGCCCGGTCGCCCACGGCTCCGAGCTGCGGACATACCGTTTCCATACCGTTTCCTACCTTGCCTCGAACCGCCCCCGCCGACACTTCGGGAGGACGATGAGGGAGCGTGTGATGGAACTCGCCGAACTGATGACACTGCGTCCGCTGCCGGGCGCGGGACTGCTTCTGACCGTCACCGGCCGTTGCCCCCTGCACTGCGCGCACTGCTCCACCTCCGCCACCATGGCCTCGGGCGAGCCGGACGCCGGCCAACTCCGCTCCTTCGTCGGCACCTTCACCCCCGAGCAGCATCCCTCGGTGCTGATGATGACCGGCGGAGAGCCGTTGCTGCGGCCCGAGTTGGTCGCGTCGCTCGCCACGTCCGCGCGTACGGCGGGCACCAGGACCGCGCTGCTCACTGGTGCCTTCTTCGCCGGCCGCGCGGACCGCCCCGGGCAGGCCGCGGCCGTGCCGGAGCGGATCTGGCGGGCCGTCACCTCCGTCGACCACTTCTCGGTGAGCCTCGACGCCTTCCACGAGCGCGAGACCGGCCGCGCCCCCGTGTTCGCCCTCGTCCGGCGGGTGCTGGACGCCGGCATCGCCACCAGCTTCCACCTGGTCGGCGCCGGCACCGACGACCCGTACCTCGCCGACGTCACCGCGGACATCCGCCGCACCTTCGGCGACCGCGTCCCGATGCTCGTCAACTCGCTGCGCCGGGTGGGGCGCGCGGCCTCCTGGGCCACCGCCGACACCGCGCTGCCCGATCCGGAGCGGGCGCTGCCCTGCTCGATGGCCGCCTGGCCGGTGGTCGCGGCCGACGGCACGGTCGTCGCCTGCTGCAACCAGGACGTCGTCGACCGCAGACCCGCCCCCGCCCACCTGACGCTCGGCCACATCGGCACGGACGGCTGGCCGGCGATCCGGACCCGGGTGCTCGGCTCGCCGGTGCTGCGGATGATCAGGACCGTCGGCCCGGCCAACCTCCAGCACCGGTACGGCGCCGCGGGGGCGGCCGGCGCGCGCCGCGGCTACTGCGAGGGCTGCCGCGCGTTCGGCGACGACCCCGCCGTGCTGGCCGCCGCGACCGCGGCCGGCGGCGGGCCGGCGGGCGCGCTGCTGGACCGGTACGCCGCCCGCGGCCAGGCCGAGGCGGGCGCGGTCGCGCTGGTGCGGCGGCACGGCTGCGCGCCCTACGCCGACCTGGTCGCGCTGCCCGGAGCGGAGCGATGAGCGCCGGTACCGCGGTGTCCGCGAGCACGGCGCTGCGGGCCCGGCTGCGGCTGACCGCGCCCGCGGTGCGGTCCGCCACCGCGGCCATGTGGCGCTCGCCCGGACTCGGCCCGCGCTACGGCGGCTACCTGGCGGCGATGCACGGCGTGATCCGCGCGTCGGTGCCGCTGATGGAACGGGCGGTGCTGCGCTGCGCCGAAGTCGGTCCCGCGGAAAGGGTGTTCGGCCCGGCCGACCCGGTGTGCGGGCCGCTCGCGGAGTACCTGCGGGGGCACATCGAGGAGGAACGCGGCCACGACGACTGGCTGCTGGCCGACATCGCCGCGCTGGGCGGGGACCCCGCGGCGGTCCTGGACCGGCAGCCGCCGCCCGTCGTCGCCCGGCTGGCCGGCGCGCAGCACTACTGGATCGAGTACCACCATCCCGTCGCGCTGCTCGGCTACATCGCCGTACTGGAGGGCAACGCGCCCGCGCCCTGGCTGGCGGACCGGATCGCCGCCGCCGGGGTGCCCGAGGCGGCGCTGCGCACCGTACGCGGCCACGCCGAGCTGGACACCGGGCACACGGCGGCGCTCTTCGCCCTGCTCGACGAGCTGCCGTTGGACCCGTCCCTGGTGAACGCGGTCGTGATGAGCGCGCTGCACACCGTGGACGGGCTCGTCGAGCTGTTCGCGCACATCGGCCGGGCAGCGGAGCCGGATCACTCCAGGGAGAGGACGCACACGTCATGAGCGACGGGGCGGCGCAGGACCGGAACGGCAATGGCAGCGGCAGTGGCAGCGGGACCGGGCGGGGCGGGGACGGCGGCCACCTCGCCGGCGACACCCTCGACGTGCTGGAGTCGCACGGCTTCGGCGTCTCCGAACTCACCGAGGAGCAGCGGGACGTGCTGCGCGCGCTGAGTTCCGAGGAGCTGTCGATGATGCTCGACATCAAGGCGCGGCTGGACGAGGTGGGCCCCGAGGTGCAGGCCCACAGCGAGATCGCCGGAGGCGCGCTCTTCTGAGCCGCTCCACGACCAGCGGGAAGGGACCCGACCATGCGCTGCGCTGCGTGCGATGCCGAGCTTCCGTCCGAGGCGCGTTTCTGCCCGTCCTGCGGCACCCCGGCCGCCGTGCGGGCCCCGGGAGTACCGCAGGAGGAGCGCAAGGTCGTGACCGTGGTCTTCTGCGACCTGGTCGGATCGACGGCGCTGTCCGGCGTGCTCGATCCGGAGACGCTGCGCACCGTGGTGCTGCGCTACTTCGAGCGGATGCGGGAGTGCCTGGAGGAGTTCGGCGGGACGGTCGAGAAGTTCATCGGCGACGCCGTGATGGCCGTCTTCGGCGTCCCGGTGACCCACGAGGACGACGCGGCGCGGGCGCTGGCCGCCGGGCTGGCCATGCTGGACGCCGTGCAGCGGCTCAACGACACCGAGTTGGGGCCGTCGCTCGGCATCAGGATCGGCGTCCGGATCGGCATCAACACCGGCCCCGTGGTGACGGCGTCGGACGTCTCGTCCCGGCAGGCGCTGGTGTCGGGGGAGACGGTCAACGTCGCGGCGCGGCTGGAGCAGAACGCCGCCGAGGGCGAGGTGCTGATCGGCCCGGAGAGCCGCCGGGCCGCGGGGGCGAGCGCCCTGACCGAACGCGTCGGCCCGCTGCGGTTGAAGGGCAAGGAGGACGCGGTCACCGCGTACCGGCTCGTCGCCGTGGTCGAGGAGGAGCCGGAGGTCACCCGCCGCTTCGACGTTCCCTTCGTCGGCCGGACCCGCGAACTGGCGGTGCTGCGGCAGGCGTTGGCCACCGTCGCGGCCCGGGACGGCCGAGGCCCGAACCTGGTGACGGTGTTCGGCGAGGCCGGCATGGGCAAGACCCGGCTGATCCACGAGTGGCGCAAGCGGTCCGGCCGCGCCTTCAACTACGGCTCGGGGCGCTGCCGTCCGTACGGCGAGCGCGGCAGCCTGGCGCCGCTGGCCGACGCCGTACGCCAACTCCTCGACGAGTTCCCGGACCTGTGGCCGGCGCGGGCCGAGGACGCCGAGCCGGTACGGGAGTTCGGCGGCGCCCGGTGCGCCGCGGCCGGAGCAGCCTCCTCCGATCCGGACACCGCGGAACGCGACGAGGTCGGCGCCGCGCTGGCCGTGCTGTCGGCCGGGCTGCTGGAGGACGGCACGCCGAACCCGTCGACGGACGACACCTGCGCGGCCCTGACCGGCCTGCTGGGCGTGCTCGCGCGCAGCCGCCCGGTCGTGCTGGTGCTGGACGACCTGCACTGGGCGAGCGATCCGCTGCTGGCGGTGGTCACCACGCTGTGCGCCGAACTCGCCTCCTCCGGCGTGCTGTTCGTCTGCGCGGCGCGCCCCGACCTGGCCGACCGCCGCGCCGGATGGGGCGGCGGCGGGGCGCGGTCGCTGACCCTGCCGGGCCTGACCACGGCGGAGGCCGAGGCGGTGGCCGCCGCGCTGACCGAGGTCGGCGCGCACTGGGACGGCGGGAGGCGTCCGGCCGCGACCGGGACCGCTACGGCGGCCGGCGCCGGGGCCGGCCCCGGCACCCCGGCCGGCTCCGCCCGGGCCGGCCGGGGTACGGGCGTGCCGCCGCAGGTCCTGGAGTCCGCCGGCGGCAACCCCTTCTACCTGGAGATGCTCATCGCCGCGCTCACCCAGCCGGACTCCGGGTACCGTCCCGACGGCGGCGGCGACCTGCCGACCACCCTTCAGGCGCTGCTCGGCGCGCGGATCGGCGCGCTCGGCCGCGCGGAGCGCGCCGCGCTGGACATCGCGGCCGTCGCGGGACGGGAGTTCACCGCCGACGAGGTGGCCGACCTGGTGGCCGGCGACCGGGAGGGCGCACCCGGCGGCGCGCTGCACGCCACGGAAGCGCCCGCGGCGGAACCGGAGCCGCCGGCACCGGTGCCGGGGCCGGTCGGCGCGGCCCTCGCCCGGCTCGGCCGGCACCGCCTGCTGCGGCCCGCGGACCGGCCGCGGCCGGGCACGTATCCGCTGCGTTTCAGCAGCGGCCTCGTGCACGAGGTCACCTACCAGTCGATGGCCAAGCGGACCCGGGCGGAGCGGCACGAGCACGCCGCGCGGGCGCTGGCCGACCGGCTCGCGGGCCAGGCCCCGCCAAGCGGCGGCGCGCCGGAGAGCGGCGCCACGGGCAACGGAGTTTCGGCCAACGAACCTTCGGGCAGCGGCCCGTCGGGCGGCGCGCAGGACCCACCGCGCCGCGGCACCCGCCGCCTGCCGTCCGCCGAGGCGACCGCCGCCGTCGCCGGGCACCTGGAGCACGCCTACCGCTACCGCGCCGAGCTCGGCGTCCTCGGCGCCCACACCGACGAACTGCGGCTGGACGCCGTCCGGTTGCTGATCGACAGCGGCTCCAGGGCGCTCGCCCGCTCGGACCTGGCCTGGGCGGCGGGGCTGCTGGAGCGGGCGGTGGAGCTGGCCGCCGACGGCGAGCCCGAGTGGGCGGCGGCGGCCCGCCGGCTCGGCGACGTACTGCTGGCGACCGGCCGTACGGACGAGGGCCGGGCGCTGCTGCTGGGAGTGCTCGCCGCGGCGGACGCCGAACCGCGGGAGGCGGTGCGCCCGGTGGAGGCCGCGCACGCGCGGCTGGCCCTGGCCGCGGTGTCCGCGGCCCCCGACGGGAGCAGCGCGGGAACCGTCGCCCAGTGGGCGCTGCCGGTCTTCGAGAGCGCGGGAGACGACCTCGGGCAGGCGCGGGCGTGCATCCGGATCGCGCAGGAGCGGCAGTCGCACGGCCGGCACGTGGCGGCCGACGGCCTGCTGTCCCGGGCCCTGACGCACGCCCGCCGGGCAGGCGCGGAACCCGAACGGGCCCTGGCGCTGGGCGCGATCGGCGTCTCGCTGTGGCGCGGCCCGGAGCCGGTCGGCTCGGCGGTCGCCCGCAGCCGCGCGCTGCTGGCCGAACACGGGGAGCAGCGCCCCACCGTACGGCTCACGCTCAACTGCCCGCTCGCGGTGCTGCTCGCGCTCCAGGAGCGGTGGGACGACGCGCACGCCTGCCTGGCCAGGGCCCGGCGGCTGGCCGGTGAACTCGCGTACGCCGAGGGCCGCGTGGTGCTGCCGCTGTTCGCCGCCGCCGTGGCGGCGCTGGCGGGTGAGGGCGGCCGGGCGCTGGACCTGCTCGACGAGGCCGACGGCGCCGCCGCGGGCCTCCAGGCCGACGGCCTGCGCGGGGTGGTGGCCCGGGAGTCGGCGCGGCTGCTGCTGGACGCCGGCCGCTACGGCGACGCGGCCACGCGGCTGGCGCGGGCCCCGGGCACGGCGGCGGCCGAGCCGGCGGACAGCGATCAGGCCGCCTCGGACACCGCCGACCTCGACGGCCTCCAGGCCAGGATCGCCGCCGCGCGCGGCAGCGCCGAGGAGGCCGAGGCGCTGGCCGCGCGCGCGGTGCGCACCGCGGCCGGCACCGACTCGCCCGTCCTGCTGGCGACCGCCTGGCTGGACCGGGCCGACGTCCTGCGCCAGGCCGGCCGCGCGGACGACGCGCGACGGGCCGCCGCCCAGGCCGCCCGGCAGTTCGAGGCCAAGGGCCACCTGCCCGGGGCGCGGCACGCCGCCGGATGGCACCGGGTCCCGACGTGAGCCGCCCGCCGCCGGCCGCCCGGACCCCGGCCCGCCGGACCCCCGGCCACCACCGCACCGGAACGTGACACCGCCAGAACGCGAGAGGCTGCTGAATGACAACCGCCGAGCAGGGCGCCGGTCCCCGACTCACCTGGAGTCTGCGCGGCAAGCGCCCCGAGGACGTGCTGGTCGCCGCGGACGGCGAGCGGCCGGCGCCCGACCGGGACTGGGCCGGCGCGCTGGGCACCGGCGTGCGGGTGTGCGTCGTCGACTCCGGGGTGGAGGACGGCCATCCGCTGATCGGCAGGGTCGACGGGGCCTGGACGGTCCGCAAGGACGGGACGGGGACCAGCGTCGTGGAAACCGGCGCCACCGACACCTGCGGCCACGGCACGGCCTGCGCGGGCATCATCCGCAGAACCGCTCCGGAGTGCGAGCTGTACAGCGTGCAGGTGCTCGGCAAGGGGTTCGGCGGCACCGGCGACGTCCTGCTCGCGGGCCTGCGCTGGGCGATCCGGCAGGGCTTCGACGTGATCAACCTGAGCCTGTCCACCACCCGGCCGCAGTTCGCCGAGGAACTGCGGGTGCTCGCCGACGAGGCGTACTTCCGCGGCACCGCGATCGTCGCCTCCGCGCACAACACGCCGGTGGAGAGCTTCCCTTGGCGCTTCGCGTCGGTGATCTCGGTGGGCAGCCACCAGGAGGACGACCCGGAGCTGCACCTGTACAACCCGAGCCCCCCGGTGGAGTTCTTCGCCCCGGGCCAGAACGTGCAGGTGGCCTGGCTCGGCGGGGCGACGATCAGGACCACGGGCAACAGCTTCGCCACGCCCTACATCGCCGGGCTCTGCGCCCGCATCCTGTCCCGGCACCGCCGGATGACGACCTTCCAGCTCAAGAACGCGCTCTACCTTTCCGCGGCCAACGTACAACTGGGCATCAGGGGTGCTTCGTGACACAGAGCAACGCAGAGACCGATCCGCTGTCGCAGGAGTTGATGCAGTCGGTGGTCGACACGGCCCGGGCCATCTTCGGCGCCCAGGCCAGTTCGGTGTTCCTGCTGGACGAGTCGAGCCACGAGCTGGTCTTCCAGGCCGTCTCGGGCCAGGGCGAGAGCTTCCTGGTGGGGCGGCGCTTCCCGGCCGAGAGCGGGATCGCCGGCTGGGTGGTCTCCTCGGGCGAGCCCATGGTCGTGGACGACCTGTCCCGCAGCGCCTCCTTCGACCGGGACTTCGCCGAGTCCACCGAGTACGTGCCCGACTCGCTGATGGCCGCGCCGCTGACGCACGGCGACCGGGTGCTGGGCGTGCTGGAGGTACTCGACCCGGTGCCGCAGGCCAGGTCGAGCCTGAACGAGCTGGACCTGCTGGCGCTGTTCGCCCGGCACGCCGCGGCCGCGCTGCGGGTGGTCGTGGACCGGGCGCGGCCCGCGGACGCCGGCTCCCTCGGCGGCGACGGGCGCGCGGCCGCGCTGCGGATGGCGGAGGACCTGCGGCGGCTGCTGGAGACCTCCGCCTGACCTGGACCGGGGAGCGCCGGCGGGTAGGGGCGCCCCCGCGCGACGCGCGGGCCGGGGAGGTCAGCGCGTCGCGCGCCGCGCGGGACCGGTCACGGCACCCAGTTGAACGTGTCCGGGTCCGGGCCGGTCCGCTCGCCGCGGTCCAGCGCGCTGATCTGCGCCATGTCGTCGGGCGTCAGCTCGAAGTCGAAGAGCCGGAAGTTCTCCTCGACCCGGGAGCGCGTCACCGACTTCGGGAAGACGATGTCGCCGCGCTGCAAATGCCAGCGCAGCGTCACCTGCGCCGGGGTGCGCTCCAGCCGCGCGGCGATCGCGGCGATCACCGGGTCGCCGAGGACCTTGCCCTGGGCGATCGGGGACCACGCCTCGGTGGCGATGCCGTGGTCGGCGTCGAACGCGCGCAGCTCGTCCTGCGTGAGGTAGGGGTGCACCTCGATCTGGTTGACCGCGGGCACCACCGAGGTCTCCTGGAAGAGCCGGTTCAGATGGGCGGTCTGGAAGTTCGACACGCCGATCGCCCTGACCCGGCCGGACCGGTAGATCTCCTCCATCGCCCGCCAGGTCTCGGTGTAGTCGCCGACCGCGGGCAGCGGCCAGTGCACGAGGAACAGGTCCAGGTACTCCATGCCGAGGTCGTCCAGGCTGCGGGTGAACGCGGTGAGCACGTCCCCGTAGGCGTGGAAGCCGTTGTTGAGCTTGCTGGTGACGAAGACGTCGGAGCGCTCCAGGCCGAACTCGCCGATGGCCTGTCCGACCTCCTTCTCGTTGCCGTACATCTCGGCGGTGTCGATGTGCCGGTAACCGGTCTCCAGCGCGGCGAGCACCGCTTCCTTGGTGTCCTTCGGCTCGATCAGGTACGTGCCGAATCCGAGCTGCGGGATCACCACACCGTTGTTGAGCGTGACATCGGGGATCGTGGGCGCTGAGGTCATGGTGCGCGACTTCCTTGCGTGGTCGGCGGTGCCGCGGGTGCTCTTCGGTTGTCCCCCCAAGGCCCCCAGAAGGTCCTCGAAGGTCCTCGCAGGTCCTCGAAGTCCTGGTGGCTCTGCGAAGCCCCGGAAGTCCCCGGGGCCGCCGTCCGCCCGCCGCGGCGCCGGGCCGGCGTACCGCCCCCGGTACCCACCGTAACGGCAGCGGCCCGGCCCGGCCCGCCGACGGCCGCCCGGCCGCCCGAGCCGCGGGGGAGTGCTCCCCTGGGCGCCGTACCGGTCACATGTGCGAACGCCCGGCGCTTTCGGCGCGCCTGGTGGGCCGTGGCGAGCGATGATCGGAGGATGAGGCGGATCGGCGGCGAAACGGGCGTGCCCGAGCTCGAACCAGAGGTGTTCGACCGTGCCATCGTGGCCGTTGCCCTGACCGCCGGTGACGAGCACCGGCTGGTGTACATCAACGAGGCGTTCCGCGCCCTGTTCGGGCCCCGGGAACTGGGCGCCCGGTCCGCGGACGTGTTCACCGAGCCCAGGGCCGCCCGCTTCCTGAAGATGCTCGACCAGGTGTACCGGGACCGGGCCGCCCGCCAGGTCACCGACACCCGCACCACCGACGGCACCGCGCCCGGCGCGCCCGGCCGCCGCCACTTCGTCTACAGCTGCTCCCCGGTGGTCTCCCGGTTCGGTCCCGGCGTGCTGGCCGTGGCGGTCGACACCACCCCGCAGGTCGACGCGGTGGAGGCCGCGCAGCTGCTCTCCGAGCAGCGGCAGAAGGCGTTGCAGCGGTACGAGGCGCTGATGTCCGCCGTCACGCAGATCGTCTGGCTGATGAAGCCCAACGGCGACATCACCGAGCTGGTCGGCGGCTTCGAGGACTTCACCGGCAGCCCGTGGCGGCCGGTGATCGACCAGGAGTGGCTCAGGGCGGTGCACCCGCACGACCGGACCCGGCTGGTGCGCACCTGGAGCGACGCGTCCGAGGGGACCCCGTCCCTGTTCGTGTGCACGTTCCGGCTGCGCACCGCCTCCGGCGAGTACCGGCACGTGCAGTCCCGCGCGGTGCCCATCGAGCGCGGCGGGGTGCTGGTGGAGTGGATCGGCGCGACCGCGGACATCGAGGACCAGTGGCGCAACCGGCTGCGCGAGCGGCTGCTGGCGAGGGTGGCCACCGTCACCGGCACCGACGACGTGCCGGACGCGTTCGCCGCCGTCGCCGCGGCGGTGGTGCCGGACCTGACCGACGCGTGCGCGGTCTTCATGCTGCCTTCGGCCGGCATCGGCGGCCCGCTCACCGCGGTCCGGGTGGCGTCCACCGCCCGCTCCGGCCTGCCGGACATGCCCCCGCTGAGCAACCAGCCCTACCTCGTGGGCTCGGTCGCCCAGCAGGTGATCGAGAGCCGCCGCCCCAAGCTGCTGGTCTTCCCCGCCGGTGAGCCGCCCGAGGGCGTGCTGTCGGAGATGTCCAGGAAGTGGCTGCGCGCGGCGCGGGCCACCAGCTTGACCATGGTGCCGATCGTGATCGACTCGGCCGTGGTCGCGTTCGCCTGCGCGGCCGGCTGCGCGGACAGCCCGCCACCCGGTTCCGCGGACCTCGCGCTGCTCGGCGAGATCCTGCACGAGGTGCGCGAGCCGCTGCGGCAGGCGGTGGAGCTGCAACGCACCCGGCACACCGCGCTGACCCTCCAGCGCGCCCTGCTGTCGGCGACCCCGCGGGTGCCCGGCGCGGAGCTGGCCGCGCACTACCAGCCGGCCAGCAAGACCGCGGAGATCGGCGGCGACTGGTACGACGCGCTGCTGCTGCCCGACGGCACCGTCACCCTCACCATCGGCGACATCGCCGGCCACGACCTGGACGCCGCCACCTCGATGAGCCAGCTGCGCAGCATGCTCCGGGTGATCGCCTACGACCAGGACCATCCGAACAGCCCGGCCGAGAGCCTGTCCCAGCTGGACCGGGTGGTGGACGGCCTGAACATCGCGCCGCTGGTCACGGTGGTGCACGCCAACCTGGTGCCGCGGGCCGGCGGCCGCTGGCACGTGGCCTGGTCCAACGCCGGCCACCCGCCGCCGCTGCTGCTGCCCGCCGACGGCGAGCCGCGCTACCTGCACGGCGCCGGCCCGGACCTGCCGCTGTGCGTGGCACCGTCGATGCCGCGCACCACCTGGCACTACGAACTGAAGAACGGCGACACCCTGCTGCTCTACACCGACGGCCTGATCGAGGTGCCCGGCACGGACCTCGGCGAGGGCATGGCGACGCTCGCCCGGATCGCCGAAACCGCCCGCGCGGAGGGGCTGACGCTCGCGGAGATCTGCGCCCAGCTGCTGTCGGGTGTCGGCAACCGCCGCGACGACGCCGCCGTGATCGGCTTCCGCCCGATCCACCAGGGCGGCACCACCCCCGGCGCCGCGTGGGGCGGCTCCCTTCTCGGCTGAACCGCCGCGCGGAACAGGGGCGTTGGGGCCGTGTCAGGCGGCGGCCGGCCGGCGCGACCGCGCCCGGTTCGTACGGTCGCGGCGGCGCCGTCTCACGCCCGGGTCGCCATCAGGACGCCCAGGCAGACCATGCTCACGGCGATCACGGCGTCGAGCACCCGCCAGGACCCGGGCCGGGCGAACGGGCGGCGCAGCAGCCGCGCGCCGAAGCCGAGGCCGCTGAACCACAGCACGCTCGCCGTGACCGCGCCCGCCCCGAACGGCCAGCGCGCGCCGCCGTAGGAGTTGGCGACCGAGCCGAGCAGCAGCAGCGTGTCCAGGTAGACGTGCGGGTTGAGCCAGGTCAGCGCCAGGCAGGTGAGGACGGCGGTGCGGGCGGAGGCGCCCGCGCCCTCGGCGGCGGACAGCCGCTGCGGCCGCAGCACCCGGCGGGCGGCCAGCACGCCGTACGTCACCAGGAACGCGCCGCCGATCCACCCGGTGGCCGTCACCGCGGCCGGCCAGCGGCGTACGACGGTGCCGACGCCGCCGATGCCCGCCGCGATCAGCACGGCGTCGGAGGCGGCGCAGATCCCGACCACCGCGGGCACGTGCTCCCGGCGGATGCCCTGGCGCAGCACGAACGCGTTCTGGGCGCCGATGGCCACGATGAGGGTCAGACCGGTGCCGAGGCCCGCCAGGGCGGCGAGGAGAGCTGCGTGCATGGACCGAGGCTAGGAGCGGGCGGACTGTACAGGCCAGCTAATGATTCTTAGGTAGCATGAGGAATTCTTAACGCTCTTCGTACGGCTTCCGCGCCGGACGGCGGCGGTGGCGGGCGGCGCCGACGAAGGCGCCGGCGCGGGCGGCGGGAATGGGGTGACGGTCGATGGCGGGGCTCCCGCTGGACCAGGTGCGTACGCTGCTGGCCGCCGTGGACGAGGGCACGTTCGAGGCGGCGGCCGAGGCCCTGCACGTCACGCCGTCCGCGGTGAGCCAGCGGATCAAGGCGCTGGAGCAGCGCACCGGCCGGGTGCTGCTGCTGCGGACGAAGCCGGTGCGGCTGACCGCGTCGGGCGAGGTCGTGGTCCGGTTCGGCCGGCAGCTCGCACGGCTGGAGCAGGACGCCGGCGCCGAACTCGGCCTCGGCGACGCGCTCGGCCCCGCCACGCTGCCGATCGCGGTCAACGCCGACTCGCTGGCGACCTGGTTCCTGCCCGCGCTCGCCGAGGCCGCCGCCGACCGCGGCATCCTCTTCGACCTGCACCGCGACGACGAGGACCACACCGCGGCGCTGCTGCGCCAGGGCCGGGTGATGGCCGCGGTCACCTCCTCGCCGCAGGCCGTGCAGGGCTGCTCGGTACGGGCGCTCGGCCGGATGCGCTACCGGGCCAGGGCCGCGCCCCCGTTCGCCGCCCGCTGGATCGCCGACCGTCCGCTGCGCGAGGCGCTGCCGGCCGCCCCCGTCATCGTCTTCGACCGCAAGGACGAACTCCAGGACCGGTTCCTGCGCGGGCTCGCACCCCGGCAGGCCCGCGCGGCCACCCGCGCCCGGCACTACATGCCGTCGTCCGAGGCTTATCTCGACGCGGTCGCCGCCGGGCTCGGCTGGGGCATGATCCCGGACCTCCAGGCCGGTCCCCATCTGGCGGCGGGCACCCTCGTCGAACTCGCCGCCCGCCGCCCGATCGACGTGCCGCTGTACTGGCAGCAGTGGAAGCTCGACTCCCCTGACCTGGCCGCCGTCGCGGACGCGGTGGGCCGGGCGGCCGCCCGCGAACTCTCCCCGACGACGGCGACAGCGATGGCGACAGCGACAGCGAAGGCGACGCCGACGGCGGGCTGACCCGGGCCGGGCGGCACGGCCGTACGGCCCGGCCCGGGGACCCCTCGACCACCGCCGGGTCACGCGACGGCGCGGCCCCCGTCGACCGGGACCGTGGCGCCGGTGATGTACGTGGCGCGGGGCGAGGCGAGGAAGACCACCGCCGCGGCGATCTCCTCGGTGCTCGCGTGCCGGCTCAGCAGCGTCGTGGAGCCGAGCGTGTCGACCATCTCCAGCGGAGCGCTCTCGGTGAGCGTGGGGCCGGGGGCGACGCTGTTGACGCGCACCCCGGACGCGCCGAACTCCCCGGCCCAGGTGCGGGTCAGCGAGTTCACCGCGGCCTTGGTGGCGGCGTAGACGGAACTGCCGGGGAGCGAGACGGTCGCGGCCATCGTGCTGATGTTGACCACGCTGCCCTCGCCGCGCTCGGCCATCCGCGGCGCGATCGCGGCGGTGAGGAAGTACAGCGCCCGCACGTTGACCTGGAACATCGCGTCGAACGACGCGACGGTCTGCTCGGCGGTCGGGCTGAAGTCGAAGACGCCGGCGTTGTTGACGAGGATATCGACGTCGGCGGCCTCCTCGGCGAGCCGCCGGACCGAGTCGAGGTCGGTCATGTCGGCGGCGAAGAAGCGCGCCTTGCCACCCGCGTCCTCGAGCGCGGCGACCGTCGCCGCGCCGCGTTCCGCGTTGCGCCCGGTGACGATGACCTCGGCGCCCCCGGTGGCGAGTTGCAGGGCGACCTCCCGGCCGATGCCGGCGGTGCTGCCGGTGACCAGTGCCTTGCGGCCTTCGAACTCCATGGTGATCCGCCTGGTTTCTGTAGTGGTGTGCGCTGCGCGGTGCGCGGCCCGCGTGGACGTACGGGGGCCCGCCGCTGATGTCGTCGCCGCCGGTGAAGATTGGAGCGATGACTCCATTCTTGGCACGGAGGGATTGGAGTGTCAACTCCAGAAAACGACGTGGCGCGCTACGCTGAGCGCATGAGCATCGACTCGCCTCCCGTGCCCGACCCGACGGCCCCCCAGCGGCTGACCCGCAAGGGCGCCGCCACCCGGGGACGCATCGTGGCCGCCGCGGCCGGGCTGATGCTGGAGCGCGGCGTGGCGGGCACCAGCACCGACGACGTGCGTGCCGCGGCCGGGGTCAGTACCTCGCAGATCTACCACTACTTCGCGGACAAGAACGCCCTGGTCCGCGCGGTGATAGCGCACCAGACGCAGGCCGTGCTGGACGCCCAGGAGCCGCTGCTGAGCAGCCTGGACTCCCTGCCGGCGCTGCGGGCCTGGCGCGATCTCGTGGTCGACGTCCAGCGGGAGCGGCACTGCCAGGGCGGCTGCCCGATCGGGTCGCTGGCCAGCGAACTCGCCGAGAGCGACGACGTGGCGCGCGGCGACCTCGTGGACGGTTTCGCCCGCTGGGAGGCGGCGATCCGGGCCGGTATCCACGCGATGCACGACCGCGGGGAGCTACGGCGCGACGCCGACCCGGACCAGCTCGCGCTGGCTCTGCTCGCCGCTCTGCAGGGCGGCCTGCTGCTCACCCAGACCCGGCGCGAGACCGCTCCGCTGGAGGCGGCACTCGACGCGATGCTCGCGCACATCGCCGACCTGACGGTCCGGACCGACCGTCTGGGCTGAGGGCTGACGTGACGGCTGGGGGCTGCTGAGGGCTGGGGGCTGACGCTGACGGACGACGGCGATGGTCGACGGCTGGCGGCGACGGCCGGCGGCCTTCGCGGGTGCGAGCCGGATCATGCGAGCGCCCCGCCCGCACCGGAGGCCGGGCGGGCAGGGCGGAAGGCTCGGCCGAGGCTCAGTGGTCCTCGGGGTCGTCGATCGGGCCGGGGCTGGTGAAGTCCGGACTGGAGAAGCCGGGGCTGGAGAACCCCGCCTCCTCGGGCACGAGGTCGTCGGCGTCCTCGGCCTCGTAGTCGGGGCCCTTGAACGGCGGTACCTCGTAGTCGGGCGGGGTGAAGTCGCCGATCCGGTCGCCGCCGGGGCTGGAGAAGTCCGGGCTGGAGAAATCGGGACTGGAGAAACCCGGGCGGGAGAAGTCCGGGCCGTCGTCGTCCTCGGCTCCTCCCGCGCGCTTCGTCGATTCGGTGCCCTCGGTGCCCTCGGTGCCGTCCTGCGGTGCGTCGGTCATGGCCTCGGCCGTCCCCTCCTGGGCCGCCCGCCCGCGCGGAATGAACGCGCGGGCGCCGCGGTTGTCGCCCCTGCACCGTAGAGACTACGAGCAGAAAGGCGCCGCCATGAAGGTTCGCAACTCGCTTCGCTCCCTGAAGGGCCGGCCGGGCGCCCAGATCGTCCGCCGCCGCGGCAAGGTCTACGTGATCAACCGCAAGGACCCGCGCGGCAAGGCCCGCCAGGGCTGACCCCGCCCCGTCCACCCGGCCGCGGCCGCCGCACCCCCGATCCGGGTCCCGGCGGCCGCGGCCGCGTGCTGCCCGGGCACGCTTCCCCGGGCCCGCCCGGCCGCCTCCGCACGGGGCCGCGCGAACCGTGGGAGGTGGGTCGTCAGTGCCTGGTGGTGGGGGTGGGAGGCGCGGGGCGCGGTGGGGCGTCCGGGGCCGCGGACAGGGGCGCCCGGGAGTGCCCGGATGTGGGAAAGTATTGCCTGCCTGCGGTGCCGGACCGGTCCGCAGAACCGGGAGGACGTACGGGGCGTCCCTTGCCGGTGGGGGGACGACCGGCGGGTATGGGCCCGGCCGGAGACTGCTCGGGGAGGGCGACCGGTGACCGCGGAGATCTACTTCAGCAACAACTACCGCGATCTGTGCCAGGAACAGGGCACGGGCGCGGGGTTCCAGTTCGAGTTCTCCTGCAACCGGTGCAACGACACCTGGCGTTCGCGGTTCGAGGCGTACACCGGCGGGCGGATGGCCAGTTGGGTCGGCAAGGGCGTCAACGCGGCCTGGGGGATGCTCGGTCGGGCCGGCAGCGGCATGTCCACCGCGGCCGACGGCCTCGCCGGAGCCGGATACGGCAGCGCCCGCGACGCGGCGTTCCAGCGCGCGATCAGCAACGCGGAGGGCCACTTCAACCGCTGCCCGCGCTGCACCGGTTACGTCTGCAACCGCTGCTGGAACGCCGGCCAGGGCATCTGCCTGACCTGCGCGCCCGACACCGCCGCCGAGGCGGTCGCCGCCCAGCAGCGCGGCCTCAACGACATGGTCTCCGAGCGCGCCTACGCCGCCGGCCAGAACTCCGGGCAGTCGTTCGCGGTGAACACCCCGCGCCAGCTGGTCTGTCCGCAGTGCAGCGCCGAGACCCACGGTTCGGCCTTCTGCCCCGGCTGCGGCCACCAGCTCGCGCAGCAGGACACCTGCGGTTCGTGCAGCGCGCAGCTCCCCGCGGGCGCGGCCTTCTGCCCGGACTGCGGCACCCGCCGCTGACGCGTCCCGCCCGCACCGCCCCGGCGTCGCACCGTACCGCCCCGGCGCGGCCCCGGCGGTGCGCCGCCCTGGCGTACCGGGTGCGGCTCAGGGGCCCTCGCACCGGTCCTGACCTGCGGCATGTGATGCTGGTGGCATGACTGATCGACCCGAGATCGCCGTCGTCCGCTGGCCCGACCGGGGCCCGGGCGCGCGACCCCAGGAGGGGCCGGCCGAGCTGCTGGCGGCCTACCATCTGCGGACGCAGGCCGAGAAGGGCGAGGCCGTCGCCGCAGTGGACGACCTGCCGGAGCGCTACCGCGCCGAGATCGCCGATCCGGAGGCCGCGTTCGCCGCCGACGTCGTGCTGCTGGCACTGGGCGGCGGCGCGGGGAACGCGGGCGACGCGGCGGTGGGCTGCCTGGTGGTGACCGACCCCGTCGAGGGCGGGGCCGAGATCAAGAGGCTCTGGACCGATCCGGCGTACCGCGGGCGGGGCGTCGCGTCCGGCCTGGTCCGCGCCGCTCTCGCGTGGGCCGCGCGCAGCGGTGTGGGCACCCTGCGGCTGTCGGTGTGGGAGTGGCGGACCGACGCGATCGCGCTGTACGAGCGGCTCGGATTCACCGTCACCGCGTCGTGGGACGAGCGGGAACGGCTGGTCTGCATGGAACGCGCCGTCTGAGGACCGCAGCGGGCCGCCGCCGTGGCCGTCCCGCCGTGACGGTCCGGCCGCGCGCCGCGCCCACTACGCTCGGCGCCGTGACGAAGACGCCCGCGTACCACCTGGACCGGACCAGTGCGCTCTCCTTCGGCTCCGTCAGCGAGCAGTACGACCGGTTCCGGCCCTCCCCGCCGCCCGGACTCGTGGACGACCTGGTCGCGCGTGCGCCCCGCGACGCGCTGGACGTCGGCTGCGGCACCGGCAAGGTCGCCGCCGAACTGGCCGGCCGCGGGACGCGGGTGCTCGGAGTGGAGATCGACGCGCGGATGGCGGCCGTGGCGCGGGGACACGGACTGCCGGTCGAACTCGGGGCGTTCGAGACCTGGGAAGCCGCGGGCCGCACCTTCGACCTGATCACCTGCGGCGACGCGTGGCACTGGATCGACCCGGCCCGCGGCGCCGAGAAGGCCGCGTCGCTGCTGCGGCCGGGCGGCACGCTCGCCCTGTTCTGGAGCTACCTGCTCCTCGCCGACGACGACGCGGCGCTCTTCCGGCGGCTCTACGACGAGCACGCGCCGCGGGCGAGGACGCACAGCTACCTCCCGCACCAGACACGGAGCGAACCCTTCGAGCCGATCGGGGAGTTCGAGCCGATCGAGGTGCGGCAGTACCGCTGGGAGGCGACGGTGAGCGCCGACGACTGGGTCGGGCTCGTCGCCACCTTCAGCGACCACCAGGCCCTGGAACCAGGGCAGTTGGCGGCGCTTCAGGGGGCGCTGCACGAGGCGATCGAGGGGCTGGGCGGCGGCGTCGGGGTGTCGCGCGGGGTGCACGCGGCGTTCGCGCGGCGGCGCTGACGGGCGTACAACCCGTCGTACGCCCGAGCGCCGTGGCCGCAGCCGGCGGGCCGGGGCCGGGGCCCCGGCGGCCGTCAGCCGCCCGCGTTGATGCGGGTCATCTCCGCGCGGGTCACCGCGGAGCGCATGCCCGGGGCGGCCGGCGCGCGCATCCCGGCCAGGTGGATGTCCGTGTAGCGCTGCCAGGCGTCGGGCGTCACGGTGCCGCTGGTCTCCACCACCCCGCGCATGCCCCAGACCAGTGTCATCACGTCGCCGAGTTCGACGTGCGGGTCGATCCGGCCGGACGCCTTCGCCTGGTCGAGGAGCCGGTCGATCAGGTCGCGCAGTTGCTCCACGCACGCGGCCTCGGTGCGCCCGATCAACTTGTGGGCGTAGCCGCGGTGTTCGCTCAGCCAGTGGCCGAAGACCCGTACGAACGCCTCGAATCCGGTGCCGCCCGGGTGGGACAGCGAGATGCGGGCCTGGCCGACCAGCTCGCCGAGGAGTTGCGCGGCGATCTCGTCGACCAGCGCCTCCTTGTTCGGGAAGCGCCGGTAGAGCGTGCCGACCCCGACCCCGGCGCGGGACGCGATGAGTTCCATGCTGGCGTCGGTGCCGTACTCGGTGAGGACCTCGCGGGCCGCGGCGATCACCAGCTGGTGGTTGCGCGCGGCGTCGCGCCGCATCGGCCGGTGCTGCGTGACGTGGTCGGCGCCGGCCGACGGGCCGGCCGCGGCCTGCGGCGCCGGGTGCTCGCCGCACTCGGCGTCGCGCGCGGCGCTGTCCGGTACGGAACCGTGCCCCGACTCGTGCACGGGGTGCTGCGCTGCCATCGTCCACTTCCGATCGTGCGACTCGTCCCGGTGCCGGCCCCTCCGGTGAGGGTGGCACCGGGTCCGCCGGCGCCGGACCTCACTCCGACGTGTCGCTCATGACCGTACCGCCAGGTACCGCCGTGAGCGGCGCGTGCGCCGGCTCGTTCTCCTCCGTCGAGCCCGCCACCAGCGTGCCGCGCCGGCTCACCGGGATCAGCAGCGCGGCGAGCGCGCCCACCAGCAGCGCGACGCCGAGCATCGCGAAGCCGTGGGTGTAGCCGGCCTCGCGCGGCAGGCCGTCGGCCGCCGGGTTGGAGGTGACGACGCTGGCCATCAGGGCCGCGCCGATCGAGCCGCCGATGGTGCGGATGTTGGCGTTCATGCCGCTGGCCACACCGGTCTGCTCGGCCGGCACCGCGCTCACGATCAGGCTCGACATCGCCGCGAAGGCCAGGCCGAAGCCGACGCCCATCACCGCGGTGGCGATGTACAGCTCCCAGGTCGCGGTGTGCGCGAAGGCGAGCAGCGCCATCGACACCGCGCTGATCACCGAGCCGAGCAGCACCACGGTCTTGCCGCCGATCCGGGCGGCCAGGGTGTTGGCACCCAGGCCCACCAGGAACATCGCCACCGACATCGGCAGCAGGATCAGCCCGGACTGGGTGATGGACGAACCGAAGCCGTAGCCGGTGGACTTGGGGCTCTGCACGAACTCCGGCAGGAACGCGAAGACCGAGTACATGCCGACGCCGAAGAGCAGCGCCACCGTGTTGTTGGTCCACACCGCGGGGCGGCTCATCATCCGCATGTCGATCAGCGGCGTCGCCGAGCGGCGCTCGGTCTCCACCCACGCGACCGCGAGCACCACGGCGGCGACGATCAGGCCGATCACCTTGCCGGAGCCCCAGCCCCACACCGACGCCTGGCTGAGCGCGACGAGCAGAGCCACCAGCCACGCCGACAGCAGCAGCGCCGGCGCCCAGCTGATCCGGCCCGGGGTGCGGCTGCGGGTGGGCGGCACGAAGAAGAGCGAGGCCGCGGCCGCCATGATGGTCAGCACCATCGGCAGCCAGAACAGCCAGTGGTAGTCGAGCGCGTTCACGATCGGGCCGGCCAGCACGATGCCCAGACCGCCGCCGACCGCGACGAGCGAGGCGATCGCCCCGACCGCGCCGCTCATCTTGTCGCGGGGGAACTCGTCGCGGACGATGCCGAAGGCGAGCGGCAGCACGCCGCCGCCGACGCCCTGGATCGCCCGGGCGATGATCATCACCGTCACGTTGGTGGCCAGCGCCGCCAGCAGCGAGCCCGCGGCCAGCGCGACCAGGGTGGCCACGAAGACCGGCTTCTTGCCGACCATGTCGCCGATCCGGCCCATGATCGGGGTGAATATCGAAGCGGACAGCAGGTACGCGGTCAGTACCCAGGTGACCGTGTTCTGCGAGGTGTGCAGGGATGCCTGGATCGTCGGCAGGACCGGGGTGACCAGCGACTGGAGCAGCGCGTAGACGCTGACACTGGCCGCAAGCACCGCGAACGTCACCTGATGGTGCGTGCGCCGGGTCTCGGACGCCATGGAACTCCTTTGAACTGAAGAATGAGGGTGCCTGAGTTCAGGAGAGCTCAGAAGAGGGCGCGGAACCGGAACTGGGGTTCCGCTAAAGCCAGGATAAGCCAACGGGAATGGCGGTTCCGTTTCGTTCCGGTGAGATCTCGCGCACATCGCGCCCCATCCGCCCCCTACGCTGAGCCGGGTGTTCTCCTCCCAGGGCCCGTCCGCGCGTGAACTTGCCGTCCAGGCACTGTCATCCGTCGAGCACGGCTACGACCTGCTCGCGCCGACCTTCGACCACACGCCCTTCCGCACCCCGGACCGCTTCCTCGACGCGACCGAGGCCGCGCTGCGGGCGTACGGGCCGTTCAGGACCGGGCTCGACGTGTGCTGCGGCACCGGCGCGGGCGTACGGGTGCTCGACGGGCTGTGCCCCAACGGCGTGACGGGGACGGACTTCAGCGCGGGCATGCTCGACCGGGCCCGGGCCGCGCACCCGGAACACGGCTGGGTGCGGGCCGACGCGCGGGCGCTGCCGTTCGAGACCGAGTTCGACCTCGCCGTCAGCTTCGGGGCGTTCGGGCACTTCCTGCCCGCGGAGCGGCCCGCGCTGTTCGCCGGGGTGCACCGCGCGCTGCGCCCCGGCGGCCTGTTCGCCTTCCCGATCGCCGCGCCGCCCCCGGTCCGCTCGCCCTGGCACTGGGCGCTGACCGGCTTCGACGCCGCCATGCGGCTGCGCAACGCGCTGTGGCGGCCACCCTTCGTGATGTACTACCGCACCTTCCCGCTGGAGCCGGTACGGGCCGACCTCGCCGCCGCGGGCTTCTCGGTCACCACCCTCGCGCTGGAGGAGTTCGGCCGGCGCCCCGACGGCAGCCCGCGCTGCCGGCTGGTGCTGGCCCGCAGGCTCGGATAGCCGGCGTACGGGCGGGCCGCGTACCGGCGGCCGCGGGCGGGCGTTCTCTGGCGGCCGCGAGGGGCGCGGGGGCGTGGGTACGCCCCCGCCCCGCACCCGCCCGTCGTCCTGCGCTCAGGCCCGGCGGCCGCCGTCGACCGACAGGGCGGTGCCGGTGACGTAGGAGGCGTCCGGCGAGCACAGCCACACCGCCGCGGCGGCGACCTCCTCGGGCTCGGCCGGCCTGCCCAGCGGGGTCGCGGCCACCTGCCGCTCGACCGTCCGCGCACCGGCCGACGCGATGACACCGTCGAGCATGGGGGTCCTCGTCATCGCCGGGCACAGCGCGTTGACCCGGATGCCGTCCGGCCCGTAGTCCACGGCAGCCGCCTTGGACAGGCCGACGACGCCGTGCTTGCCGGCCACGTACGCCGGGGCGCCGGGGATCGCGTACAGGCCGCCGTTGGAGGCGACGTTGACGATCGCCCCGCCGCCGCGCCGCTTCATGGCGGGCAGTTCGTACTTCATGCACAGCCAGGTGCCGATCAGGTTGACCCGCAGCACGTGCTCCCACTCCTGGACCGTCATCTCCGTCAGGACCCGTTGGTGTGAGGGGACTCCGGCGTTGTTGACCGCGAAGTCGAGCCCGCCGAACACCGCCACGACCTGGGCCACGGCCCGCCGCACGGACTCCTCGTCGCCGATGTCGACGGCCACGGCCTCGGCCCGGCCGCCCTCCCGCGCGATCAGCTCCACGGTCCTGCGGGCACCGTCCTCGTCGAGGTCGAGTACGGCGACCGCGGCCCCGCGCCGGGCGAACTCCAGCGCGCCGGCCCGCCCGATCCCGCTGCCGGCGCCGGTGACCAGCCCCGCCTTGCCCGCGTAGCCGCTCCCGCTCATGCCAGCGGCTCGTGGTTGGCCCAGATCGCCTGGTACGGATAGCGGCTCTGCCAGCGCCTGATGAGATCGACCGTCCCGGGCAGGGCGAAGGTCGCGTTGAGGGCGTCGAGGTCGGCCACGCGCAGTTGCAGGATGGCGCTGGCCACGGCCACCGGGGCGTGGTCGTCGCCCGGGACGCGGATGTGGTGCCGGGCCGCGACCGACTCGACCGTGCCGGAACTCGTCACGAGCTCCTCGAACTCCTTGATGTACGCGTCCAGCTCGCTCGCGGGAATCGGACTGTTGAACGCAACGATCATCGTGTGGTGAATCATGCCCCGAGTGAACAGGCATTTCTCGCGCGCGTCCAAGATCCATCCGTTCCCGATCCATGCCTGGTGGGAATGGATCGGGCGGTAGGCTTGCGGCATGGCCGAACTGGAGACACGCGAGCTGGAGTACTTCGTCGCCGTGGCCGAGGAACTGCACTTCGGGCACGCCGCGGCCCGCCTGGCGATCGCGCAGCCGGCGCTGTCAAAAGCTCTCCGGCGGCTGGAGTCCCGGCTCGGCGTGAAGCTGCTGGAGCGCTCCAGCAGGCACGTCGCCCTCACCCCCGCCGGCGAAGCGCTCCTGCACCACGGCCGGCACGCGCTCAACGCCGTCAGCGCGGCTGCCGAGAAGGCCCGCCGGGCCGGCGACCGGCACGACCACCTGCGCCTGGTGATCAAACCCGGCGGGGACGGCAACCTCCTGTCCGGCATCCTGGCCGCCTACGCCGACCGGCCCGACGCCCGCCAGGTGGACATCCTCTTCGGCGGAGCCACCGACCGCGCCGACCACGTCCGCGACGGCCGCGCCGATGTCGCCCTGCTGTACGCGCCGTTCGACGACATGACCGGCCTGGACCACGAAACCCTGGCGGTCGAGGGCCGTGTCGCGATCCTGCCGCCGGGCCACCGGCTCGCCGCCCGTTCGGAGATCACCCTCGCCGACCTCGCCCAGGAGTCACTGCCCCGCTGGAAGGGTGTGCGCTGGACCGGAGCGCCCGAGGCCCGGCCGGGGCCCGAGGTCGCGGACGCGGCCGAAGCCCTGCAGATGATCAGGCTGGGACGCACAGTCGCGCTGTTGCCGCGCTCGCTGGCCCAGCCCCTGCACCCCGACCTCGTCTACCGGCCGGTGACCGACGCGCCCACCAGCGCACTCGTCCTCGCCTGGGCGCAGGACGACCGCCGCCGGCTGGTCGCCTCCTTCGTCGCCGCCGCGGTGGATGCGGCGAGGACGGCGTGAACCGGCGCGGGGCGCTGCGCGGGCGTTCCGGGGTCGGCCGGGCCGTCCTCAACGGGCTTCGCCCGTGCCCCCGTTCGGCCGGGCCGGGCGGCTGTGCCCCCGCTGATCCGGACGGGCGGACAGCGGCGGACCGGCGCACAGCGCGTCGACGTCGGGAGAGATGACCTCCCGGGTGCGACGGCCGAGGATGCCGCCGGCGGTCCGGCCCCGGCCGGTCCGGAAGGCGGAGACCGCGCTCCGCGCCGCCGGGCCGAAGTCGCCGTCCACCGAGCGGGCGGAACCGTGCGCGGTGAGCAGGCACCGGACGGTGGTTGCGGCATCGTCGTGGTGTGCGTGGTGGGATCGGCTGTGGGTGGTGTGGTGATGTGTCGTGGGGCGGGCTGGTCCGTGGGGGAGAAGGCGGGTTGTTCCGCTGGTGGTTGCGGCATCGCCCGGGTGTGCGTGGCGGGATTGGCTGTGGGTGGTGTGGTGATGTGTCGTGGGGCGGGCTGATCCGTGGGGGGAACGTGGGTTGATCCGGCGGTGGTTGCGGCATCGCCGGGGTGTGCGTGGTGGGATCGGCAGTGGGCGGTGCGGTGACGTGTCGCGGGCGGGGTGATCCGTGCGGGAGAACCGCGTGGGCTCCGGTGCCGGTTCCGGCAGGCCGGTCCGCAGCAGGACCGGCCGCATCGCGTCCCCGTGCGTGGGCAGGTCCCGAGGCGTTGGTTGGGCGGGCAGGGCGGTGTGCTCGGTCTCGCGGACGGCGCGGCACGCCGGGGCGGCCCGGCTTGGGGGCTTGGGGCTGGGCGGCTTGGTCGCGTCCAGCCGGACCCGAGGTGTTGGCTCGGCGCGCAGGGCGGTGTGCTCGGTCTCGCGGACGGCGTGGCACGCCGGGGCGGCCCGGCTCGGCGGCTTGGTCGTGCCCGCCCTCGCTCGTGGCGTGTGCGGCCGCCGCTCGTGCCGGGGCCGGCCGCTGTCTCCGCCAGGACCGCGCGGGCATGGTCGTGCGTGACCGGTCATCCCCTCCGTCCGGGCCGGGACGCGTCCGTGGCGCGTGGCCGGGATGCGTGAACCGGTGGGGTGAACGGGGCCGTAGGGCCTGGTGTTCCGCCGGTCGGGCGGCCCGGTCGGGGCGGTCGCGCGCGGCGGGCGGCCGGGCCGGGGGTTCGGCGCACACATGTGCGGACCTGCGCGCATAATGCCCGGGTGACGACGAGTTCGCCGCTTCTCGCGGACATACCCGCCCGGCCGTGGCTCACCCCGGACACCGCGCGGTGGGCGGGCGCGCGGGCGGGGCGGTGGGCGCACCCGCTGGGGCCCGCGCTGCTGCTCGTCGTCGGCGTGGTCGCGGCGATGGCGAACGCCCCCGATCCGGTGTGCACGCCGCAGGCGCCCTGCGGCGAGCAGTGGACCGACGCCATCATCACCATGCTGTTCTGGCCGCAGTTGTGGTGGCTGTTCGTGCTGCCCGAGGCGGCGGTGCTGTGCGGGCTGCTGCTCGTCGGCTGCATGGCCGACCCCAGCATCTGGGAGGGCGGCACCTCCCTGCGGATCGCCGACGGGGTCGTGGTCGCCGGGTTGTGCTGGGGACTGGCCGTGTCGGTACGGAAGTTGGTGCTGCGGCGGGCCCAGCGGCGCCGGTTCCGCGAGGCGGCCGGCGGCATCACCGCCCGGGCCCCTGTCCTGGCGTGGACCGCGCGCCCGAAACGCGGCGCCGTGCGGTGGGTGGTGGGCGCGGCGATGTGCGCTGCGGCCGCCGCCTTGACGGTATCGATCGTCCAGGCCGACCGGGCGGACGACCGCGCCGCGCGCACCGCCCCGGCCGTGGACGCCCGCGTCGTGGCGTTCCACTCCGGCGAGGGCACCCTGGTGGTGCGGCTGCCCGGCGAGCGGCGCCGGCACCACTTCGACGTCGAGGGCGACTACCGGAACCTCAGCACCGTGCGGGTGCTGCTGCCCGGCGGCGGCCGCGTCCTGCTGGCGGCCGAACCGTACGGGGACCGCGCCGACCGGCAGTTGCTCGCGCTCGTGCTCGGCGGCCTCGGAGTGGTCGCCGTCAGCTCCGGGCTGGTGGCCGCCGGCCGCGCGGCCCGGCTGCGGCGCGGACCCGTGCCCGTGCTGCGGGTACTGGCCCGGGTGCGCGGCGGCAGCACGGAGGTCTTCGCCCACGACGACACGGCCGGCGCGCACGCGGTGCTCCACTACGCCCCGCACCACGACCCGCCCGCGCCGCTGCGCCAGGCGCTGATGTTCGCCGACGGCGCCGAGGGCGGCGAGTTGCTGCTGGCGGTCCGTACGGAGAACGGCCGTTGGTACGTCGACGCCTCGGCGGGGCCGATCCGGATCGGCGCGGAGGACGACCCCGACGAGGACGACGAGGACGACGAGGACGAGGACGAGGACGGCGCCGGCGACGGGGGAGCGGCCACGGCGGGCGACGGCGCCGACGACGGCTTGACGGTCAAGGAGCGCTGGGCCGCCGAGGCCCGCGTCCAGGACGCGCTGGCCGCGATGCGGCGGCCGGGCGCGGCCCTTCCCACCCGGTGGCACGCGAGCGGGCTGTCCCTGACCGGTGCGATCACCATGTTCGCGGTGGTGCCGGCCGTCGGCTTCGGTTTCCTCGAGCACTCCACGTCGTGGCGGATCGTGTGGGCGGCCCCCGTCGCCCTGGCCGGGCTGGTGGGCCCGTTCGCCGTCCTGACCTGGCGGATCAGCGCCGGCCCCGCGGGCCTGCGGGTGCGGCGGCACGTCGTCAGCCGCCAGGTGCCCTGGGAGCGGCTCGTCGGCGCCGACTACTCCGGCGGCGTGCTCACGCTCCGCCTGCGGCCGGCCGAAGGCCCGCTCCACGCGGGGCAGTTCCTCGACAGCAGCGGGGCGCACCAGGACATCACCCTCGACCAGGTCGGCCTCGGCCGGCTGGACGTCCGCGCCGGTCGCCAACCGGCCGCCGAGCGCGCCGCGGCCGAGATCACCGCGATGATCCGCGACCCGTCGCTCCGCCCCGCCGCCGCCTCCGACCGGCCGGCCGACGGGCGTTGACCGGCGGGAGACCCGAAACCGGCCCCCGGGCACGCCGGTTGGGCACAGCCGGGCGGCCGGGAGGCAGCCGGCCCGTCCACGGAAGGCGCCGGTCCTGACCGGTTCTGACCGGTTCTGACCGTTCGCCGGCACGCGGGTCCCGTATGCTGCCCCGATGCTGCATGTGGAGATCGACGGCGCGGTGCCCACCACGGCGCAGCTCCATCGGGTGGCGGTCGTCAACTACGGCCACTTCACCTCGATGCAGGTGCGGGGGAACCGGGTCCGCGGCTGGGAACTGCACCTGCGGCGGCTCGACGAGGCGTCGCGGGAGATGTTCGGGGCGTCGCCGGGCGCGGAGCGCGTCGGCGGACTGCTGCGCCACGCGCTGGCCGGGGCACCGCACGAGGTGTCCGCACGGATCGCCGTCTTCGCCCGCGGCGGCGACGTCTCGGTGCCCACGGACACCCCCGACCTCGGCGTGATGGTGTCGCTGACCGACCCGGTCCCCGAGACGCGCCTGCCGCCCTGGCGGGTGCGCGCCATGCCCTACCTGCGGGACGCTCCGCACCTGAAGCACACCGCGACCATGGGGCTCAGCCGCACCCGGCGTGCGGCCAGGGCGGAAGGCTTCGACGACGCGCTCTTCACCGGGCCGGACCGGCTCGTCCTGGAGGGTTCCATCTGGAACCTCGGCCTGTGGGACGGCGAGACCGTCACCTGGCCGCAGGGCCCGAAACTGCCGGGCATCACCGAGCAGCTCCTGACGGCGGGGCTGGACCGCGTCGGCGCGCCCACCCGCACCCGGCCGGTGCGGGTGGACGAACTCGCCGGATTCCAGGCCGCGTTCGCCTGCTACTCCTGGTGCCCGTCGCAACCGCTCGCGGCCGTGGACGACATCGCCTTCGTGAACCCGCCGGCCGCGTACGCGCTGCTCGACGAGGCATGGGCCGCGGTGCCCTGGGAGACGGTCTGACCTCCGCCCGAGGAGCGGGGCCCCGCGGCGCCGCCCACCCGGCCCCGCGGCACGCTCATCCGCCCGCCCGGGTCAGCCGCACCTCCTCCACGCGGGACGGCCGCAGCAGCACCGGGCCGAGCAGACCGGACACCTGCGCGTCGCCGTGGGCGTTGGCGCCGGTGTTCGTCACCCGTACCCGTACGGTGTTCGCGCCCGCGTGCAGCGCGTCGGTCACGTCGAACCGGTAGGGCGCCCACAGTTTGGACGGCAGCGCGACGCCGTTCACCTCGACGTCCGCGACATCGCGTACGGCGCCGAGGTCGAGCGCCCACCGCCGTCCGGACAGCGTGGCCGCGGGAAGGGTGAAGGTCCGCTCGTACGACGCCGCGCCCGACCACGACGGGTCCAGCTCCGTCCACGAGCCCAGCGGGCGGTCCGCCGCCGGTGCCCCGCCGGTGTCGAAGCGGAAGGTCCAGTCGCCGTCCAGCGCCACCGCCGCGAGCGGGTCGGTGACGTCCAGGTTTCCCGCGAAGCGGCGGCCGCCGTCCTGCGCGGTGACCCGGACCGTGCCCGGCGCCGTCACCTGGACCGTCGCCACCGCGGCCGCGCCGCGCACCCGCACCTGCCGCACCGGGACGTTCGCCGCGATCGCGTGCGCCGGATCACCCCCGGACGGCTGCCGGAAGACCACCAGCACCGCCTGCCCGGCCTCCAGCGCGAGCGGCACCGCCGTACCCCCGCCGCTCCGGCCGGGGAACGCCGCCGGGTGCCACACCCCGGCGGGCGCCGCCGCGCCGGTGTCCGGGTCGCAGACCAGCGGCACCCCGATCGCCGGGAAGACCGCGGTCGACTCCACCGCCGCCGCGTGCTCGTTGTTCACCAGGAACGACTCCTCGCCGCCCTGCGCCAGCCGCAGCACCCGCACCTCCGGCACCGGCGGCGTCAGGACGGCCGCCGCCGCGCCCGCCGCCACCACCCGCGCCGCCGCGGTGGGGGCGTCCGCCGCCCGCAGCGCCCGCTTCGCCCGGCGGCCCGAGAACAGCGCGGACAGCGCGCCGGCCAGGTCCGCGTCACGACCGGCGGCCTCCTTCGCCGGCAACGCGCCCACGGCCACCAGCGTGCCTCCGCCGTCCACGAACGCCGTCAGCGCCGCCACGGCCGCCAGCGACAGCAGGGGAGTCTCCGGCAGCACCGCCACCGCGTAGCGCCCCTGCCCGACGGTGAGCGCGCCGCCCGATGTCCGCGCGTGCTCGATCAGCGCCGGGTCACCGGTCAGCGCACCCTCGTCCACGAAGTCGAAGTCGATCTGGCGGTCCTCCAGGGCGTGCACCGCGCCGATGAACGCGTCATCGATCGCGGTCCGCTCCGGCCGGTCCTGGTACGCCTCGGCGGCCCGCTGCGGCTGGAGCAGCGCGGTCCGCGCCGCCGGGGTGCCGCGCGCGGCCTGCACCAGCCGCCCGATCCACTCGTTGAGCGGCGCCGACACGTTCCACCACGGGTTCTCCGGCTGGAACGGCGGCGCGAAGACGATGTCGCCGGAGTCGGAGAACCGCGCGTGCAGCAGCACCTTGTTGATGCCCCGCACCACGAACGCCCCGATCACCTGGCGGGTGAAGGACGGCGTCACCTGCCAGCCCGCGGCGCCCATCGCCTCCAGGTAGACCCGCTCCCGGCCCACCTGGTGGGCCGCCGACGCCGGCCAGCGCGGCAGGGTGCGGTAGTAGCCGCGCTGGAACTGGTCGGAGATCAGGTCGGTGCCCGGCACCTGCGCCCACTGGTGCGCGGTGTTGAGGTTGCCGGTGCTCTTGATCTGCTCGGCCGGACCGTACTCGTCCCACAGCGGGTTGGAGATCAGCTCCAGTCCGTGCCGGCCGGTCCAGGTGCCGATCCCCTTGTAGTAGGCGTCGGAGAAGCGGTTGGACACGGCCCGCCAGAACAGCCCGCGCAACTCGCCGCCGTGCTCGCCGAGATCGGTGAACACGGCCGACAACACGGTGCCGAGCCCGGCGGGTCGGGGCTTCCCGCCGTCCTTTCCGGCGGTCTTTCCGGCGGCCTTTCCGCTGCCGTGGCCGGTGCCGCCGCGCCCGGTGCCGCCGTGCCCGCTACTGTCGGCGCCTGCCGCCGCGTCGCGGGCGAGTTCGCCGGCCAGCCGGTCGATCTCCGCGGCCAGCGTCGGCGACCACGGCACCTGCGCCCACTCCGCGGACGCGGACGCCACGAACGGCTCGTCGTCGGCGAAGCCGCGCAGCACCCCGCCGACCGCCCACGGGAAGCGCCGGACGTACTCGCCCGGCACGGCGTCCATGAACAGGCCCACCGCCTCGTCGTCCATCAGGTCCAGGTAGTCGCGCCGGCTGCCGCCGGAGTCGGCCAGCGTGCGCACGCTGAACACGTCGAGCTGCCACCGGCCTTCCGGCACCGTCCACACGGCTCCCGCGCCCACCGAGCCGGTCAGCTCCACCGTCCGCGCCACCGCGTCCCCGTCCGCGTCCAGCGGGCGGGCCGAGGCGGCGAACGTCTCGCCCAGGTCGGAGGGCACCGCGAAGTCCAGGACGGCGGAGGGGTCGTCGAACGCACCCGTGTACCACCGGCCGCCGTCCGCGCCCGTCACGGTCAGCGCGGCCCAGGACGAGCGCTGCGTCGCCGTCGCCCGCACCCCGACCGTCCCGGCGGGATGCGAACCGTCGGTGACCGGGCCCAGGTCGGTGCCGTCCAGCGACGGCGTGATCCGCTGCCCCTCGACGGTGACCTGGAGCCGGTGGTCGGCGCCGGGGTCGAAGCCGGCCACCGCGGTGCCGGCGCGCAGCAGCGAGAACGCGCCGCCGGTCTGCCGCCACACGTCCACCCCGCCGTCGGCCCGCAGGTCCGCGAGGTAGCCGTTGTACGCGTCGGCGCAGCGGACCATCAGCCCGGCGGTGCCCGACTCGACGCGGACCGTGCCGGACACCGTGTAATCGCCCCAGCCGGCACCGTCCTTGAGCACGCGCACGCCGTCGTACGCGGCCGCGTCCACCACGAGCCGGCCGCCGGCGACGGAGAGCGCGGCGGCGGCCAGCGGCACCCGGGCGCCTCCGGTCACCTGACTGCCGGTGTGCACCACGCACTTGGTGCGCAGGTCGGGGCGCGGCCGGTAGGTGCGGGTGCCGACCGTGCCGCCCTCGGCCACGAGACCACCGGCCCGGCCGCTGGGGAAGAAGTCGTCGTTGAAGAGCCAGATCCGCATGCCGTGCCGCTGGGCCTCGCGCAGGGTGTGCTCGACCACCGCGAACCAGTCCTCGGTGAAGAACGCCGGCTGGAGCGCGCCGGTGTCGAACGGGAAGACCAGCACCTCGCTGATGCCCTTGGCACGCAGATCGGCGAGCGTGGAGTCGATCAGGTCGTCGGTGACGGCGCCGTTCCAGAACCACAGGACCAGCGGCATGCTGTCCGCCGGCGGATCGGCGAACCTCCCCATGGAGAAGGCTCCGTGGGTGGTGCCGGGCGCGGTGCCGGGTGCGCTCGCGTAGGCGGGCTGCCAGAAGCTCCCCACGGTGCCGGCGGCCGCGGCGGCCGCCGCGACCTGGAGCACCCGGCGCCGGGAGACGGGTGGACGGGCACTGCCGCCGGACGTCGGACAGCCGTCGTCGTTCATCGGATTCCCTCCGTGGAGCATGCGTCCGACACACCGGCCCCGCGCGCACGCGGCCCCGGATGTACTCCGCCGGGCCGCCTTTCCCGGCGGACGGAATGAAATGATTCAAACGAATCGTCAGGGACGCTAGGGCAGCCGCCGGGTGGGCGTCAATGCTCGTGCGCGGATCGGTTGATGGGGTCGGCGCAGTTGAAGGCGTGCCGAGTGGTGTACCCGCTCCGGTCCGGGGCGCCCGCCGCTGGACCGGGGCTGGGTGTGGTGGCGGTGGGAAGGAGGGCGCGGAATTGAACGATTCAGTGAGGTGGCGCGAGTGAGGTCCCGACGGGCGCGGGGTGTGGGGCGCAGGGTGCGGGGGAAGCGTGCGGGGGGTGCCGCGTACGCGTCACGCCGGCGCCGTCCGGCCCACCGTGCGCGGACCGCCCCGGTCAGCCGTGGGCGGCGCGGGCGCGGAAGGCGTCGGCGATGTCCTGGCGCAGCAGGTGGCCGAATCCGGCGGAGCGCAGGCGCTGCGCCAACTCGGCTTCGGTGAGGCCGAGTTCGGTGGCGGTGGCGCCGAAGTGCCAGTCGTTGGCGGCCAGCCGGCTGAGCAGGTGGCCGCGCCGCACCTGGGCCTCGGACAGCCGGAACGTCTTGAGGTAGGCGACGCGCCCGTCACGGGTCGTGATCGCCTCGCCGATGTGGTTCTCCCGGCGCGGCAGGAAGGCCGGCCGGAACCGTTGGAGCGTGAACGGACCTGCCCGGTAGACCCGTTGGGCGCGGTACTCCGCGTCCAGCAGCCCCGCGGCCATGGTGCCGTCGTGGAACTCCCGCCAGCCGCGCTCCTCCCGGGCGACGGCGGCGCGCAGTTCCGGCAGCGACCCGGGCTCGCCGAGCGCGGGCCTGAACTCCGGCACCGGCGAGCCGAACAGGGCGTACTGGTGGACGAGTTCGCCGTACAGGTCGAGCAGGAGGGTGTCGTGCAGGGCCCGGTAGTCCTCCGGGTGGGGCACCGCGAACACGGCGGCCAGCGCGTCCGCGACGTAGACCGCCGTCCCGCACTGCCCGGGGTGCACCTCGAAGATCCGCAGCGCGTCGTCGAGTCCGCTCACCTCGGCGCCGCGGTACGCCTCCTCCGCCCGCGGCGACAGCCCGCGCCGCAACGCCTGCCGGGACCACTCCGCCCAGGCGATGGACGGACCGCCGAAGTGCAGGCTCAGATAGCCCTCCAGCGCCAGGTGCAGCGGCAGGAACCGCAGCCGGTGCTTCGCCTCGCGGCGGGCCATCCGCCGGTGCAGGGTGAGCGGCACGCAGGAGAGCGGCGGCTCGCCGTGTCCCTTGCCGCCCGCGCGCCCGCCCCGGCCCGGCGCGCCGCCGCCGTCGGGCCCGCCGCGCAACTGCGTGCCGTACGCGGCGGCCGGACCGGTGTGCCCGGTGTCGGCGCCCCAGTCCGCGACGAAGCCGTGCGGGATGTAGGAGGTGTACGCGGTGCGCGGGCCGGCGGCCACCACGCCGTACCCGTCGCGGTACAGCTCGGCGTGCAGCCGCAGCCCCTCGACCGGCTCGGCCCGCAGCAGCGGGACGAGCCGGACACCGCCCCACACCTGGGCGGGGCCGGGTTCGAGGCCGGCCAGGTCCAGCCGGAAGGTGCCGCTCATGCCGTGCCCCCGGCGGTCTCGGCCGCCCCGGCGGCGGGCTCGGCCGGGAAGCGCTCGGGCGCCGCCGCCAGGAACTCCGCGACCCTCGCGTCCAGGTGCGCCCGCAGCCGCGGCAGCCCGGTGCGCCCGGTGGCGAACGCGGCCAGCTCGACCAGCGCGGGCAGGTCCTCCGCGTCGCGGATGCCCGCGGTCGGCACGGCGGGGGACAGCCGGCGCACCTCGAACCCCCGCGCGTCGTACACCGGGTTGAGGTGGACCACGTCGGTACGGCCGGCCGGGTCGATACGGGTGCGCCACACCCGCAGCACCTCCGCGGCCAGGCCCGGCGGCGCGTTGTCGAAGCCGTCGGAGACCACCAGCAGCAGGTCGGGCCCGGTCTCCAGCGCGTCCAGCAGCCGGGCGCCGAGCGGGGTGGGCCCCTGCGGCCGGGCCAGCAGCGCGTCCGTACGGCCCGAGGTCCACAGCGCCCGGTACGAACCGGCCAGCGCCGCCAGCAGGAAGTGCGCGGCGAGCGCGACCGCCAGCGGCCGGCGCCGCTTCTGGCCGGACGCGTACGCGGAGTACGAGTCGTCGAGCACCGCCGTCACCCGGCCCCAACTCCCGGCCCGGGCACCGGCGGTGCGGCGCGCGGCGGCGGTCAGGGCGGCGGTCAGCTCGGCCCGCCGCTCCACCCGGTCCGGGGCCGGCAGCCCCAGGACGTAGGAGGCGAGCCGGGTCAGCGGCATCCGGGCCAGGTCGGTGCGGACCGCCTCGGCGCCGGCGCGCTTGGCCGACTCCTGCAGGCGCAGCCGCTCCAGGCGGGTCAGCCTTGGCGCGATCCGCTCCAGGAACACCTCGCGGGCGATGCCGTGCCGTGCCGCGAACCCCTCCGCGACGGTGAACGGCAGCTCGTAGAGCGCCGCCTGCTCGTAGCGGGCCCGGCGGCGCGCGTCCAGCAGCGGGTGGCCGAACCGGGTGCGGCTGCGCGGCGCGAACAGGAACGGCCCCAACTCCTCGGTGGCCGAGGCAGATGGGCGTGGCGCAGGGCGCTCTTCACCCCCGCGCGGTACTTCACCGCGTCGAACGCCGGGTCGGGCCGCGTGGCGAGCCAGTCCCGGATGATCGCCCGGGTACGGCGGTTGTTCACCCGGGCCGCGCGCAGCTCGGCGAACAGGGCGTACACCCGCTGCGGCGGGAGCAGTTCGAGCCGCCGGGCGATCAACGCGCCCTCGGTACGGCGCTGTTCGGGGCCCGCCTCGCCCGCGGTCTCCAGCAGGTGCCGGACGATCAGCGCCGCGTTGTGGTCGTTGACGCCCAGCGCGAGGGCGGCCGCGTACAACTCCCGGTAGTTGCCGAGCATGTACGCGTGCAGGAAGTCCAGGGACATCCGCTGCCGGTCCGCTCCGCTGTGGAACTCGCGCTGGCCGGTCGCCGTGACCGCCGCGTTCACGAACAGCAGCACGTCCTCGGCGGCCACCAGGCCCTCCGGCGCAGCCGGCACCGCGCACCCCCTCCATGGCGACGGACGCCGGCCGGGGTGTGAGGGCGCGAGCTGCGAATCATTGCTTTACAGGCAGGTTCCGGAAGTCGCACCGGAGTCCCGCGGCCGGCCCTCGTACGGTAACAGCAGGGGTCCGCGCGGCTCTCCCGCATTTCGCCCGCCAGCCCGCCGGGTCCCGCGCCGGCTCCCGCGCCGGGTCCGACCCGCGTCCGCCCCGGGTTCGCCGCGCCGCCGCCGCCGTACGACGGCCGGGTTCGTACGGGCGCCGGGTGCGGGCTACTCGGCGGTGCGCGGCGCCGGTGCCGGCGGGAACTCGGCCTTGCGCAGGCGGTACACCTGGAGCCGCAGGTCGTAGTACTTCTCGGTCTCGCCGACCCACTCCATGCCGACCCGCCGGGCGGTGGCGGCGCCGCGCTCGTTGCGGGGGCGGACGACGGCGAAGATCTCGTCGACGCCCGCCTCGAACGCGTAGTGAGCCACGGCGTGCCCGGCCTCCGAGGCGTAGCCCTGGCCCCACGCGGTGGGGGCCAACTGCCAGCCGACCTCCAGGTCCACGCCGTACGGGGGCAGCGGGAGCAGGGCCGCGCCGCCCACCAGCTCGCCGGTGTCGCGGCGGGTGACGGCCCAGCGCCCGGCCGGGGGCTCCATCTCCTCGCAGTTGGCCCGCCAGCAGGCGAGCAGGTCGCGCATCGCTTCGGCGTCCGGGGTGCGGGTCATGGCCGGGGCCAGCCAGCGGGTCACCTCGTCGGCGCCGTACACCGCGAGGGCGCCAGCGGCGTCGTCGTCCTGCCACGGCCGCAGGACCAGCCGCGGAGTCAGCACGCGTGCGCCGTCGACCTCGACGCGGTATTCGCTGTCGGCCACGTGACGCCTCCTGCGTGATTCGGGGGACTCGGCGGATCGTAGCTCACCCGGGTGCACCTGGCCGCACCCCACCCGCGGTGCGGGCCGCCGAGTGCCCCTTTTGACGCATCGCCCGCGCCTCGCGCGGCCGGGTCCGGGCTACGCCCCGGGTGCGCGGCGCCCGACCGGTGGGGCGGTCAGCCCGGCCAGCACGAAGGCGACGACGGTGCGGGTGTCGGGGAAGGCGTGGTTCTCGGCGGCCGTGCGCGCCAGCGGGCGCCCGTAGACCTCCAGCACCAGGGCGGACGCCAGCGCGCACCGCTCGGTGACCTCCTGCGGGGTCAGCTCGGGCAGCGCACGGCCAAGCCGCACCTCGAAGGGAGCGGGGGTGTAGGGCGTCGAGACGTTCGGGAGCTGGCCGGCGGGCAGCGCCGTACGCGCCAGCAGGTGCACGAGCACGCGGCCGTCACGCGTCCCGACCAGCTCGGCGAACGGCTCGACGAGCCCCGCCGCCAGGTCCTCGGCGCCGGCGCCGTCCTCGGGCACGCGGTCCCACCAGGACCGCCACACCGGGCTCAGCTCCTGTTCGAGCAGTGCCGAGATCAGGCCCTCGCGGGAGCCGAAGTGGTAGTGGACCGCCCCCGGGTTCAGCCCGGCCGCCGCGTTCACCGCGCGCAGCGAGACCTGGTCGGCGCCCTTCTCCAGGAACAGCGTCTTGGCGGCGGCGAGGAGGCGTTGCCGCGTCGTGGTGTCCGGATGACTCACGGAGCCATTGCACCACAGGTGACGTGGGTCATGACGTCATCCAATCAGTGATTGAACTACGATCGAAAACGGTGACGGGACGCCCGTGACCGACAAGCACCACCACGGTCGCCACGGTGACCGAGCACCGCACGAAGGAGATTCACCATGGGTACATACGCCGTCACCGGCTCGGCCTCGGGCATGGGCGCGGCCAGCGCCGCCCGGCTGCGCGCCGCGGGACACCGCGTCATCGGAGTGGACCTGCGGGACGCCGACGTCGTCGCCGACCTGGGTACGGCCGAGGGCCGGGCGCACGCCGTCCGGGAGGTCATCCGGCTCGCCGGCGGCCGGCTGGACGGTGTCGCGGCGGTGGCGGGCGTCGGACCGCAGATGCGTGACGCCGGCGTCGTCGCCTCGATCAACTACTTCGGCCCGGTGGCCCTGCTGAACGGGCTGCGCCCGGCGCTGGAGGCCGCCGGCGGGGGGCGCGCCGTGGTGATCAGCTCGAACTCCTCGACCACCGTGCCGATGATCGACGAGCCGCTGGTGGAGCTGATGCTCGCCGGCGACGAGCAGGCGGCCCGGGAGCACGCGCGGGCCGGGCAGGGCGGGTTGCCGGCCGAACTCGCCGCGAACAGCCCGAGCATCAGCGCGTACGCCACCTCGAAGTTCGCTCTCTCCCGGTGGGTGCGGGCCACCGCGGTCGTGCCGGAGTGGGCACGCAGGGGCATCACCCTCAATGCCATCGCCCCCGGCGCCGTGATCACCCCGCTGATGACCGGCTCCACGATGAAGGAGGAGGACCTCGACCCGGACGCCTTCCCCACCCCGATGCCGCTCGGTGTGTTCGGTCACCCCGAGGACATAGCCTTCTGGGTCGACCAGTTCCTGCGCCCGGAGGCCCGGTTCACCACCGGCGCCCTGCTGACGGTCGACGGTGGCACGGATGCGGCGATGCGGCCGGACTCCCAGCCGACGGTGATGCCCGCGCGCCGGCGGTGACCGGCCGACCCGGGTGCCGGTGCGCGCCGGCCGCCACCTGACCGATGTCGGGCGACCCCGGGCGAGCCACCCGAGCGAGCCGCCCGGGCGGACGGTGCCACCCGGGCGGACCGTCCCGCCCGGGTGGACCGGGTGCCGTCAGCGACGTGCGTCGGACCGCTTGCGGTGCAGCGTGAACTTCTCGAAGACCGAGAGCTCGCCGGCGGGCTTGTCCACGTTGTAGTACGTGACGTGCAGGCGGGTGGTGTCGCCGGGGAAGCGGCCCGGGTCGACGGTGAAGGCCGCGAAACCGTACGGGTGCTCGATGTCGCGCACGCCCGTCCAGACCGCCTCCTCCTTGACGTAGGTCGGCGCGCGCTTGCCGCCTTCGGGGCGGCTGTCGGCCACCGCCGTGAGGACCTTCGCGGTGCCGTCCTTGAAGAAGGACTGGTTGGTGGTGCCGGAGACACCGCCGCCGCCGAGCACCATGTGCACGGTGCCCAGGCCCGTGTCGATGTCGTCGGTGCGGGTGGACGCCGGGTTCGGGGTCAGCGTCTCGCTGCCGCTGACGACGCCGCGCACGGCGAGCGACCGCTCGTAGTTGTGCTCGTGCCCGCAGACGACCAGGTCGACCTGGTAGCGGTCGAAGAGCGGGCCGTACTTGGCGCGCAGGCCCAGGTCGGCGCCGTTGGCGTCGGAGGAGGAGATCATCACCTGGTGCATGGCGACGACCACCCAGTCGATCTCGCGGTCCGCCCGGGCGGCCTTCAACTCCCGCTCCAGGAAAGCGAGCTGGCGTCCGCCGGAGTAGCCGTTGATGTAGAGGTCGCCGCCGTCCTGCAGGCAGTTGTCGTCGTTCTGGAGCACGATGACCCGCACCGAGCCGGCGGTGAACGCGTACCACAGGCCGGCGAGTTCGGCGTCGGTCTCGGTCGACGGCAGCGCGAAGTACGTCTGGTAGGCGCCCAGTCCGATCGGGCCGTTGCCCGACTCGATCTCGTGGTTGCCCGCGGCGGGCATCCACGGCCGGAAGCGGGCCGAACGCGTGTTGTTGGTGAAGAAGTTGTTCCAGGTCCGCACCCGGTCCAGGTCCAGGTTGGCGTAGCACAGGTCGCCGTTGAGCAGGTGGAACAGCGGCGCGACCTGCTCGATGCCGGTGACGATGTCCTTCGTGGCGGGCGTGGAGTTGGCGTCCAGCGCCACGGTGCCGTCGGCCGCCCAGGTGACCTGCGGCGCCGACTGGTCGCCGAAGCTGGTGAAGGTGAGCGGCTGCCGGCCGCGCGGCGCGGTGGCGAAGGTGCCGCTGTCGGGGGTGGCACCGTCGTGCGAGACGACGTAGAAGTACTGCTTGCCGGGGGAGAGCCGGTTCAGTGCCGCGTGGTGGACGTAGACCTTCCGGCCGGACTTGCCGTCGGCGTAGACGCGGGTGACCGCGTCGGCGCCCGAGCCGAGGCCGTGGTCAAGCGTGCCGTACATCACCCGGGGCCGCTTCACCGGGGCGTCGGTCAGCCAGGAGACCACCATCTGGGTGGACGGGTCCTTGCCGAACGTCAGGTGCAGGCCCTGCACCGGCGGCGCGCCGCCCGCGTCCGGCGACGGGTGGAAGGCCGGGGCACCCGCCGGCGCGCTGCCCGGGGCCGACGCGGCGGCCGGCGTCGCGGTCAGCAGCGGTGCGGCCACCGCGGCGGCACCCGCGGTGCCGAGCAGGCCGACCGCGGTCCGGCGGCCGATGCGCGGACCGGACGAGGACTCCGGCGAGGACTCGGACGACGACGGCTCGGACGGGTCCAGCGGGTCCAACTGTGCGACCATCATGGCTCCTTGGCGCGGATGCGGTGCGTGGAGGTGCTGAGCGGTGCCGGTGCCACCGGTACGGCGCGGTGACATCGGGCAGACTCCCGCCCGGCGGCGACGGGCAGTTGAACGGCGCCTTGCCGGACGGCGACGGAACCCACGGTGACGGGCCGGTCGCGGCGCCCGGGGCTGGCGTCGGCGGTCGGGGCGGGCTGTTCAGGACGTGGACGTGGTCACGGTGGTGGTGCGGAGGGCGTGGAGGTGGGTGAGGGTCTGGGTGGGGGTCAGGGCGGTGTCGCGCAGGTTGTCGTAGCTCTGGCGGAGTTGTTCGACGTCGTCGGGGTCGTCGGTGAGGTGCCCGGTGAGCGTGCTGTGGGCGTGGGCGAGGGGACGGCCGACGCGGAAGGAGAGGAGTTGGAGGGGGCCGTGGAGGACGCGCGGACCGCTGCCCAGCGGGAGGATGTGGAGGGCGACGGCGGGGTGTTGGGCGGCGGTGATCAGGTGGTCGAGCTGATCGGCCCAGGTGGTGGGGTGGTGAACCGCGTGCTGGAGCACGATCTCGTCGAGGATGGCGCGGTAGTGGACCGGCGGGGACGCGGTGGCGGTCAACCGGGCCTGCCGCAGCCGGAGTTCTTCGAGGCGGGCGTCGAGTGCCCGGAGGTGGTGGGGGCCGGTGGCGGCGAGTTGCTCCTTGGCGTAGGCGGGGGCCAGGAGGAGGTCGGGGATGGCGGTGAGGGCGTATTCCTGGATGGTGGTGGCGGTGGCTTCGAGGCTGGCGATGCCGCCGGCCGCGAGCTGCTTGGCTTCGCGTTTGGCCAGGTGCCACAGCCGGACCAGGAGGTCGCCGGTGTCGTAGAGGCGGTCCAGGGCGACGGCGACGTCGAGGGTGCCCAGTCGTCCGCCGGTCTCCAGCCGGTGCAGGTAGGACTGTTCGTAGTGGCACTGGTCGGACAGTTCGGTGAGAGTGAGTCCGGCCTTCGCGCGCAGCGCGGCGAGTTGGTGGGCGTACAGGGCGCGGGCGGTCATCTCGCCGTTCGCGAACAGCGGCGCCGGAGTGCGGGGTTTCGTCACGTGGGCCTTCACCGGTGGGTGCCTGTGGTGCGGGACGGGTGGCGGGTCCAGTCGGAGCGGGCGGCGACGAGTGTGGGGCGGACCTGGTGATCGAGGCGGTCGGCCAGGGTCCGGAGGCTGCCCGCGAGGTGGCCGAGTTCTTCGGGGTCGAGGTCGGTGAGCCAGTACTCTCCGGCGAGGTGGAGGTTGGCGACGGGGACGCGGGGTTCGGGGTCGGGCGCGTAGGGGTTGCAGTCGATGCTGGTGTGGAGGACTTCCACGGGCGTCGGGTGCCGTTCGGAGTTCGCGGGGGAGTAGACGCGCAGGACCTGTCCGGGGAAGCGGACGTGGTGGTTGATGTCGGCCAGGCGCGCGGCCAACTGGTGCGGGGGCACGTCGTGTTCGCTCGGGTCGGTGCTGGCCCAGTCCGGCAGGTGGCCGATGGCGGTATCTCCGGTGGTGGTGGTGATCGCCCACCGCCGGGCCGGCTTCGGCTTCGGGTTCGGCCTCGGTTTCGGGTTCAGCTCCGGCGGGGTGGCGGGGGCGGGTAAGGCGCTGGATGAGGGGGTGGCGTTCATGGTGCGGGGTTCCTGTTCGTGGTCGGGCGGTGGAATCGGGTGGCGGCGCGGCGCGGACGGGCGTCGGGTGGCCCGGCCCGGCTGGGCGGGCGCCGGATCGGGGTCGGTGAAGCGGCAACGGTTCTCACGCGCTCACCGCCTCAACGAAGCCCGCGACAACGGGCTGTCCCGTGCGATGCGAGGGCGGTACCCGGCGGGGAGAGGGAGTGCGGCCCAGACGACCTTCCCTTCGGGCCGGGTCAGCGCGGCGCCCCACTGCCCCTCGGCGAGACCGGCCACCACCTGGAGCCCGCGTCCGCCCTCGGCGTCGAACGAGACGGGCCGCAGCACCGGGCGGGCCCTGCTCTGATCCCACACCCCGAGGTGCAGCCGCGTGTCGGTCACCCACAGGGTCAGGGCGCACCGCCGTACGGTCGACGGCCGGACCTGCCCGGGCCCGAACGGATCGGCGCAACTCCCCGCGTGGCGAACGGCGTTGCTCGTCAGCTCGGTGACCACGGTCGCAGCGTCGAACACTACGTCTTCGGGGAGCCGCCAGCGTGTGAGCGTGTCTCCGACGTGGCTCCGAGCGCGGCCGACGGCGGAGGGTTCGCACGCCAAGTCCAGCCTGCTTCGACGGAAACTGGGCGCCATGGCCAACACCTCTCACCGGTTCACGAGTTGAGGGGCACACGCGGTGGTAACAGGAAATGACGATTACCGTACGCTGAGTTGCGAGCGCCTGGATGCAACTGTGGGGTATGAGCAACGTTTCTGGCAACATGATCCGGAAAAGTTGGTTTCCGGCTTGAAAATTGGCATATGCCAGCAACGTTGGCGGCGCTACCCTGCAACCCACACAAGAGAGGCAGGCCGATGGCGGAAGCAAGGCCCAACGTGCACCGACGCAGGCTCGGATCGGCCCTGCGGTCGCTGCGGACAGCCGCGGGGCTCGGGATGGAGGAGGCCGCGGACCGGCTTGGCCTCGCGGGGAAGCCCGCGCTGAGCAAGATCGAGAACGGCAAGCAACGTGTCTCCGGCCTCGGTCTGACCGCCTTCTTCGAGATCTACGGCGTCGACTCGGAAGAGACCCGCACGAAGATCAAGGTGATGGCGTCCCTCGCGGCCTCGGGCAAGCGGACGAACCTGCTGGACGAGTACAAGGAAGTAATCCAGACCGACGAGTTCGAGGACTTCCTGCACCTCGAAGGGATGGCGTCGAAGGCCGAGTCCTACCTGACCATGGTGCCCGGCCTGCTCCAGACCAGGGACTACGCGGCCTCTGTCGTCGAGCAGAGTCAGCAGTGGCCGTCGAAGCGGGAGATCGCCCGCTTCGTGGATCTCCGCATGGCGAGGCAAGCGGTGCTCACCCGCGAGACACCGCTCAGCATGTCGTGCGTCCTTGACGAGGCGGCGCTGCGACGCGTGATCAGCGACCCGGACGTGATGCGCGCGCAGCTCCAACGGCTCCTGGATGTGACCGAGGAGCACGCCCACGTAGTGATACAGGTGCTCCCCTTCGGGTCTGGCGCACATGCAGGCATGAACGGCCCGTTCCGGCTCCTACACTTCCCGGTGGGACCGCCGGTTGCCGTCATTGAGACGATGACAACCTCCGTCTACCTGGAGGAGGATGGGGACGTGGGCAGGTACGAGTCGGCCCTCGAATACCTCCGCTCCCAGTCCCTCGACGGCCCGGCCTCGCGCCGCTTCATCCACGAGTTGATCAAGGACTACTACGCATGAACAAGCAGGTCGATCTCACCAACGCCACCTGGGCCAAGAGCGAGTTGTCCGATGCCGGCAACAACTGCCTGGAGGTCGCCTTCGTGGACGGGGTGGTGGCGCTGCGCGACTCCGTGGACGTGGGTGACCCCGACGCCAAGGTCCTGATCGTCTCCCGTCGGGACTACGAGCTGTTCACAGCAAGCGTGCAGGCCGGACAGAAGGACCTGCTCGCCTGAGCACATGTCGGAGGCGCCGGCCCCTGGTTGTCCAACGGGGCCGGCGCTCACGTTCCGGCCCGAGCAGTGGCAGACCTTCGTGGACGCGGTCGTTGAAGGTCGCTTCCCGACCCTGGGAGTCTGACACCCCTACGACGAGTCCACCGTGTCCCTCTGGCGCCTCCCTTCCCAACTACGGTTGAAGGTCTGATCGGCTTGGGGAGGCTGGGTGCCTCGCGCCCGGACCCCCGGGCACCCGGACCCCCGGGCACCCGGACCCCCGGGCACCCGCGCGCCCCATCAGCCGCCGCGGGCAGCCTGTTCGCGGTCCGTACCTCGGCGCGCCACGCGGGCGACACCCGCCCTTCGCCGGCACTCGGTGGTCTGGGACCCACCCGACCGGGCTGCCGCGACCGGATACCGCGGCACACCCCCGCCCCGAGCCAAAGAGGTCTCGCGAGCCATGACCGAACTCAACCGGCGCCGCTTCCTTCAGATCGCGGGCGCCACCGCCGGCTTCTCCGCCCTGTCCGGCAGCATCACCCGGGCCGCCGCCATCCCGGCCGGCCGCCGCACCGGCACCCTCAAGGACGTCGAGCACATCGTCGTCCTCATGCAGGAGAACCGCTCCTTCGACCACTACTTCGGCTCGCTGCGCGGGGTCCGCGGCTTCGGCGACCCCCGCCCGGTCACGCTGCCCAGCGGCAAGCCGGTGTGGCACCAGCCGGACGGCACCGGCACCGGCGCCGGCGCGGGCGAGGTCCTGCCGTACCACCCGGACGCGGGGGACCTGGGGATGAAGTTCATCGAGGGCCTCAACCACGAGTGGACCGGCAGCCACGCCGCGGTCAACGGCGGCCGCTACGACCAGTGGATCGCGGCCAAGTCCGCCGCCACGATGGCCCATCTGACCCGCGAGGACATCCCGTTCCACTACGCGCTCGCCGACGCGTTCACCGTCTGCGACGCGTACCACTGCTCGCTGATCGGCGGCACCGACCCCAACCGCTACTACCTGTGGAGCGGTTGGACCGGCAACGACGGCAAGGGCGGCGGCCCGGTCGTCGACAACTCCGAACTCGGCTACGGCTGGACCACCTACCCCGAGCGGCTGGAGCAGGCCGGCGTCTCCTGGAAGATCTACCAGGACGTCGGCGACGGCCTCGACGCGGCCGGCGGCTGGGGCTGGATCGAGGACGCCTACCGCGGGAACTACGGCGACAACTCGCTGCTCTACTTCGACCAGTACCGCGACGCGAAGCCCGGCGACCCCCTGTACGACAAGGCCCGCACCGGCACGAACGCCAAGGCGGGCGACGGCTTCTTCGACGTGCTGCGCGCCGACGTCAAGGCCGGCCGGCTGCCGCAGGTGTCCTGGATCGCCGCCCCCGAGGCGTTCTCCGAGCACCCCAACTGGCCCGCGAACTACGGTGCCTGGTACATCTCGCAGGTGCTCGACGCGCTCACCTCCGACCCCGAGGTGTGGAGCAGGACCGCGCTGCTGATCACCTACGACGAGAACGACGGCTACTTCGACCACGTCGTGCCGCCGTACGCCGCCGCGCCCGGGCAGGGCGCCTCCACCGTCGACACCTCGCTCGAACTCTTCCCGGGCGACGCCACCTACGCGCCCGGCCCGTACGGCCTCGGCCAGCGGGTGCCGATGATCGTGGTCTCGCCCTGGAGCACCGGCGGCTACGTCTGCTCCGAGACGTTCGACCACACATCGGTCCTGCGCTTCATCGAGCGGCGGTTCGGCGTGCGCGAGCCGCAGATCTCGCCCTGGCGGCGCGCCGTCTGCGGCGACCTCACCTCCGCGTTCGACTTCTCCCTCACGCACGACCGGCCCGCGCACCTGCCCGGCACCGACGGCTACCAGCCGCCGGACTCCGACCGGCACGACTCCTACGTACCGGTGCCGCCCGCCCACCAGGCGCTGCCCCGCCAGGAGAAGGGCTCCCGGCCGACCAGGCCGCTGCCCTACGCGCCGCGCACCGACGCCGCCGTGACCGCGTCCGACGCGCGGATCACCCTCACCTTCGGCGGCGGCACCGGCGCGGGCGCCTGCTTCCACGTCACCTCCGGCAACCGCACCGACGGGCCCTGGACGTACACCACCGGCGCGGGGCACACCGTCTCCGGGCACTGGGACACCGGCACCTCCGGCGGGGAGTACGACCTCACCGTGCACGGTCCGGCCGGCTTCCTGCGCGCCTTCGGCGGCTCCGCGCACCGCACCGGCGCCGAGGTGACCGCCCGGCACGACGCCCTCACCGGGCAGGTCGAGCTGACGCTCACCAACTCCGGGCACACCGACCTCCGCTTCACGGTCCGCAACGCGTACGACGGGAAGCAGCGGATGCTCGTGGTCCGGGCCGGCCGCCGCGAGAACCACCGGCTGGACCTCGCGCGCTCCGGCCGCTGGTACGACGTGACGGTGCTGTCCGACCACGACCCCGCGTTCACCCGCCGTTTCGCCGGGCACGTGGAGAACGGCCGCCCGGGTGTGAGCGACCCGGCGATCGCGACGGTGTAGCCGGCCCCGGGCGGGGGCGCCGGTTTCTAGTGCAGCGACCGGCCGTTGCGGCGGGCGTAGGCGACCGGGGTGACGCCGAGGTGGCGCTTGAAGTGGCGGTTGAGGTGGGCCTGGTCGTAGAAGCCGACGGCCGAGGCGACCGCGACCGGCCGCTCGCCGGCGAGGAGCAGCCGCCGGGCGCGGTCGATCCGCAGCCCGGTGAGGTACGTGTGCGGCGGCAGGCCGTAGGTGCGGGAGAAGCTGCGGATCAGGTGGGTGGGGTGGGCGTGCAGGAGCGTGGTGGCCTCGTCGAGGGTGAGGCCGTCGGCGATCCGGGCGTCGAGGAGTTCCCGTAGCCGAGCGGCGAGCCGGTCCCCCTCGCGGCCCGGGGGCCGTACCCGGTGGGCGTCGAGGTGGACCAGCAGCCGCTCCCGGACGAAGGCGAGCCGTGACTGCGCTTCGAGCGCGTCGTCCTGGTCGCGCAGGGTCCCGTGCAGCCGGTGCACCCTGGCGCGCAGCGCCGGGTCGCCGAGGATCGGGCCGGCCACGGCCCTCCCGGCCAGCCGGGCGGGCAGCACATCCGTGCTCAGGTACAGCACGCGCTTGCGGAAGCCCGCCGGGTTGACCGTCCGGCCGTCGTGCGGGACGCCGGGCGGAAGGAGCACGACCCGGCTGGCGTCCGTTGCGCCGTGGCGGGTGCGGTCCAGCGCGAAGTCGACGACGCCGTCGTCCAGCAGCATCAGGTCCCACGTGGTGTGGGTGTGCACGGGGTAGGCGTGGTCCGTGAAGTGCGCGTGCAGCACCTCCGTGATGCCCGGCACCCCCGGGCGCCACGCGTCCACCTGATGGATCTCGGGGCCGTCCACGGCACCCCCTCTCCGCCACACGGGTCAGGAACGTACAAGACCCCCACCGGCCGGTTCGGCCACCCTCAGCCCATGACCGACCCCACCAACCCTGCCACGTCCGGGCCCGCAGCCGTGAACCTCGCGGCCAAGCTCGCTTCGTTCGACGAGCTGTGGGCGCAGCGGACCGTCGCCGACGTCAACGACTACGAGGTGAAGCTCGCGAAGCTGCACGGCGAGTTCGTCTGGCATCGCCACGACGACACCGATGAGCTGTTTCTCGTGGTCAGCGGCCGTCTGACCATCCAGTTGCGCGACGGCGACGTGGTCCTCGGGCCCGGCGAGCTGTTCGTCGTGCCCAAGGGCGCGGAGCACTGTCCCCGCGCCGACGAGGAGACCGCCGTCCTCCTCCTCGAACCCGCGGGCACCTCCAACACGGGCAGCGCCCCCGGCCCCCGCACGAAGCTCCCCCTCCGGCTCTGACCCTCCCCCCGCCCTGCCCCGGCTCCCGCACCGGCCCCGACCCCCGCGCCACTCCTGCCGGTGCCCGAGCGCGCTGCCGGGGTCACCTCCGCCGCAGGCGCCTCCTGGCGGATCGGTCGTTGGCAGCCGACTACATTTCGTGACCGTTTATCGACTCTCCGGGTTGGCGGGTGCTCGGAGCGGAACAGATGCAGGTGCCCTGGGGGTCGCCTGCTCACCGCGAGGGAGGCCAAGGGATGCGGCTGTTTCCCGGCAACGCGCCCTTCAGATCGGGGTCGGCGTGCCTGGCCCAGTCCTCTTGTGCGTCCACCAGGGCGGGCCGGATTTCCTGGTCGAGGCGGTTCGCGACCCAGCGGAAGGTGGCGGCGAGCCGGGTCAGGTCCTGCGGGCCGAGGTCGGTGAGCCAACTGTCCCCGCACAGGTGCAGGTTGACCAGCGGGGTGCGGGGTTCGGGTGCTTCGGCGTGCGGGTTGCAGTCCAGGGTGCAGGAGAAGGTTTCCTCGGCGACGGGTCCCGGGGCGGGGCTGGTGGCGCAGTAGACGGGGACCGTGGGTCCCGGGAAGTGCCGGGTGAGGTGGATGTCGGCGAGCCGGTCCTCCCAGGCGTCGGGGGGTACGTTGTGCTCGCTCGGGTCGTTCCCGGCCCACGGGGGCAGGTGGCCGGTGAGGGTGCGGCCGTCCGTGTCGGTGAGGGTCCACCGCCGAGCGGGAGCCGGTAAGGCCGAGGACCCAGCCGAAGCGGAAGGTGTGCTGCTCATCTGATTCTCGTTCCTTGTCATTCAGGTGGACAGCGGCGATCGCCTAAGACGGCGGCCGCCGCTCCAGCGGAAAAGCCGTGGGCATACGGGGCGGGTCGTCCAACTCCCAGCTGTGGCCGCCGGGATGGCCGGCGAACTCGCTGCACGGGCAGTCCACTTCCCGCCCGGCCGGACAGTCCGCAATCTCGATCACCGCGCTCGGGGTGCCGCCGTCCCGCCACAGCGCCCACAGCGTGCCGGCCTCCGGCCCGCGCAGGTTGAGCGCCGCACCGTAGTGAACCGGCCCTCGGTGCACCTCGATCGTGCACACGAGCGTCGCGAACATGTCCTCCCGGGTGTACGCGTACACGTCGTCCGCCTTCACCAGGCTCAGCACCGTACGCACCAGCTCGTCCGGCACCAGCGTCCGCCTGCCGCAGATGAAGCGCTGCGCGCGTTGGCAGGGTTCGGCGCCCCAGCGCTCGGTCAGACTCGCTACGAGAGCCAGGCCGCGCCCGTGCTGGTCGTTGACGCCGGACGCCCAGTGACGGGGGAGCCCCGGCCGGAACGGGGAAAAGCCCCGTGCGGCGGCTTCGGTGAGCTCTTCCGGGCTGTCGAGGGTCGGCGCGGGGGGCGACAGGCGGTCACCCCGACTGCGGGCCACACGCAAGGCGTCGAGAAGGGCCTCGGTCAGGCGCGGCGTGATCCCGGCTGCCGCGTCGGCGAGGTCGCGGCGGCGCTGGTGCTCTGCTTCTGTACGGTGTGTCATCACCGTTCCTCTCACGCTGCGCGGTTCAACGTGTGCACACCGTAAGAGGGGGGCGGGGAGAGTGGGACCTGCGCGGGATCGGCTTTCCCGATGTGGCGTCATGAACGGCCCCGCTGCGTTGCAGTCAGCCGATGATGCCCAGGTGGCGGCCTACTTCGCGCATCTCGGCGGGGAGGCTGCGCTTGCGCTTGGCGGCGATCTCCTGCCAGGCGTCGACGGCGGCCTTCTGGTGGAGCAGCCATTCGGGCGCTGTGCGGTAGAGACGGTGCAGGTCCTCTCCCGCGCGCGTCGTGTCGCCGGTGCGGGCGTAAGCGCGGGTCACGTCCAGGGCGAACCGGTTGCGATCGCCACGGCTCGGGCCTCCTGTGCGCTTCCACGTTTTTGGGGAAAGTGCTTCTTCGTTTTCGGCTCTGCGTACGACCGTTCGTACGTCGCCGATGACCATCACGTCTTCCACGGACTTCATGGCTGCTGTGACGGGACCGAAAGGGCCCTCGATGCCATGCAAGTCATATTCGTGCTGGCGTCCGATAGCGGCGGCGGCGACAGATGCTGCGCGGCGGTATTCCTTTGCTTCCTTCGGCCGGTTGTTGCGGACAGCTGCTGCGGCGGCCTCCATCGCGACAGCACCCCACACGGCGTATTGGCCAGGTTCGGAGTCCATGAGTTTGGGCTCCACCAGGTCCATGGCCCGGACTGCGGCGTCCTCGGCTTCGTCGAACCGGCCGGTCCGCAACAGCACGAAACACAGCCCCCGTACCTGAGCGGCTGTCACCTGGGGGTCTTGGGCGCTACGTGCGTCGGTGATCGCGGCCCGGATCGCGGCGTGCGCGATGTCGAACTGGCGGACCTGGGTGAGGTACCGGCCGGTCAGACCCAGCACGTCCACGCGGGCCAGCAGCGCGTGCTGACGTTCCTCACCATCGCTGTAGTAGGTGACGGCGGCGTCGGCGTCGCGGACCAGACCGGGCAGGACGGCGGCGAGGCTTTCGTACCGTCCGGCCGGGTAGAGCAGGGCGGCATCCTGCGTCCTGCGCCGCAACCGGTTCAAGCTGGGCTCCTCGTCGGCTGACGGTGCGGGGGAGTCTGCCGTGAGGGTCAGCGCGAGAGGCGGGGTCAGGGCGATACGCAGGGCCTGGAGACTGAGGCGTTCGCCTGGGACATGCCGTTGCGGATTGGGCGGGTCTTCGGCGAGAAGCTGGGAAGTCCTGATGCCCAGAGCGCGGGCGATGGTGTGGAGGGTTTCGATACGGACGCTGCCGCCCTGTTCGACTTTTTGAATGGTGCCGGTGGACAGTTCGGCTTCGTCGGCAAGCTGTTCCTGACTGAGTCCGGCCATACGCCGGTACCTGCGGACGTTGTCGCCGAGATCTGCGGTCATGGCGACCCCCTTTCACCATTCAGAGTAAGGCCGTTGGGCAGGGGCAACCACGGGCAAAAGACCACGCAACGTGGGTGGTGCGCGGTGGGAACGCGGCCGGCTGGAGGGTGTTGGGCCGGTGTCCTGCCCGGGTGCGGGGCCGGGCATGGTCAGGGGGCCGTACGCTTTCCGGCAACTCGGGCAGGTTGTTGAGCCTGCCCGTCGGCACACACTATTCGCGCTGCTCCACCGCGGTCGGCTCCCCACCGGACGGCGGGCGGGGCCTGGGCCGGCAGGACGGACCACCCCGGGGGGCGGGTCACCGGGGAGGCGCCTCGGAGAGGATGACCTGCTGGAGCACCCGCGCGGCCCGCGGCGGAGCCACATCGCTGCGGTGCGCGAGCGCGACGGTGCGCCGTAGGCCGGGGCGGGCCAGCGGCGTGACGCGCAGGCCGTCGCCGGCCCGGGCGGCCACCATGGAGGGCACCACCCCGATCCCGAGCCCGGCCCGTACGAACCCCAGCACCGCGTCCATCTCGCCGCCCTCGACCGTGAAGGTCGGCTCGAAACCGGCGGCGCGGCACGCGCCGAGCGTCAGGTCCCGCAAGTCGTACCCGTGCCGGAACATCACCATCGGCTGCCCGCGCAGATCCTCGATCCGCAGCGGCGTGGGCGGCGGGTCCGCGCCGACCGCGGAGACGGCGACCAGGTCCTCCTGGAACAGCTCGACCGTGGTGAGCGCGGGGGAGGGGCTGGGCAGCGGCAGCACCACCAGCGCGAGGTCGAGTGCCCCGCGGGCCAGCTCGCGGACCAGGTCGTGGGAGCCGCCCTCCTCCAGCAGCAGCCGGATTCCGGGGTGCCGGTCGTGGAAGGCGCGCAGCACGACCGGCAGCAGCCCCGTGCACAGGCTGGGCGTGGCGCCCAGCCGCACCCGGCCGCTGCGCAACTGCGCCAGCTCCAGCACCTCGTGCCGCGCGGTGTCCGCGTCGGCGAGGATGCGCACCGCCAGCGGCAGCAGCGCCTCCCCGGCGTCCGTGAGCGCGATGTTGCCGCGCGCCCGGCTGAACAGCGGCGCCCCCAGCTCCTTCTCCAGCGCCCTGATCTGCTGGGACAACGACGGCTGCGAGACGTGCACGGCCTCCGCAGCGCGGGTGAAGTGCCGCGTCTCCGCGACCGCCACGAAGTACGCGAGCTGCTGGAACTGCATGCCCTCAGCGTACGCCTTCATAGGCGTTCGCTATGGAAACGAGCCGGATCATGTCTTGGACCACTCATCGGTCGGCGCCCTACCGTCGTGTCCATGGCATTGGCAACGCGGACATACCGGCGGCCGCCCACGCTGAAAACGGCCTGGGACTCCACCGTCGGCAAGAAAGCGGTCATGGCGGTGAGCGGGCTGGTCATGCTGCTCTACCTGGTCGCCCACATGCTCGGCAACCTCAAGATCTTCTTCGGCGCCGACGACTACAACGGGTACGCGCACTGGCTGCGCACCCTCGGCGAGCCCGCGCTGCACTACGAGTGGGCGCTGTGGATCATCCGGGTGGTCCTCGTCGTCGCGGTCGTCGCGCACGGCGTGACCGCCTACCAGCTCAGCCGCCGCGACCTGCGGGCCCGTCCGGTCGGCTACGCCCACCGCAAGGCCCGCTCCAGCTACGCCACCCGCACCATGCGCTGGGGCGGAGTGATCCTCGCGCTGTTCATCGTCTGGCACCTGCTGGACCTGACCACGCTCACCGTCAACCGCAACGCCCAACCCGGGCACCCGTACCAGAACGTCGAGGCGACCTTCCACACCTGGTACGGCGACGTCATCTACATCGTGGCGATGCTCGCGCTGGGGCTGCACATCCAGCACGGCTTCTGGAGCGCCGCGCAGACGCTCGGCGCGGGCAACCGCCGCCGTGACCGTGCGCTGAAGGCCACCGCCACCGGCATCGCGGTCCTGCTGACGGCCGGCTTCATCGCCGTACCGGTCGGCGTCATGACCGGAACCGTCCACTGAGGGAGCCGAGTTGACCGACTACACCCGCTACGGCACCGGCGCGCCCATCGCCGACAGCAAGGCCCCCGACGGGCCGATCGAGGACCGCTGGGACACCCGCCGCTTCACCGCGAAGCTGGTCAACCCCGCCAACCGCCGCAAGCACACCGTGATCGTGGTCGGCACCGGGCTGGCCGGCGGCTCCGCGGGCGCCACCCTCGCCGAACAGGGCTACCACGTCGTGCAGTTCTGCTACCAGGACTCCCCGCGCCGGGCCCACTCCATCGCCGCGCAGGGCGGCATCAACGCCGCGAAGAACTACCGCAACGACGGCGACTCCATCCACCGGCTCTTCTACGACACCGTGAAGGGCGGCGACTTCCGCGCCCGCGAGTCCAACGTGCGGCGGCTGGCGCAGATCTCGGTGGAGATCATCGACCAGTGCGTCGCGCAGGGCGTGCCGTTCGCCCGCGAGTACGGCGGCCTGCTCGACACCCGCTCCTTCGGCGGCGTCCAGGTCTCCCGCACCTTCTACGCCCGCGGCCAGACCGGCCAGCAACTCCTGCTCGGCGCCTACCAGGCGCTGTCCCGGCAGATCGCGGCCGGCAACGTGGAGATCCATCCGCGCACCGAGATGCTGGACCTGGTCGTCGTGGACGGGCGGGCCCGCGGCATCGTCGCCCGCGACCTGGTCACCGGCGAGGTCAGCACCCACCTCGCCGACGCCGTCGTGCTCGCCTCCGGCGGCTACGGCAACGTCTTCTACCTGTCGACCAACGCGATGAACTCCAACGCCACCGCGATCTGGCGGGCCCACCGCCGCGGCGCGTACTTCGCCAACCCGTGCTTCACCCAGATCCACCCCACCTGCATCCCGCGCACCGGCGACCACCAGTCGAAGCTGACGCTGATGAGCGAGTCGCTGCGCAACGACGGCCGGATCTGGGTGCCGAAGGCCCAGGGCGACACCCGCCCGCCCGCCGCGATCCCCGAGGCCGAACGCGACTACTACCTGGAGCGGATCTACCCCTCGTTCGGCAACCTCGTGCCGCGCGACATCGCCTCCCGCGCCGCGAAGAACGTCTGCGACGAGGGCCGCGGCGTCGGCCCCGGCGGCCAGGGCGTCTACCTCGACTTCGCCGACGCCATCGCCCGGCTGGGCCGGCGCGCGGTGGAGGAGAAGTACGGCAACCTCTTCGAGATGTACGAGCGGATCACCGCGGAGAACCCGTACGAGGTGCCGATGCGGATCTACCCGGCCGTGCACTACACGATGGGCGGGCTGTGGGTGGACTACGACCTGCAGACCACCGTGCCCGGGCTGTTCGCGATCGGCGAGGCCAACTTCTCCGACCACGGCGCGAACCGGCTCGGCGCGTCCGCGCTCATGCAGGGCCTGGCCGACGGCTACTTCGTGCTGCCCGCCACCCTCAACGACTACCTCGCCCGGCACCCGGCCGCCGACCCGGTCGACGCCGAACACCCCGCCGTGGTCGAGGCGATGGCCGGCACCAAGGAGCGGCTGCACCGGCTGGTGAGCGTCGACGGCGACCGCACCGCCGACTCCTTCCACCGCGAACTCGGCGAGCTGATGTGGGAGTTCTGCGGGATGTCCCGCACCGAGCAGGGCCTGCGCAAGGCCCTGGAGCGCATCCCGCAGATCCGCGAGGAGTTCTGGCGCCGGATCAAGGTGCCCGGCACCGAGGCGGAGTTCAACCAGTCCCTGGAGCGCGCCAACCGCGTGGTGGACTACCTCGAACTCGCCGAACTCATGTGCCTGGACGCCCTGCACCGCGCCGAGTCCTGCGGCGGCCACTTCCGCGAGGAGTCGCAGACCCCCGACGGCGAGGCCGCCCGCCGCGACGACGAGTTCAGCTACGCCGCCGGCTGGGAGTACACCGGCACCGGAGCGCCGCCCCTGCTGCACCGCGAAGAGCTCGTCTTCACCGAAGTCCACCCCACCCAGCGGAGCTACGCATGAGGCTCACCCTGCGCATCTGGCGGCAGAAGAACGCCGACGCCCCCGGTGCCATGACCGCCTACGAGGTCGACGGCGTCTCGCCCGACATGTCCTTCCTCGAAGTCCTCGACACCCTCAACGAACGCCTCACCCTCGACGGCGAGGACCCGGTCGCCTTCGACCACGACTGCCGCGAGGGCATCTGCGGCGCGTGCGGCGTCGTCATCAACGGCGACGCGCACGGCCCCGAGCGCACCACCAGCTGCCAGCTGCACATGCGGTCCTTCCGCGACGGCGACACCATCGACGTCGAACCCTGGCGCGCGGCCGCCTTCCCGGTCGTCCGCGACCTCGTGGTGGACCGCTCCGCCTTCGACCGGATCATCTCCGCCGGCGGCTACGTCTCGGTGCCCACCGGCGCCGCGCCCGAGGCACACGCCACGCCCGTGCCCAAGCCCGACGCCGACCGGGCCTTCGAGCACGCCGAGTGCATCGGCTGCGGCGCCTGCGTCGCGGCCTGCCCCAACGGCTCCGCGATGCTCTTCACCTCCGCGAAGGTCAACCACCTCGCCGCGCTCCCGCAGGGCGGACCGGAGCGCGAGAGCCGCGTGCTGGACATGGTCGGGCAGATGGACGCCGAGGGCTTCGGCGGCTGCACGCTCACCGGCGAGTGCGCCACCGCCTGCCCCAAGGGCATCCCGCTGCTGTCGATCACCTCGATGAACAAGGAGTGGCTGCGCGCCAACCGCCGTGCGGCGCGCAGCCGTTGACCCCGGCCGCCGCCAGTTGTTGACCCCGGCCGCCGGCGGCTGACCCCGGCGGTCAGCCGCTGACGCTCGGCAGCCCGGTCTCCAGGTGGCCGCTGAACCGCTGCGACCAGCTCGGGTCGCTGCTGACCGTCACCGTCATGTCGTACCAGCCGTTGAAGTAGGCCACCGCGTTGAAGTAGTCGGCCACATGCCCGCCGGCCGGGACCTGGTACGTCCAGGGGCCGTCGGTGCGGTAGTTGCCGCTGGTGATGGTGAACGTGACCGGTGCGGAGCCGTTGTTGGCGAGGTCGAACCAGAGCGCGAGCTTGCCGGTGCTGCTGGTGACGGCGTAGGAGGACGTGACGGCGACGTCCTTGCCCGGCGCGGTGGTGTCGCCCTGGAAGCGGCGCAGGAAGCGGTTGGGGCCGACCACGCTGAGGTCGTACTTCCCGTCGCCGTAGCCGGGGCCGCAGTTGAAGAAGTCGCTGGTGGCGCTGCCCGCGGCGACGGTGTACTGCCAGGGGCCGCCACCGCGGTGGGCGTTGGCGTAGGCGGCGAAGTGCACCGTGCGGGTCGAGCGGGCGTCGGTGTTGTCCATCGCCAGCCAGACCTGGGTCACGCCGCCGGCGTCGAACTCGATGTGGTCGAGGTTGGCGCCCGGCTGGTACGGCAGCGCGCGGGCCGGTCGGGTGCCGGACTCCTGCGCGGGCAGCGCGTTGGTCACCGGCGCCGGGTTGGGCAGCGGCGCGCAGGTGGACTCGCCGATCACGGCCGAGGTGTCGGGCAGCGAGGGCAGCCCGGGCACCGGATGGGCGAAGTCGAACGCCGAGGTGAGGTCGCCGCAGACCGCGCGGCGCCAGGCGCTGATGTTCGGGCATGTGGCGGGGGTGCCCAGGGCCGCGGTCCAGGTCTCCAGGAAGCGCAGCACCGAGGTGTGGTCGAAGACCTCGGAGTCGACCCAACCGCCCCTGCTCCAGGGGGATATCGCGATCATCGGGACCCGGACGCCGAGCCCGACGGGGGTGCCGGTCCAGAACTCGCCGGCGGTGCCGTCCACCGGGACCGGCGGCGGCACGTGGTCGAAGAAGCCGTCGTTCTCGTCGTAGTTGAGGAAGAGGATCGAGGAGTTGTAGACGGCCGGGTCGGCGCCCAGCGCGTCGATGACCATGTGCACGAAGTGCGCGCCGTCGGCCGGTGTCGCGTACGGGTGCTCGGAGGAGCCCTCGTCGGCCACCACCCAGGAGACCTGGGGGAGGGTGCCCGACAGGACGTCGGCCTTGATCGCGGCGGCGATGTCGTCCGGGGTCTTCCCGGTCACCTTGGGCACCGAGCCCATGCCCCGGTCGTGCAGCGGGGTGCCGGCGGCCGCGGAGGTGAACTGCGTGAAGTAGGCGAGGGCGTTGTCGGTGAAGTTGTCCGCCGCGTTCTGGTAGACCTTCCAGCTCACCCCGGCGTCCTGGAGCGCCTCGGCGTAGGTCTGCCAGCGCAGCCCCGACTCCGAGCCGCCGTCGTAGGCGGGCCCGCCGCTCCGGCCGTCCGGGTCGATCTGGCCGCTCCAGTGGAAGGTGCGGTTGGGGCCGGTGGCGCTGAGCGTGGAGCTGAAGTAGGCGTCGCAGACGGTGTAGTTGTCGGCGAGCGCGTAGTGGAAGGGGATGTCGTCGCGGTGGAGGTAGCCGAGGGTGCGGACGTTGCCCTTGGCGGCGACCCAGCCGTCCATCCGGCCGCCGTTCCACGCCGCGTGCTGGTCCGCCCAGCCGTGCGCGAGGTCGCCGCTGCACTGCGCCAGCCGCTCGGGGTCGGCGCCGCCGGCCGGCTCGGTGGCGCTGAACTGCCACGGGTACTGCCGGCCGGCGCCGTTGGGCTGGTTGAAGACGCTGTAGCCGCCCGCGACCTGGATCGCGCTGCGGTCGGCGAAGCCGCGGACGCCCTTCAGCGTGCCGAAGTAGTGGTCGAAGGAGCGGTTCTCCTGCATGAGGATCACGATGTGCTTGGCGTCGGTCAGCGTTCCGGTGGCCGCCGGTGCCGCGGCCGGCGCGTCGCCGGGGGCGGCCGCGGCGGTGGCGTCCGCCGCGCCGCCGACGGTCGCCGCCGCGGCCGCTGCCGCCGACAGGGCCATGAACTTCCTGCGACTGACGTCATTCATGTGATCCGCCGTTCCGTTGGGTTGTGGGGTGCCTGGGACAGGGTGCATCACGTGGGACGGCGCCGAACAGGGTGCGTCGAACACGATGTCGGACCGCGGGCGCCCGACCGCGGGCGCCCGATGGCGTGCGTCGGGCCGCCGGCGCCTGGCCGCCGGCGCCGGACCCGCGTGCCCCGGCCGCTACTGCGGCGTCACATAGGCCCCCGAGATCCCGCCGTCGACCAGGAAGGTGGACGCCGTGATGAACGATGAGTCGTCGCTCGCCAGGAACGCCACCGAGGCGGCCACTTCCTCCGGTTCGGCGAACCGGCCGAGCGGGATGTGCACCAGGCGGCGGGCGGCCCGCTCCGGGTCCTTGGCGAACAGCTCCCGCAGCAGCGGGGTGTTGACCGGCCCGGGGCACAGCGCGTTGACCCGGATGCCCTCGCGGGCGAACTGCACCCCCAGCTCCCGGCTCATCGACAGCACGGCGCCCTTGGACGCGGAGTACGAGATCTGCGAGGTCGCCGCGCCCATCACCGCCACGAACGACGCCGTGTTGATGACCGAGCCCTTGCCCTGCCGCTGCATGTGCGGGATGGCGTACTTGCAGCACAGGTAGACGCTGGTCAGGTTCACCTCCTGCACCCGGCGCCAGGCTTCCAGGCCGGTGGTGAGGATGGAGTCGTCCTCCGGCGGAGAGATCCCCGCGTTGTTGAACGCGATGTCGAGCCGCCCGTACGTGGCGACCGCCGTCTCGTACATCCCGCGTACCGCGTCCTCGTCGGTGACGTCGGCCCGGACGAACAGGCCGCCGACCTCCTGCGCGGCGGCGGCGCCGGTGTCCGCGTCCACGTCGACGCAGACCACCTTGGCCCCCTCGGCGGCCATCCGGCGGGCGCTGGCCAGCCCGATGCCGCTGCCGGCTCCGGTGATCACGGCGACGCGGCCGTCCAGGCGTGGTGCGAGCGTCATGGGTTCATTCCTCCGTGGCGATGAAGACGTTCTTGGTCTCGGTGAAGGCGTCGAGTGCGTCCGGGCCCAGCTCGCGGCCGAGGCCGGACTGCTTGAACCCGCCGAACGGGGTCGAATAGCGCACCGAGGAGTGCGAGTTGACCGACAGGTTGCCCGCGTCGACGGCACGCGCCACCCGGATCGCCCGCCCCACGTCGCGGGTCCAGATCGAACCCGACAGGCCGTAGGACGTGTCGTTGGCGATGCGTACGGCGTCCTCCTCGTCGGTGAACGGGACCACGGTCACCACCGGCCCGAAGATCTCCTCGGTGAACGCGCGGTCGTCGGGCCGCACCGGGGCCAGCACGGTCGGCGGGAACCAGAAGCCCGGGCCGTCCGGGGCGCTGCCGCGGAAGGCGACCGGGGCGTCCTCGGGCACGTACGCGGCGACCGCGGCGCGCCGGGCGGCCGAGATCAACGGCCCCATCTCGGTGGCCGGGTCGGACGGGTCACCGACCCGCACCGCCCGCACCGCGGGCTCCAGCCGTGCCATGAAGTCGTCGAACACCGAGCGCTGGACGAGAATCCGCGAACGCGCGCAGCAGTCCTGCCCGGCGTTGTCGAAGACGGCGGACGGCGCGGTCGCGGCGGCCCTCGCCAGGTCCGCGTCCGCGAAGACGATGTTGGCGCTCTTCCCGCCCAACTCCAGCGTCACCGGCTTCACCTGGGCCGCGCAGCCCGCCATGATCTCCTTGCCGACCCGGGTGGAGCCGGTGAAGACGACCTTGCGGACGTCCGGGTGGGTGACGAAGCGCCGCCCCACGACGTCGCCCCGGCCGGGCAGCACCTCCAGCACGCCCGGCGGCAGGCCCGCCTCCAGCGCCAACCGGCCCAGCCGCAGGGCGGTCAGCGGGGTCAGCTCGGCCGGCTTGAGCACCACGGTGTTGCCGGCCGCCAGCGCGGGGGCCAGCGCCCACCCGGCGATCGGCATCGGGAAGTTCCACGGCACGATGACGCCGACCACGCCGAGCGGCTCGTGGAAGGTGACGTCCAGGCCGCCGGCCACCGGGATCTGGCGACCGGAGTGCCGTTCGGGCGCGGCGGCATAGTACTCGATGACGTCGCGGACGTTGGCCGCCTCCCACTGCGCGTTGCCCAGCGTGTGGCCGGAGTTGGCGACCTCCAGCTCCGCCAGGTGCGCGCGGTCGGCGTCCACGGCGGCGGCGAACGCCCGCAGCAGCCGGGCCCGGTCGGCCGGTGCCACCCGGCGCCAGGTCGCGAACGCGGCGCGGCTGCGGGCGATCACCGCGTCCGTCCCGGCCAGGTCGGCCATCGGCACGGTGCTGAGGATCTCCTCGGTGGCCGGGTTCACCACCGGCCACGGCTCGGCGGCCTCGTCCGGTGCGGTGGTGTCCGCCGCGGCGGTGTCTGGTCGGGGCATCAGCTGTCCACCCTGTCCTGGGAGCGGTCGATACGGTGAGCGGTGCGGGTGCGGCTCCGAGTGCGGCGAGCCGTGCGGGTCCGGGTCCGGCGCCCGGAGCCGGCGGGACGACCGGCCGAGCCGTACGCCCGTGCGGCCGGCGTCATGGCGCGCTTCCCCGGGCTCCCCGGACCGACGCCACGAACGCGGTGAACAGGCGCGGGTCGGCCGCGTCCGCCTCCGGGTGCCACTGGACGCCGACGGCGAACCCGCCGCCGGGCCGTTCGAGCGCCTCGACGGTCTCGTCCTCGCTCCAGGCCGCGGGCAGCAGCCCCGTACCGAGGGCGCCGACCGCCTGGTGGTGGTAGCAGGACACCTCGGAAGTGGCGCCGAGGACGCCGTGCAGGAAGCTGCCCGGCCGGGTGCGTACCGTCCGCCGTCCGAACGTCGCCGGTGCCGGCTGGTGCGCGCTGTCGCCGACCCGGTCCGGCAGGTGCTGGACCAGCGCGCCGCCGAGCGCGACGTTGAGCACCTGCATCCCGCGGCACACCGCGAGCACCGGCAGGTCCCGGTCGAGCGCGCCGGCCAGCAGGCCGAACTCCCAGGCGTCGCGGGCCTCGTGCGGTGCGCCCGTGCGCGGATGCGGCGCCGCGCCGTACCGCGCCGGGTCCACGTCGGGCCCGCCCGCGAGCAGCAGCCCGTCGAGCCGGTCGAGCACGTCGCCGGCGCCGTCGGCCTGCGGCGGCAGCACGACCGCGGTGCCGCCCGCGCGGGTGACGGACTCGACGTAGGTGTGCGGGACGAGGGCGGCGGGCTGCCGCCAGACGCCCCAGGCGGCGTCGTCCAGGTAGCCGGTGACGCCGATCAGCGGGCGGCGGGGGCGGCGGGTCACAGCCGCTCGAATCCGCGGCGCCGCTCCCAGTCGGTCACCGCCCGGTCGAAGGCGGCCAGTTCGGTCCGGCCGGCGTGTACGTAGTGGTCGACGACGTCCGGGCCGAAGGCCGACACGGCGCGGTCGCTGCGCTCGAAGGCGTCGACCGCGTCGCGCAGGGTGGCCGGGACCCGCGGGGCCGCGGAGGCGTACGCGTTGCCGGTGAACTCCGGTTCCAGCGGCAGCTCGTGCTCGACGCCGTACAGCCCGGCCGCGACGAGCGCGGCCACCGCCAGATACGGGTTGACGTCCCCGCCCGGCACCCGGTTCTCGAACCGCAGCGACGGCCCGTGGCCGACCACCCGCAGCGCGCAGGTGCGGTTGTCGCGGCCCCAGGCGATCGCGGTGGGCGCGAAACTGCCCTCGACGTAGCGCTTGTAGGAGTTGACGTTCGGCGCGAGCAGCAGGGCGAAGTCGGCCAGGCAGGCGAGCTGACCGGCCAGGAAGTGCTCCATCACCGTGGAGAAGCCGTGCGGGCGCTCGCCCGCCAGCACCGGGCGGCCCTCGTCGTCGCGCAGGCTCAGGTGGATGTGGCAGGAGTTGCCCTCCCGCTCGTCGTACTTGGCCATGAAGGTGAGGCTCACGCCGTCCTGCGCGGCGATCTCCTTCGCGCCGGTCTTGTACACCGCGTGGTCGTCGCAAGTGGCCAGCGCCGGGCCGTACTTGAAGGCGATCTCGTGCTGCCCGGGGTTGCACTCGCCCTTCGCCGACTCCACGGTCAGGCCCGCGCCGGCCATCCCGTTGCGGATACGGCGCAGCAGCGGCTCGATCCGGGAGGTGCCGAGGATGGAGTAGTCGACGTTGTACTGGTTGACCGGGGTCAGCCGGTGGTAGTCGCTCTCCCACGCCTGCTCGTAGGTGTCGCGGAAGGCGATGAACTCCAGTTCCGTGCCCGCGTAGGCGTGCCAGCCGTGCTCGGCGAGGCGGTCGAGCTGGCGGCGCAGCACCTGCCGGGGCGAGACGCCGACCGCGGTGCCGTCGTGGTGGGTGACGTCGCACTGGACCATGGCGGTCGCCGGGTGCCAGGGCACCATCCGCAGGGTGTCGAGGTCCGGCGCGAGCACGAGGTCGCCGTAGCCGCCCTCCCAGGAGGAGAGGGCGTAGCCGTCGACGGTGTTCATGTCGACGTCGACGGCCAGCAGGTAGCCGCAGCCGTCCGCCGCGTTCGGCACCACGTCGGACAGGAAGAAGTCGGCGGCGACGCGCTTGCCCTGGAGGCGGCCCTGCATGTCGGTCATCGCCAGCACGACGGTGTCGACGGCGCTGGCCGCGACGCGCTCGCGCAGATCGTCGAAGGTGAGGCGGACGCTGCTCAACTTTTCTCCACATCGCTCGCGACGAGGTCGGACTCCTGGAGGCTGCTCTGCACCCGGGGGCCGGTGAACCAGCGCCGGGCCGAGACCAGCCACCACACCCCCGCGAAGCCCAGCACGACGGCAACCGCGACCGGGGTGTAGTTGAAGCTGAGGGCGGTGATCGGGCTGACGGTGGGAAGCATGAACAGCACGGTGATCAGTGCCGTCCAGCCCACCGCCACGGTACCGATCGGACGGCTCCAGCGCCCCAGATGCCACGGCCCGCGCACGAACGTGTCGCCCTGCCGCAGCCGCAGGTACACCGGGATGACGTAGGCGATGTAGAGGCCGATCACCGAGACCGAGGTGACCGCGGCGTAGGCGGTGGAGTTCCACAGCGCCGGCAGGCCGAGCAGGAACGCGCCGCCCGCGGCCAGCCACACGGCGCTGGTCGGGGTCTGGGTGCGCGGGTTGATCCGGTGCCACAGCCGCGACCCGGGCAGCGCGCCGTCTCGCGAGAACGCGTAGATCATCCGGGAGTTGGCGGTGACCGAGGCCATCCCGCAGAAGAACTGGGCGCCGATCACGATCAGCAGCAGGAGTTTGGCGCCGGTGTGCCCGATGGCGTCGATGAAGATCTGGGCCGGCGGCACCCCGCTGCCGCTGGTCCGCTCGCCGTCGTAGTTCTGGATGGCGAAGGTGAGGCCGAGCAGCAGGACCCAGCCGGCCACCAGCGAGACCACGATCGCGTTGACGATGCCGCGCGGGCCGGAGCGGGCGGCGTCGTGGGTCTCCTCGGTCATGTGCGCGGAGGCGTCGTAGCCGGTGAGGGTGTACTGCGCCAGCAGCAGGCCGAGCATCGCGACGTAGAACGGGCTGTGGAAGCCGGTGTCGTTGACGAACTTGCCGAAGACGAAGGACGCGGAGGAGTGGTGGTCGGGCACGAACACCAGCACGCCGACGATGATCAGCACGCCGAGCAGGTGCCACCAGACGCTGACGTCGTTGAAGAGCGCGACCAGCCGCACGCCCAGGGTGTTGAGCAGGCCGTGCGCCACGAGGATCACCGCGAAGATCTCCACGGTGTGGGCGGGCGTGGCCGACAGGCCGAACTGGAGGTCCAGCAGGGCGTTGAGGAAGGTGGCGGCGCCGTAGTCGATGCCCGCGGTGACCGCGACCTGGCCGAGGAAGTTGAACCAGCCGGTGAACCAGCTCCACGCCGGTGCCCGGGAGGGGGCCAGCTTCGCCGCCCAGTAGTACAGGCCGCCGGCGGTCGGGTAGCTGGAGCAGATCTCGGCCATGGACAGGCCCACGCACAGGGTCATCAGCCCGACGACCGGCCAGCCCCAGGTGATGAGCGCGGGGCCGCCGGTGTTCATGCCGAAGCCGTAGAGGGTCAGGCAGCCGGAGAGGATCGAGACGATGGAGAAGGAGACGGCGAAGTTGGAGAAGCCCGACATGGAGCGGGCCAGCTCCTGGACGTAGCCGAGTTCGCGCAGCCGCTGCTCGTCGGAGGAGGGGGCCGCGTCGCGGGGCGCGGGGACGGCGGCGTCAGAGGGTGTGTCGGAGGGCGCGGGAGTGTCGGAGGGCGCGGGGACGGCGGCGTCAGAGGGTGTGGGGGAGGGTTCGGTGTCGTCTGGTGGGCGGGGGACAGACATGGGCACCTTCTGGGGAGGTTGGCGTGGTCGGAGCACCGCGGGTGCGGCCGGGGCATCTCCCGAGCTGGTCAATGGAATGGAGCTGGTCCATTAGGTGGGAGACCGTCTCACTCCGCCAGGTACGCCGTCAAGAGCCTTGTCCGTGCCGGGCGTTGAACGGCCGGAACGCCTTTCAGCCGAGGAAGCCGCGCAGCAGCGACGCGGTGGCGGCCAGGTGCTCCTCGGCCGCCCGGCGGGCCGTGGCCGGGTCGCCGCCGAGTATCGCCGCCACGATCCGGGCGTGCTGGGCCTGGGAGTGCTCGATGTTCCGCTCCAGCAGCGGGATCGCGTTGAGCAGGTCGTTGAGCCGCATCCGGGTGTCGGCGATGCTCGCGGCCAGCGACCGTGAACCGCTCAGCTCGGCGATCGCCAGGTGGAAGCGCGAGTCCATCTGCCGGTAGTCGACCGGGTCGCAACTGTGCGTGTCCCGCAGCCGGTTGTCCAGGTGGCGGCGCTCCTCGGGGCGCAGCGTGCGGCTGGCGGCGAGTTCGGCCGCGCCGATCTCCAGCGCCTGGCGGTAGGCGAGGGTGTCCTCCAGCTCGTCCGGCGCGCGCTCGGCCATCCGCCCCGGCCCCGGGCCGTCCTGGCCGCCGGCCCGGTGCAGGACGAAGGTCCCGCCGGTACGGCCGCGCCGCGACTCCACGTAACCGGCCTGCTCCAGCGAACCCAGCGCCTCGCGCAGGGTCACCCGGCTGACGTTGAAGCGCTCCGCCAACTCCCTTTGCGGCGGCAGCCGTTCGCCGTGCGCGACCACTCCCAGCTTGATCACCTGGAGCAGCCGCTCGACGGTCTCCTCGAACGCGTTGCCGGCCCGGACGGGCCGGAAGAACGCGGCACCGCTCAGCGTGCCGGCACCGGCCGGCTCGGGCATCTCGCTCATGCGTCCCATTCTCCGCCCATCCGCCGCCCACGTGCCGCACCCCGGAACCGCCCGCCGTCGGCTGGCCCGGCACCCGCCGCACCCCGAAGCTGCCCGCCGCCGCCCCGGCCCCGGGTCCGCGGGTGCCGCGACCGTAATGGATCTATTACGGGCCATTGAAGGCGGCTGGTGGCGCCGGGCCGGAAAAGCGGGGGAGTGCGGCCGGGCCGGATGCCATGATCTCCGCGTGGCGATACCCGACATCCTGGCCGGCATGGCGACGACGGGCCGGTGGGGACCGGTGCAGGTCGGCGCCGGCTGGGACGAGGTGACCGCGGCCTTCGGCGAGCCGTGGGACGCCGGCGCGAGGGGTGAGCCGGGCCGGTGGCCGCGCCTGTACGCGTACGGCGACCTCGAACTGACCGTCTGCCGCTGCCGAAGAGTCGGGTCGCCGATCTGCGTCCAGACCTGGCGCGACGTGATCGAACTGCCCTCCACCGTCCCCGGAAGGTCGCAGGCGTTCCCGGCTCACCTCACCCACCGGGACGTGGTGGACGCCCTCGACCGGGCCGGTTGCCCCTGGGAGCCGTGCGCCGGCTTCACCTTCGGCAGCCAGTGCGCGCTCACCGCCACGCCCAGCGGCGCGACCTTCACCTTCGAGATCCCCGACGACGGGGAGCCGGTGCTGAACGTCATGGGGCTGACCGGCGCCCGGCACGACTGCCCGCCGAGGGCCGGCGCGCCGTCCGGTTGACCCGGGGGGACCGGCCGCGTCCGCCGGTCAGGTGCGGAAGTCGGCCAGCACGGAAGCGAATTGACGCTCCGTCAAGTGCGGCCCTGGCAGGTCTGCTTCGGTCCGCGACCGCAGACCGTCCAGGAGCAGGGCGAGCGGGCGGCGCCAGGCACCGGCCTCGACGGAGGCCAGCGCGGGGACGACGCGGCCCAGCGCCAGCAGGCCCAGCAGCAGGTCCTCCGTGGTGGCGTCCGGGCGGACGGTGCCGTCGGCCCGGGCCCGGCCCAGCAGTGCCGCGAGCGTCTCGCGGTTGTGCGCGTGCAGCGCGTCGAGCGACGGCACACCGGAAAGCCCGGTCGTCATCAGGTCGTTGGCGCCGCGATCGGCGGCCAGCATGCCGAAGACCGCGTCGAGGTAGCCGCACAGCCCGGCCCAGGCGTCCTCGGCGGTCCTGGCCCGCTCGCCCTGTTCCCGGATGCGCCCCAGCGCCTCGCGGAAGACCTCCTCCACCAGCGCGCCCCGGTCGGGGAAGTGCCGGTAGAGGGTGGCGTTGCCGACCCCGGCCCGCCGTGCGATCACGTCGATCGGCGCCTCCACGCCGTGCTCGGCGTAGACCGCGTGCGCGGCCGCCAGCAGCAGTTCCCGGTTGCGCGCGGCATCCCGCCGCCGCGGCGCCGCTTCGGCCTGCGGCGATCCGTGCGGGCGGGTGCGGTCCATACCGGCACCGTACCCGAGGCGATCCGGGCGGGCGGGGGCCGGCCGCGGCGAGGGTCCGGCGCCGTGGCGGCCCTGTGCTGTGGCGGCCGTGTGCTGTGGCGGGCCGATGCGGAGGGCGGCCCGATGTCGGCGCGGCCGGGGCGCCGTCCGTTCGGAGGGGCCCGCGATCTGCCCGTACGCTGCGCCGCCCGCGGTCGAACCGCCCGGCCCCGCGCCCCTCCCGTCCACCTCGGTTTCGGGCACGGCGTCCACCACTGCCCGGGTGCGCCGCCGTCCCGCGCGGAGGCGGCGATCGCACCGCGCGTCCTCTTCGAGCAACACCCGCGCCTCGCCCTCGACGTGGACCCGGCCGCTGCGGCCTGGCGCACCGGCGCCCTGCTCAGGGGGCTGGCCTCGCTGCCGGTCCTGCTGGGCTGACCCGCGCCCGAAGTGGGCCTGGCGGGGCGGGCGTTGCCACCGCTGGCGCGGCTGCTACCGTCGCTCGGAAAACGGGGAGTGCTCCCCGTTTAAAGGTCCGCAGCGCTGCCGCTCGACACAGGAACGGGGTTCTCCATGTCCGAAGGTCCTGACGCGCCCGACTCGCCGGCCGCGCCCGACACAGCCGACGCGCCCGAAGGTGCTGCCGCACCCGACGCACCCGCCGCGCCCGACGCACCCAACGGCGGGCAGGGCACCGCGCTGGTGCTCGGCGGGGGCGGGTTCACCGCGATGGCCTGGGAGATCGGTGTCCTGAAGGGCCTGGCGGACGCCGGGTGCGACCTGACGGCGGCGGACCTGGTCGTCGGCACGTCCGCCGGCGCCGTGCTCGGCGCGCGGATCACCGCGGGGGAGCGGCCGGACGACCTGTTCGCGCAGGAGACCGACGGGACGGCGTACTCTCCCGACCTGCGCATCGGCCTCGTGCTGACCGCCCGCTATCTGTGGGCCGCGCTGGGCAGCCGCTCCTCCGCGGGCTCCGCGCGCCGGCTCGGCCGGTTCGGGCGCGGTGCCGTACGGACCGGTGAGGAGGAGGTGCTCGCCGAGATCGGCCGGCTGCTCCCGGCCGCCGCGTGGCCGCAACGCCCGCTGCGGATCGCCTCGGTCGACGCGGACAGCGGCGAGACGGGGTACTTCGACCGGGCGAGCGAGGTCGAACTGCGCCGCGCGGTCGCCGCGTCCGGCGCGGTGCCCGGGATCTGGCCGCCGATCGCCGCGCGCGGCCGGCACTGGATCGACGGCGGGGTGCGCTCCGGCGCCAACCCGGCCCTCGCCATGGGCCAGGCCCGGGCCGTGGTGCTCGCCCCCATCCCCGACGTGCCCGGCCCGCACCCCGGTGCCGCCGCGGAGACCGCCGCCCTGGCCCGGACCGGAGTGCGCACGCTGCTGCTCACCCCCGACGCCGCCGCCCGCCGGGCGTTCGGCCACAACCCCCTCGACCCCGCGCGCCGTCCGGCCGCGGCGGAGGCGGGCCGGGCGCAGGGAATCGCCCGAGCGGGTGACGTCGCCGCCGTGCTGCTGGGCGGTGCGGGCAGCGCGGGTGGTGCGAGTGGTGCGAGCGGCGCGGGGGTGTGAGCGGCGGGAGCGGTACGGGCCGATGAGCCGCGCCGCGGACGGGGGTCCGCGGCACCCGGAAAACACGTTGCCGCCGCCCGGCGGCTCTGCTGTGATCGGCCGGTAACCGAAACAGCACACCGACCCCAGGAGCGATGATCATGCGCGGTTCCGTCATGCCGGCTCAGTCAGGACACACCCCCGACCTCGAGGACATGACGCTTCGTGCAATCGCTCCCCTCGCTCAACCTCGGCATCTTGGCGCACATCGATGCCGGTAAGACCAGCCTGACCGAACGGCTGCTGTACGCCGCCGGTGTCATCGACGAGATCGGCAGCGTCGACCAGGGCAGCACCACCACCGACTCCCTCGCCCTGGAGAAGCAGCGCGGCATCACCATCAAGTCGGCCGTGGTGTCGTTCACGCTGCCCGGCGCGCTCGGCGGCACCGACGTCAACCTGATCGACACACCCGGCCACCCCGACTTCATCGCCGAGGTGGAGCGGGTGCTCGGCGTGCTCGACGGGGCGGTGCTGGTGGTCTCCGCGGTCGAGGGTGTCCAGCCGCAGACCCGCATCCTGATGCGCACCCTGCGCCGGCTGCGCATCCCCACACTGATCTTCGTCAACAAGCTCGACCGGCGCGGCGCCGACCTCGACCGGACCCTCGACGCCGTCGCGCACCGCCTCACCCCCGACATCGTCCCGATGGCCGGCGCCCGCGACCAGGGCACGCGGCAGGCCGCCGCGCTGCCGTACACCGCCGCCGACCCCGGCTTCGATGCCCGGCTGGCCGACCTGCTCTCCCGCCGCGACGACCGGCTGCTCGCGGCGTACGTCCGCGACGAGACGGCCGTCGACCACGCCCGGCTGCGCGCCGCGCTCGCCGAGCAGACCGCCGCCGCCGAGGTGCACCCGGTGTACGCCGGCTCCGCGGTCACCGGCGCCGGCACCGACGCGCTGATCGCCGGCATCGCCGAACTGCTGCCCGCCCGGCGCCCCGACCCGGCCGCACCGGTGGCCGGCACCGTCTTCAAGATGGAGCGCGGCGCGGCCGGCGAACGGATCGCCTACGTCCAGGTGACGGCCGGCACCGTACGCACCCGCGACCGGCTGCCGGTGCACCGCGCGGGCGGCGAAGTCGGCGAGGCCGGTGAGGCCGGTGAGGCCGGCGCGGGCAAGGTCACCGCGATCAGCGTCTTCGACGCGGGCACCGACACCCGGCGCGACAGCGTCCCGGCCGGCCGGATCGCCCGGATCTGGGGCCTGGGCGAGGTACGGATCGGCGACACCGTCGGCGCGGCGCCCGCCGGCCATGAGCGGCAGCGGCACTTCTCGCCCCCGTCGCTGGAGACCGTCGTCAGCGCCCGGTGCCCCGCCGAGCGCGGCGCGCTGCACGCCGCGCTGGCCCAACTCGCCGAGCAGGACCCGCTGATCGACCTGCGCCGGGACGAACAGCGCCGGGAGATCGCGGTGTCGCTCTACGGCGAGGTGCAGAAGGAGGTCATCCAGGCCACGTTGGCCGACGAGTTCGGGCTCGCCGTCGACTTCCGGCAGACCACCACCCTGCACATCGAGCGCCCGGTCGGCACCGGCGAGGCCGTCGAGTACAACGGGAAGGACGGCAACCCGTTCCTGGCCACGGTCGGCCTGCGGGTCGAGCCGGCACCGGTCGGCAGCGGGGTGCGGTTCCGACTCGGCGTGGAACTGGGCGCGATGCCGTACGCGTTCTTCGCCGCGGTCGAGGAGACGGTGTGCCGGACGCTGGAGCAGGGGCTGTACGGCTGGCGGGTCACCGACTGCGTGGTCACCATGACGCACTCCGGCTACAGCCCGCGGCAGAGCCACGCCCACGCCACGTTCGACAAGAGCATGTCCAGCACCGGCGCGGACTTCCGCGGCGTGACCCCGCTGGTGCTGCTGGCGGCGCTGCGGCAGGCGGGCACCACCGTGCACGAGCCGATGCACCGCTTCCGCCTCGACCTGCCCGCCGACGCGCTCGGCACGATGCTGCCCGCGCTCGCCCGGCTCGGGGCCGCGCCCCGCACCCCCACGGCGCGTGACGGCGGATACGAACTGGAGGGCGACATCCCCGCCGCCCGGGTGCACGACCTGGAGCAGCAGCTGCCGACCCTGACCCGCGGCGAAGGGGTCCTGGAGAGCGCCTTCCACCACTACCAGCCGGTCACCGGCCGGGTGCCCGAGCGGCCGCGCACCGACCACAACCCGCTGAACCGCAAGGAGTACCTGCTCCAGGTGCAGCGCCGGCTGTCCGGGTTCGGCGGGAATGGCGGCTGACCGCCCGGGGTTGTCGAAGGAAGAAGCCCGGTCCATCCGTCTGGAGTTCTGGAGTCCTCATGGCACGCCCCGTCAAGACGCCCGGCCCCGACCACCCCATCACCGTCGAGCCGACGGCCGCCCGCGTCGTGGTGCGCGCCGGCGGCAAGGTCGTCGCCGACACCACCCGCGCCCTCACCCTTCAGGAGGCCGACTACCCCGCCGTCCAGTACATCCCGCTCGCCGACGTGGCAGCCGACGCGCTGACCCCCACCGACAGCAGCACGTACTGCCCGTACAAGGGCGACGCGTCCTACTACTCGCTGGTCACCGGTGACGACACCATCGCCGACGCCGTGTGGACCTACCGCGAGCCGTACGACGCGGTCGGCGCGATCGCCGGGCACGTGGCGTTCTACCCGAAGCACGTCGAGGTCGAGCAGCTTCAGGACGCCTGAGCCGGCTCGCTCCGGAGCCGGCTCACGCCCGAGCGCGGTCAGGACGCCCGGGCGGAGGCCGTGCCCTCGGCGGTCGACGTCCCCTGCTCTCCCTGCTGCCCGGTGCCGGGCTCGTCGCGGCCACCGCGCAGCAGGGAGGCGATCGCGGCCAGCACGGCCAGAGCCGCGCCGAAGAGGAAGACGATCGTCAGGCCGGAGTGGAACGGCCCGGAGATCAGATGCGGGAAGAACTCGCGGCCGGTCAGCGCGTGCCGCTGCTCCGGGGTGAGCTTCGGCAGCACCCCGCTCGGGCCGAGCAGGTGGGCGACCGGGTTCACCCCCAACTGGGCGGCGAACAGCGACGCGACCGGCGGCAGCGAGCCGGCCTGCGCGGCGGCGGCGTGCGGCACCCCGTTCTGCTGGAGGTGGGCGGTCAGGGTGTGCGGCAGGTTGCCGGCCAGGCCCGCGATCATCAGGGAGAAGAACACCCCGATCGACACGGCGGTGCCGGAGTTCTGGAAGGTCGCGCGCATACCGGAGGCGACGCCGCGCAGGTGCGCGGGCACGCTGCCCATGATCGAGGAGGAGTTCGGGGAGCCGAACATCCCGCTCGCGATCCCGTTGAGCGCGATCAGCAGCGCGAACACCCAGTAGTCGAAGTCGATCGGCAGGCACATCAGCCCGAGGAAGCTCGCCCCGAACAGCAGCGCGCCGGACGTGGCGAGCCCGCGTGAGCCGAACCGGTCCGACAGGTACCCCGACACCGGCCCGGCGAGCAGGAAGCCCGCGGTCAGCGGCAGCATGAAGATGCCGGCCCACAGCGGTGTGCGGGAGTAGTCGTAGCCGTGCAGCGGCAGCCAGATGCCCTGCAACCAGATGATCAGCACGAACTGCATGCCGCCGCGGCCGATGGAGATGGCCAGCCCGGCGAGGTTGCCCGCGGTGAACGCGCGCAGCCGGAACAGGCTGAGCTGGATCATCGGGGACGCGACCCGGCTCTCGACCAGTACGAAGGCCGCCAGCAGCACCACCCCGCCGATGATCAGGGCCAGCACCATCGGGTTCGCCCAGCCCATGGTGTGACCGCGGTAGGGCTGGAGGCCGTAGGTGACGCCGACCAGCACCGCGCTCAGGCCCACCGCGAAGGTGACGTTACCCCACCAGTCGATCCGTCCGCCGCCGCGCCCGGCGGTCTCGCGCAGCCTGCGCCGCGCCCACAGGGTGCCGAAGACACCGACGGGTACGTTCACCCAGAACACCGCGCGCCAGTCCCACGTCGCGAGCAGACCGCCGGCCACCAGCCCGATGAACATCCCGGCCAGGCCGGCGACCTGGTTGATGCCCAGTGCGAAGCCGCGCTGCTCACGCGGGAACGCGTCGGTGAGGATCGCCGCGGAGTTCGCGGTGAGCATCGAGCCGCCGGCGGCCTGTAGCAGCCGCCAGCCGATCAGCCACATCGCGCCGTGCTCGGCGTCGAACGGATCGAAGGACAGCAGCACGGAGGCGAAGGTGAAGAGCGTGAAGCCCGCGTTGTAGATCCGTACCCGCCCGTACATGTCGCCGAGCCGGCCGACGGTGACGACCAGGACGGCCTGCACCAGGCGGTAGCCCATGATCATCCACAGCAGGTAGGCGATGTTGCCGGGGGCCAGCGGGTCCAGGTGGATGCCGTTGAAGATCGCGGGCAGCGCGATGAGGACGATCGAGCCGTCGAGGGAGGACATGAAGACGGCGGCGGTGGTGTTGGTGAGCGCCGCCCACTTGTAGCGGTCGCCCGCCGGTTTGGCCCCGGGCGCGGGCGCGGCGGCGCTCATCGGTCCGTCCCGTGGGTGGCGGTGCCGGTGCCGGTGGCGGAGCGGGTGGCGGAGTCGGGGCCGGAGTCGGTCCCGTTGCCGGAGTCGGGGCCGGTGGGGGTGGCGGAGCCGGTGTCCGCGTCGCCTGGCGGGTCCGTGTCGGGCGGTATGACATGCTCGGCCAGCCGGAGCAACAGCGGTGCAGCCGTGGCGAGTTGGGCCAGCTCGGTGCGGTCGAACCGCGCGTCGAGGACGCCCGCGACCAGCTCCGTGCGCGCGCTGCGCTTGTCGCGCAGCACCTGCATCCCGTCCTCGCTGACGGAGAGCACCTTGCGCCGCCCGTCCTGCGGGTCGGCCGTCACCTCGACCAGGCCGCGGGCCTGGAGCGCCGCGAGGGTCGCGCCCATGGACTGCGGCGAGATCTGCTCCCGCCGGGCGAGTTCCGCGGAGGTCGCCGGTCCGCCGCGGTCCAGCCGCGCCAGGGCGGTGCGCTCGGGGCCGCTGGGCTCGCCCGGGCCCATCCGTATCTGGCGCATCCGCCGCAGCAGCAGGCCGAGTCCGTCCAGCAGGGCGGCGGCCGTGTCATGGGAGTTCGGTTCCTCGGCCACGAAAGTAAGGGTAACTGATAAGCCTGATTGATGAATATCCCCATCGGCCACCGATCCGGTCCGGGCGCGACCGGAAGGAAGCCGGCCGGCCGGCGCCGAACGCAAGGGAGCCGAATGGAGCAGACCGGTCAGGAATCGAGAAGCGGGGGTCGGCGGGCCGCGGATAACTTCGCATCATGACTTCCATCGAATCCGTGATCATCGAGGCGGAGGACCCCGCCGCCGCCGAGAACTTCTACGCCACCGCCTTCGGCCTGGGCGACCGCGTCCGCGTCAGGGCCGCCGAAGCCCCCACGACCGGCTTCCGGGGGTTCACGCTGTCGCTCACGGTGGCGCGGCCGGCCACCGTCGACGGCTTCGTCGATGCCGCGGTCGGCGCCGGCGGCACGGCGGTGAAGCCGGCCGCCAAGTCGTTCTGGGGCTACGGCGGCGTCGTCCGGGCCCCCGACGGGACGCTGTGGAAGATCGCGACCTCGGAGAAGAAGGACAAGGGCCCGGCCACCCGGGACGTCGACCAGGTCGTGCTCCTGCTCGGCGTCGAGGACGTGAAGGCGACCAAGGAGTTCTACGTCGAGCACGGCCTGACCGTCGGCAAGAGCTTCGGCCGCAAGTACGTCGAGTTCGCGGCGCCGTCGAGCCCGGTCAAGCTGGCGCTGTACGGCCGGGGCGCCCTCGCCAAGGACGCCGGCGTCGCCCCCGACGGCACCGGATCGCACCGCCTCGCCGTCGTCGGCGGTGACCGCGGCGCCTTCACCGACCCCGACGGCTTCGTCTGGGAGCAGGCCGCCTCGCACTGAGGCGGCGGCCGGGCATCGAAGCCCCAAACCCCTGGAGCGCACGGGACGGGGGAAGGCAGACTGGGGCCCATGGGTGAGAACAAGAAGCTGATGCTGGCCGGCGAGTGGTACATCGCCGACGACGAGGAACTGGGCGCGGACTCCCGGCGGCGCGAGGAGCTGTGCCGGGTGTTCAACACGGCGACCGACCCCGAGCGGCGGCAGGCGGCGCTGCGCGAGATGCTCGGCTCCGTCGGCGAAGGGGTGGGCATCCGGCCGCCGTTCCAGTGCGACTACGGCAGCTACATCAGCATCGGCGCGCGTACCTTCGTCAACTTCAACGCGGTCTTCCTCGACGCGGCCCCGATCACCGTCGGCGCCGACGTGCAGATCGGCCCCAACGTCCAACTGCTCACCCCCACCCACGAGTTGGACACCGAGCGGCGCCGCGCCGGATGGGAGAAGGCCCTGCCGATCACCATCGGCGACAACGTCTGGCTCGGCGGCGGGGTGATCGTCTGCCCGGGCGTCACCATCGGCGCCGACACCGTGGTGGGCGCCGGCTCGGTCGTCACCAAGGACCTCCCCTCCGGCGTCCTCGCGGTCGGCAGCCCGGCCCGCGTCATCCGCCGCCTGGCCGGCACCGTCGAGGCGTGAGCCGGAGCTGCGCCGAGGGCGCCCGCTGATGGACGTCGAGGAGCAGGAGCTGACCGACCCGTACGAAGGGGTGCTGGTGGGCCCGCGCGGAGGCAGCGACGTCGGCGTCGTGGTGCTGGGCGGTTCCAGCGGGCGCGTCGAGCGGGAGCGGGCGCGCGTGCTGGCCCGGCAGGGCGTGCGGGCGCTGGCGCCGCGCTGGTTCGGCGGCCCGGGGCAGCCACCGGGGATCTGCGAGATCCCGCTGGAGACGTTCACCGCGGCCGTCGGCCTGCTCCGGGCCGGCGGCGCGCGGCGCGTCGGCGTCCTGGGCCTGTCCAAGGGCGCCGAAGCGGCCCTGCTGACCGCGGTGTACGAACCCCAGGTGGACGTGGTCGTCGCGCTGTCGCCCACCTCGCGGGTCTGGTGCAACGTCGGCCCCGGCGCCGACGGTCGGCAGCAGCCGTACCGCTCGTCCTGGACGTGGCGGGGGCGCCCGCTGCCCTTCGTCCCGATGGACGACAACTGGGCTCCCCCCGAAGGGAGTTCAGGACCCGTCGCGGTCAGGGGCTGGTACGAGCTCAGCGAGCGTACGTATCCGCACCTGCTCCCGGCGGCCGACATCCCGGTGGAGCGCGCCCGGGCCGACGTGCTGCTCGTGGCCGGTGGGGACGACGCGATGTGGCCCTCCCTGCCCTTCGCGGAACGGCTGGCCGTGCGGCGCCGCGCGGCAGGCGCCACGGTGCGCCTGGTCGCCCGGCCGGACGCGGGCCATCGCCCGGTCTTCCCGGGCGAGCTCCCGGCCCGGCCCTCCCCGCACTTCGCCTACGGCGGCACCCCGCAGGCCGACGCGCTGCTGGGCGCTGCCGCCTGGCCGCACATCCTCGACGCCCTCCACGGCCCGCGCCCGGGTCACTCCAGGGCGCAGCGGTAGGACGTGGCCGGTTTGCCGTTGAGGGTCAGGGCGGCGACGGGGACGAAGCCGTTGTGTTCGAGGACGGCGCGCGAGGCCGGGTTGTCGTGGGTGACCCGGGCGCGCAGCGTGACGAGTCCGTAGGAGGTGGCGGCGAGGCCGCGTACCTCGCGCACCGCCGCGGTGGCCAGGCCCTGCCCGGCGGCCTTCTGCGCGATCCGGTAGCCCAGCTCCGCCGAGCCGTCGGCGTCCACCTCGATCAGGTTCACCCGGCCGACCACCTCGCCGTCCGCGGTCACCAGCACGTGCGGGTAGTCGGTCCCGGCGGCCTGGTAGGCGAGCAGTTGCGCGAACCGCGCGTCGAACTCGGCGAAGAACGCGTCCCCCCGGTCGGGCACCGATGCCGCGAAGTACGCGCGGTTCTCCCGCTCGAAGGCGAGCACCGCGGGGGCGTGGTCGGGGCGGAGCAACTGGAGTCGTGGGATGGGCATGGGTGGATGGGGGGGTGCGGCGCCGTGTCCGGCCCGGCCCCCGGCCTCCTCTCGTCTCAACGCGCCGGGCTGTCCGGGGCGTTCGGGTGCTCGGTGCCGGCCGCGCTGCCGGTGCTGCCCGCGCTGCCGGTGCTGTCCGCGCTCGCCGCGCTGTCGGTGCTGCCCGTGCCGCCCGTTCCGCCCGTGTCTCCGGGGCTTCGGGGACCTCCCGGGCTTCCGGGTGCCGGCCCGGTGGAGCCGCGCAGGACGAGCTGGGTGGCCAGCTCCACATGCAGCGTGTCCACGGTGTGCTGCTCCAGCAGCCGCATCAGCAGGGAGACCGCCATCCGCCCCATCTCCTCCAGGGGTTGGCGGACGGTGGTCAGGCGCGGCACGGTGCTGCGGCTCAGATCGATGTCGTCGAAGCCGGTGATCGACAGGTCCTCCGGCACCCGCAGACCCCGCTCGTATGCCGCCCGCAGCGCGCCGACGGCGGCCTTGTCGTTGAACGCGACCAGGGCGGTGGGGCGTTCGGGAAGGTCGAGGAGTTCGCAGGCGGCGGCGTAACCCCAGTCGGCGGTGGGCTCGATGGAGCGGATCAGCTCGGGGGCAGGCAGCACGCCCGCGTCCGCGAGCGCCGAAGTGTGCCCGGCGAGACGGGACTTGCCGGCCAGCCAGTCGCCCGGCCCGCCGATCACCCCGATCCTGCGGTGCCCCAACTCCACCAGGTGCGCGGAGACGCTGCGGGCGGCGGTGAGGTTCGCCGCCGACACCGACGCGATGTCCCGGGGCAGCGGGGTGCGCGGGTCGATCACCACGAACGGGAAGTCCTTCGCGCGCAGCGCCTCCAACTCCCGTTCGGGCTCGGGCGGCACGATCAGTATCGCGCCGGCGATGCCCGGGTCGTCCGGCAGCCCGGGCAGGACCTGGGCGGTCCGCGCCGCGTCTCCCGCGCTGAGCACCAGGCGGCGCCCGTGCAGGTCCAGCGTCTCGGCGACCGAGGAGACGATCACCCCGAAGTAGTCGGTCAGGACGTACGGGCAGCGGACGTAGATCGCGCCGGTAGCGCTGCCGCGCCGGGCCGGGGCCTGCGCGCCCAGCCGGGCCACCGCCCGCCGCACCCGGCTCTCGGTGTCGGGCGCGACCCGTACATGTCCGTTCATCACCCGCGAGACCGTCGCGATCGACACGCCCGCCTCGGCGGCGATCGCCCGGACCGTCGCCTTGCCCCCGCTCGCGCTAGCCACGCGTTACACCCTCCCGTTTCACCCGCGCAGCCTAACGCCGTCCCGTATCAGCCCACCAGGCCCACGGCGGCGTTTCAACGCGTTACACGCGGCGGCACACCGGGCGTCCCCTGGGCCCGTGCCGTGACCCTGGTCGTCCGGGGCTACGGGGAGGGGGGAGGGCCGGCCTGGCTGAGGTAGGTATGGATGCGGTCGCGCTCCCAGGCGCCGGCGTCGCCGTCAGGGTAGTGCTGGGGTTCGAGCCACTGCCAGAGCAGCGTGAGGACGTCGCGGACCGGGGTGCCGGGCCAGGGGGAGCGGAGCAGCACGTAAGGGTCGGTGAGCCGGTCCGGGCGGGTGTCGGGGAGGGTGCGGCGGTGGGCGGCCGGCCACGCCTGCGGCACCGTCGGGCTGCCGGTCAGCTCCTCCGCGGGGGCGAACCCCTGGGCGATGAGTTCGGCGGCGCCGGGCGGCAGCCAGCGCGAGCGGTGGACGGGGTCGCCGAGGTCGGCCCGGCGCAGCGCGGCCAGGGGTGCGCGGACCCCTTCGTCGACATCCTGGGCCGTGCGCTGCCAGGTCCGTTCGTGGGCCGCGACCAGCGCCTCGTCCGCACCCGCGAGGAACAGCTCCTCGCACCGCTCGCACAGCGCCAGCTCCTGCGCCCAGATGTGCTCCTTGCCGTACACCCGGTGCCGGGAGCGGTCCGGGTCCAACCGGTGCACCCACACGCCGGGCGACGCGGCGCACCACGCGCACCGCGGACCGTCGCCGTCGGGTTCGTACGCTCCGTGATCACCCATGTACCGACCCTACGACGCACCACCGACAGTCACCCGGCAGCCGCAGCGGCACTGCTGTCACGCCGGTCGGGCCGGCTCCGCCGCCCAGCGGTCGGTGCGGGCGGTGACGTCGGCGAAGTGCTCGGCGATGGCGTCCGCGGCGGCGCCCGGGTCGCGGGAGCGCAGCGCGTCCAGGACCCTGCGGTGCTGGCGGACGACCTGGTCGTGGTCCGTGCGCGGCTTGCCGACCTCGTGTTCGAGCTGCCGGTACACCCCCCAGAACAGCGCGATGAGCTGGAGCGCGAGCGTGTTGCCGAGGGGCTCGTAGAGCAGTTCGTGGAAGCGCCGGTCGTGGTCGGCGCGGCCGGGCGCCCCGTCGGCGGCCAGCGCGTCCAACTCGGCCTGGAGGCGGTCGAGATCGGCGGCGGTCAGCTCCAGGGCCGAGCGCCTGATCAGCCCGCTCTCCAGCATCGCGCGGACCTCCACGATGTCGCGCAGCGCGCCGGGGTTCTCGCGGCGCACCGCGAGCCGGGAGTGGAAGAGCAGCCCGGGCGCCATGGACAGCACCTGCGCGGTGCCGACGTACGTGCCGTAGCCGTGCCGGATGTCGACGATGCCGAGCGCCTGGAGGCCCTTGAGCGCCTCGCGCACGGAGTTCCGGCTGACCCCGAGGGTGCGCATCAGCTCCGGCTCGGCGGGCAGCGGGTCGCCCGGGTCGAGGTCCAGTTCGACGATCAGGTCGGTGATCTGGTCCTGCACGGTGGGTCGCCGGCCTCGGGCCGGCGGCGAGATCTCCGGTACGGGGGGCTTGCGCTGCGCTGCCATGGCGCCTAGGTTACCTGGACCGTAGGACGTCGGACGTCCCACGTCCAACCTCACCGTTCACCCGCTCCCGAGGATGCGAGCCGCATGAGCTACTCACAAGCACCACCGCTGCGTTGGCGTGCGGAACTGTCCCGTCAGGACTGGAAGGCGTTCTCCGCGGCCTGGCTGGGCTACGCGATGGACGGCTTCGACTTCGTCCTCATCACGCTGGTCCTCACCGAGATCTCGCACGACTTCCACCTCTCCACGGTCACGGCCGCGACCCTGGTGTCCGCGGCCTTCGTCTCCCGCTGGTTCGGCGGCCTGGCCATCGGCGCGCTGGGCGACCGCTTCGGCCGCCGCCCGGCGATGGTGCTCAGCATCGCCCTGTACGCCGTGGGCTCGGTGCTCTGCGGCTTCTCCTGGGGCTACTGGTCGCTGTTCGCGTTCCGCATGGTCGTCGGCCTCGGCATGGCCGGCGAGTACGGCACCAGCGTCACCTACCTCATCGAGAGCTGGCCGAAGAAGCTCCGCAACACCGCCAGCGGCATGATCCTGTCCGGCTACCCGCTCGGCGGTGTGCTCGCCGCCAAGGTCTACGCGTGGGTCGTGCCGCACAGCAGCTGGCGGGTGCTGTTCTGGATCGGTGTGCTGCCCGTCGTCCTCGCGATCTACCTGCGCCGCAGGCTCCCGGAGGCCACCGAGTGGAAGGAGGCCGCCGACTCCGGCCGGCGCCCGGTCAGCGCCACCGCCGTCCTGTTCTCCGGCGGCCGCAGACGGCTGGTCAACGTGGTGCTGTGCCTCGCCGTCGCCGTCGCCCTCGTGGTGGTGCTGCGCGGCCAGAACATGCCGGTCACCCTCGCGCTGGTCGCCGTGATCACCGCCTGCTTCGTCGCGCTGACCGTCCAGTTCGCCGGACGCCTGTGGCCGGTGGTGGTCGCGCTGATGGTCACCGTGTTCTGCGCGTTCCTGTACTCCTGGCCGCTCCAGGCGCTGCTGCCGACCTACCTCAAGACCTCGCTGCACTACAGCCCGGACCAGGTGTCCAACGCGCTGCTGTACGCCGGTTGCGGCTACGCGGTCGGCTGCGTGCTCAGCGGTTACCTCGGCGACCGGTTCGGCACCCGGATCGCGTACACCGGGATGCTGACCGCCTCGCTCGTCTTCGTCGTGCCCGTCTTCGCGCTCGGCTCCGGCCACACCGTGTGGATGTGGGTGCTGCTGTTCATGCTGGTCGGCACCGGCTCGGGCGGTTCCGGGGTGCTGCCGAAGTACGTCAGCGACCATTACCCGCTGGACATGCGGGCCGCCGCGCTCGGCTTCAGCTACAACGTCGGCGCGCTCGGCGGCGCCGCCGCCCCCGTCCTCGGCGCCAAGCTCGCCAAGCCGCTCAGCCTCGGCACCTCCATCGCCGTGCTCGGCGTGGCGCTCACCGCCCTGGTCGTCCTGCTGGTCGGATTCAACGTGCCGGTCCGCGTCCAGCGCGCCGCCGACCGCCGTGCCGAACGCGCCGGGCTGCCGCCGCGTGAGGGGCAGCAGGAGGGGGTGTTCGCGCCGAACCCGGCCGCGGGTCAGGACCCGGGCGCCGCATCCGACGTGGGTCCCGCATCCGGCCCCGGTACGGGCGCGGGCCCGGGCCCGGGGCACCAATCCGGCGCGCCCGCCGCACCGGCCCAACCCAACACCGCGAAGAGGACCTGATGTTCCACGGAGTCGTCCCTCCCCTGTGCACCCCGCTGACCGACGACGGGGAGGTGGACACCGCGTCGCTGGAACGCCTCACCGCGTTCCAGCTCGACGCCGGCGTGCACGGCCTGTTCGTCGGCGGCTCCACCGGGGAGATCGCCCAACTGACCGACACCGCACGGGACATCGCCCTGCGTACGGTGGTCGCCACCGCCGCCGGGCAGGTTCCCGTGCTGGCCGGCGCGATCGACACCGGGACCCTGCGGGTGCTGGACCACGCCCGGCGCGCCAAGGCGATCGGCGCCGACGCGGTGGTGGTCACCGCGCCCTTCTACGTCGGCGTCGCCGAGCCCGAGGTGCGTGCCCACTACGAACTCCTGCACGCGGCCCTCGACTTGCCGCTGGTCGCGTACGACATCCCCGCCAACACCGGCTTCAAGCTGCCCTCCGCGCTGCTGGTGAGCCTCGCGCAGGACAAGGTGATCGCGGCCGTCAAGGACTCCTCCGGCGACCTCGAAGGCTTCCAGCGGGTGCTGGACGGCACCGCCGGCAGCGGCGCGGGCTGCCTGACCGGCTCCGAGACGCTCGCCGACCTCGCGATGGCGCGCGGCGCGGACGGGATCGTGCCCGGGCTCGGCAACGTCGATCCGCACGGATACGTGCGGCTGTACGAAGCGGCCCGGCGCGGCGACCATGCCGCCGCGCGGGCCGAACAGCGGCGGCTCACCGAGCTGTTCGGCATCATCGGGATTCCCGACCAAGGGAGGATCGGGCGGATGTCCGCGGCCCTCGGCGCCTTCAAGGCGGCGCTCGCCTCCCGCGGCGTCATCCGGTCCGGCCGCACCCAGGCGCCCTTGCTCCCCCTCACCCCGGACGAGCTCGCCGCGATCACAGCCCACCTCGCCGCTGCGGGCTTGGGGGCCGTCCGGTAACGGGACCGCCCGCTCGCACGACTCCGCCTCGGTGAGTGTCCCTCGCGGTGGTTCGGTCACCTTGCGGTGCGCTGCGGCTTGCCGCGCAGTTCCCCGCGCTCCTTTGAGGGTGGCCGTGCTCCCGCGGGGTGACCGGCAAGCCGGCCACCGGGGCGCAGGGAAACGTCATCACGTCAGTGCCACGTACAACAGGAGGCCGTCAGCATGCCGTTCAGCCGTCGCAGACTCATCGTGTTGCCGCTCGCCGCGGGAGCGCTCAGCCTGGCCGGGGTGTCCACGAAGGCGGTGGCCGCCTCGGAAGGCGGCGCGACCACACCGGCGCCGGAGACGACCGTGTTCACCTCGGGCGCCGACGGCTACGCCGTGTACCGCATCCCGGCCGTGGTCCGCACCGCGCGGGGCACCCTCGTGGCGTTCGCCGAGGCCAGAAGCGGCAGTTCGGACAGCGCGACGACCGTGGTCGTGGCGAAGCGTTCGGCGGACGGGGGCCGCACCTGGGCCGCGCAGGCGGTGGTCGCCGGCGACGGCACGAACACGCATGGGAACCCCGCCCCCGTGGTCGACCCGCGCACCGGCCACATCACGCTGCTGACCTGCACGAACGGTGCCGGAGTGACGGAGGCGGAGATCATGTCCGGCCAGGCGTCCGCGGCCGACGGCCGCCGGGTGTGGGTGCAGCACAGTACGGACGACGGGCAGACGTTCAGCCCGCCGCGGGAGATCACCGCGACCACGAAGCACCCGGACTGGCGCTGGTACGCCACCGGCCCGGGCCACGCGATCGCGCTGGAGACCGGGCGGTACCGCGGCCGGCTGGTGGCGCCCGCCAACCACTCGACGGCGCCCCCGGCCGGCTCCACCGACGTCGGCACCGAGGCGAAGTACTACGGCGGCCACTGCCTGCTGAGCGACGACGGCGGCACCACCTGGCGGATCGGCTTCGTGGACGACACCCCGGACGGCGTGGTCAACGCCAACGAGACCGCGGTCGCCCAACTTCCCGACGGCACCGTGTACTTCAACGCCCGCGACCAGAACGGCACCGCCCCCGGCGTCCGGGTCGACGCCCGCAGCCGTGACGGCGGCGCGCGACTGGAAGAGCCGTACGCGCCCCAAGTGGGTCTGGCCGGACCGGTCGTGCAGGGCAGCCTGCTGCAACCGGCCGCCGGGCCACTGCTGTTCGCCGGGCCCGCCGACCCCGACGCCCGCGCGGACATGGCGGTCCGCGCGAGCACCGACGGCGGCCGCACCTGGACATCCGTCCACACCCTCAGCGGGCTCCCGGCCGGCTACAGCGACCTGGTGCAGACCGGCCCCGACGAGGTCGGCCTGCTCTACGAGACCGGCACGGCCACCGCGTACGACCGGATCGCCTTCGCCCGGCTGCCGTTGCGCGCGCTGCGGCCGTGACCGGGCGGGAGACCCGCGCGCCCGTATCCGTACGCGGGCCGGCACCGTATCCGATCGCGGACCTGCTCCGTCCGTACGCGGGCCGGCCCGCGCTCCTCAGCGCCGTGACAGGTAGGCGTCGAGCGCGCGGTGCAGCACCCGGTTGACCGGGAAGTCCCACTCGCCGATGTTCTCGCACGCCTCGCCGCCCGCACCGGACTTGAAGCGCAGCAGCCCCAGGTGCGGGTCGGACTCCGCCACGGTGTCCGTGATGCCGCGGAAGTCGTAGACCGACGCGCCCAGTTCGCAGGCGTCCTGCACCATCTGCCACTGGATCGCGTTGTTCGGCTGCACCTCGCGGCGCATGACCGTGGAGGCCCCGTAGGAGTACCAGACGTGCCCGCCGACCGTCAGCATCGTGGCCGCCGACAGCACGTCGCCGTCGTGCGAGGCGAGGTACAGCCGCATCCGGTCCGGGTCCTCCGCCGTCAGCGCGCCCCACATCCGTTCGAAGTAGGTCAGCGGGCGCGGCACGAAGCCGTCGCGCTGCGCGGTCTCGACGTAGAGCCGGTGGAACTCCGGCAGGTCGGAGGCGTCACCGCGGACCACCTTGACGCCGGCGTTCTCGGCCTTCTTCACGTTGCGCCGCCACTGCTGGCTGAAGCCGCGCAGGATGTCCTCCGGCGCCCGGCCCCCGATCGGCAGCCGCCACACGAACCGCGGCTGGCCCGCCCCGAAGCCGTCCGCGCCGGTCCGGGCCGGCCGCCAGCGCGCCGCCCGCAGCCGCGCCTGCACCTCGCTCGCCCGCGGGTCCTGCCACGTCGGCTCGGCCTCGCCCAACCGGGTGACAACGGGGTCGGCGATCGCCGCCTTGACCGCATCCGCGTCCCAGCTCCGCGCCTCGACCCGCGGGCCCACCCGCACCGCGAACGCGCCCTGCGCCTTGCAGTGCGCCACCAGCGGCTCCAGCCACCGGTCCAGGTCGTCGGCGTGCCAGTCGATCACCGGGCCCTCCGGCAGGTACGCCAGCGACCGCCGTACTCTCGGCAGCGGCCGGTACAGCACCAGGCCCACCCCGACCAGCTGCCCCTGGTCGTCGCTCCACCCCAGGCTCTCCGCCCGCCAGTCCGGCTTCACCCCGCCCCACGACGGCACCTGCATATGGCTCGCGGTGCCCCGCTCCGCCACGAAGTCCATGTGCTGCCGTGCGCTGATCGGTGCAACGGTGTAGGTCGTCGATGCCATCGGAAAGTCAGCCGCCCTTCGCCTGCGCGGCCTCGAAGAAGGGCCGCGCGTGAACGTGTCGCGCCGGTGCTCGCAGCGTACGACGGGCAGGACGGGTCGGCCCGGTGGCGGCCGGGGCGCAATCGAACGGTTGATCGGTGCGCCGGCCGGGCGGAGGGCGCCGTTCCGCAGGCCGGCGGCGGCACGAGCCTCACCGCGCGGCAGCTCACCCTGGTCACTCCGGCCGCCAACTCCTGCTCGAACGGCGGCACATGGAAGTGGCCGGAGCGGTCCGCCGGATCTTCGCCGTGCAGGCGCAGACGGCCGCGTCGCCGCATGTCCCGTCTGTGGAACCGGGTACGGGACCTCGCGCCCGAGGACCTGGACGCGGCGTTCGCGGTCCGCCGGATCGTCAAGGCGGGCCTGATGCGGATCACCCTGCACGCCGTCCACGCCGTCCACGCCGTCCACGCCGAGGACTACGCGGCCTGCCGCGCCGCCATGCGCGGCACCCCGCGGGCGAGCCGGCGGGGCCGACCCGGCCGCACGGTGGTGAAGGTCTGGGCCCGCGGGCGTGCGGGTGCGCGCCCGCGGGCCAGGTTCGCGCTCCTCCGCTACCAGGTGAGCAGCAGCACCGCGATGTCGTCGAGGTGCCGACCCGCGTCCATCTCCTGGGCGGTGGTGGCGAGATGGTCGACGAACGGGCGGCCCGAGAGCGGGGGAGCGGCGTCGACCAACGCCACCAGGCCCTCGGTGCCGAGGCGTTCGCCGCCGGCGCCGACATGGCCTTCGGTGAGCCCGTCGGTGAACAGCAGCAGGGAACCGCTGCCGGGCAGCTCCGACTCGGTGGTCCGCCAGTCCGCGAGACCGGGTACCAGGCCGAGCGCGATGCCCGGGAGCGCGGCCATCTGGCTGGTGCGGCGCGGGAGTCGGGCGCCTGCCGTGCCCGCACCGGCCTCGCCGTCCCCGTCCCCGCCTGCCTCGATGAGCAGCGGCGCGTCGTGCCCGGCGAGCGTCACCTCCACCCGGCAGCCGGCGCCGTCCGTGGCGGGCGTCAGCGACAGCGTCGCGACCGTCGCGAACATCGACGACGTGGTCCGTTCCGCGACGAGGATCTGCTCGATCACCCCGAGCAGGTCCGCGTCCCGGTGCCCGCTCAGCACCAGCGTGCGCCACGCGATACGCAGGCACACCCCGATCGCCGCCGCGTCCGGGCCGTGCCCGCTGACGTCGCCGATCACCGCGTGCACGGTCCCGTCGGGGGTCTCCACCACATCGAGGAAGTCCCCGGCCAGCAGGGCGCCTTCGCGGCCCGGCAGGTAGCAGGACGCCGTGGCCACCGCGGTCCCGGTACGCATCGGCACCGGCAGCAGGCCCCGCTCCAGCCGCTGGTTCTCCTGCGCGCGCTGCTCGTTGAGCCGCAGTCGCGCGGTGGTCTGCTCGGCGTGCTTGCGGTGCACGGCGTACCGGATCGAGCGGTCCAGCAGCTCGCCGGTGACCGTGCCCTTCACCAGGTAGTCCTGCGCCCCGGCGGCGACCGCGTCCGCGCCGGCCCGGCTCTCGGCGAGTCCGGTCAGCACGATGATCGCCGACGACGGGCAGGCCGCCTGGGCCTGGTGCACGGCGCCGATCCCAGAGGCGTCCGGCAGGTGCAGGTCGAGCAGGATGCACTCGGGTGCCTCCTGCGCCATCCGCCCCATCGCGTCGGCGAGGGTCTGCGCCCAGTGCAGCCGTACGTTCAGCGTGGTGTCGGAGAGGTACTCCTCGACCAGCAGGGCGTCCCCGGGATCGTCCTCGACGAGCAGCACGCGGTACGTCTCGGCGGACTGCGGTGCTCTGGACGCGGCGTCCACGGCCGCGTTGTCACCGGTCACAGCCCCGCTCCCGACGTTCCCGCGTCCTTGTCGCCGTCCGGCTGCGACTCCGGCTGCGACTCCGGCTGCGGCTCCGACTCCGGCTCCGACTGCGCCGGCAGTGAGGCCCGCACCGACCGCGACTCCGGACCCGCCTGCGTCTCCGCTGCCGCTTGCGTCTCCGCTTCCGCTTGCGGCGCCGGTTGTTCCGCGCGGCGCGGGAGCGTGAAGACGATCCGCGTGCCGGGGGAGTGGTCGGCGTCGATCCGGACGTCGCCGCCGTGGAAGTCGACGATCTTCTTGCACAGCGCCAGGCCGATGCCGTTGCCGGGATAGGCGTCGCGGGTGTGCAACCGCTGGAAGATCACGAACACCCGCTCGGCGAACTCCGGCGCGATACCGATCCCGTTGTCGGTCACCGCGAACTCCCACCGCTCCTCGCCGTCCGGCGCCACCGACAGGTGGATGCGCGGCGGCCGGTCCGGGGCGCGGAACTTGATCGCGTTGGAGAGCAGGTTCTGTAGCAGCATGCCCAGTTGGGTGGCGTCGCCGCTGACCACCGGCAGCGGGTCGTGGGTCAGCTCGGCGCCCGACTCCTCGACCGCGAGGCTCAGCGAGTCCGTGGTCCTGGTGTACAGCGTCTCCAGGTCCACCGCGGTGGACTCGGCGTGCACCCGGCCCACCCGGGAGAACGCGAGCAGGTCGTTGATGAGCGTCTGCATCCGGTTGGCGCCGTCGACCGCGAACTCGATGTACTGCCCGGCGCGGTCGTCGAGTTGGTCGGCGTAACGGCGCTGGAGGAGCTGGCAGAAGCTCGCCACCTTCCGCAGCGGCTCCTGGAGGTCGTGCGAGGCGACATACGCGAACTGCTCCAACTCCGCGTTGGAGCGCCGCAGATCGGCCGCCTGCTCGTCCAGCCGGCCGCGCACCGTGTCGCTGAACGCCAGCGCCTCCACCAGGCGCACGCGCATCGACTCCACGTCCACCGCCAGCGCGCGGACGTCGGCCGGGCCGGTCGCCGCCACCTGGTGGCCGAAGTCACCGTCGGCTACCGTCCTGACGTCACCGGAGAGCCGGCCCAGCGGACCGGTCACGCCACGGCGCAGCCCGACGAAGATCAGCGCGGTGAGCACGGTGATGACGGCCGCGATGAAGCCGAAGATCCAGTCGCGCTCGGCGTCCACCCGCCGCAGGTCCGCACGGGCCTTGTCGTGCCGCTCGGCGAGCGTCCGCTCCAGCCGGCCGGCGGCCGCCCGTACCGCGTCGAACTCCTGCTTGCCCTCCTCGGCCCGCTGCGTCGCCAGCGCCACCGGGGCGCCCGGTGCGGCCGCCGCGATCGGGCGGGCGATCCGGGACTGCCACACCTCGGTGCGGGCCAGCAGCGTGTCCAGGTCGGCGTTCGCCCCCTTGTCGTGCGCGAGCAGAGTCCGCAGGACCGCGGTGTGTTCGCGCTGGTCGGTCAGACCGGTGCTGTAGGGCTGGAGGAACGACCGCTGCCCGGTGATGCCGTAGCCGCGTACGCCGGTCTCCTGGCTGATCAGCGTGTCCTCCAGCTGCGCCGCGGCCACCAGGGCGGGCGTGTCGGAGTTGGCCAGGTTGTCGGTGAGGCGGGAGGAGCGGGCGAAGACCCAGCCGCCGGCGAGTGCGAGCACCAGCAGCACGGTGAGCGCGGCGCAGGTGCCGACCACCAGCCACCGGCGGGTGGTCCAGCCGTCCTGGACCGGCCGGCGGACGCGGGCCCGGTGTCCCGGGCCCGGTGTCCCGGGCTCGGCGGGCGGGTCGGGTTCGGCGGTCGGGTCGGTCGCGGCGGTCGGGCCGGGCCCGGCCTCCGGCTCCGACTGCTGCGGCTGCGGCGGCGAACTCTCGGTGTGCACCGACCGATCCTGCCCGTCGTCGCGTATCGGCACAACGCCGGCCACGGCTGCTCCTCGAACATGTCGAACACGTCGACCGCCGCGGGTCGCGGCGGTCAGCGGAAAAATTAGCACCACGAACAGTCGCAGTGCGGCAACAGTACACTGGTGGGACAACATGGGTTGTCCGATCACGGTCACCCCCGTATAGAGTGCACAAGTGCCCAGCGAGCGAACCTCCCTGCCACCCGAACACGACCGGCTCACCGAGCTGGCAGAGCGCGCCGTGGAGGACCTCGCCCGCAGACTCGCCGAGGAGGAGTTCGTACCGCTCCGGCGGGGCACACGCCGCCTCGGCGACACCCGAACCGGATCGGGCAGGGCCGCCCCGCGCGGCCCGGCCCACCACCAGACCACCGAAGGCCAGGCCGTCGAACCGCTGGCCCGGCTGCACGCCCTGTCCTATCTGCTACGAGCCGTCGACTCCTGCGCCACGCAAGCGGCTTCGGCCGCCGCCCGGCAGGGAGCCGGCTACCCCGAACTCGGCAGCGCCTGGGGCATCACCCGCCAGGGCGCGCGCCGACGCTGGCCCGGCCTGGTCTTCCTCGCCGATCAACCCACCCGGCCCCTGCCCGCCCGGACCTCCAGGAGCGCATTCGTGAACGCCCTCATGCCCAACCGCTCCTACCACGTCCTGCTCGTCGAGGACGACGCCGCCGACGCGCTGCTGATCGAGGAGGCCATGAACGACAAGGGCATGGTCCGCTCCATCGCCCGTGCCACGGACGGCATCACCGCGCTGGAATACCTCCGCTCGCCGGACAACCCGCGCCCCGACCTGATCGTCCTGGACCTCAACATGCCCCGGATGAACGGCCGCGAGCTGCTCGGCGTGCTCAAGGACGACCCGCAGCTCGGCCCGATCCCCGTCGTCGTGCTGACCACCTCCTCCACCCCCGACGACATCACCGCCGCCTACAGCCGGCACGCCAACGCCTACGTCACCAAGCCGGTCAACCTGGACGACTTCCTCCAGGCGGTGCGCCGCATCGACGAGTTCTTCCTGGAGACCGCGACCGTCCCCAGCCGCGAGGAGGAGTAGCCGCGAGGCCGGGGAGCGGCTGCGGGGGCGGAACGCCGACCCTCGTCCCGCCGTCCCGCCGTCACTCCGTCGCTGCTGCCGCCGCCCGCAGGGCCGCCGCCGCGCCGTGCGCGATCGGGTCGCCGTGCCCGAAGACCGCGGTGGCGGCGTCCAGTCCGGCGAGCCGGTGCAGTGACGCGACGGCCCGGGCGCGGTCGGTGTTGAAGACGCCCAGCATCGTCCGGCCGGCGTTGGCGACCGCGTCGCCGGTGAACAGCACGCCGGGGCCGGGCAGATGGAGCGCGATCGACCCGTCCGTGTGCCCGGGCACCGCCACGACCACCGCCCCGCCGCCGAAGTCCAGCACGTCGCCGTCGTCGACCTCACGGTCCACCCGGCACGGCGGGGCCGGCGGCAGCGGCGGGACGGCCGCCCGGATGGGCACCTCGAACTCCTCCAGCACGGGCGGTGATCCGGCCACCCGCCCCCGGATCACCGGTGCCTCCAGACGGTGCGCCACCACCTCCGCGCCGTGCCGGGCGGCCAGTTCGGCGGCCGCACCCGTATGGTCCTCGTGCCAGTGCGTCAGCACGATCCGCCGCAACCCGCCGTCCAGCACCTCCCCGATCCCCTCCGCGCAGTCCGCGGTCCCGGCGTCGACCAGGGTCAGCCCGCCGTCGTCGTCGCGCCACAAGTAGGCCGCGCCCACCGGGAAACGGAGCATGCGCAGCCTCGGCAGTACCTCGATCACATCCATGCGTCCAGCCTGCACGGCCGCCCCGGCGGGCGCGTCGCCGTTCGCCGACGGCTCACCGGGAACTCCGTGCGGACCCGTAGGCTGGCCGGATGGCGGACGAGCGGAACACGACCGCGGTGGACGCGCTGCGCGCCGCGTACGGGGCGTTCACCGCGGTGCTGGCGGACCTCGGCGAGCGGGAGTCGTGGCAGCCGACCGGCTGCACCGGCTGGGCGGTCCGCGACCTGGTCTTCCACTGCCTCGCCGACGCCCAGCGCGGCCTGGTCGCCCTGCACACCCCGGCTCCCGGACCCGCGGACCGCGACGCCGTGACGTACTGGCAGGGCTGGCAGCCGGGCACCGCCGGCGCGGCGAACGGCCGCCGCTGGGCGCGGGTCAGCGCGAGCATGTTCCTCGACTTCGGCCAGCTGCGCGAGCTGTACGCGCAGACGGCGGCCGCCGCCGTGCACGCGGCCGCGGCGGCCGACCCCGGCGGGCTGGTGGCCACCCAGGGGCACACGCTGACCGCCGCGGACCTCGTCCGCACCCTGGCGATCGAGGCCACCGTCCACCATCTCGACCTCGTCACGGACCTGCCCGGCGCTGCCGGGCCCTCGGCGGCCGGACTGGCCACCACCCGCACCAGCCTCGACGGGCTGCTCGGCCGCCCGGTGCCCGTCGAGTGGACCGACGCGCACTACGCCCGCGCCGCCACCGGCCGCACCCCCCTCACCCCGGCCGAGCGCCGCCTGCTCGGCCCGGACGCGGACCGCTTCCCCCTCTTCGGCTGACGCGGCGCTCCCGCAGTGCCGGGCGTCGGGGTTCCGCGCGGCGGAACTTGACAAAGAATGTTGCCGCAATGGCACATACGGGATATGGCCGAACTGCACGAAGTCCTCGCCGGAGTGGGTCCGCGGCTGCGCAGCCTGCGACACGCCCGCGCCTTCACCCTCGCCCAGCTCGCCGAGACCACCGGCATCTCGCTGAGCACGCTGTCCCGGCTGGAGTCGGGCCGGCGCAAACCCACCCTCGAACTGCTGCTGCCACTGGCGAAGGCGTACGGCGTCCCGCTGGACGAACTCGTCGGCGCGCCAGCCACCGGCGACCCGCGTGTCCACCCGCGGCCCTTCACCCGCCACGGCCAGACCTTCGTGCCGCTCACCCACTACCTCGGCGGCCTGCACGCGTACAAGCAGATCATGCCGGTCCAGCCGGGCGGTCCCGACGTGGACGGCCGCCTGGAGCAGCGCACCCACGAGGGCTACGAGTGGCTGTACGTGCTCTCCGGCCGGCTGCGGCTCGCGCTCGGTGACCGCGACGTGATCCTCACCGCGGGGGAGGCCGCCGAGTTCGACACCCGCACCCCGCACGGGTTCGCCAATGCCGGCGACCGACCGGTGGAGTTCCTCGCCCTGTTCGGGCCGCAGGGCGAACGCGTCCATCTCCGGGCCCGCTCCGTCCCCGACCCGAGCTGATCCGGCCTCCAGCCGAGCCGAGCCGGGCCCGAGCCGAGCCGGGCCCGAGCCGACCCGGCCCGGCGGGGCGGCGGCGCTCCCCGGGGCCGGCTCGCGAGCCGGCCCCGGAGAGCGCTCCACCGTTCATCTCGTCCGACCATCACCCGGGACCGGCGCTCACCCCCAACTCGTGATGCCGGCCCCGTACGGGTACAGCGGGTTCCCGTACGTCGTCGGCACGGTCTGGCCCGCGTCGATCTTCGCGCGGATGTCCGCGCGCTCGGCGTCCGTCGCGCCGAGGTCGTACGGCAGGTCCCACGCCTCGTTGGCGTCGGCCTGCGTGTCGCCGCCGCCCGGCTTGAGCACCTGGTCCAGGCTCCTGGGCAACTGCCAGGGCAGGTGCCCGTGCGGTGTGTAGTCCCCGAAGAGCAGGCTCGCCGTCGCCGGACCGACCTCCTCGCCGCCGCGGTAGGTCACCACGATCGCGTCGGCGAGGTCGTTCCAGTCGCTCATCACGATCGGTCGGGGCAGTGTGAGGACGACCACCACCGGGATGCCCTGGTTCTTGAAGTTCCGGATCAGGGCGAGCTGGTCGGCCGGCAGGTACGGCTGGGTGTCCGGCCAGGCGGTGGCGTGGGTGTAGGACGGCTCGCCGACGTCGACGATCGCGAGCTTCGGGTTCGGACCGGTGTCCTGGTAGACGTTGACCCCGGCCGTCGCGGCTCTCTGCTTGATCGCGTCCAGCATGTCCAGCGAGCCGTAGTCCGGGTGGAAGTAGCTCGACCAGATGCAGCACGACGCGCCGTCCGTGGCCCGGTCGCCGGCCACCACCACGTTGTCACCCGCGTCGAGCTTCACCGGCAGCACGCCGTCGTTCTTCAGCAGCGTGTCCGACTCCCGCGACGCCTGGTTCGCCAGCGCCGCATAGCTCGGCTGGTGGAACCGGTAGGGCCCGTTGACCGGGTCGCCGTAGGGGTGGTCGAAGACGCCCAACTCGAACTTCAGCTTCAGGATGCGGCCGACCGCGTCGTCGATCCGGGCCTGCGGCACCTGCTGCTCGAAGCTCGCCATGGTGAAGTCGGCCGCACCCGGGTCGGCGCCGCCCATCACGTCCGAGCCGGCGTTGGCCGCGTTGATCCACGCCGACGACGGCAGCCAGTCGGTGGTGATCAGACCGGTGTAACCCATGTTCTGGCGCAGGTAGTCGAGGATCTTCGCGCTGTCGCCCGCACCCGGGCCGCCCGGGTCGAGATACGAACTGCCCGCGTAGCCCGGCATGATGTTCACCGCGCCCGCGTCCATCGCGGCCTTGAACGGGATCATGTGGTACTTGATCGTCACCGCGTCGTAGACGATCCCCGCCTCACCGCCGGCGCCCTCGCCCGGCCAGTGCTTCACGGTGGCCAGCACCGAGGACGGGTTCAGCTCCGGGCCGCCCTGCAAACCGGCCACCAGCGCCTTGAGTTGGGCCGCGGCCACGTCCGCGTTCTCGCCGCCGCCCTCCTGGATGCGCGGATACAGCACCTTCGTGCCGACCTCCGCCAGCGGCGACAGGGTGCCGCGCGCCCCGACCTCCAGCTCCTCCTCCCGCTGCATGTTCCCCAACCGGTAGTCCAGCGGGTAGTCCTTCCCCGCCGCCAGCGTGCTCTGTAGCGGATACGTCGTCTGGTAGCCCGCGGTGGTGTCGCCGGCCGACACCGGCGGGATGCCCAGCCGGGTGGCCGCCGTCGACATCAGCACGTCGTTCAGGTCGGCGGGCTGCGCCGGGCCGAAGTGCCAGCCCGACATGGGGTACTGCTGCACGTTGTAGAACATCTGGTACGCCTTCTCCTCCAGCGTCATCCGCCCCAGGAGATCGCTCACCCGCGTGTCGACCGGCAGCCGCCAGTCCTCGTACGGCTCGATCGTGCCGTCCTTGTTGAGGTCGCGGGCGCCGTCGACCACGTTGACGCCGTCGTCGGCCCGCTCGACGTCCGGCAGGTAGACGCTGAACCGGCGGATGTCCGAGGTGGTTCTCGCCCCCGACCCGCTCACCGCGACGACGTACCACTTGTACGTCCACCGGTCGGTGATGTCCCAACTCGGCGTGTAGCCGGTGCCGGTGGGCTCGGCGACCTTCGTGTACAGGTCGAGCAGGCTGCCCGACGCGGTGAAGTCGTAGTCGGTGCGGCTGATGTTGATCCACACCTCGTAGTGCGCCGCGTCCGGGACCGCCGCCCAGGACAGCTGCGGCCTGCGGGTGTTGGTGACCATCGCCTTGTCGGCCGGTGCGGACAGCGCGAACTGGCCGGTGGTGGCAGGGGGTTTGGTCGGACCGGAGAGCATCGGCGGGGTGGACGCCTGGTCGTCCACGGTGCCGTAGACCTGGAACTCCCAGAGGGAGTAGCCGTATCCGGTGGCGCGGGCGGTGCCGACCAGCCGTATGTAGCGGCCGGAACCGGTGAGCGGCAGCTTCTCGATGCCGCCCTTGCCGGAGGTGGTGGTGTAAAGGGGAGTCCACGCGGTGCCGTTGTCCGACACGTCGATGTGGTACCCGGTGCCGTACGCCGACTCCCAGTCGAGCACCACACCGCTGACCGCGGCGGTGCTGCCGAGGTCGACCTGGAGCCACTGGTCGTCGGTGTACAGGCTCGACCAGCGGGTGGTGGTACGGCCGTCGAGCGCCGCCGCGGGCGCGTTGCCGCCCTCGTACGAGGAGGCCGTGACCTGTTTGAACGCCGAGACGACGGTGCCGGGGAAGTCCCCGCCGCCCGGGTCCGTGCCGCCGCCGGTCGTCCCGCCGTCGCCCCCGCCGCCGGCCGATCCGTAGACCTTGAACTCCCACAGGGAGTAGCCGTACCCGGTGGCGCGGGCGGTGCCGTACATCCGCACGTAGCGGCCGGAACCGTTTACGGCGAGCGTCTGCTCGCCGCCGGTCCCGGTGCTGGTGGAGTAGACGTCGGTCCAGGTCTGCGCGTCGTCGGAGACCTGGATGCGGAACGCCGTGCCGTAGGCCGTCTCCCAGTCGAGGGTGACGGAGCTGATGGTGTCGGTGGCGCCCAGGTCGACCTGGAGCCACTGCGGGTCCGAAGCGGCGCTGGACCAGCGGGTGTTGCCGTCGCCGTCGACCGCCGCGGAGGCCGGGGTGCCGGCGTTCTCGGTGGAGGAGGCGGTGGCCGGGCGGCCCTGGGAGAGCAGGCTGTCGGCGGCGTGTGCGGCGCCGCCGGCGGTGCCGACCAGGCAGCCGGCCGCCAGGGCCGTCGCGGCCGTCGCGGCGACGGCTGGTCGGTGCCGGCCGGCACGTCCGAGGAGACGGGAAAGGAAGCGCATGGCAGCTCCACGTGGGGGTGGCCTCGTGCCGCGGCGGCGCCGTCGCTTGGCCGGGCGACGGCACCACGCGGCTGGGGGGATGACTCGGACTCACGGGACCGTGCCCATGCTCGAACACGGTCGGAGAGCGCTCTCCGGGGAGTCTGTGGGAGGGCCCGAACCACTGTCAATACGTCGGGCACGGTAAAGGCACAACCAAAGTACGGCCAAGGTCCGGCAGTGCGACCGGGTGCGACCGGGTGCGGGTGGCGCGCACGCCGGGCACGCCGTGCTGTTGCCGTGGCGTCGCCGGAGCCGGAGCCGGAGCCGGAGCCGGCGCCGGCGCCGGCGCCGTACGGCGGGTGGGCGCCGCCGCACGCCGAAGTCGGGTGCGGGTGGGCCGCGTTCACCGTTCCGCCCGCCGAGCGCGCCGCGCGGCGAGGCCACTTCGGCACCGCAGGACCTGACCGGCCCGCACCGGACCGGGCCGGGCCGGGCCGGGGCAGGCCGCACTCGGGTCCCGCGGGTAATCGCGTTGCGCCGTCGGCGGCCGCCGTGGCAGAGTCGGGCCTGCCCGGCGGCCGTTGTGGTCCCGGGTCCTCACACACGGTTGGGAATGAAGTCCATGGCTCCGGCGTCCCGCAGCGGCCGCCGTACGCGCTGAGCGGTCCGCTCCTGCTCCCCGTCGAGCAGCGGCCTCCGTTCGCGCCGCGCGCTTCGCGTGCGGCGGTCCTTCGCCGCGGTGCTTCCCGCACCGCCGGTCGCCCTCGCGCGGGGGACGGCCCGCCCGGCATCTCGCCGGGCCAGGCAGCAACGCGCCCTTCCCGCCGGCACCGCCGATCACTCGGTCACCGCCATGCGGGAGAGCGCTCCACCGTGTTTGTTTTCGTGAGGTCACATCATCGTGAGCACCAATGTCCAGAACTTCGCCGTCGCCAACCTCCGCCGTCGCCCTGCGGCGATGGAGGTCGGAGGCTTCGTCGTGGGCTTCGACCCCGCCACCTCCAGCCCGTACGTCAACTACGCCACCCCGCTGCCCGGCGCCGAGCCGACCGCGGCGGATGTCGCCGCTCTCGTCGGCGCGTTCCGTGACCGCGGGCTCAAGCCGCGGTTGGAGTTCGCGCCCGACCGCGCACCCGAGGTCGAACCCGCGCTGCGCGCCGCCGGGTTCGGCGTGGAGGCGGTGCACGAGTACCTGGTCTGCGAGCCGGGGGCGCTGAGCATGCCGCCGTCCGCCGGCGGCCTGACCGGGCCCCTCGTGGCGGCCCCGACCACCGAGCAGGAGTACGCGGCGATCGACGCGGCCCTGTCCGAGGCGTTCGAGGGGGAGTTCGCCGCGTCCGCGGAGGGCGTCGCCCGGTTGCGGCGTACCCAGGAGAACGGGGGAGCGGTGCGGTTCGTCAGCGCCCCCGAAGGCGGTTGCGCGGGCGGTGGCTCCTGCTCCGCGCCCGCGGTCGGCACCGCTGAGCTGGCGGGCATCGGAACCCGGCCCGCCTTCCGCCGCCGCGGCATCGGCGCCGCCGTCACCGCCGCGCTCACCGCGGCGATGTTCGAACAGGGCGCCGAATCGGTCTGGTTGGAGTACTCCGGGGACGGCTCCCGCCGGGTCTACGAGCGGCTCGGCTACTCCCCGCAGGGCACGCGGCTCTACATGGCGTTGGAGGTGTAAGCGGGCGGGTTGCGGGAACCGCGCGCGGTGCCGGCTCCGACGGCGCCGCGCGCGGCCCGTACGCAAAGTTCGTGAGCCGACGGTTCCCGAACCCGCTTGTGCGGCACTGCGGGCGGCCAGTGCGCCCGGCACCCGGCGGATCGGCATCCTGGTGACGGCGCCGGTCCCGGAGGCGCTCGGGCCGATCGTCCCGGGCTGCACGTTCCCCTTCGTCGCCATCGTGCACATGTCCGCGCAGGCGGGCCTGTTCGGCGGCGGAGAGCCGGACGACCTCGCGGTCACCTGCGGCTCCCAGCGGTACGACCGGCCGATCGTGTACATCACGGTCGCGACCATCGTGGTGATCGTGCGGGCCGGGCAGTTCCTCGGCAACTGGCCGGCCCGGCGTGCGCTGCGCCGCTGGGGCCCGCGGTCGCTGGGCGGACGTTGCCGAGCCGGCGGCCCGGCCTCGCCCGCGGTCGCACGGCACACCTGTGCCCCCTGCCCGGCACGGACAGGGGGCACCGGCGCGCCTTTCGACTACCCCCGGTCCACCGTGAAGCCCGGGTGCAGCCTGCGGGTGTGGTCCACCACGCGGGGCGGCCCGGTCAGGGTGCAGACGACGGTGAGCCGCAGGTCCGTACTGGAGGCGCCCAGGCGCAGTTCGAGGGTGCCGGGTTCCACCACGCGGCGGCCGTCGCGGCCGGTGAACGCGGCCAGGTCGGCGGGCACGGTCAGCTCCACGCGCGCGGAGGCACCCGGCGCGAGGCGCAGCCGCCGGTAGCCGACCAGCCGCTGCTGCGGCTGCACCACGGAGGCGACCGGGTCGTGCAGATAGACCTGGACCGTCTCGGTGCCCTCGCGCCGCCCGGTGTTGCGGACGGTGAAGGAGCAGCGCACCTCCCCGTCGGTGCCGGCCTGGAACTCCGCGACGCGCAGGTCCGTCCACTGGAAGGTGGTGTACGTCAGCCCGTGCCCGAAGGCGTATGCCGGGGTCGGGTCGACGTTGGAGACCTCGCTGGCCCGGCCCAGCCGCGCGGCCAGGTACGTGGTCGGCTGGCTGCCCGGCCGGCTCGGCACGCTCACCGGCAGCCGCCCGGACGGCTCGACCTGCCCGGCGAGCACGGCCGCGACGGCCGCGGTGCCCTCCTCGCCGGGGAAGAACGCCTGCACGATGGCGGCTGCCTCGTCCACCGCGCGGCCGAGCGCGTACGGCCGTCCGGCGAGCAGGGTGAGGACGACCGGGCGGCCGGTGTCCAGGACCGCGTCGAGGAGTTGCTGCTGCACGCCCGGCAGCGCCAGCGACTCCGCGTCGCAGCCCTCGCCGCTGGTGCCCCGGCCGAACAGCCCCGCCCGGTCGCCGAGGGCGAGCACCACCACGTCCGCCTCGGCGGCCGCGCGCACCGCCTCGGCGAACCCGCCGGTGTCCTGGTCGTCCACGCCGCAGCCTGCCGCCGCGACGATCCGGCTGTCGGTGAACTGCGCCGCCAACGCCTCGCGCAGCGTGGGCAGTTCGATGCCGGCCGGCACCTCCGGGTGCTGGACCCCGACGTGCATGGGGAAGGCGTAGCAGCCGAGTACCGCGGTGGGCGTCTCGGCGTTGGGGCCGATGACCGCGATCACGCCCGGCCGGTGGAGCGGCAGGGTGCCGTCGTTGCGCAGCAGCACCACGCTCTCCTCGGCGACCCGGCGGGCGATGTCCCGGTTGGCGGCCGAGTCCAGGTCCACGCTGCCGCGCAGCGCCTCCCGGTACAGCGCGCCCGCGGCCGACACGGAGGCGTCCGGGTTGTTGACGTCGCCGGCGCCGACCGCCGTACCCGTGCCCGAATCCGTATCCGAATCCGCGCCCGTCTCCGTCTCCGCGCTGTCCTGCGCCGGCGCCCGCCCCGGAGCGGTCACCCCGTCGACGCGCCCGGCCAGCACCTGCGGTACCGGGTCCCATCCCGCGTCCAGCAGCCCCAGTTGGGCCTTCTGCACCAGCACCCGGTGCACCGCCCGGTCCAGCAGCGCCTCCGGCACCCGTCCGCCGGCGACCGCCTTGAGCAGCGGCTCGCCGTACGCCTTGACAGTGGGCAGTTCGACGTCCACGCCCGCCGCGAGCGCCGCGCCGGCCGCCTCCCCGAGGGTGCCCGCCACGCCGTGCAGGGTCTGGAGGAAGGCGACGCCGAAGTAGTCGGCGACGACGGTCCCGGTGAAGCCCCAGGTGTCGCGGAGCAGCCCGGTCAGCAACTGCTCGTCGGCCGCCGACGGGATGCCGTCGGTGTCGGTGTAGGCGTGCATCACCGAGCGGACGCCGCTCTCGCGCACCGCCATCTCGAACGGCGGCAGGATGACGTCGGCGCGTTCCCGGCCGCCCATGCCGACCGGCGCGAGGTTGCGGCCCGCGCGGGAGGCGGAGTAGCCCGCGAAGTGCTTGAGGGTGGCGACGATCCCGGCCGACTCCAGCCCGCGCACGTAGGCGGTGCCGATCGTGCCGACCAGGTACGGGTCCTCGCCGATGGTCTCCTCGACCCGGCCCCAGCGCGGGTCGCGCACCACGTCCAGCACCGGCGCGAGCCCCTGGTGCACGCCGACCGCCCGCATGTCGCGGCCGATCCGCTCGGCCATGGTGCGCACCAGCGCGGGGTCGAAGGTCGCGCCCCAGGCCAGCGGCACCGGGTAGGCGGTGGCGCCCCAGGCGGCGAAGCCCGCGAGGCACTCCTCGTGGGCGAGCGCGGGGATGCCGAACCGGCCCGCGGCCATGATCCGGCGCTGGGTGCGCAGCAGCGACAGCGCGCCGAGCGCCGGGTCGACCGGTGCGGTGCCGAACGGCCGGGTGAGCTGGCCCAGGCCGTGCGGCAGCAGCTCGTCGAGGGTGACCGGTTCCTCCATCTCGTGCTGGTGGGGGGCGACTTCGCCGCCTTCGGCGGAGGCGCCCACCCAGATTCCGTACAGCTGCGCGGCCTTCTCCGGCAGGGTCATCTCGGCGATCAGGGCGTCGGCCCTGGCCGCGGGCGGCAGGGAGGCGTCCCGCCAGCGGGCGACGGGCGCGGGTGTGTCTCCCGGGGCGGTCTCTTTGGGCACGGTCTGTTCGGGCACGGTCTGTTCGGGCACGGTGTCGGTCACTTTCCTCCGACGCCCATCAGCCCCTGCACCAGGGCACGGCGGGCGAACAGGTAGACGATGAGGATCGGCAGCATCGACAGCACCACCGCGGCCAGCAGGCCGGGGATGTCCACGCCGTGCTCGGTCTGGAAGTCGTACAGGCCCAGGGTGACCACCTTGGAGGAGTCGGACTGGGTCAGCACCAGCGGGAAGAGGAAGCCGTTCCACGCCTGGAGCGCGGAGAAGACCACGATCGTGGACAGCCCGCCCTTGGACAGCGGCAGCACCAGCTGGACGAAGACCCGCCACTGCGGGGCCCCGTCCATCGCCATCGCCTCGTACAGGTCGGGGGTGATGTCGCGCATCACCCCGGTCAGCACCAGGGCGCTCACCGGCAGGCAGAACGCCGCGGTCGGCAGGATCACCCCGGCGAGGTTGTCGTAGAGGCCGGCGCGGTTGATGACGTAGAACATCGGCACGATGACCGCCTGCGCGGGCACCGCGAGGCCGAGCAGGAACAGCCGGAAGACGCCGGTGGTGATCCGGCCGCGGCCGCGCACGATCGCGTACGACAGCGGCGGCACCAGCAGCACCACGATGGCCACCACCGCGGCGGTCACCAGCAGGGTGTGGAAGAAGTACCGGCCGAAGCCGTTGGAGAAGTCCTGCGTGTAGTTGTGCAGCGTGAAGTGCTTCGGGAAGGACAGCGGGCCCTGCTGGGCGTAGTCGTCGCGGCTGCGCAGGGTCGCGGCGAGCATGACGTACAGCGGCAGGCCGACCAGGAACAGCCAGACCAGCGAGCCGAGTCCGGCCAGGAAGTTGGGGCGGCTTCTCATCACAGACCCTCCGAGCTGCTGCGCATCCGGTCGTAGCCGGAGACCCGCACCACGACCAGCGAGATGACGGTGGCGACCAGCACCAGGACCAGCGCGATCGCCGCGCCGCCGCCGAAGTCGAAGCTCTTGAAGGCCTGTTCGTACATGTAGTAGGCGCTGATGGTGGTGTCGGTGCCGGGGCCGCCCTGGGTGAGGATCAGGACCGTGTCGAACGTGGTCAGGCCGCCGACCACCATCAGGATCATCGAGGTGATCATGGTGTTGCGCAGTTGCGGCAGTGTGATGTGGAAGAACTGCCGTACGGTGCCCGCGCCGTCGATCGCCGCGGCCTGGTAGAGGACCTGCGGGATGGCGCGGGTCGCGCCCTGGTAGATGAGGGTGTGGAAGGGCGTGTACTGCCAGGCGCCGACGAAGACCAGCACGCCGATCGCGCCGGACTGCATGCCCAGCAGGTTGCCGTTGCCGAACAGCCAGCGGGCCTGCGCGGGCACCCCGAAGTTCGGGTCGAGCAGGGCCCGCCACAGCACGGACACCGCGGTCGCCGACAGCAGCAGCGGTACGAAGAACACCGCCGACAGCACGGCGCGGTTGCGCTGCTTGCCGGCCGCCCACACCCCGAGCAGGATGCTCAGCGGGGTCTGCACGGTGACGCCGAGCACGGTGATCAGGACGCTCAGCCACAGGCTCTGGATCATGGTGTGGTCGTGCAGCAGCGCGCGCCAGTTGTCCAGGCCGGCGAACTCGGGCGCGCCCAGGCCGTCCCAGCTGGTGAAGGAGAGCACCGCCACCAGCACCAGCGGCAGGATGGCGAACAGCGCGAAGAACAAGGTGGCGGGGACCGCCCAGGCAAGGCCCGGGCGGGTCACGGCGGAGCCGGACCGCCGGGCCGGGCGGCGAGCGGGCCGGGTGGCCCGCCCGCCGCGCGCGGCGGGCGGCGCGGTCGAGGTGGTGGTCATGGCGTGGTCCCTGGGTCAGGACGCCGAAAGGCCCTGCATGGCCTTGATGAAGCCGTCGGCGTTGATCTTGCCGTCGAAGAACTCCTGGACGGCGGTGTGGATGGCCGTGGTCTGCGACGGCGGGTACGCCTGGTCCCACGAGAGCTGGAACGAGGGGGCCTGCTTGACCATGTCGAACTGGTACTTCAGGTAGGCCGGGTTGGACGCGCTGTCCAGGAACTTCGGGGTGTTGGTGGTGGTCGGCAGGTTGCCGATGGCCAGGTGCGCCTTCACGAACTCGTCCGAGTACTGGAGCTTGAGGAACTGGGCGACGGCGTCCGGGTACTTGGTCTTCTTCAGCACCGAGTAGAAGTTGTTGGTGTTGCCGACCACGTCGTCGGGGTTGCCCTTGCCGCCCGGCACGCTCGGGAAGGGGCCGTAGCCGAGGTCGTTCTTGGTGAAGTCCGGGTTGGCGTCCTGCTCGGTGGAGTACTCCCAAGAGCCCATCAGCTCGAAGCCGGCCTTGCCGGTGGCCAGCAGCGCGGGGGAGCCGCCGTCACTGAACTTCACCGAGTCGTAGTTGCCGCCGAACGCCCCCGCGTCCACGAGCTGCTTGAGCATCGTCAGCGCCTTGCGGCTGTCGGGGGTGTTCCAGACGCTCGTGTCGCCGCCGAGCGCCTTCTCGAACAGGCCGGGGCCGGCGATGCGGTCGTACATGTACTCGAACCACATCTGCGTCGGCCACTGGTCGCCGCCGCCCAGCGCGATCGGTGTCTTGCCCTTGGCCTTGAGCACCTTGACGGCGTTGAGCAGGTCGTCCCAGGTCTTCGGCTCGGACAGGCCCGCGTCGGCGAGCACCTTCTTGTTGTCGAAGAGCAGCACCGGCTGGGTGCCGCGCATCGGGACGCCGTACGGCTTGCCGTCGATGACCGCCGTGTTGAACACCGACGGAAGGAAGTTGGACTTCAGCCCCGGGTCCTTGGCGATGAAGCTGTCCAGCGGCATCAGCAACCCGGCCTTGACGAACGGCTGGATGCTGCCGGCTCCCCAGTTGTAGAAGATGTCGGGGGCCTGCTTGGTGGTGATGATCGTCTGGAGCTTCTGCTGGTAGTCCGCGCCGGGGATGGTGTCCAGCACCGCCTTGACCTTCGACGTCTTGTTGAAGGTGGCGACGATCTGCTTCTCCACCTTGTTCGTCGCGTCGCCGTAGACCAGGACGTGGATGCGGCCGGAGCCGGACCCCGAACTGCTGCCCCCGCATGCCGCCATGGACAGCCCGAGTGCGAGCACCACGCCACCGGCGGCGGCACGAGAGAACCGAGCGCGCTTCATCATGGAGTGCCTTTCGAATGTTTCGGCGGCGATGCCGAAATTTCTGCGCCGCCCAGACGCTAGAGCGCGGTGGGAAAGCCGGTCAACCCTCCGGCCTGCGGTTATCAAAGCGTTACGGTGTGTGGGTCGGGGTGTAACGCCACACAGGTATCGCGGGGTGCGTGGGAAGCGGGGCGGCCGCGGGAGGGGGCGTCGAAAGCTGTAGCCAGCGGGATCGATCGTTTCGGAACCGAAGCGGTTGGAGCGGGCGGCGGCCGATTACGGGAGCGCCGGTGGGTACCCGAAGGGCATGACTTCTGGAGACGACCAGAGAGACCATCAGCGGGGGCGGCGGGACCGACCGGAGTGGCCCGACCCGCACGACCCCCCTGACCCGCTCGCTCCCCGCGGCCCGTACGGCGCCCCCGCCGCACACACGGCGCACCACCCGCACGACCCGCTGCTCACCCCCGACCTTCCCCCCGCCGCCGAAGCCCCGGAGCTGCCGGGCGCGGTACGGACCCGCCCCGAGGACAGCCCGGTCGGCCGGCAGGCGGAACTTCCCCCGCCCTACGGCACACCCGCCTCCGGCGACACCCCGCCCAAGGGCGCGTGACGAACCGCCCGGCGGTGCGCGGGTGCGTACCGCGCGGGCAGGTCACGCGTCAGCCCGCACCACGCGGGCGGATCATGCGACGGCCCGCACCGCGCGGGCCGTCAGCCCTCTTCCGGGCCGGCGTCCTCGTGCAGGGCGAACCACACCGTCTTGCCCTCGGACTCCGGCTGCACGCTCCACTCGTCGGAGAGCAGGTCGAGCAGGACCAGACCGCGTCCTGAGGAGGACAGTTCGCCCGGCGCGCGCTGATGGGGCAACTCGTCGCCGCGGTCGGTGACCTCGACCTTCAGGGTGCGCCGACCCCGCTCCCCGGTGACCACGGCGACGAGCGCCGCGGACTGGTCGGTGTGCATCAGCACGTTGCCGACCAGCTCCGAGGAGAGCAGCACGGCCGTGTCCACCTGCTCCGGCCGGGCCCAGTCGTGCAGCAGCGACTCCAGTTCGGCGCGGGCCTGCGACAGGCTCTCCGCCCGGCCCTGCTCGATGGTGAGCACCAGGCGCCGCTCCCGCACGTCCGGCCTGGCCAGCCCGGAGTCCCTGCGCACCAGCAGCAGCGCGATGTCGTCCTCGTTGCGCGGCCGGGCGTCCGCGCGGCGCAGGTCCGGCTCGGGCCGGACGCCGCCACCGGGCTGCTGCGGGCCGTTCACCGCCGTGATCAGCCGATCGGCCATGGCCTCCAGGTCCGCGCTCGGCCCCGGCGACATCGCGTCGCGCACCCGCACCCACCCGCTGTACATGTCGTGCCCGCCGGTCTCGATCAGGCCGTCCGTGCAGAGCATCAGGACTTCCTGGTCGTGCAGCTCCATGAGCGTCACCGGGTAGTCGTCGTCGCCGGGCATCAGGCCGAGCGGCAGGCCGCCGGGGATGTGCTTGAGCATGCAGGTGCCGTCCGGCATCCGCAGCACCGGGTGCGGGTGCCCGGCGCGGGCGAGGTGGAGCAACCCGGTGTCGGGGTCGGCCTCGATGTAGATGCAGGTCGCGAAGCGGTCCTCGTCCAGCGCGGTGAGGAACCGGGAGGCGCGCGCGAGTACCGCGTCCGGGCCGTGCCCCTCGGCGGCGTAGGCGTGGACAGCGGTGCGCAGTTGGGTCATCAGGCTCGCCGCGTGCACGTCGTGGCCCTGCACGTCGCCGATGACCAGGGCGAGCCGGCCGCTGGGCAGTTCGATGCTGTCGAACCAGTCGCCCCCCACCATCAGCCCGCCGCCGGTCGGCACGTAGCGGGTGGCCACGCTCAGCCCCTTGATCGCCGGCCCGGCCCGGCCCATGCTGCTGCGCAGGCCGCGGGAGAGCGCGAGTTCGGCCTCCCCGGTGCGGGTGCGCTCCAGGGCCCGGGCCAGCAGCCGCGCGGTCACCGTGAGCAGCGTCCGCTCGTCCTCGGTGAACGCCACCGGCGAGCGGAACGCCGCCAGCCACACCCCGCTCAGCCGCCCCGAGCTCATCAGCGGCAGGAACGCCCACGAGCTGCGGCCCTTCGGCGCGGTCAGCGGGTAGGTGACGGGGAAGCGGCGGCGGTACTCATCGGCCGTGGCCAGGAACACCGGGCGGCCGGTGCGGACCACCTCGGCGGCCGGGTAGCCCGTCGACACCGGCATGCGGAAGATCCGCTCGGGGCCGGTCGCCCGGAAGCCGAGCGTGGCGAGCTTGGTGAGGAAGTCGCCGTTGATGCCGAAGACGGCCTGGCCGTCGAGGGGGAAGTCGGGCGCGTGCAGGGCGGTGAGGGCCTTGAGCGCCTCGTCCAGGGAGCCGGCGTCGGCGACGGTGGAGCCGGCGTCGACGAGGAGGGCGTCGCGGTGGCGGGAGCGGGCGCTGGGGGAGCCGGAGGTGCCGGGGGAGCCGGCGGCCGTGGGGTGGGCGGAGTGTCCCACGGAATCGTCGGGGGAGTCTTCGGGGGCGGGGCCTTCGGCGGCGCCCTCTTCGGCGGCGTCCTCCGCGCGGTCGCGCGGGCCGGGGCGCTCGGACCCGCTCGCCGGTACGGACTCGATCAGGGGTGCGTCCGGCGCGGGCGGGTCGGGGGAAGGCTCGGCGCCGTCGGGTGCCTCGGGCTCCTGCTCGTCGGGCCCCGCGGGACCCGTGCGCAACCGGTTGAGCGCGTCGATCTGCCGGAGTTCGGCGTCCTCGTCGCGGTCCTGAGCCGGCCTGTCCGGTTCACCGCCCATCCGCGCCCTTTCGCTCGTGTTCGCTCCTGCCGGGTGCGCGCCGCTCGCCGGCCACGGCCGCACTTTTCGGTAGGTTTGATCCCGATCGTACGCTTACGTCCCATGCTCTGACGGGACCACGCTCCCCGCACCCGCGCCGCACCGCAGGGCGGCGGCCCACCGCCGGGGGCGCGTCCCGCGGGGAGCGCGCCCGCGACGCACGTCCACGCGCCGCTGTCCCGACCGGGCGTGACCGGCGTTGACTGGGAGTAATGGCCGCCATCCTGGAGTGCACCCATGACAGTCCCGCCGTCCGGGGCGCGCCCGGCGCCCGTCGTGTTCGCCGCCCCCTTCACCGACCGCTCGGCCTGGGCGGTCGGCCGCACCTCCGCCTACCCGCCCGACGGCCGCAACCCCGGTGACAACAAGCTCGACCAGATCGGCCCTTCCTACGGCCCCACCGTCGCCGGCGTCTTCCGGGCCCGCGCGGCCGGCGCCGGGCTCTGGCACACCGACCTGGTCTCCACGGAGTACGCCCCCGGCGGCTTCGAACTGCTGCCCGGTGACGAGCTCTCCGCGACCTGCGTCGTGGACGACACGCCGGGCGCCTGGCCCGCGCTGTGGACGTGGGGGCGCGACCTGTCCGCCGGCCGTTCGCAGCCCGGCCACGGCGAGGTCGACGCCTTCGAGTACCACTCCACCAATCCGCACCTGCTCGAACTGACCAACCACGTCGGCGGCGCCGGCGACTACGCCGACGGCGTCGTCACCCCCGGCCGCCCCTTCCGGCTGGACGTCCTCCTCGGCGCCGGCAGCGTGCGCTGGCAGGTCGACGGCCGGACGGTCTACGACGACGGGAAGGGCGTCGGCACCCGGTGGCGTGCCTGGCTGGTGGTCTGCATCAGCGTCTCCGCGGGCGCGTACGGGCACCCGGCGCCCGGCCCCGGGGTGCGCGAGCTGAGCTGGCAGTGCACCGACCTGGAGGTCCGCCGCCCGGGCGGCGGCCGGGGTTGAGCGCAGCGGTCCGGCCCGCATCCGCCAACCCGGCTTTGGTCCAGACCTATTGACGGGTGGTCGAGACCACTTTACGATCCGGGCCACCACGTGATGCCCATGCGTCACACCGGTATCTCCACCTCACTCCGAAGCCCGGGCCGTCACGGCCGCCCCCACCGGCTCGGTGACCCGCGGTCCGCGGCGAGAGAAGGAGCACACATGCCCGCTACCCACGGCCGCCGGCTGCGCCTGCTCGGCGCCGGCCTCGCGGCGGCCTGCCTGGCGCAGCTGCCGCTCGCGGCGGCGACGCACGCCAGCAGCCCGACCTCGACCCCGACCCGCACCGCCACCGTCAGCACGGCCGCCGCGAAAGCCGCCACCGAAAGGGCCGCCGCCACAGTCGCCACGGCCGCCAGGACCGCCACCGCCGCTTCCCCGTCGACGCGCGCCGCCGCCGCGCCCGCCGACGACACCTGCGCCACCAAGCCCAAGCCCGCGGGCAAGGTCCTCCAGGGGTACTGGGAGAACTGGGACGGCGCCGCCAACGGCGTCCACCCCGGCATGGGCTGGATACCGATCACCGACAGCCGTATCGCCCAGCACGGCTACAACGTGATCAACGCGGCCTTCCCGGTCATCGACTCCGACGGCACCGTGCTGTGGCAGGACGGCATGGACACCGGCGTCAAGGTGCCCACGCCCGCCGAGATGTGCCAGGCCAAGGCGGCCGGCGCGACCATCCTGATGTCGATCGGCGGCGCCGCCGCGGGCATCGACCTCAGTTCCAGCGCGGTCGCGGACCGCTTCGTCGCCACCGTGGTGCCGATCCTGAAGGAGTACAACTTCGACGGCATCGACATCGACATCGAGACCGGCCTGACCAACAGCGGCAACATCGGCACCCTCTCCACGTCGCAGGCGAACCTGGAGCGCATCATCGACGGCGTGCTCTCCCAGATGCCGGCCGGCTTCGGTCTGACCATGGCGCCCGAGACCGCCTACGTCACCGGCGGCAGCATCACCTACGGCTCCATCTGGGGCGCCTACCTGCCGATCGTGAAGAAGTACGCCGACAACGGCCAGCTGTGGTGGCTCAACATGCAGTACTACAACGGCAGCATGTACGGCTGTTCCGGCGACTCCTACGAGGCCGGCACGGTCGCGGGCTTCACCGCGCAGACCACCTGCCTCAACAACGGTCTGACCGTCCAGGGCACCACCATCAAGGTCCCCTACGACAAGCAGGTGCCCGGCCTGCCCGCGCAACCCGGCGCGGGCGGCGGCTACATGGCGCCGGACCTGGTCGGGCAGGCGTGGAACTCCTACGGCGGGGCGCTCAAGGGCCTGATGACCTGGTCGCTGAACTGGGACGGCTCGCAGGGGTGGACCTTCGGGGACAACGTGAAGTCGCTCCAGGGCCGCTGAACGAGGACCGCCCAGACCCCCGCTCCCGGGTCGGAGCGGCGGTCCGGGCGGTGTGTCGCTGCCGCCCTGTAGCGTGAACGCGCGCCGACCCGCGCACCCAGTGCCGACCCCGGAAGGACGGACCGATGGCGACCAGCGCACGCGACGGCCACGGCGACGACGACGGTGCGGACGCCTCCGCGGCCCCGGCGCCGTATCCGCCGGTGGAGCCGGACGCGATCGCCGAGCTCGCCCTCGAACTGCCCGAGACCACCGAGGAGAACCCGTTCGGCCCCGGCGTGGACGTCTACAAGGTCGCGGGCAAGGTCTTCGCGATCCTCAGCCCCGACGCCGACCCGCCGTCCGTCTCCCTCAAGTGCGACCCGGCGCTCTCCTTGCACCTGCGGGACCACTACGCGGCCGTCACCCCCGGCTACCACCTGAACAAGAAGCACTGGAACACCGTGGCGCTCGACGGCACCATCCCCCCGGACGAGATCGACGACCTCGTCGCGCACTCCTACTCCCGCGTCGTGGCCGGCCTGCCCAAGGCCACCCGTGACCGCCTCACGCTCCTCACCCCCGCCGTGACACCGCTCGTCCCCTGAGCCGCGCGGGAGTTGACCGTAAAGACCCCCCTGGGGCAGGAGTACGCCCGTGCGGCGCATGAAACCGGTGCGGCCCGGCCATCATGTAAAGGTGGCCGGGCGATGTGCAATTGCACGTGCGGCCGAATTCGATCACCCCCACTGCGAGGAGGAGAACGATGACCGGTCGGGACGAAGGCGCGAAGCGCCAGGTTGCTCCGCGGCCTCGGCCGAACATGGCCGAAACCGTGGTGAGTTGGCGAAAAAGTTCATACAGCAACCATGAGAGCAACTGCGTCGAGGTAGCGGAACTCGACCAGGAAACGGTCGGAATCCGCGACTCGAAGGACAGGAACGGTCCGATTCTGACCTTCAGCCGCAGTGCGGTACGCGCGTTCGTGGCAGGTACCGCCCGTGGCGAGTTCGCCGTCGAGTAGCGAGATCCAGCCAGATGTGACGTCGGGCCCTCCGCATTGTGAGCGCTACGGCACGATAGGTGACCCATACGGGGTGCCTCGCCCCGAGAAGGAGACCGACCGTGCCAGCTCAACCGTCTCGCAGTCCGCGTGGGGCCCGCAACGTCCACGACCTGTCCGGTCGGGCGCCGACCGCGCAACGGATGATCTTCGGTGAGACGCTGAGGCAGCGCCGGCAGGCGCTCGGCCTCACCGCCGAGGACGTCGTGCGACAGATCGGCCACTCCGCGTCCAAGATCAGCCGGATGGAGAACGGCCGGCACGACTTCAAGGAGGCCGACCTCCACCGCCTCCTGGACGTCTACGGCGTGCGGGACGAGTCCGAGCGCGACCTGCTGCTCGACCTCGCCCGCGCCGCCAACGAGCGTGGCTGGTGGGACGCGTGGAGCGACGTCTCCACCAAGACCCTCCAGACCCTGGTCAGCCTGGAGGACATGGCCCAGCGCATCCGCAGCTACGAGATCGCCCAACTGCCGGGCCTGGTGCAGACCGCCGAGTACACCCGCGCCCTGATCCGGGCCAACTCGCCCGGCAAGAGCGAGCAGGACATCGACCGGATCATCGAGCTGCGCGCGATGCGGCAGCAGCGGCTGATGCGCTCGCCCGGCAAGAAGCTGCTGTGCGTGCTGGACGAGGTCACCCTGGTCCGCCCGTACGGCTCCCGCGAGGGCATGCGCCGCCAGCTCGAACACCTGATATCCCTGGCCGACGACCCCGACATCGGCTTCAACCTGGTGGAGTTGAACCGGCCCAACCTGCCGGTGCAGGTCGGTACCACCACGATCTTCGACTTCGCCGACGGCCAACTCCCCGACATCGTCTACATCGAGCGCTCCGGCGGCGGCCTCTACCTCCAGGAGGAGCACGAGGTCGACGAGCACGTCAAGGGCTTCGATCGGCTGATGATCGCCTCGCTCGGCCAGCGCGCGACCGTCCGCCGTATCCAGGACCACATCAAGAAGTTCCGCTGACGAGCGAACGCTGGAGCGACGGCCGTAGCGAAGGCCGGAACGAGAGCGCGGGCGGACGGAACGCGTCGAGCGCCAAGGACCTTGGCTCCCAAGGTCCTTGGCGCTCGACGTGTCTCGGCCGGTGCGGTCGCGGTCAGCTCTTGCGGGCCACGCCCGCGTACAGCGACGACTGCGCGTTGGTGACCAGCGAGGGGCCCTCGCCCGCCTCCGGGCGCCACTGGTGGGCGACCTCCACGCCGGGCTCCACGAGTTCCAGACCGTTGAAGAACCGTTCCACCTCGGACTTGGTGCGGACCTGAAGCGGGGTGCCGCCCTGGGTGTAGATGTCCGTGATCGTCGCCCAGGCGTCGGGGTCGAAGTCCGGGGTGCAGTGCGACAGGGCCAGGTACGAGCCCGGCGCGAGCCGGCCGACCAGAGCCTCCACCACGCCGTACGCGTCCCGCGCGTCGGGCACGAAGTGCAGCACCGCGTTGAGGCTCAGGCCGATCGGCTCCGAGAAGTCCACGCACTGGGCCGCCTCCACCGCGGCGAGCAGCGCCGTCGGGTCGGTGACGTCGGCTTCGACGTACTCGGTGGCGCCCTCGGGCGAACTGCTCAGCAGGTTGTCGGCGTAGACCAGCACGATCGGGTCGTTGTCCGCGTAGACGATCCGGGCCTGCGGGACCTCGCGCTGCACGACCTCGTGCAGGTTCGGCTGGGTGGGTATGCCGGTGCCGATGTCGAGGAACTGGCGTATGCCGCGCTCGCGGGCGAGGAACCGGGCCGAGCGGTGCACGAAGGAGCGGTTGACCCGGGCGACGGTCCTGATCGAGGGGAACCGGCGGATCACGTCCTCGGCGGCGGTCCGGTCCACCGCGTAGTTGGTCTTGCCGCCCAGGTAGTAGTCGTACATCCGCGCGCTGTGCGGGAGGTCCTGCCGTAACCGGTCGGAAAGGTCGGTCTCCTCGGCGAATGTCGCTTCTTCCTCGGCCACGCGCGGCCCCCATCCTTCGTTTCGCTACCACTCTCATCGGGCCGGGCGGCCCTGCCGACGTCGTCGCCGGCCCGTCGAGCCCCTTGCGGCTCCGTGGCACCGGTCCTACCCGGTGCCACCCTGTCCTATCCGGTGGCGGACCCCTCGCGCCACCCCTGAACGGGGGCGGAGGGGCCGCCGTCACGCTGCCGCCGCCTCCTCCAGCGCGAGCAGCAGCCGCTTGGCGTCGGCGCCGCCGGCGTACTGCCCGGGGGAGCCGTCGGAGCGCACCACACGATGGCAGGGCACCACGACCGGCAGCGGGTTGGTGGCGCACGCGGTACCGACCGCGCGCACCGCGCGAGGGCTGCCGGACGCGGCCGCCACCTGCGCGTAGCTCTCGGTGCGACCGTAGCCGATGGTGGGCAGCAGGCTCAGCACTTCGCGCCGGTAGCCCTTCGAAAGCCGCCAGTCCAGCGGCAGTTCGAACGTCCTTCGGTGCCCGGCGAAGTACTCGTCGAGCTGCCTCGCCGCCTCGTCCAGCCGCCCGGGCGCGCGCAGCACGCGCGGGCTGACCCGGTCGGCGAGTTGCTGGAGCACCGCGGCGTGGTCCTGCACCGCGTACGCGATCCGCACCACGCCCTCGTCGGTGGCGGCGAGCAGCAGGGTGCCCGCCGGGGTGTCCAGGGTCCGGTAGGCGACGTCCAGCACGCCCGCGCGGACCGCGCGTTCGGCCAGCCGCGCGTGCAGCCGCGCCATCGCCTCGGTGTCGTGCTCGGGCAGCCCGGCGAACGGGTCCCGCCCGGCCGGTTCGGTGGCAGTCATGGTCATCGTCCTTTCGCTCCCGTCTCGTTGTCGGCGGCCGTGCTTCCACGACCGCCCGTGCCTGTGCTCGTGTCCGTCCCGGTGCTGGTCCCGGTCCCGGTCCCGGTGCGGGTGCGGGTGTCCGTTTCCGGATCGGGGTCGGGGTCGGGGTCGGGGTCGGGATGTGCCGGGTAGGTGCGGCGCAGCGTCCGCATGCCGTCGGCGGCGGCCCGGCGTGCCGCGTCGGTGCTGCCGCCCGTCACGGCGGCGATCTCCTTGTAGGGCAGCCCGGCGAGGTAGTGGTACGCCACCGCGTGCCGCTGCCGCTCGGGCAGCGCCTTCAGGGCGCGCCACAGATCGGGGTCCCAGTCCTCGGGCCGGCCGGCGGCGCTCGGCCGCTCGGGCAGCACACCGGCCGGTACGGGCCGGCGTGCGTTGGCGCGCGTCACGTCGATCGCCTTGCGGTGCGCGACGGTCACCAGCCACGCGGCCACGTTCGCGTCCCCGGGCAGCTCCGGATACGCCCGCAGCGCCGCGAGGAACGTCTCCGACCAGGCGTCCTCCGCGTCGTGCGGGCCCAGGACGGCACGGACGACCCGGAGCACCATCGGCCCGTGCTCGGTCACGATCTGTTCGAACGGTGGCTTGCTCACACCCTGTCAACGCTCCAGGCAGTCGGAACGTGAGCCCGCCGGCCGGGAAAAGTGCCGCCGGACCGCGCCAGGCGGCCGTCGCCGGCGTCGCCGTGCATCACGGCCCCGCCGTTCAGAACAGCCGCGCCTCCTTCTCCTCGGCGGGCTCCTCCAGGTCCAGCAGGAACCGCTTGCGCTCCAGCCCGCCGGCGTACCCGGTGAGCTTCCCGCCCGCGCCCACCACGCGGTGGCACGCCACCACCAGCGACAGCGGGTTCGCGCCGACCGCGCCGCCGACCGCCTGCGCCAGCTGCCGGTCGCCCAGGTCGGCGGCGAGTTCCCCGTAGGTACGGGTGCGGCCGTAGGGGATCGCCGCGATGAGGTCCCAGACCCTGCGGTGGAAGTCGTCGCCCTTGGGCGCCAGCGGCAGCGCGAACTCCCGCCGCTCGCCCGCGAAGTACTCCTCGATCTGCTGCCGGGCCGCGTCGAAGCCGCTGCCGTCGCGCGCGCCGAACTCCTCGGGCTTCGGCCGCCCCCGGTGCCGGTGCGCGAAGTACAGCCCGCTGAGCGCGCCGTCCTCGGCCACCAGCACCAGTTCCCCGACCGGGGAGTCGACCACGGTGTGCGTCCTCATCGCCGCTCTCCTCCACGTCTCCTGGCGGCCCTCGGTGCGGACCGCCGACACACCGTAGACGCGGCAGGGGCCCGGAACGTGAGATCCGGGCCCCCGGGAACGCTTGAGCTGCTTGAAGTGCCTGAACCCTTCGAACCGCTCGCTCAGACCGCGGTGGGCTTGGACGACGGCTGGAGGGCCACGGCCGCCTCCGCGGTGTGCACCAGGAACGTCAGCGACTCCTGGAAGTACAGGTCGACGGTGGTGGCGGTGTGGCCGAGGTAGCCGATCGACACGTCCTGGCCGAGCCGCAGCTCGAAGTCGCCGCCGCGGGTGGCGAGCAGGAACGCCCCGTCGATCGCCGGCGCCCACACGATCTCGCCGTCCAGCAGCCGCGCGAGGTGCTGGTGGATCGGGTAGCCGTGGTCGGAGGTCTCGCTGACCGCGGTGTACGCGTCGGCACTCAGCGCCAGCGTGTACGCGCCGTCGACACCGGCCAGCCGCAGCGTGGTGACGGCGTGGCTGATCGCGTCCGGGTACTCCCGCACGTCCGCGGGCAGCGTCAGCTCGGGGTTGGACGAGGCCGCCCGGATGCCGGTGATGCCCGCGGCGGAGTACCCCTCGAAGATCGCCCGGTCCTCGGCGTAGGCGAGCTGCTTGGCCGCGTCCTTGACCGGCTGCCAGTCCGCGTCCTTGGCGCCGCGCGCGACGTCGTCGACCTGGCCGCGGTCCACGGTGAACGGCACCCGCAGCTCCACCACGGGCTGCGAGCGGCGGGTGCGCGCGGTCACGCCGTGCCCGGGCGCGGCGATCTCGTCCAGGTGCCCGGTCGCCACCGCGGACAGTTCGAGGCCGCCGGGCTCGGGCACGTCCACGATGCGGCGGGCCGCGACGTTGCGGGCGAAGGTGCGCCGGGCCTCGGCCTCCAGGTCGGCCCACGCGGCGTCGGAGATGGGGGCGAGTTCGCGGTGCAGGTTGTTCACGAGGGCGTGCTCCTTTTCAGGTTGCCGATGCCGAGGCTGCCGTCGGCGGCGGACCGTGCGGGGGCGGATGCCGGCGCGGGTTCCGGTACGGGCGCCTGCGCGGGTACGGACGGGGGGCCGGACGCCTGCTGTGCGGCGGACCCGGCCGCGGACCCGGCCGTGGACCCGACTGCGGACCCGACCGTGGCCCCGGCCGCGGTCCCGCTCCCCGGGGCGTCCGGCAGGTCGTCGAGGAAGTCCGCGGACGGCACGTAGAAGAGGGTGCCGGTGACGGCGGTGGAGAAGTCGAGGATGCGGTCGTGGGAGGCGGCCGAGGTGCCCAGGAACATGTTCCGCAGCATCTGCTCGGTCACGTCGGGGGTGCGGGCGTAGCCGATGAAGTACGTGCCGAACTCCCCGCGGCCCGGGCTGCCGAACGGCATGTTGTCCCGCAGGATGTCCTGCTCCTCGCCGTCCGGGCCGGTGACGGTGTTCAGGGCGACGTGCGAGTCGTCCTCGTCCAGTTCGACGTTGGTCGCCTTCGTCCGGCCGATGATGCGCTCCTGCGCCTCGACCGGGAGCGCGTTCCAGCCGTCCAGGTCGTGCAGGTACTTCTGCACGATCACATAGCTGCCGCCCGCGTGCCGCGGGTCCTCCGCGCCGATCAGCACCGCCTCGCGCGCCGCCGGGCCGACCGGGTTCTCGGTGCCGTCCACGAAGCCCAGCAGGTCGCGTACGTCCAGGTACTTGAAGCCCTGCACCTCGTCCCGTACGACCACCGAGCCGCGCAGCCGGTCCATGATCTGGGCGGCCAGCCCGAAGCACAGGTCGAGGCGGGTGGCCCGCAGGTGGAACAGCAGGTCGCCCGGGGTGGCCACCGCGCGGTGCCGAGGGCCCTCCAGCGGGGTGAACGGGTGCAGGCCCGCGGGCCGCGGGTAGTCGAACAGGCGGTCCCACACCGCCGACCCGACCCCGGCGACGCAGCTCAGCTTGCCGTCGGGCGCGCCGAACCCGATGGCGCGGGTCAACCCGGCGAGGTCCGCGAGCAGTTCGCGCGCGGTCTGCTCGCCGCCGTCCTCGACCGTCACCACGAGGAAGATCGCGGCGGACGTGAGCGGGCTCAGTACGGGCTGCGGTTCCGGCTCGGTGGCCAATCCAACTCTCCCCTGTGCGGGCGGCGTCCGGTGAATCACCTGGACCCTACTGCCCAGGACCCCCGCTCACCGGGAGTGCCCGGGCGTGTCCCCCGCGGCCGGTGCGTTCTGCCGGCCGAGGGGCCACCGGCGGGTGGCGGGCTCCCGGTGAGTGCCTCCGTGCCCTGGATTCTGGGCTTCTTCCGCGAAAAGCGGGCCGCAAACCAGCCGTGAACCAAGGGGCGCGACCTGTGAGGGGCTAACGTGCGGACCATGACGTTCCGAGACCTGCACCGCGGCCCGCGGCCCCTGGTCCTGCCCAACGCCTGGGACGTGCCGTCGGCGCTGGCCTTCGCCGACGCCGGCTTCGAGGCGATCGGCACCACCAGCTTCGGGGTGGCGTCCGCGCTCGGCCGGCCCGACGGCGGCCGCGCCACGAAGGACGCGAACCTCGCGCTGGCCCGCGCGTTGAGCGGGCTGCCCGCCTACCTCAGCATGGACGTCGAGGACGGCTACAGCGACGACCCCGCCGAGGTCGCGGAGTACGTCGCGCGGCTCGAAGCGGCGGGGGCGAACCTGGCGGGGGTGAACCTGGAGGACAGCACCGCCGAACGGCTGGTCGCGCCGCAGGCGCACGCCGCGAAGGTCGCCGCCGTCAAGGACCGCTGCCCGGACCTGTTCGTCAACGCCCGGGTGGACACGTACTGGCTCGGCACCGAGGCGGAGATCCCCGCCACGCTGGAGCGCGCCGCGGCCTACGTACGGGCGGGCGCCGACGGCGTGTTCGTGCCGGGCGCCACCGACCCGGAGGTGCTGCGCGAGCTGGCCGCGGGCATCCCGGTCCCGCTCAACGTGCTGGTGGTGCCCGACCTCACCCTGGACGACCTGGCCGGGCTCGGGGTCCGCCGGGTCAGCACGGGCTCGCTGCCCTACCGCGCCGCCGTGCACGCGGCGACCACCGTGGCCGCCGCCGTCCGCGACGGCCGCACCGACCTGCCGGGCGCGACCCCGTACAAGGAACTGCAGGCCCGGCTGGTCGGCTACGAGCGCACCGGCGGCCGTTGAGCGGGGGGGTAACTCCCCTCACGGCCGGGTCGACCGGGGCCGTTCAGGGGCTGTCCGGGCCGATCAGGGGCCGTTCTCCGGCCAGTCGAGCAGGCGCGCGCCGATCACGGCGGTCTGGAGCGCGTAGCGGTGGCGCGGGTCGGCCGGGTCCGAGCCGGTCAGCGCGCGGACGCGCTGCAGCCGGTAGGTCAGCGCCCGGACGCTCAGCGACAGCCGCCGGGCCGCCTCGGCGGTCACGCACCCGGCGTCGAAGTACACCGAGAGGGTGCGCAGGAGCGGTCGGGCGCCGCCGCGCGCCTGTTCCAGCGGGCCGAGCATGGTCTGCACGAGGTCGGTGAGGGCCTGCCGGTCGCGGGTCAGCACCGGGAAGACCAGCAGGTCGACGGCGTGCAGGACGGGCTCCTCGAACGCCATCCGGTCCGCCACCGACAGCACGCCCAGCGCCTCGCGGTAGGAGTGCCCGCACCCCGCGGCGCCCTGCCGCGCGCGGCCGATCGCGACCCGGACCGCACCCGCGGCGACCGCGCGTTCGGCGAAGTGGGCCGGCACGTCGTCCTGCCCGCCTGGTGTCACGCACACCAGCGCGCCGTCCACCACGGCGAGCAGCACCCCGCGGCTGCCGAACCGGCTGAGCGTGTCGGTGCTGACCTTCCGCGTCACCGCGTGCGTGTCGTCGTACGGTTCGGGGCCGACCGCCACCGCGACGCTGTGCGCGTGCGACAGTTGCAGGCCGAAGCGCTCGGCGTCCACGGCCAGTGCCTCCGGGTCGAAGGTGCCGGACAGCAGGCCGCCGATGAACGCCCGCCGGGCCGTGTCATGGGTGTGCGCGGCCGCGCGCTGGGCCCGCTGGTAGCCGTCGGCGAACGCGTCGAGCGCCTGTCCGACGGTGGCCAGCACGCCGTCGAGGTCCGCGGCCGAGCGCGGCCGTACGACCCGCCCGGCCGCGAGGTGTTCGCGCAGGATCTGTCGCCAGTCGTAGCCCGCCTCGGCCGCCCGCGCACCCATCGCCCGGTGGCTGCTGAGTTCCTCCCGGGTGAGTCGGCGTCCGGTGGCCGATGCCTTGAGCAGCACCTCGGCATAGCCGGTGAGGAAGGTCTGCGGCAGGTTGTCCACGGTCATGGTGCCCCCGATCGTCGCCGGTGCCGGTGGGAGTTGGTGCGCGGGGCCGCCGGTCACGGCGGCGGGTGGGCGGGTGTGGTGCGCGGTGTGCGGGCCTCGGGTCAGCTCTTCGCGGGAGCGGCCTCCGGCCCTATCTCCGGGCCGATTTCGGGCCCGAGTTCGGCTTCGAGGTCGGACCCGAGATCCGGTTCGGGGCCGGCGCCGGCCTCGCTGTCGGACGTGGCATCCGGCGCCGCATCGTGCGTGGCATCGGGCGCCGCGTCACCGGTGGGCGCGGGCGCGGCCTCGGACGGGCCGGCCGGTGCGGGTTGCGCGGCGGGCGCGAACCGGCGCGGCAGGTGGGCGGTGACGCGGCGGGCCAGGGGCTCGGTGAAGCGGGCGCTGAGCGGGCCGAGGACGACCAGGATCAGCACGTAGGCGGTGGCGAGGGGGCCGATGCGCGGCTCCTTGGCGACCGCGAGCCCGGCGATCACGATGGAGAACTCGCCGCGGGCCACCAGGGTGCCGCCGGCCCGCCATCGTCCCGGGGTCTTGATGCCGGCCCGGCGGGCGGCGAACCAGCCGGTGCCGACCTTGGTCATGGCGGTCACGAGCGCGAGGATCAGCGCGGGCACGAGCACCGGCGGGATGTCGGCGGGGACCGTGGACAGTCCGAAGAAGACGAAGAACACCGCGGCGAACAGGTCGCGCAGCGGGGTGAGGATGTTGCTCGCGCCCTCGGCGACGTCACCCGACAGCGCGATGCCGACCAGGAACGCGCCGACGGCCGCGGAGACCTGGAGGCGTTCGGCGACACCCGCCACCAGCAGGGTCAGGCCGAGCACGACGAGCAGCAGCATCTCGGGGTTGTCCGAGGAGACCGCCCGGCTGATCAAGCGGCCGTGCCGCAGCGCCAGGTAGAGGACCGCGCCGACCGTGCCCAGCGAGATCAGCAGGGTGACGGTGCCGCCGGCCAGACCGGCGCCGGCCAGCAGCGCGGTGAGGATCGGCAGGTAGAGCGCCATCGCCAGGTCCTCGATCACCAACACGCCCAGGATGACCGGGGTTTCCCGGTTGCCGAGCCGGCGCAGGTCGCGCATCACCTTCGCGATGACGCCCGAGGAGGAGATCCAGGTGACACCGGCCAGCGCCACCGCGGCGACCGGGCCCCAGCCCAGCAGCAGTGCGGCGACCGCGCCGGGTACCGCGTTGAGCACGAAGTCCACCGCGCCGGAGGGGTACTGGGTCCTGAGACTGGTGACCAGCTCCGACGCGCTGTACTCCAGGCCCAGCAGGAGAAGCAGCAGGACCACGCCGATCTCCGCGCCGGTGGCGACGAAGTCCTCGCTCGCGTCCAGCGGGAGGATGCCGCCCTGGCCGAAGGCGAGCCCGGCGAGCAGGTAGAGGGGGATCGGGGAGAAACCCACCCGGCCGGCGAACCGGCCGAGCAGGCCCAGGGCGAGGATGATCGCCCCGAGTTCGACGAGCATGGACGTCGTGTTGTGCACGGGCGGCTATCCTCCGGTGATGAGTTCGGCGACGGCGTCCACGCCCTCGCGAGTGCCGACGACGACGAGCGTGTCCCCGAGCGCGAAACGGAAGTCGGGGGCCGGCGACGGATGCGCCGAGGTCCGCCGCAGCACCGCGACGATCGAGGCGCCGGTGCGGGTACGCGCCTGGGTGGCGCCGAGCGTGCGGCCGGCGTACGGCGACCGGCTGTCGATCTCGATCCGCTCGGTGACCAGGTCGATGCCGACCTGCGCGCGGCGCAGCTTCGCCACCGGGTCCGGCAGCAGCAGCCGGGCCAGCGCCCCGGCCTCGGCCTCGGTCAGCGGGACGGCGTCGGTGCACGCGTCGTCGTCCTGCGGGTCGCGCAGCGCGAGCACGCGCCGCCCGTCCTGGTGTACGACGACCGACAGGTGCCCGCCGGCGTCGGTGTCGAGGTCGTAGCGGCTGCCGACACCGGGCAGCGGGGTCTTGCGAACGTGAGCCGACAGGCCCATGGCGTGCTCCAAGGGGCGTACGGGGGTGGGGGACGGAATCCTGCTGGTGCGTGTGTGCGTGCGGAGAGGTGCGCGGGGCGTGCTTTTCGCGCCGGCCCGGCCGCCTGGCGGCGGCCGGGCACGACGCGCCAGGCCACGGTCCCGGGTCGTGCGAACCCGCCACGGACGGCGGAGACGCCACGTGGGGGACAGGGTGCGGGGCGCCGGGTCCGGCGGAGGAACCGCGCGGACCTCAGGCGCCGATATCGGGAACCCGGTCGCGTGGCGCGCACCCGGCGGGCATTGCCCATGCGCTGCCCGCCGGTCCACCCCGCAGAACGCCGGGAACGACGGGTGAGCACGCGGTGGTCGCTTCGTACCGCACCATGCCGCCATCCCTCCCGCTCACCTGCCCGTTGGTATTGGTCAGGTAAAGAATTGTACCGTATGAGGTAATGGGCGAAATCAGGGGGTCGTGGTCCTTACCTGCCCATTCCGCCCGCGGACTCCTGCCCTGAGCGCGCCGAGCGCCGGTACGGCCGCGGTCGCCAGGAAGCAGACCGGCAGCGGGGCCGTCGCCACCAGGACGGCGGCGAGCGCGCCGCCCGCCGACGAACCGGCGTTCACCGCCGAGTTGACCCAGCCGGTGGCCCGGGTCGCGGTGCCGTCGGGGGCCAGCCGGGCCGCCGCCAGGTAGGCCGTGGACAAGGCGGGCGCCATCAGCGTGCCCGTCGCCGCGACGCACGCCGCGAGCAGCGGCAGCACGCCCGAGGCGGCCGCGTCCACGGCGAGCAGCGCGGCCAGCGCCGCCAGCAGCGGCGACAGCCTTCCCGCGGCCGAGCGCCGCCACGTCATCCGCCCGTGCAGCAGCCCCCCGATCGCGCTGCCCGCGGACTGGCCGGCCAGTACCCACCCGACCGCGCCCGGGTGGTGCGCCCGGTCCGCGCACGCGATGACGTACAGGTCGATGCCGCCCAGGCACGCGCCCACGGCCAGCGCCGCGCCGGCCGCCCGCCGTACGCCCGCACCCTCCGCGGACAGCAGCCGCAGCCGGCTCCGCAGCTGGCCCTGCCGCCCCTGCGGCGCACCGGGGTCCGGCGCCGCCATCAGCCGCGCCGCAGGGGAGGCCGCCAGCGCGCACGAGCCCGCCGCGATCAGCAGGCCCGACAGAGCCAGCGCCGGCACCGGGTGCATCGCCACCGCGATCAGCGGGCCGACCAGGAAGAGCAGTTCCTCCGCGACGGTGTCGAGGCTGAACGCCCTTTGCAGCAAAGCCTCGTCGGGCGCCAGCGCGCCCCACACCGCGCGCATCGTCGGCCCGATCGGAGGGCAGAGCGAGCCCGCGGCCGCCGCGAGCAGCGCGAGCACGGCCGTACCCGGGCGGCCCGCCGCCCCCGAGTACGGGCCCGCGCACCACGCCAGAGCGAGGAGCGCCGTCGCGAACGGCAGGGCCAGCGACGGCAGGGCGCGGCGGGCGCCCCAGCGGTCCACGAGGTCGGCGCGTGCCGGGCCCAGCACGACCGACACCGTCCCGAACACCGTCGACAGCAGCCCGCCGGCCGCCAACGAACCGGCGGCCGCGGTCAGTGAGAGCACGAGGGCGAGACCGAGCACCCCGTACCCGAGCCGGCCCGCCAGCGCGGCGCCGAACGTGACACGGGCATGGGGCAGGCGAAACACGGCGGCGTAGGACGCCGCCGGATCTGGCGAAGACATGGGTATCCCCTGGAATACGCAGTGGCATGGGCCGTCTCGCGCACCTCACCCGTCAACTCACCGACGGGCGGCGCGCACCCAGCGCCCTACGCACAGAGGAAGAACATCCCCCGAACCTACCATTCGCGCGGCCACGGAGGGCCTCAGCCGGCAGGGGCGCGGGGAACTGCCCCACCAGCGCCGCCACCGAGGGGTGGCTCCGGGACGGGGGACGGGAACCCCGGGGGTCAGGGGCGCCGCAGAGCCGCCGGCGCGGCGAGGAGCAGCGCGAGGAACGCGAGGAGCGTGGTCGCTGTCCACCCGGAGAGGTGGTACGCGGAAGCCCCGAGCGTCCCCCCGAGACTGTTCCCGATGTAGTACGCCGTGAGGTAGAGCGCCGACGCCTGCGCCCGCCCGGTCAGGGCCGTACGGCTCACCGCGCCGGACGCGACCGCGTGCCCGATGAAGAACCCCCCGGTGATGAGGACGAGCCCGGCCAGCACGGCCCACAGCGGCCGCGCCCACGTCACGGCGAGCCCGCCCCCGCACAGCGCGAGCGCCACCGCGAAAGCACCGCGCCGCCCCACCCGCGCGGTGAGCGCCCCGGACGCGGCGGACGTACCCGTCCCGACCAGGTAGACCAGGAAGACCGCACCGATCGCGGACTGCGACAGCCCGTACGGGGCGGCGGTGAGCCGGTACCCGAGCACCGTGTACACCGCCCCGAACACGGCCATGAACAGCATCCCCACCGCGTACAGGCGGCGCAGCCGGGCGTCGCGCAGGTGACCGGTGACCGTACGGCCCAGCGCGGCCGGGGAGATCGACCCGGGGCTGAAGTGGCGTGCGGGCGGGGCGAGCAGGCGGAAGGCGACGGCGCAGACGAGCGCGGTGGCGCCGACCGCGAACAGCGCCGTACGCCACCCGTACGCCTGGGCGAGCGCGCCCCCGGCCACCCGGCTGCTCATGCCGCCGATGGAGTTCCCGGCGACGTACAGGCCGATCGCGGAGGGCACGGCGGAGGGGTGCACCTCCTCGGCGAGGTACGCCATCGCGGTGGCGGGCAGCCCGGCGAGCGCGACGCCCTGGAGGGCGCGCAGGGCGACCAGCACCGCGAGGTTCGGCGCGAAGGGCACCGCGAGGGCGAGCAGGGACGCGGTGAACACCGACACCGTCATCACCCGGGTCCGCCCGTACTTCTCGCTGAGCGCGCTCGCCGGCAGCAAGGTGAGCGCGAGGGCGCCGGTGCTCGCCGAGACGGTCAGGCTCGCCTGGGCGGGGGACAGCCGCAGCCCCGCGGAGAGCGCGGGCAGCAGCGCCTGGGTGGAGTACAGCAGCGCGAACGTGGCCAGGCCGGCCGCGAACAGGGCGAGGTTGGCGCGGCGGTAGGTGGAGGTGCCGGCGCGGAGCCGGTCGTCGGCCGGGTCAGCCGGGTCGGCCGGGGCCGTGTGCACGGGCGCTCCGGCGCCGGTGGGCCGAGCGGCCGTGCCCGCGCCGGGTACGGCCGCTCCCGTATCTGCGGGGTCCATGACAGCGACGCTAGGGGCCCCGGTTCGCATGCGTCCAATGCATGGAAGGGGCAGAATCGATCCGTCACAGCATCAGCGCAGTACGGAGGGGAGTTCCGTGGGCGGCGACGACGAGGAAGAAGGCGCGGGCACGGCGGCGGAGCCGGGTGGGGCTTCCACTCCCGCCCCGGCTCCAGTTCCCGCCCCGGCCCCCGCCGAACTGTCCCCTGGCGCCTGGGCCGTACTGCTCGCCCCGCGCCTCGCCCAGTTCGCCGCCGTCGCCCGCGAGGCCCACATGACCCGGGCAGCCGACCACCTCGGCATGCCGCAGTCCACCCTCAGCCGCGCCGTCGCCCGCCTGGAGGCCGACCTCGGGGTGACCCTCTTCGCCCGCCAGGGCCGCACGCTGCGGCTGACCCGCGCGGGCCTGACCTTCCAGCAGGCCGCCGAACGCGCGCTCGCGGAGGTGGAGCGCTCCGCCGAGGAGGTCAGGGTGGACGCCGACCCCGGCAGCGGCCGGGTCGCGTTCGGCTTCCTGCACACCCTCGGCCCCGAGACCGTCCCCGCGCTGCTGCGCGCCTTCCGCGCCGACCACCCGCGGGTCCGCTTCCACCTCGTGCAGACCTACGGCGAGGCCATGCTCGAACGGCTCAGGGCCGGCGCCCTCGACCTGTGCCTGACCTCGCCGCTGCCCGCCGAACCCGGCCTGGTCGTCCGCCGGTTGGACCAGCAGCGGCTGCGGCTGGTGGTGCCGGCCGGGCACCGCCTCGCCCACCGGCGCCGGGTCCACCTCACGGACCTGGCGGCCGAGCCGTTCGTCACCCTGGAGGCGGGGTACGGGCTGCGCCGGATCACCGACGCGCTGTGCGCCGAGGCCGGGTTCGCGCCGCGGATCGCGTTCGAGGGCGAGGAGGCGGAGACGCTGCGCGGGCTGGTCGCGGCCGGCCTCGGCGTGTCGCTGCTGCCGCCGCCCGCGGTGCCCCGCCCCGGCGTCACCGAACTCGACCTCATCGGGCAGCGCGCCGTACGCGAGATCGGCGTGGCGTGGCTGGACGGGCAGCGCGACACCGCGCCGGTCGCGGCGTTCAAGGCGTTCCTGCTCGGGCGCAAGGGCGCGCTGCTGCCGAGGTGACGCCACCCGGGCGGGCCCACCGCTCCGGCGTTCCTGCTGGCCAGGGGCATTGTCAGTGGGCGGGCATAGGGTCCGGACATGAGCGAGGTGCGGGCAGTGGACGGACGACCGGCGGCGCCGGTGACGGTGCGGCTGAGGGAGTGGGAGGAGGGTGACCTGTGGGTGCTGAGGCGCACGAACTCGGCGGAGATGACCGAGCATCTCGGTGGCCCGGAGAGCGAGTCGCAGCTGCTCGATCGCCAGGAGCGCTACCTCCGGCTCGACGGTGACGGCGGCCGGATGTACGTGGTCATGGCGAACATCGGCGCGGACACGGGTGCCGGTCCGGCCGAGGATGCGGTGGGCTCCATCGGGTTCTGGGGGCGGGTCTGGCAGGAGGAGCCGGTCTACGAGACCGGCTGGGGTGTGTTCCCCGAGTTCCAGGGCCACGGCATCGCGGCCGCCGCGGCCAGGGCCGTGGTCGAGCGGGCGGCCGCCATCGGCACCCGCCGCCACCTGCACGCGTACCCGTCCGTCGACCACCCGGCGTCCAACGCGGTGTGCCGCCGCGCGGGCTTCACCCTGCTCGGCGAGGTCGGCTTCGAGTACCCCAAGGGGAACCCGATCAGGTGCAACGACTGGCGGATCGAACTGCCGGCGAGCCCCGCGGAGTCGATACCGCGATAGCCGACCGGCTGCCGTGACCGATGATCCGCCGGCGTGACCGGTGGTCCGCTGCCGTGACAGCCGATCCGCTGCCGTGATAGCCGATCCTCCGGCGTGACCGGTGATCCGCTGCCGTGACAACCGATCCTCCGCCGTGACCGGTGGTCCGCCGCCGTGACAGCCGACCCACACCCGTCCTGCGGCATGTCGGCGGCACCCGGCGCGGGCCGCCACGGGTAACGTCCTGTCCTGCATGCTCTGCCGGTTCGGCGCTGCCGCTTCGGCGCCGCTTCGATACGGTTTTCCGCCCGCGCGCGGGGAACCCGTGAGGGACGCTGCGGGAGGTTCGCCCTGCTGGTGCTGTGTGTGCTCTTCGCGCTGCTCGGTGCCGCCAGCAACGCGGCCGGCACCGTCTTCCAACGCAAGGCCGCCAGGCGGGTACCCGCCGAGGACGCGATGCGCTTCCGGCTGCTGGTGGACATGCTGCACCAGTCGGTGTGGCTGCTGGGCATCTGCGGGGTGGCCCTCGCCGCGCTGTTCCAGGCGCTCGCGCTGGTCACCGGCCCGCTCGCGCTGGCCCAACCGGTGTTCGTGCTCGAACTGCCCTTCGCGCTGCTGATCGCCATGCCCGTGCTCCAGCGCACCCTGCCGGGCCGCGGCTGGGTCGCGGTGGGCTGCATGGTGGTCGGGCTGGCCATCGCGCTGGCCTGCGCCGCCCCTGACGGCGGCACCGACCAGGCGTCACTCGCCCGCTGGGTGCCGGCGGTCGCCGGCGTGGGCGGCTTCACCGTGGCCGCGGTCGCCCTCGCCCGGCACCGCCGGGCCGGTCCGGTCCGCGCCGCGCTGCTCGGCGTCGCCGCCGCCGCGGCCAACGCGCTGACCGCCGCGCTGATGAAGTCCGCCGCCAACACCTTCTCCGCACACGGCTTCGGCGCGTTCCTCGCGGCCTGGCAGACCTACGGCTTCGCGCTGTGCGGGATCGCGGCCGTCTTCCTGCTGGAGAACTCCCTCCAGTCCGGGTCCATCGCCGTCTCGCAGCCCGCGCTGACCCTCGGCGACGCGACCCTCAGCCTGGTGCTGGGGCTGACCGTCTACGCCGAACACATCCGCACCGGCTGGTGGTTCCTCCCCGAACTCCTCGGCGTGGCCATGGTCGTGGCCGGCACCGTCTACCTCTCCAAGTCGGTCGGGCTCACCCGCGAGCTGGGCACGAAGTAGCAGGCACGGCAACGGCACGGGGTGCCGCGCGCGGGTCCGGACGCCGCGCGTGGGATGCTGGGCGTGATCGAACAGCCGAGGGAACACGACAGTGGCGATGGCAGGGACACGAGGCACACGACGGGCGCTCACGGACCTGTGGGACCGCTACTCGGCCTCCGACCCCGGGCTGCTGCGGCTGATGGCCGGCCTGCGCACGGTCGGCTCGATCGGCCTGGCGCTGCTGGTCCTCGCCGTGATGGACACCCCGGTGACCCAGCTCGTGGCCGGCGCGATGGCCGCGATGGTCTCCACGTTCGCCATCCGCGACAAGCGGGTGCCCGACCAGGCCGTCACCCTCGCGCTCGGGCTGCCGGCCGCGCTCGCCTCGGTGTCCCTGGGCTCGCTGCTCAACCCGCACGTCGTCGTCGGCGACATCTTCTTCGTGCTGCTGATCTTCGTCTGCGCCTACGTCCGCCGGTTCGGCGACCGCTACACCGCGATCGGCATGATCAGCTTCCAGGTGTACTTCGTCTCGCTGTTCGTGCACGCCACCCCCTCCGACCTGCCCGGTCTCTGCCTCACCCTGACCATCGCGTTCGCGTGCAGCGCGCTGACCCGATTCGCGTTCGTGCCCGAGACCCCCGAGCGGACCCTGCGCCGGCTGCGGCAGGCGTTCCGGGCCCGCACCGTGCAACTCGTCGCCACCCAGCGCGAGGTGCTGGAGTCCCCGGCCGACCACCTCGACAGCGCCGTCGCCGACTTGCGCAAGGACACCGCACGGCTGCACGAGAGCGCCCTGATGATCCAGGCCAGGCTGGAGGACGGCACCTCCGACCCGGCCACCGCCAACCAGCTCCAACGCCGCGTCGTGGACGCCGAGATCGCCGCCGAGCGGCTCGGCATCCTGCTGCTCAACACCCGCGGCAGCGGCCACGCCGACACCCTCACCCTGCACCTGCCGAACGCCCCGCTGCCCGCGCCGGTGCGCCGCCTCGGCGACGAGGACGAGGCCGTCCGCACCCTGCGCAAGGAGATGCGCGCCCTCCAGTTGCTCGTCGCCCGCCTGTCCGAGGACGGCCGCGGCACCGCCGTCACCCACCTGCGCAACCGCCTGCTCGCCTATCGCGACGACGCGAACCTGCCCCGCGCCACCCCCGCGATCCAGGACGCCTTCCGCGGCATCGGCGAGACCGCCCGCGCCGTCCTCGGCCTGCGGATGGCCCTCGACGGCCCCGGCGACGACTCCGACGACGCGCCCGAGACCGTACGCTCCCGCGAGGAGTTCGAGGCCGAGGACCTGGCGCTGGCCGACGACTCCGCGCCCAGCGTGCGCACCGGCCTGGACCGCCCCAGCACCCGCGCCGCCTTCCAGGTCGCCACCGGCTCCGCGCTGGCCGTCCTCGGCGGCGAGTTCCTGTCCTCGCAGCGCTGGTACTGGGCCGTACTGACCTGCTGGGTGGTGTTCCTCAACACCTCCTCCACCGCCGAGATCCTGGTCAAGGGCTACCGGCGGCTGATCGGCACCGTCTGCGGCGTCGTCGCCGGCGTCCTGCTCGCCGGCGCGATCGGCCACCACACCTGGACCGCGTTCGCGCTGGTCCTGGTCTTCATCTTCGCGATGTTCTTCACCGCGCCCGTGTCGTACACGCTGATGTCGTTCTTCGTCACCGCCATGCTCGGGCTGCTCTACACCCTGCTGCACACCTACAGCCTGTCCGTGCTGGTGCTGAGGATCGAGGAGACCGCGCTCGGCGCCGCGTGCGGGGTGATCGCCGCCGTGCTGGTCCTGCCGATCCGCACCGACGAGCACACCGACGCCCAACTCGTCACCGTCCTGACCCGGTTGCGCGACGTGTCCGTGGCGGCGGTGGACCAGCTCGGCGGCGGCCCGGCCGTCGACCTCGTCGACATGTCCCGCGACCTCGACACCGCCCTGGACGCCCTGCGCCGCTCCACCAGCCCGCTCACCTACCCGATCACCCCGCTGCGGGTCCGCCGCCGCACCGCCCGCTACCTCGTCGCCCTGCTGGAGACCTGCGCCTACCACGCCCGTGCCCTGGCGGCCACCGCCGAACTCGTGCCCTACAGCCGGAGCGTGGCCGCCGATCCCCGGCTCGCCGCGGTCGGCCCGCGCATCGCCCACAACATCGACGCGCTCATCAGCCACGTCGAGGCGCAGGAGTCGACGAAGGAGCGGGCGGTCGCGGTCGCGGTGTCGGGCGCCACGGCCGCCGCGCCGCCCGAGGGCGACACCGACCAGCGCGCGGCGGCCCGCAAGGGGCCCGAGGTGCGGACCGGGCCGAGTATCGCGTCCATGCTGGAGGGTTCCGGGAGCAGCAACCTGCGTTCCGGCACCGTCACCTACCGCGTGCTGCGCCACCTGCAACGCCTCGACGAGGGCATCACCGCGCTGGCCCGGCCGCTGCGGGCACCGATGGAGGACGACGGCACGAGCCGGCGCGCGGCAGGCAGCACGGGCGGTGCGGGCGGCGCGACGGCGCAGGCCCGGCCCGCGGGCTGAACGGCCGCCCCGCCGCTCACGGTTCCAGCCGGTGCAGCGTGACGCCGGAGAGCTTCCCGCCGTCCGCCTCCGCCGTCATGTACGTGCGGTACGGCTCGCGCCGCCGGTCCGTCGGAGAACCCGGGTTGAGCAGCCGCAGCCCGTTCGCGGCCACCGAGTCCCACGGGATGTGGCTGTGCCCGAAGACCAGCACGTCGGCGTCCTCGTAGAGCGCCGCGCAGCGCTCCTCCCGCCCGCGCGCCGGGCCCGTCTCGTGCACCACCGCGAACCGCACGCCACCCAGCCGTACCCGTGCCACCTCAGGCAGCCGCGCCCGCAGTCCGGCGCCGTCGTTGTTCCCGTACACCGCGACCAGCCGCCGCGCCCGGGCCTCCAGCAGGTCGAGCGTCGCCTCGTCCACCCAGTCGCCCGCGTGCACGACGACGTCGGCGGCGTCGATCCCGGCGAGCAGCGCGGCCGGCAACTCCCGGGCCCGCTTGGGCACGTGCGTGTCGGTGGTGAGCAGCAGGCGCACGGGCGGGGGTCTCCTTCACGGATCGGGGCGGTCGGCCCGATGGCGGTGGCCGATGGCGGTGGGGTGGACGGGTCCGGTGGCAGTGGCCGGTGGCGGGGCCGCGTCCCCCGATCGTCCCACGCGGCTCCCGCGCGCCGGGCCGGGCACGCGGGCGGGAGCGTGGGCGTACCGCACAATGGGGCGGGCCCGACGTTTCCGACGGAGGCCGACGAACGATGACACACGTACCCGAACTCGCCCGCACGCTCGACCTCAGCCCGCACCCGGCGGGCGGCTGGTACCGCAGGATCTACACCTCGCCGGTGCCCCTGGCGCACCCCACGGGCAGCGGCACCCGCGCCTCCGCGACCATGATCCACTACCTCCTCACGCCCGGCGAGCACTACGAGTGGCACAAGGTGGAATCGGACGAGGTGTGGTTCTGGCAGCAGGGCGGCCCGCTGCTGCTGCGCACCAGCAAGCCCGGGCCCGCGCCCGACGGCGTCACCGAGCACCTGCTGACCGCCGACCCGGCCGCCGGCGCCGACCCCTGCTTCCACGCCGTGGCTCCCGCCGGTTCCTGGCAGCGCGCCGAGCCGGCCACCGACCGCGAGGTGCTGGTCAGCTGCGTGGTCACCCCCGGCTTCGACTTCGCGGACTTCACGCTGCTGCGGCGGCGATAGCGGCGCCCGTGCGGTCGTGTCGCTCCGCGGACTGGTGGGCGGCGCATGTCGATGTGCCCCTTCTCCCATCTGCGCAGGTCAGGTGCTATGCGGGCGTCGTACGGCTGGGCCCCGCGCAGTGGGCGCGCTGCGCCGAACGGGTGATGCCGCGGCGCCTCCCGCCGATCGCCGTACGGCCCGGTGACGACGGGGCGGACGCCGACTTCCGACCCGGGGGTGACCTCCACCGCGACCTCGTCTCCGATGGCGCGCCGACTCCGGGCGGGGTTGTCGGGTAACGAAATGTGCGACCGGACGAGCGCACAGCGACCGGCAGGGTGTTGCTCACCGGCGGTGCTCACCCTTGGAGTTCGGCAAGGGAGCCGTGCCATGTCACCTGACCGTCATTCCGTGTCGCGGCCTCGGTCTGCGTGGCGGTGGCCGTCCTGCTCGCGGTCCAGGACGCGTTGCGGGCGTGGATCGCCGACGGTGTCACCGTGCTCGGCGTGATCGTGCCGCACGCCCTCGCGCCGGCGCTGCACGTCGCGTGACGTGCTCGGGCACGGCCTCGGCGGTGCGGTGCGGTGCGGTGGGCGGCGCGGGTGCGGCAACTCTGGTCTGCGCGGCGCTGGTTGCCGCCCTCGTGCCACCACGGGTCCGGTCCGATGGTCTCGGCGAACTGACGGTATTCCGCCATGCCCGCGACGTTCAGGTCGAAGGAGGACCTGCGTGCCGTCTTGTTGCCGGCGTCGACCCACGAGAAGGACCAGTTGGTGACCCTTCGCCCGGCCGGCCCGCGTCGATGAAGACCACCTCGGCGCCGTGCCGCGACAGGTTCCAGCCCACGCGGGCGCCGAGAACGCCCACTCCGATGACCGCGACACGTGCGGGCCGTTGCACATATCCCGTGCTCACCGACGTCCCCTCCCATGATCACGGGCGAACTCCCGCTCCAGGCATGCCCACACTAGTTCCGCGACGAGCGCGTGACGCGGTCGGGCACTCCGTGCCTCGGGTGGGCCGCGTTCGTGTCGGCGGTGTTCGTCCCGGCCGCAACCGGCTGGGCCGACTTCGTCAGCGGGGGGCGTCAGCAGGTCGCGTGCGGCCGTCGTCCGTACCGCTTGTCGCTTCGGCGCCGGTGGCCGGGGGGCGGTCGCGGCGGCGGCCGACGAGCGCGAACGACGCGGCCGCGAGGGCCTGGAAGGCGGCGGCGGTCAGGAGCGCGCCGGGCAGGGAGCGGGTGGCGAGGGGGCCGGCGAGGGCCGTGCCGAGGGCGTAGCCGGTGGTCTTGAGGCTGGCGCCGGTGGTGAAGACCTGGCCGCGCAGGTGGGCGGGGGCGTCGCGGTGGCGGATCGCGAACAGGGCGGTGAGCTGCGGGCCTTGGCCGGCGCCGGCGAGGATCGCGGCGGCGGCGAGGGCCGGCGGGCGTGTCGTCGCGGCGAGCAGGAGCGCGGCACCGAGCAGGACGGTGGCCGACCACAGCACGGTGTCCGGGCGCAGGGCGCGCGGACGGCGGGCGAGGAGGGCGTTGGCGGCGAGCGCGGACGCGGCGGCGCCGGAGAGCAGGTACGCGCCGTGCCCGGCCCCGCCCAGCGACGCCGCGCCGAGCAGCGGGGCGCAGGTGATGAACATGCCGGCGCCGACGCAGGACACCACGGAGGCGGTCGTCGCGCGGGCGAGCGCGGGTGCGCGGTGGATCGCGCGGAACCCGGCGGCGAGGTCGGCGCGGATCGGGGCGTGCGGCGGGCGCCGGACGGCGGGCTCGGCGGGCTCGGTGGGTTCCGTCGGCTCGGCGGGTGCGCGCGGCAGTGCCCACGCGGGGGCCAGCGCCAGGCAGATGAGCGCGGCCGCGACCGCGACGGCGACCGGCGCCCCCGACAACCCGGCCACCAGCCCGGCGAGCGCGGGGCCGACCAGGCTCGCCAGGTCGTAGGTCATCGCGTCGAGCGCGTTCGCCCGCGCGAGCGTGCCGGCGGTGACGACGCGGGGGAGTTGCGAGGTCCAGCCGCCGGACAGGGCGGGTCCCAGCGGGCCGGCGAGCACCCCGAGCAGAACGGTCGCGGCGATGGGCATCCGGTCCAGCGTCGCGAGGAGAACCGCAAGGGCGGCCGCGTAGCCGCCGAGCGCGGCGGCCAGCAGACGTCCGGGGCGGGCGGAGCGGTCGAGCAGCACGCCGAACAGCGGCCCTCCGGCCGCCGCCGACACCATCAGCGCGGCCGGTACCGCCGCCGCGCGGGACGCCGAACCGGTGGCGGCCAGCCCCGCCAGCAGCAGCGCGGGCCCCGACATCTCGTCGCCGACCCGGGCCGCGGCCGCACCGCCGAGATACGACCGCAGGGCGCGGCCACCGTGACGCTTTTCCATGCGAGTGACGTTACGCAGGTAACTCAAACACGCGCCACATGCGTTACAGTGTGCGGATGTCATCTCCGGCTCCGTACGACGACCGGTCCACCCGGCACTCCGTGGCGGCCAACGCCAGGCGCACCGCCGACCTCGTCAACGCGCTTGCGGTGGACGGACATCGGGCGGATCAGGGTGCCGAGGTGTCCGTCGGCGCGGCGGCGAACGAGGCGGCCGACGCCCGTACCCGGGACGCGGTCGCCGCCGTGCTGCGCGCGTACGGCGAGGCCGCACCCCTCACCTTCACCGCCGCCGACCTCGCCGACCTGCGTGCGGCCGCCGGCCTGCTGCGCGAGGTGTTCGCCGCCGGGCACGTCGACGAGGCCGCGGCCCGCCTCAACCGCCTGCTCGCGGCAGGCACCGGCCCGCTCCGCCTCACCTCGCACGACGGCGGCAGCCCCTGGCACCCGCACCTGGACAGCGACGACGACGCGCCGTGGGCCGAGTGGTTCCTGTCCTCCTCCTGCATGGCGCTCGCCGTCCTGGTCTGGGACCGGCAGCGCCCGCCCGGCGGCGTGTGCGCCTCGCCGCGCTGCCCGAACGTCTACGTCACCGAGGGGCGCGGCCCGAACCGCCGCTACTGCTCGCGTCGTTGCGCCACCCGCGAGCGGGTCGCCGTGCACCGGGCGCGCGCGGCGGCAGCATCCGACCCGCCGCAAGTGCTGTCGCCGGTGCCGCTGTCCGCGCGGCGGGCTGTCGGGAGGCGGTCGTCATGACGAAGGGCCCGGTGAACGGCCCCGCGAGCGGCCCGGTGAACGGTCCGGCGGGCGGCTCCACGATCGAACTGGCCCCGGTCGCGCCGCCCGACCGGCCGGTGCTGGCCCGCCTCCTCCAGCTCTACCTGTACGACTTCTCCGCCTGGCGCCCTCAAGACATCACCGCGCAGGGCACGTTCGGCTATCGCTACTTCGACGCGTACTTCACCGAGCCGAGCCGGGAGGCGTGCCTCATCCGGGTGGGCGGGGCCCTGGCCGGATTCACCATGACCCGCGAACTGCCGGACGGCGAGCGGGAGATGAGCGAGTTCTTCGTACTGCGGGGGCACCGCAGGCACGGTACGGGCCGCCTCGCCGCGCTCCACACCCTGCGCCGGCACCCCGGCCGGTGGGTCCTCGACTTCGACCACGCCAACCACGTCGCCGCCCGCTTCTGGCCGCAGGTCGCCGCCGAGGCCACCGAGTCCGCCGGCGGTACGGTCAGCCGCGAGGACCACTTCCCGCCGGCCGTTGCGCACGCCGTCGCGTGCCTGCGCTTCTCCGTCGCCCCCCCCGCCGGCTGACCCCCGTCCCGCCGGCCGCCCGACCACCCGCTGCCGGGCGCCCCGCGGCGACCGCGTCGCCCCCCTGCTCGTCCGCGCGAACGGTCACTGTCAGTGGTCGCTCCTACGATGGCGGGTATGAAGTTCGAGCCGTTCGACATCCGTTCCGCGCTGCCCGCGATGCTCGCCGCGCCGCGCGACCGCGCGCTCGCCTGGTGGTTCATCACCGGCTTCGCCGCGTACTGGGGCCGGCCGCTGGGCGCGGGCGACGGATGGGACCCCGCGGTCGTCGACGCCGCCGAGCGGCGCCTCGGCCTGACGCTGCCGGCCGCGCTCCGCGAGGCGTACCAACTGTTCGGCCGGCGCGACGACCTGACGAGCAACCAGGACCGGCTGCTGCCACCCGACGAGCTGTACGTGTGGGACGGCGCGCTCGTCTACCGGGAGGAGAACCAGGGCTGCGCCCACTGGGGCATACCTCTGGCCGACTTCGACGAGCGTGCCGACGCCGTGGGAGAGGACGCCGTGGGGGAGGACGCGCCGCGCGATGACGCGGTGCGCGACGACCCCCGCACCGTCGCCCGGCCCGACCTCGCGGACAAGTCCCAGGAGCGCTGGGAGCCGTGGATGCCGAGTCTGGCCGCGGCCTGCGTCGAGATCGTCATGGCCGAGGCGCTGATGGACCCGGACGCCCCCACGGACTTCCTGGACACCGACGGGGAGGGGCTCGCGCCGGAGGTGGCGGCGTTGTGCGACCCGCTCCAGCCGTTCGGACCCGGCAGCCGCTGGTTCGCCGGGACCGACGTCCTGATACGCGAGGTCGACGACGCGTTCGTCTGCGTCAGGGGCCGCACCCCCGAAGCACTCGACCCGATCCGCGAGGCGCAGTTCGGCGACTGGCTCGACGACTGACCGCCCCCGGGCCAGGGCCCTCGGCGCCCCCGGGCGCTGGCCCTTCGCGCGCCGCCGCACACCGGGAACGTGACCGGGCGCTTCCGCGTTCGACGCTTGTCGGGTAAGAGTGCGGGGACACGCGGAAACGAGGGAGGGGCCCGATGGATTTCGTCGTCTTCATGACGCTGCCGGGGCTGGTCATCCTGCTGACGGCGGTGGCGTTCGTCGACCAGCTGATGCTGCGCGCCGGCCGGGCCGGGGTGCTGCCCTGGCGCGGTGGCCGGCAGGGCCAGATCACGGCGACCGGCTTCGAGCAGCTGCACGCCACCTTCTCACCCGGCAAGCAGAACGAACTCGACGAGCGGAAGTCCTCGTTGATGCTCCGGGACGAGGAGGGCGACGGCGCGCCGCCGCGCTCGAAGGTCGACCTGGACCACGGCACCGCGGTGATCCGGATGACCCCCCGCCCCGACCCGAGCTGACGCCCCGGCTCCTGCCGGTACGGATACCGGTCAGCCGGTGGGCCAGTGCTGTTCGGCCCAGATCGTCTTGCCTGCCGAGGACTGGCGGGTGCCCCACTTCTCGGTGAGGCACGAGACGATGAACAGGCCCCGACCGCCCTCGTCGGTCACGCGTGCGTGGCGCAGGTTGGGGGCGGTGGCGCCGGAGTCGCTGACTTCGACGGTGAGGGAGCGGTCGAGGATGAGGCGGAGCGTCACGGGGGGCGTGCCGTAGCGCACGGCGTTGGTCACCAGTTCGCTGACCAGGAGTTCGGCCGAGTCGAGGTCGTCGGGGTCGAGCGGGTGGTGGTACTCGGTGAGCCACTGCCGGGTGAGGTGGCGGGCGCGGTTCGCGGCACGGTCCTCCGACGGCAGCGCCCAGGAGGAGGTGCGGCGGGCCGGGAGCGGACGGGCGCGGGCCAGCAGCGCGATGCCCTTGTGGACGGGGTGCGCCGCCAGCCTGGTGAAGATGCCGTCGGCCAGGCCCTGTGCCGTGTCGTAGACCGGCAGCACCTGGCTGATGATCTCCGTGCTGAGAGCCGGGTCCAGGTCGTCGCTGGCCAGAATGAGGGTGCAGTCGTCGTCGAGGGGTGCGGTGGCCATGGCGAAGGGCTCGGTGTCCGGGGCACCCAGGCGGGGGCCCACCGGTGCGTCGATCCGGTCGATCCGACCGTCCGGCCTGATCAGCCGTGGTGCGGGCTGTCCGGCGCAGGCGACGGTGCAGGTGCGGGCGATCGGGTCGTAGAGGACGTAGACACACGCCGCGGTCAGAGGCGGGCCGTCCGAGGCGGAGGCGGCGGTGCGCTCCAGGGCCAGCTGGGTGACGGTGTCGCTGAGCCGGGCGAGGAGTTCGTCCGGTTGGAGCTCCAGTCCGGCCAGCACGCGCAGGGCGGTGCGCAGGTGCCCCATGGCGGTGACACTCGCCATTCCCGTGCCGCCCACCTCTCCGACGACCAGCCCGCATCGCGCGCCGGACAGGGGGATGACATCGAACCACGCGCCGCTGTGAGCGGTCGGGGAGAGCGCGACGAAGGCGGTGTCGATGCCCAGTTGCGCACCGGGGACGCGGGAGAGCAGCCTCTGGCGGACCGTGGAGGCGAGGGCCCGGTCGTGGGCGACGCGGCGCGCGTTGTCCAGGCACAGGGCCGCGTGGGAGACGGCGGACTCCACTGCCCGCAGGTCGGCCGTGGTGTAGCGCGCGGAGTCACCGCAGCGGAATACGCGCAGCAGCCCCAGCACCCTTCCCCTGACGGTCAGGGAGGCCACGATCGCGCTGTGCGCCTCGGCCCTCCGCAGCGCCTCCTGCCGGTGCGGGTCGTCCGCCAGGAGGCCGTCGCGGTCCGACCGCAGCAGCAGGGGCCGCGTCCTCGTCAGGGCCTTGGTGAACGACGACTCGCGATCCACGGTCTCCACCGCGCTGACGCCCTCGTCCGGGTCGGGAGGCCCGGTGGTGCGGATGGCCGCGCGCCGCAGCAGCAGCTTCTCGGGATCGACCGGCTGGAGCGGCGGGTAGTCGCCGCCGGCCAGCTGTTCCGTCACCGACACCACCGCCAGATCGGCGAAACCCGGGCTCAGCGCGTCGGCGAGGTCCTGGCAGGTCTGCATCAGGTCCAGGGAACGCCCGACCCGTTCACGGACCCGGGAGACGGTCATCGCCCGCTCACGGTCCCGCTCGCGGCGGGTGACGTCGAGGAGCGTCATGGCCAGCCCGACCACTTCGCCGCCCGGTCGGCACAGCCGGAACGCGGAAACGGAGTAGTACTGCCGCAGCCCGTGCACGGTCAGGACCGTGACCAGCCGGGAGAAGACCGGCTCCCCGGTTTCCAGCACCCCATGGGCGGCAGCCATGTCCTCGACCGGGCTCTCCAGGCGGTAGACGTCCTCCAGACGGCGCCCGAGAAGGTCCGCCGGCGCGCTGCCGTGCATGGCCCGTGCCGCCGTGCTGACCCGGATCAGCCGCAGATCGCGGTCGAGGACGAGCAGGCCCAACTGCGACACCGAGAAGAGCGCGCGCACCAGCGGGCCCTCCACGTCCGCCTCGGCCGGGTCGGAGGGGTACACCGCCCAGCCGCCGCCCTCGCCGTCGGGCCGCGGCACGGCGCACAGCGCGGCGTCCGTGCCGCGGACCGCCTCCACCACGCGGCCCCCCAGCACGGCGTCCGCCGAGCGGCCGAACAACAACTCCGCGGCCTCGCTCCACGCGCTGACACGGCCCGCGTCATCAGCGGTGAACAGCGGTTCCGTCGCCTGCCCCATCGCGACCTCCCGTTGATCCGCGCAAGAGCGCGCACGTCGCCGAACCCATGACCTTCATGATGGGTACCGGGCGGGCAACTTTCCTGTCGTCCGACGGGGGAGTGGCGGGGCCCGCGGCCGGCCCACGGAGGGGATCGGGAGGCGGGCCCGGTCGGCGTGCCATGGGCGTGGGCGCTCTCGTCGGTGCCGAACTGGACCACCCGACCCCGACGACGCCCCGATCCCGAAGTCGCCCCGGCCTCGACGACGCCCCGACCCCGACGTCGCCCCGGTCCCGACGTCGCTCCCGGCCGCAGGTCACCGTCACACCGGGGCACCGCGTCCGCCGGTCACCGGGCGTGGGCGGCGACCTGGTACGCCGGCAGGAGGTCGCCGTCCGGCGTGCGGAAGGCGGCGGCCTGCTGGGCGGAGTGCCCGAAGCCGGTGTCCGACGGGTCCGCCGGGCGGCCGAAACGCGCCGCCCCCCCCTCCGCCACCCACAGCTGCGGTGCGCCGGTCAGCCGGTCAGCCGGGTGAGGGCCAGCGCGTGGGCGCGGTCGAGGGCGTCGGCAGCGGCGCAGGGGACGTCAGGCTGTATACCGGTGCCCTCCCAGTTCGTGCCGGAGACGGGATTGACCGCGCGGCCCACCGGGATCGTGGCTTCCAGGTGCGGGTGCACCGTCCACCCCTCCCGCGGGTGCGCCCCGCCGCCGGTTCGCTCGCCGACGACGACGGCGCGGCCGAGCTGCTGCAGGTCGTACGTCAGCTCCTCGGCACCGGAGAAGGTGCGGTCGCTGGTCAGCACGTACAGCGGCTTGCTGCCGCCGAAGCGCGCACCGGGAACGTGCGCCGCGCTCCAGGACTGCTCGTAGCGTTCGCCGTCACGCCAGTACATGGTGTTGAGATGGGTGCGCTCGTCCAACAGGTAGCCGCAGACGAAGGCGACGGTGTTCGGGTCGCCCCCCAGGTTGGCGCGAAGATCCACGATCAGCGCCCGGGAGCGGGACGCCAGGGTGAGCGCCGCACTCAGCGGTTCCGCGGCCCACTCCAGCGGAAACAGCATCGGTGCCAGCTCCACCACGGCCACCCCTTCGGAGAGCGACTCCACCCGAGGCGCACCGCCCAGCGAGCTGTCGAAGTCCCGGCGCATGGCCGCCAGGGCGGCCGCCCCCTGCCCCGCGGGCACCGAATCGGCGTGGTACTTCAGCCTCAGATGCCGGTCGCCGTTGACGGACTGCAGGTCCGCGGTGACCAGCCGAGCAAGCTCCTCGGCGCCGCCGACGTCATAGGCGCCCTCGGCGAGGCGCTGCCGCAGCAGGACCGTGAGCTGCTCGGACACTTCGGGGAAGACGTAGTGCTCGATCAGGAGCTCGACGGTCTCGTCGATGACAGGGGCAGGCCGGAACAGTGTCGGAGTCGTCATGGCAGGGAGTAGAGCACCGCCCTTGCGAAAGCGTCAAGAGCGTTAGACACTTTCGGTATGCGTGACCAGCCTTCCTATCCGCCGCCCCCTGAGGACGTCCAGGAGATCGGCTCGCCCGAGCAGTTCGCCGCGCTCGCCCACCCGTTGCGCCAGCGGCTGCTCTTCGCCCTGGGCCACCGTCCCGCCACCATCAGCCAGCTCGCGGTGCGGCTCGGCGCGAAGAAGGGCAACGTGGCCCATCACCTCAAGGTGCTCCGTGACGCCGGGCTGGTGCACGTCGCCGAGACCCGCCAGGTCCGCGGCGGCACCGAGCAGTACTACCAGCGCACGGCCCGCCGTATGGTCGTCGCCGAGCCCCGCGCGGCAGGCACCGCCGCGATGCTGGCCGCGGTCGCCCAGGAGCTGGAGCGCTCGCCGGGCGAGACCTGTCTGACGCTGCGTCATCTGCGGCTCAGCCCCGCGAAGGCGAAGGAACTCGGCGAGACCCTCTCCCGGTTGGTCGACGAGGCCGAGGAAGACGCGGAGGACCAGCCCGTGTTCGGCGCGTTGGTGACGCTCTACCAGCACGCCCAGCCGACCGCGGCGGACGGTTCCGCCTCGGGCGTGTTGTGAAAGTGCGCCACTTCCCCGGGCGGCGGACCGACCACGTCACCGATTTCCGGAACAGGCCCCAGGCGGTGCGCCGGACCGCCGACCTGGTGGCGCCGGCGCGAAGTGGGGGTGCGGGGAAGGCTCGTCAGGTCGCCAGGGCCGTGCGGAGGAAGGCGAGGATCTCCGTCCGGGCGGCCTGGGCCTGTGGCTCCAACCCGGGCAGAGTGAGGAACGCGTGCTTCGCTGCCGGGTATTCGGACAGCCGCACGGGCGTCCCTGCCTCGCGCAAGCGCTCGGCGTAGCGGCGGCCCTGATCGGCGACCGCGTCCTGGGTGGGTACCACCACGAGCGCCGGGGCCAGCCCGCTCAGGTCGTCGGCGTACAGCGGTGAGAGCGCGCGGGCGTCGCTCCCCGGTGGGACGGCGAGCTGCTGGAAGAGCCGCAGTTGGGGCAGCGCGCGGGACGGGGTGTACGCGTACTCGGCGATCGAGGGGTAGTCGTACATCGTCCCGGTCACGTCGACCGCGGGGTTGACCAGCACCTGCGCCTGGAGGTCGATGCCGGCCTCCCGCGCCCGGATCGCGGTCAGCGCGCAGATCAGGGCGCCGCAGCTCTCGCCGAACACGGCCGCGCGCGCCGGATCGACGCCCCACCGCGCGGCGTTCCGCACCACATGCCGCAGCACGTCCCAGCCGTCGTCGGCGGCGTTCGCGAGCGGACTGTCCGGGGCGATGAGGCGATGCTCGACCGAGACGACCAGCGCGGGCAGCGCCGCGGCGAAGTGGCTGTTGGTCCAGTCGCACTGCACCGCCGTGCCCACGAAGCTGCCGCCGTGCACGTGGACCACGAGGGGCAGTTCGGCCCGGGCGGTGGCCTCCCCGTCTCCCGTCGACGCCGGCCGGTAGACCCGGATCGGGAGGTCGCGGCCGGGCAGCGCGACCTCCTGCCAGGCGATCGAGGCGCCGGGGTCCGGCTCCCCGGTGAACGCCCGCGCCGCGCCGGAGGCCCGGAAACGGTTCTCCGCCTCGCGGTAGGCGATCAGTTCCTCGGTCGTGATCGCCGAGAAGTCCGGCTCCGGCGGCCGATTCGCGGTGCTGATCTCGCTCATGTCTCCTGCTCCCCCTCCCGGCGGGGTGCCGGGTCCGTCGTTGTGGTCGGGCGGTGCGTCGTCGGGCCGTGCGCTGCGGCGTCGGGCCGTGCCCCGCCCGTACGGCCGTGCGTCGCCATCGGGCGGGCAGACCGTTGTCCTCATTATGCACGCAGTGCGTGCATCAACAAGTGCATAGGTTATGCTCAGCTCGGACGAGAGGGGCACGATGACGGGCCGACGGCGATGGTCGACCGAGGAGATCCTGGACACGGCGGCGGAGGTGCTGCGTACCAGCGACGCCGAGTCGTTCAGCGTGCGCAAGCTCGCCGCAGCGCTCGGAACCGACTCCTCCAGCCTCTACCGGCACTTCCGCAACAAGACCGAACTGCTGCGCGCGGTCGCCGACCGGATTCTCCTGGCCGCCATGGACGACTACCGCCCCGAGGGCGACTGGAAGCAGCGCATCACCACCCTCGCCCTGCGCCTGCGCGACGCCTTCGGCGAGCAGCCCCAACTCGCCGCGATCTGGGGGCGCTACGCGTCCAGCGGCACCGGGTCCCGGTTGGTCATGGAGGAACTGCTACAGGCTCTGCGCGCGTCCGGCCTGCCCGACGAGGAGATCCCGGCGCGCTACCACCGCGTCGCGATCCTCCTCGCCGCACTGATCGCCTCCGAGGCCGGTATCAGTACCATCACCCCCGCGGAGTACGAACAGGGCATGGAACTCTTCCGCGTCGCGGTGCTCGGCGCGGCCCCCGAGCGCTTCCCCGCTCTGGCCCACTTCGCCCGCGACGTCCGCCCCCTGGGCGTGGACCGCCGCGCCGCGTTCGAAGAGATCCTCGCCGCCCAACTCGCCCACATCGAGGCCCGGATCTCCTGACGGTCCGGATCGCGAGCGGCTGCGAGTGGCGCCGCGGTCCGCCCCGTCGTCGTCCGGGCCGCGCAACTGCCCTGCGCCCGCCGCGATTTCGGCCGTCCGTCGTCCATGGGCCGGCCGTTCTCCGCGCCGCCGCAGGTGATCACCCTCCCGGTCCGGTCCCGCGAGGCCATGCTCCCGTCTCGGCTGCGGCCCGCCCGGTCGTACGGTCCGACTCCTCGTCTCGGCTCCACCGCGCCCGGTCGTACGGTCCACTCCTCGTGTCGGCGCCGGTCCGCCCGGTCGTACGGTCCCACCCTTCGCCCGGCCGCTCCCGTACACCAACCCCCCACGCCTGCCCCGCCATACGCCCCACGCCCCGCCCCTCCGCACACCCCGCGCAGCGGCACCCCCGCCAACCCCCCGCGTTCAACTCCTTGACGCCCGATCACTGCCGGACCAGACTGCCGACGGCGCAGATGACAACGATGTCAAGCGAGTTATTTTACGGCAGGGGAAGGTTCACTGTGTATCGACGAAGCAGAAGACGGACCAGATTCGGGGTCCTGGCGCTGGCGCTGACGGCGTGCGTGGCGGCGGCGCCGCAGGCGCTCGCGGCGGCCGCGTCCCCCGGCGGGTTCGGCGGCGCGGGCTCGCACACCGCGCTGGTGTCCGACCCGACCTCATACGTCGATCCGTTGATCGGCACGCAGAAGGGGGCCGACTGGGAGAACACCTTCCCGGGTGTGACCGCCCCGTTCGGCATGATGCAGTTCAGCCCGGACACCACCTCCGGCGGCACCGGGTACAACTACGACGACAAGGCGATCCGGGGCTTCAGCCTCGACCACTTCTCGGGCGGCTGCTCGTCCTTCGGCGACATCCCGATCCTGCCGGTGACCGGCGCGGTCGGCGCGGACCCGGCCGGGCGCACCGAGCACTTCTCGCACGACGAGGAGCAGGCCGTGCCCGGCTCGTACGCGGTGAAGCTCGCCGACTCCGGCGTGCAGGTGAACCTCGGCGCGACCACCCGCACCGGCATCGCCAAGTTCGACTATCCGGCGGGCAGTCAGGCGCAGGTGCTGGTCAAGTCCGGTACCAGCCTGGGCGGTGACCTGTCCGCGGACGTGCAGGTGGTGAACGACCACGAGCTGTCGGGCACGACCACGCCACACGGCCTGTGCAACAACAGCAAGTACACGATGTACTTCGACATCACCTTCGACCGGCCGTTCACCGCACACGGCACCTGGCAGGGCAGCAGCGTCACGCCCGGCGCGTCGAGTGCGTCGGGCTCGGGCTCGGGCGCGTACCTGACGTTCGACACCTCCGCGAGCCGCAGCGTGACGGCGAAGGTCGGCATGTCCTACGTCAGCACGGCGGGCGCGGCCAAGAACTCGGCCGCGGAGATCCCGGGGTGGAACGTGGCGCACGTGCAGGCCGACACCCGCGCGGCCTGGCGGAACCTGATGCGCAAGGTGGATGTGGGAGGGGCGAGCAAGGACGAACTGACCACGTTCTACACGTCGTTGTACCGCTCGTTCCAGTCGCCGAGCGTCTTCAACGACGTCGACGGCCGCTACATCGGCTTCGACGACGCGATCCACACCGTGCCGAAGGGCCACACCCAGTACGCGACGTTCTCCGACTGGGACATCTACCGCTCGCTGGCCCCGCTGCAGACGATGCTCTACCCGGACAAGGCCGGCGACATGGCCAACTCGCTGCTGCGCGACGCCCAGCAGCAGGGCGGCTGGTGGCCGAAGTGGCCGTCGCAGAACATGACCGGCAACGTGATGAACGGCGACAACGGCGTGCCGCTGTTCGCCCAGTACGTCGCCTTCGGTGCGAAGGGCGTCGACGTCAAGGACGCCCTGCCGATCATGAAGAAGGCGGCGACGACCTCGCAGAAGGTCGGCTGGGGCTGGGTGGAACGGCCCGGCATCGAGGACTACGTCAAGCTCGGCTACGCGCCCAACGACGCCACCTCGCAAGGCGATCACGGCCTGCAGGGCGCCTCGGAGACCCTGGAGTGGGCCACCGACGACTTCGCGATCTCCCAACTCGCCGCCTCCGTCGGCGATCACCGGACCCAGGCGGAGTACGCCAAGCGCCGCAACAACTGGCAGAACATCTACGACCCCGCCACCGGCTACCTGCGCCCGCGTGACGACAACGGCTCCTTCCCGGCCGGCCCCGGCTTCCAGACCCCGCCGGCCGGCGCGTTCGGGCAGGACGGCTACGACGAGGGCAACGCGGCGCAGTACAACTGGTCGGTGCAGCAGGACATCGCCGGACTGGTCGCCGCGATGGGCGGCAAGGACAAGGTGATCCCGCGCCTGGACGACTTCTTCTCCCAGCTCAACGCGGGCGGCAACGCGCCGTACGACTGGGCGGGCAACGAGATCGACACCACCGCGCCGTGGATGTACGACTACGTCGGCCAGCCGTGGAAGACGCAGGAGGTGGCCCGGCGGTTCGAGACCGAGCTGTTCACCACCGCGCCCGACGGGCTGCCCGGCAACGACGACAACGGCGCGCTGTCCTCGGAGTACGTGTGGGCGGCGCTCGGCATGATGCCCGCCACCCCCGGCACCCCGACGCTGGCGCTGAACAGCCCGCTGGTCAAGCGGGCCGTGATCAGCCTCGGCACCGGTCACAAGATCACCATCGACGCGCCGAAGGCCGCCGACAACGCCCCCTACGTCACCGGGATGCGGCTGGACGGCCGTACCTTCGCCGCCACCGCGCTGCCCGCGTCGTTCGCCACCCGCGGCGGCGCGCTCGACGTGAGCCTGTCCACCCGGCCCGACACCCACTGGGCCACGGGCGCGCAGGCGGCCCCGCCGTCGTACCGGGACTACGAGGTCCCGGCGGTCGGCTACCTGACCCCGACCGGGACGCAGGTCGCCCCGGGCGGCACCTCGCTGCCGGGCACGGTCGGCGTCTCCGAACTGGCCGGCCACGCCGGCAAGGTGCACTGGAGCGCCGCCTCCGACGTGGCCGGGGTGAGCGTCACCCCGTCGTCGGGCACGCTCGACCTGACCCGCGCCGCGAGCGCGACGGTGCCGGTCTCCATCGCGGTCGCCGACGGCACCCCGTCCGGCTACCACCCGGTGAAGGTCTCCTTCACCACCGCGAGCGGTCAGTCCCTGCCCGGCGGCGCGTCCGTGATCACCGTGCCGGCCGCCGACGGTGCCGCGACCTCCTGCGACACCCTCGGCGCCACCGACACCGAGTGCGGGCTGCGGCTGCGCGACAACGGCGACGGCCACACCACGCCGGTCACGGTCGGCGGCCGCTCCGGCCGCTCCACCACCGACGGTTCCCCGTTCGAGTACTTCGACGTGGACAACACCACGGTGCCGGGCGGCAGTTACCACGCCACGGTGACCATCGACTACTACGACCACGGCACCGGGAGCTGGAGCCTGCAGTACGACGCGACCGGAAACGCGTACAAGTCGACGGCGCCGGTGGCCAAGACCGGCACCGACACCTGGAAGACCGCCACGTTCGCGGTGGACGACGCGGCCTTCCACAACGGCGAGAACGCGGGCACCGACTTCCGCCTCGCCAACAGCGGTGACACCGGCACCATCGGCCGGGTGCACGTCTCGGTCACCGGCGACAACGTCCTGGCGCTGCACCTCTGCCCGGACGACAACTGACCCGCTGACGCGGTGACGCCGCTGAGGCGGTGATCCGGTGATCCGCTGACGCGGTGACGCCGCTGATCCGGCGGCGCGTTGACGCGGTGAACCGCTGGGCGCCGGCGCGTGCGCGTGCCGGTGTTCCCGAGAGGCTGCCGATCGGCCCCAAGGCCGGTCGGCAGCCTCATGTGTGACGGCTGGTCAGATTCTCGGCTCCCGCGTCGCGGCGGGTGCGCCGTGTGGGTTCGGTGTGTGTGGTGTGACCACTGTGTGCGGGCCGGGCGCCAACTCCTTGACGCTGGGCCGGGGTCGGCTGAGACTGCCTAACGAGCCGCTAGACCCCCGATCCGTAGATTGAGAGCGTTCTCTGCATGAGAAATCGAAGGATCGGTCGCGAATTGAGGCTATGAAATAACGGATACAAGCGCGATCAACCCCCACTATCCGCGCTGACCCGAGCGTTCACTTCATGAACCCGGGTGAAAGGACCCCCCATGCGCAGACCATCCATCAAGGCCCGCACCGCGGCCCGGTGGCGTCACAGGACCCCCCGCCGGCGCGGCTACGCCGTACTCGGTGCCGCCACCTTGCTGCTCGCCGCACTGACGGGCTTGACCGGAACGGCCGGCGCCGCCTCGGCGGCGGAGTCCGCCGGCCACGTCGACACGGCCGCCCGACCCGCGGCCGACGCGGCGGACTGCCCGGCGCAGTCCGACACCCCCGACTTCGGGCCGAACGTGCACGTCTTCGACCCGTCGATGGGCGACGCCGCGATCCAGTCCCAACTCGACACCCAGTTCAACCAGATGAAGGACACCCAGACCGCCCAGTTCAGCGAGAACCGGGTGGCCGACCTGTTCAAACCCGGCAGCTACAGCGTCGAGGACAACGTCGGCTTCTACACGTCCGTGGCCGGACTCGGCCAGAACCCGGACGACGTCACCATCAACGGCGACGTCACCGTGGACGCCTTCAACGCCTCCGACGCCGGCAACGCCACGCAGAACTTCTGGCGCAGCGCGGAGAACCTGGCGATCAACCCCTCCAGCGGCACCGACCGTTGGGCGGTCGCCCAGGCCGCGCCGTTCCGCCGGATCGACGTGCACGGCAACCTGGCGCTCTACCCGGCCAGTTACGGCTACGCCAGCGGTGGCTTCATCGCCGACACCAAGGTCAGCGGCCAGGCGTCGTCGGTGTCGCAGCAGCAGTGGTACACCCGCAACAGCAACCTCGGAAGCTGGGACGGCGGCGTGTGGAACATGGTCTTCTCCGGCGTCAGCGGAGCTCCGGGCAACACCTTCCCCAACCCCCCGGAGACCACCCTCGCCACCACCCCGGTCTCGCGCGACGTGCCGTACCTGTACGTCGACGGCTCGGGCAACTACCGGGTGTTCGAGCCGAGCCTGGAGACGAACTCCTCCGGCGCGAGCTGGGCGAACGGCAGCACGCCCGGCACCTCGCTGCCGATGAGCCAGTTCTACGTGGTGAAGGCCGGCGACACCGCGGCCACCATCAACAACGCGCTCGCCGAGGGCTGCAACCTGTTCGTCACCCCGGGTGTGTACCACCTGAACCAGACGCTCAACGTGACGCGCGCGGACACCACCATCCTGGGCGTGGGCTACCCGACCTTCGTCCCGGACAACGGCGTCAACGCGATGCAGGTCGCCGACGTCGACGGAGTCCGGATCAAGGGGCTGCTCTTCGACGCGGGCACCACCAACTCGCAGGCGCTGCTCACCGTCGGGCCGTCCGGCTCCTCCGCGGACCACTCGGCCGACCCCACCACCATCCAGGACGTCTTCTTCCGGATCGGCGGTGAGAACGCCGGCAAGGCGACCGACAGTCTCGTCGTCAACAGCAACAACACCATCATCGACCACATCTGGGCCTGGCGCGCCGACCACGGCAACGCGGGCACCGTCGGCTGGAACACCAACACCGCGGACAACGGGCTGACCGTCAACGGCAACAACGTGCTCGCCGACGGCCTGTTCGTGGAGCACTACCAGAAGTACGAGGTGGTGTGGAACGGCCAGGGCGGCAAGACCATCTTCTTCCAGAACGAGAACCCCTACGACCCGCCGGACCAGGCGTCCTGGATGAGTTCGTCGGGCGTCAACGGCTACGCGGCCTACAAGGTGGCGGACAACGTCACCTCCCACGAGGCGTGGGGCCTGGGCAGCTACTGCTACTTCAACGTCAACCCCGCCGTGAACAACTACCACGCCTTCGAGGTCCCCAACACCCCGGGCGTGAAGTTCCACGACGCGCTGACCGTCTCGCTGGGCGGCGTGGGCACCATCAGCCACGTCATCAACGACACCGGAGCGGTCACCGCCTCCAACACGACGCCCAGCAACGTCGTGAGTTTCCCGTAGATCCGCACCTGCGGACCGCACCACTCGCGCCGGGTGAACGACCCGGACGAGCTGCATGACCCGCACCAACCGCATGACCGCACCACCCGCACCGAGCGCGGCCCCGGACGCCCCCGCCCACGTAGGCGAGGGCCTCCGGGGCCGCGTCCATGCCCCCGGCGTACGGCCCCCGGAGTACGGCGCCCCGGAGTACGGCGCCCCGGCGTTCGGCCTGCGGCGCCGCGGTCAGCAACCCGCCCGGCGGTAGATCCGCGCTCCCTGGACGACGGCGACCGGCACGTAGTCGCGGTCCACCAGACGCGCGAGCGGCGGGTAGTCCGCCAGCGGGTACGGGGTGCCGGCGGAGTCGTCGACCACCAAGCACGGGGGAGCGGCGGCCAGTTCGCGGCGGAGGCCGGCCCATGCGCCCGGGACGGCGTAGCGGGCGCCCACGCGGTGGACGTCCGCGCCGCCGCTGAAGTTGGTGAGCAGCCCGGCGGTGAGGTAGCGGCTGCCCGCGGGCCGGCCGGCGAGCCAGTACACCTCCGGGTGCATGCCCCACAGGAAGACGCGCTGCCCGGGCTTGCTGTAGCCGTCCACCGCCGAGGCCACCGCGAGCGACTTGCCCAGCTCCGGCGGCTGAGCCCGCAACGCGCCGGCGGTGAAGGCCGCGCAGACCGCCACCGCGCACGCGACCGCGAAGGCGGTGGCGCGGGACCGGCCGAACCAGGCCGCCACGCCGCCCCGTTGGAAGGGCGCTGACCGCGGGTGGCGGGGCGCCGCGCTCACCGCACGCACCGCCAGCAGCGCGAGCGGGGGCACCAGTTGCAGGAAGTAGTGGCCGTAGAAACGGAATCCCGCGCTGACGCCGGCCGCGGAGGCGAGCAGCCACAGCAGCAACGCGCCGTCGAACGAGCTGAGTTGGCGGCGGACGCGGAAGCGGGGCAGCAGGCGGGGCAGGAGGGGCGCGCAGCCGGCGAGGACGACGGCGAGCCGCAGCAGGATGCCGGCCGCGTGCCCGCACATCGCGGCCACGCTCTGCGGCGAGTCGGCGTAGGACCCGGAGGAGAGGAAGATCCAGAACACGAAGGGGTGTACGCCCAGCAGGAGCGCGCAGCCGGCGATCGGCAGCAGCAGGCCCGCCGCCAGGGCCGCGCCGTGCCGCAGCCGGCGCCGCCGCGGTGAGGCGAGCACCATCACGGCCAGCGGCAGGAGCGGGGCGAGGCCGACCTGCTTGGTGAGGGTGGCGACGGCCAGGGCGAGGCCGGCGGCGAGGAAGCGGTGCCGCGCGCCGTAGTACATCGCGGCCGCGGTCGCCGGGAGCATGAAGATCTCGAAGGTCGCCGCCATCGCGTCGGGCGGCGGCAGCGCCGCCGACAGGGCGACGGTCAGCACGCCGGCCGGCAGCGCCGCCGACCGGCCCCACGCGACCGCTGCCAGCCGCGCGACGAACACCGCGGTGACCGTAAGGGCCAATACCGCGCACACCCGCACCAGCCACAGCGTGCCGGGCCCGGTCAGGGCGAAGCACGCTTCGTACAGCCAGGGCACCAGGGGCGGTTTGCGGTCCACCACGTCGGCGTACATCCGCCCGCCGTGGTGCAGGGCGACCGCTTCGGTGCCGAGATAGCCCTCGTCCGGGCTCCAGAACGGGCGCCGGAAGGAGGGCGCGCGCACCGCGAGGGAGAGCGCGAGCAGGATCGCGGCCTGGGTGACCGGGTGGTGGAGCCGCGGCCGGCTCGCGCGCGGGTCGGAGCGCGAGCCGGTGCCGGGACCGGTACGGCGGGAGGGCCGCGCGGGCGCAGGACGCGGGCCGGGTGGCGCGACCGTGCCGGCCGTCACGGCGAGCACCGCCACCGGCCTGCCCCGTGCCACCCTGCCGTTCGCCACGGTCGCCATACCTTCGCCCCTCTCCCGGACCTGGACCCTGGACCGGGCCCGGCCCCGCGCGGACATCCGTCATCCACTGACGCACAGTCACCACGCTCGGGACGTCGACCCAACGCATCGGTCCACTAGTTAACTAGTGGACTGGATGATGCGCGGGATTTCGGCGGGATGTCAAACGAGGGCTGAACGCCGCAGCTCAGCAGGGTGTGGCGACCCTCGGGAGCGTCATGTGGCGGTCCGCGCGGCGCCGCATGGCGCCGAGGGTGGGCGGTCGGAAGGAGTGGAGTGCCGAGTGCGACGCGGGTCTAGGTCCACCGGTCCACTAGTGATATAGTGCGCCCGTGGTCACCTACCGTATCGAACGGCGAAGCGGCGTCGCCGCCTACCAGCAGATCGTGCGGCAGACCGAACAGGCCCTGCGGCTCGGCCAGTTGGCGCCTGGCGACAAGCTCCCCTCGGCGGCCGAGGTGGTGGCCGCCACCGCGATCAACCCGAACACCGTGCTCAAGGCGTACCGCGAACTGGAGCGCCAGGGGCTGGTCGAGGCCCGCCAGGGCGTGGGGACGTTCGTCCGCAAGTCGCTCGCCCAGCCCGGCTCCGCCGCCGACTCCCCGCTGCACGAGGGCCTGCGGGCCTGGATGGCCGCCGCCCGCGCCGCCGACCTCGGCCGCGAGGATGTCGCCGCACTGCTGACCTCCGCTCTCGACGAGTCCTTCCCGCGCGCCGCCGACACCCGCGTGCCCGGAACAGGGACGTACGACGCCCACCCGCACGGCTAGCGAGGACCGATGACCGACCACCCCTCGGCCGGTGTCCCGCGCACCGGCACCGAGGCACCCGCGCTGGAGGCGAGCGGCCTCGGCATCCGCAACCGCGCCGAATGGGCGCTGCGCCACTGCGACTTCCGGGTCCCGGCCGGCCGGGTGGCCGGCCTGGTCGGGCCGAACGGAGACGGCAAGAGCTCCCTGCTCGCGGTCGCCGCCGGACTGCGCGCCCCGACCGAGGGCTCCTTGCGGGTGCTCGGCCACCGGCCCGGCGCCGGCGCCGTCCTGCCCCGCGTCGGCCTGCTGCTCCAGGACCGCCCGCTGCACTCCGCGTTCACCGTCGCCGAGACGCTGCGCTACGGCCGGGAGATGAACCCGCGGTGGGACGACGCCGGCGCGCGGAGCGTCGTGGCCGACGCCGACGTGCCGCTGGATGCCAAGGTCGGCCACCTCTCCGGCGGCCAGCGCACCTGCGTCGCGCTCGCCCTCACCCTCGGCAAACGCCCCGAACTGCTGCTGCTCGACGAGCCGATGGCCGACCTCGACCCGCTGCGCCGGCACGCCATGATGGCCGCGCTGATGACCACCGCCGCCGAACACGGCACCACCGTGGTGATGTCCTCGCACATCCTCGCCGAGCTGGACCTCGTCTGCGACTACGTACTCCTGCTCGCACACGGCCGGATGCTGGTCGCCGACGACGTGGAGTTCGTCCAGGCCGCGCACACCCTGGTCACCCACACCCTCGACGGCCACGAGCCGTCCGGCGTCCGGGCAGGCGCCGATCCGCGCTCCCACCACCGGCGCGGCGCCGCCCGCCCCGACCCGGCCGCCCCGCTGCCGGACGCGCTGCTCGGCCACACCGTCGTGGAAGCGCGCACCACCGGCCGGCAGCTCACCGCGATGATCCAGCTGCCGACCTCCCTCGACCCCGCCGTGAGCGCCGAACCGCCCAGCCTGGAGGAGATCCTGCTGGCCTACCTGCGCAACCCGCAGGCCCCGCCCCTGCTCGCGCCCGCCGACGTGCCGCCGACCCGCCCGGCCGACGAGATACGCGCGCACCACCACCAGGACGACACGGACCCCGACCGATGAGCGCCCTCGCCCGCTACGTGTCCTGGCCGCCGCCCGAGGAGCGCCCGGCCCGGCTGCCGTTCCCGCTGCCCCGCCTCGCCGGCCCCGCCTGGCTGGCCTGGCGGAAGCACCGGGCGGTCTACCGCACGATGGTCGCGTTCGCCGTCCTCGGCGCGCTGTGGTCGGTGTGGGAACACCACCAACTCGTCTCCGGCGTGCACCACTACGCCGACATCTGCCGAACCTCACCCCAGCGGTGCGACCCCGGCAACGACGACGCGGCTCCGCCGGCCATCCCGAGCGTCGTGCACATGGTCTTCGACCGGTCGCCGTCCGTGCTGCGCTACCTGCCGCTCGCGGTCGGTGCGCTGCTCGGCGGACCGCTGTTCGCGCAGGACCTGGAGTCCGGAACCCACCGTCTGGCCTGGACGCAGTCCATCGGCCGCCGCGAATGGGTCGCGGTCAGGCTCGGCACGGCAGCCCTGATCACCACCGCGGCCGCCGCCGTGCTGACCGTGCCGGTCACCTGGTGGTGGTACTCCAGCTGGCGCGGCCACAGCGGCACCGGCCCCGACCGCTCCGCCTGGCGCGCGACCATCTGGTGGAACGGCTGGGACTTCTTCGCCTGGACCGGCCCGGCCGGCGTCGCCCACATCCTGCTCGCCCTGATGATCGGCGCGGTCACCGGCGTGCTGCTGCGCCGTACCCTGCCCGCGGTCGCGGCCGGCGCCGGGCTCAGCGAGGCCGCCCTGCTCGGGCTGGAGAAGCTGCGCCCGCACCTGCTGACCCCGTCCGTCCGCCGCAGCCGCGGCCTCGGCCTCGACTTCCCGAACTCCCCGCGTGACGCCTGGTACCAGGGCCTCGGATACGTCCGGGCCGACGGCACGCTCACCAGCCACGATCCATGCACCAGTGCCAGGGTCCGCGACGTGCCCGCATGCATGCGGCAGCACCACATCGTCGGGCACTACAGCAGCGCCTTCAAGATGAACCAGTTCCTTCCGCTCCAGCTGATCGAGACCGGGATCTGCCTCGCGGTGTGCGCCGCCCTGGCCGCCTTCTGCCTCTGGTACGTCCCCCGCATCACCGCACGTTGAGCAGTACGCTCCGCCGAGCAACGCCGGCCGCCGGGCATCGCCGCCTGCCGGGCGGCGCGGCCCCCGTCGTGCGACGCGCCCGGCCGTTCATCCCGCGGGCGCGGGGAGTTCGCGTGCGGTGAGAAGGGCGTGGACGGGACCGAGCACCGCCCTGCGCTCCTCGGCGAGTTGGTCCACGACGACGCTGCATCCCAGCCAACCGGCGCCGCACTCCTCGGCCATGGCGCGGGCGGTCGCGGCCTGGCTGCCGGTCTCGATCCAGTCGTCGACCAGGACGACCCGGTCGCCCACCCCGAGCGAGCCCCGCTGCATCCGCAGGGTGTGCCGGCGGCGACGGTAGTCGGGCGGTGTGCGCCGCACGACCTTGTCCCCGGGGAACAGGCTGCCCGACTTGCGGATCGGCACGAACCCGGCGCCCAGCGCGACCGCCGCGGCGCCGCCGAGGAGGAACCCGCGCGACTCGATCCCGCAGACCGCGGTGACCCGCGCGTCCCGGAACGGCGCGACGAGCCCGGCGACCACCGCCGCCATGGCCTCCGCGTCCCGGAAGACCGCCCACACGTCGGCGTGCCCTTGGTCCCACCGAAAGTGTTCGAGCACCAGATCACGGGCAAGTACGGTCACACGCCGCAGTGTCGCGGTCCGCGCCGACCCGCGGCAATCCGATATCGCCGCCGGCCGGGTCCGTCTGCCGTGTCAACACCCGTCCCGGACGGTCGAGTTCACGCTGCCAGGCGTCGGCCCGCACGCCGGCGCGTCGCAGACGTCGACGGCGCCGCAGGTCCGCGGGGACCGCGCCTCCCCCACCACGTCCGGCGACCGCGATCCGGGCCGGCCTTCCGCAAGGCGTCCAGCGGCCCCGTGCCGATGCGGCCAACCAGGCGAGCGGTGCCTCGCGTTCCCGAGGTGCGGCCGGGGCGTCCGGCGCCGCGAACGCGGCCGAGGGCGCGCCGCTCGGGCCCCGCCGCCACGATGCCGGCCCAGCGCCGGCAAGAGCAGGGCCTCGTCCCCCCGGGTCGTCCATCACCGTGCTCCGGGCGACGGACAACGGTCCTCCCGCCCCCGGGTGCCGCTCAGCCCGACGGCAGCGCGGCGCACGGCAGGGCCCGCTCGGTCGTCCCGCCCCGGCCGTCCGGCTCGACGCGGTACAGGCGGGCGGCGGGGACGCGGGTGACCGCTTCGGTGAGGTGGCCGTCGGTGAACAGGGCCGCGGCGCCGTCGTCGACCGCCCAACCCGGGGGCAGGGCACCGGAGGCCACGAAGGCGCGGTAGGACTCGCGGCGCCCGGCCTCGGTGTCGTAGTGCGGGCAGACGGAGCCGGGCAGCAGGCCCAACCCGTCGGGCAGGAAGGTGAGCGGGCCGAAGGAGTCGGTGTGGGAGCCCCGGGCCCAGCAGTTGGCGCCCGCGCTGACCCCGCACATCAGGGTCCCGAGGTCGTACGCCTCGCGCAGCAGCCGGTCCAGGCCGTGCACGCGCCATACCGCCAGCAGGTTCGCGGTGTTGCCGCCGCCGACGTAGACGACGTCCTGCGCGAGCACGAACGCACGCAGCGCCTGGTCGTCCAACTCCCGCCGGAACAGGGACAGTACGGTCGCCTCGCAGTCCCCGCGCGGCTCGAACGCGGCACGGAACCGGGCGACGTATCCCTCGGCGTCGCCGCTGGCGGTGGGCACGAAGCAGACCCGGGGGCGCGGGACCCGCGCGTGCCCGAGCATCCAGTCGTCGATCAACCCGTCGTCGCCGGCGGAGAAACCCCCGCCGAGCAGGGCGACTTGGCGCGCCGGGGGAGTGGTGGACACGAGTTGCCTCCTCGGACGTGCGGATACCGGGACGGTCCGGCGCCGGCGGACCCGGACCGCGGCGGAGCGACGGCAGCGGGGCCGTGGCACGAGACCCGGACCCGGACCCGGACCGAGGCGGACGCTGCCGGCGGACCGCGGCCGGCCGAGTGCCGAACCGGAACCCCCACCTCCCCACCGTACAGAGCAAGTTTTGACGCGGACCGCCCTTGACGCCCCCGGCGTGCCGGCTGTTCACTTCCCGGTGCGGGAGAGCGCTCTCCCGTGTGTGGGCGGACCGCTGACGCGGTGCCAGGCGCGGACCCGACGGACGGTCCGGGGTTCCGCGGCCGTCTCGTGCCGCCCGCGCACACCCCCCACCACCCCCCACATCGCGAGGGAGATCCATGTCCTCCACTCATCGGACGGCGGCGCGTGCCGCGGTCCGAAGAATCCGCTTCGCGTGGCTGGTCGCAGTCACCGTCATGGCCATGACCGCAACTCTCTTCGGCGGGACCGGGCCCGCGCACGCCGCCGACGCCGCCCTGCTGTCGCAGGGCAAGCCCGCCACCGCGTCCTCGATCGAGAACGCCGGCACCCCGGCGTCCGCGGCGGTGGACGGTGACACCGGCACCCGCTGGTCCAGCGCCGCCGCCGACCCGCAGTGGCTCCAGGTCGACCTGGGCGCGAACGCGAGCGTCAGCAAGGTCGTCCTGACCTGGGAGGCGGCCTACGCCACCGGCTTCCAGATCCAGGTCTCCGCCGACGGCTCCACCTGGACCCCGGCCTACTCCACCACCACCGGCACCGGGGGCACGCAGACGCTGGCCGTAAACGCTTCCGGCCGCTATGTCCGGATGTACGGCACCAAGCGGGCCACCGGATACGGCTACTCGCTCTGGGAGTTCCAGGTCTACGGCACCCTCACCGGGGGCACGAGCGCGAGGTGCGGCTCGGCGAACTCCGCGCTCGACCAGCCCGCGACCGCCTCCTCCACGGAGAACGCCGGCACCCCGGCGTCCGCGGCGGTGGACGGCGACGCCGGCACCCGCTGGTCCAGCGCGGCAGCCGACCCGCAGTGGCTCCAGATCGACCTCGGCGCCAGCGTGCCGATCTGCGAAGTGGTGCTCCAGTGGGAGGCGGCCTACGCCACCGCCTTCCAGATCCAGGTCTCCGACAACGCTTCCACCTGGAGCCCGGTCTACTCCACCACCACCGGTACCGGCGGCACCCAGACCCTCGACGTGACCGGCACCGGCCGCTACATCCGGATGTACGGCACCGCCCGCGCGACCGGATACGGCTACTCGCTGTGGGAGTTCCAGGTCCGTACCGGCGGCAGCGGCGACGGCGGCGGCACCCCGACCGGCGACTGCGGCACCACCAACGCCGCCCTCGGCCACCCGGCCACCGCCTCCTCCGTGCAGGACGACGACCCCGGCTACTCGCCCAACTACGCCGTGGACGGCAGCACCGTGACCCGCTGGGCGAGCGCCTACGCCGACCCGCAGTGGTTCGAGGTGGACCTCGGCGCGAGCCTGCCGATCTGCCAGGTGGTGCTCCAGTGGGAGAACGCCTACGCCACCGGCTTCCAGATCCAGGTCTCCGCCGACGGCTCCACCTGGAGCCCGGTCTACTCCACCACCACGGGCACCGGCGGCAAGCAGACCCTCGACGTGACCGGCACCGGCCGCTACATCCGGATGTACGGCACCACGCGCGCGACCGGATACGGCTACGCCCTGTGGGAGTTCCAGGTCCACACCGTCGGCGACGTGACCGGCACCGTGCCGCCCCCGCCGAGCCGGCCCGCGCCCGGCGACTGCCCGTGGGTGAACTCCACCGCGCCGGCCGCCACCCGCGTCGCCCAGCTCATGGGCCAGATGTCGCTGGACGAGAAGGTCGCCATGCTGCACGGCACCGACTCGCCCGACTACATCGGCAAGATCATCGGCAACCCGTCGCTGTGCGTCCCCGACGTCAACTTCGAGGACGGCCCGGCCGGTGTCGGCGACGGCCTCGGCGGGGTCACGCAGATGCCCTCGGGGCTGGTGTCGGCCGCGACCTTCGACACCGCCTACGAGCAGGACTACGGCACCGCGGTCGGCCAGGAGTTCGCCGCCAAGGGGGTGAACGTGGCGCTCGGCCCGACCGTCAACATGGTGCGCGACCCGCGCTGGGGCCGCGCGTTCGAGACGTTCGGCGAGGACCCCTACCTGTCCGGGCAGATGGGCGCCGCGGACGTCGAGGGCATCCAGGGCCAGGGCGTGATGGCGGAGGTCAAGCACGCGGCCGCGTACAACATCGAGCAGCCGGCCGGCACCATCGACGTGGACGCGCGCACGCTCCAGGAGATCTACCTGCCCGCGTTCCAGACCGCCATCGAGCAGGGCGGCGCGGCCTCGGTGATGTGCGCGTACAGCAACGTGAACAACGTGCCCTCCTGCCAGAACCCCGACATCCTCAACAAGCCGCTCTACCAGCAGGCCGGCTTCACCGGGTTCGTCACCTCCGACTGGGGCGCGATCCACTCCACCGTCGACTCCGCGAACGCGGGGCTCACCGTGGAGATGCCCGGCGGCTACTACTACGCCGACTACCTGATCCAGGCCGTGCAGGACGGCCAGGTCAGCCAGGCCACCGTGGACACGATGGTCTCCCGGGTGCTCACCCAGATGTTCCGGTTCGGCATGTTCGACAAGGCACCGTCCGGCTCCAAGACCGCGATCGTCACCACCCCGGCACACGCGCAGGTCGCGCTGAAGGGCGACGAGGAGGGCACGGTGCTGCTGAAGAACAACGGCATCCTGCCGCTGAGCACGTCGAGCACCAAGTCCGTCGCCGTGATCGGCCAGGACGCCGGACCCGGCGCCCAGACCATCGGCGGCGGCAGCGGCACCGTCACCAGCGCGGGCACCTACACCCCGATCATCGGCATCCAGGACCGGTTGCAGGGCACCGGCACCTCGGTCACCTACAACGACGGCACCGACCAGAACTCCGCCGCCGCGCTCGCCAAGTCCTCCGACGTGGCGATCGTCTTCGCCAGCGACAACTACGGCCACGAGGAGGCGGACAACACCTCGCTCAACCTCCCGAACGACCAGGACGCGCTGATCTCCGCGGTGGCGGCGGCCAACCCGCACACCATCGTGGTGCTCAACGACAACGCGGCGATCCTCATGCCGTGGCTGGACCAGGTCGCGGGCGTCTTCGAGGGCTTCTACGACGGGCAGGAGTGGGGCGAGGCGATCGCCGCGCTGCTCTTCGGCGACGCCAACCCCTCCGGACACCTGCCGGTGACCTTCCCGACCTCGCTCGCCCAGGTCCCTGCCAACACCACCGCGCAGTGGCCGGGCACCGACGGCAAGGTCGAGTACTCCGAGGGCCTGGACATCGGCTACCGGTGGTACGACGCGAAGAACGTCGCCCCGCTCTTCCCGTTCGGGTACGGCCTGTCGTACACGGACTTCGCCTTCAGCGACCTGCACGTGGGGGCGATCTCCGGCAGCCGCGCCACGGTCACCGCGACCGTCACCAACACCGGGAGCAGGGCCGGCGCGGAGGTCGCGCAGCTGTACGTCGGCGATCCCGGCGCGGCGGGGGAGCCACCGCACCAGTTGAAGGGCTTCCAGCGGATCTCGCTGGCCCCGGGCGCCTCCGGGACGGTGACCTTCACCGTCAGCACCCGTGACCTCGCGTCATGGGACACCGGCTCCGGCACCTGGACGGCCGCCGCGGGGAACTACCAGATCCTCGTCGGCGACTCGTCCCGGAACCTGCCGCTGACCGGCACGCTGTCGCTGCCCTCGACGGTCACCGCCGCCGGCTGACGGCGGCCGCCGGTGCCGTGGCCCGCCGCGCGCGGGTCACGGCACCACCGGCGGCCGGGCCCGCGGTCACGACTCCTCCTCGCCCGGCCACAGCTCGTCGGCCCGCAGGGCGAGGTCCTGGAGTATGTCCGCGGACGTCACGTCGGTGCGGCCCGCGTCGTGGACGTCCGCGAGCTGGAGGAAGATCAGCGAGAACGCCCCGGTCAGGCGCTCGATCACCGGGCTGAGCTGGATGCTCAGCGCCTCGCCGATCTCGCTCGGGCTGGCGTCGGCGGGGAACTCGATGGTCGGCATGGTCTCGTTGAGCAGCGCGCGTACGTTGTCGCCCGAGATGTCCTGCCGGTCGGGGTCCTCCTCCAGCAGCACCTGCATCTGCCGGGCCTCGGTGAGGATGCCGATGATCCGCCGTACGAAATCGCTGTCCCTCATGCCGGGAGCGTACGCCGTCGGTACACGTGTGTACCGGGCGGACGCGGATGGTTCGGAGGGTGTCGGGGTGCCGGGGTGTCAGTGGATGTCGGGCGGGCCCGGGTGCGCGAGGTCGTCCGGCAGCGGCTGGGCCGGACGGTACTCCGCGGGCGCCGAGCCGTCGGCCAGCGCGGCGGGCGCGTCGGCCAGGCCGAACCGGTCGCGGACCCGGCCGAGGAAGTCGGGGTCGGCCAGCCGGGCCAGCCGCGCCCGCCGCGGCGCCGCGTACACCGACACCCAGTCACCGGGGTCGAGCACCCCGCACAGCCGTCCGTCCACGCTGACCGCGACCCGCCCCGACCGCTCCAGCACCCGCACCGCCACCCGCTCCTCGCGCGCGGACAGCACCAGGCTGCGGTCGAAGACCATGTGCGGGGCCACCGGAGTGAACACCAGCGCGTCCAGGTGCGGCGAGACGATCGGCCCGCCCGCGGCGAAGCTGTACGCGGTGGACCCGGTGGAGGAGGCCACCACGAACGCGTCCGCCGAGTAGAAGCCGAGCAGCCGCCCCGACACGTAGATCGCGACGCTCGCCTGGCGGTCCCTGGCCAGCTTCTCGAAGACCACGTCGTTCAGGCCCAGCACGTCCAGGGGCACGCCCCACCCGGTGTGCCCGGGATCGGCGTCGCGCGGGGTCGGCGGCGGCAGCAGGGGGCCGCGGCCGTACCGCAGCAGGGCCTGCATCCCGGTCGGGATCTCCAGCGGGCGGGAGGCGCGCATGGTGAGCATCAGCCGTGCGTCGACGTGCCCGGTGCCGGCGTGCACCGCGTCCAGCGCCGCCTCCAGGTCCGGCACGCGCACCTCGGTGAGGAACCCCACCCGGCCCACGTCGATCCCGAGCACCAGGGCGTCCACCGCCGCGGCCACCCGCACCCCGCGCAGCAGGGTGCCGTCGCCGCCGACGGTCACCACCAGGTCCGGCAGCCCGGCCTGTTCCGCCTCCTCCAGCGCGGTCAGCCGCCCCATGCCGCCGTCCTTCTCGTCGCCGTCGGCGGCAGGGGTGTTCCACACGTCGATCTCCGCGCACGGGACGCCGCGTCCCCGGGCCCATGCCTTGACGCGTGCCGCGGCCGCCACGGCGGCCTCCTTGCCGCCGTGCACGACCAGCCCGATCCGCTCGATCACCCCTTCACCGTAGGGGCGGGCCGGGGCCGGGGCCCGGTCGGCGCGTGGTCCGGCCCGGGGCGCGGCGGCGCCGGGTCCGCCGTGTGGGGGACGCCGGTCACCCACACGGCCGTTCCATGACGGCGCTGCGGTACGTCTTGCCCGGCCACTGGACGGTCTCGCGCCGGGCGAAGCCCCACGCCGTGTACAGCTCGACCAGGTGCGCCGCGGGTTCCGCGGTGTCCACGCCGAGGTGGGAGGCGCCCGCGTCGACGGCCCACCGGCGGCCCACCGCCCACAGCCGGGAGGCGAGCCCCTGGCCGCGGTCCGCGGGATCGACCGCCATCTGGTTGAGCCAGGCCCGGCCCGGAGCCGCCGCGGTGCGGCTCAGCCGGCGCAGCGTCTCGTGCGGCGGCAGCGTCATCGTCAGGCTCGCCGCGATCCGGGAGCCGTCCACCAGCAGCCACGAGGCGCCCGTCCCGGCCCGCTTCAGCGTGGTCCGCTCCGTCTGGTCCACCGCGGTGAAGTTCAGCCCGCGCCCGCCCAGTTCCGCGTAGGCGCGGTGCAGCATCGCGGTCAGGGCGGGGGCATCGGCGGGTTCGAACGGGCGCAGCCGGTACATGCGCCCCACCGTAGGGGCGGTGGTTCCGGCCGGGACCGGCAGGGGTGCGAGCCGGGGCGCGATGGGGTGCGATGGGGCGTTCGTCCGGGTTGGCCCGTTAGGGTCGTGGGCAGGCGGCCTCGCAAGGGAGCCGCGCAGGATGGATCGGACACAGGGCCACGCGCAAGGGCGGGCCCGGGCGGTGAGAGGGAAGCGCGTGGGGCTCGTGCGGTGCGGAAACGGCAGGGCGCGGTGGCTGCGCCGGGGCCGCAACCTGCTGCTCGCGGCCGTACTGATCGCGGTCGCCAGCGCCGCCGGGATCTGGCTGGCGGTGCGGCTCACCCCCATGCAGTCGGTCTCCGCGGCCGGCCAGAACGTGCAGGTCGGCGCCGCCCAGCCGGGCCTGAGCCGGTCCGGCCCCGGCGAGCTGGACCTGTTCGGCGAGGCGATCCCGACCCAGCCGCGCTTCGACGGGCCGATCCGCCCCAAGCTCAAGCTCGCCCACATCACCCTCGACTCGCAGGTGAACCAGGCGTTCCACGCCGACGGCGACAACGCGCTGGTGCCGATGCTCAGCCGGCAGCTCGCGGCGGGCTGGAAGCGCTACTGCATCTGGGAGACCCTCGTCGCGGCCGGCTGCGCGGGCGTGATCACCATCGCCATCGCGGGCGCCGGCCGCACCTCGCACCGCACCATGCTGACGATGCTCGCCGCGACCCTGGTGACGGTGAGCGCGGCGAACGCCGCCGGGGTGTACCTGCTCGCCTCCGGCACCCCCCGCGCGCTGCGCCAGGTGCACACGCTCGACGACCTGGTCGGCCGGACCCGTGCGGAGCCGGTGCCCGCCGCCAAGGGCCCCGCGCTGCCGGGCATCCACGCGGTGGTGATCGGCGACTCGACCGCCGCGGGCATCGGCAACCCGCTGGTGGAGCACCCCACCGCGCTGGACCGCACCTGCGGCCGCAGCTCCGACGCCTACGCGGCCGACCTCGCCGCCGCCAACGGCTGGAAGGTGCTCAACCTCGCCTGCCAGGGCGCCACCGTGTCCGACGGCATCCTCGGGGTGCAAGTGCGCGGCGGCAAGGTGGTGCCGCCGCAGCTCGCGGTCGCCCAGCGGGCGACCGGCGCGTCGACCGTGATCGTCAGCATCGGCGCCAACGACATGAACTGGGGGCTGCTGACCGGGCTCTGCGCGGCGGCGCCGGTCTGCGACGACGACGCGTCCACCGCGTACTTCAAGGAGGAGCTGGCCGGCTTCACCCAGGACTACCTGGACCTGCTCGAACAACTCGCCGCGCTGCCGCACCATCCGGCGGTGCTGGTCAACGAGTACTACGACCCGTTCGGGCCGGACACCGGCTGCCTGAAGAAGGACGGCATCACCCGGGAGAAGGCCGACGTCCTCGGCTCCCGGCTGTCGGACCTCAACGCGGTGCTGGAGAGCGGCGCCGCCACCTTCCACTTCGCCGTCGCCCGGCCGGGCTTCGAGGGGCACGAACTGTGCAGCAAGCAGCCGTTCGTGCAGGACGCCACCGGCAAGGCGCCGCTGCACCCGACCGCGGCCGGGGAACTCGCCATCGCGCTCGCCGACCAGCAGGCGCTCGGCGCGATCGAGGCCGACCGCGCCGCCCACCCCGACCGCACGGCCCAGCCCGGCCCGACACCGACCGGCGGCGGTACGCCGGGCACCACCGCTTCGCCGGGGGCCGGACCCGCCGCGACGGCTGCCGGCGGCGTCGCCGGTGCGGGCGCCCCCGCGAACACGCCCGCGAACACGCCCACGACCGCCCCCGCCCGGGAGCCCTGACCTCCGCTTCCCGCCCCGGCCCCTGACGGTGCCGCAGCCGATGCCGCAGCGAGGCCGCGGCGGCGCCGTGCCGGTGCCGTACCGCCGCCAGGGCGCCGCCGCACCCGCGCCGCAGTGATGTCCTGCCGCGGGCTCCGGCATGTGGCCAAGATCACCCACATCACCCAATGTGACGGCGTCCAGGGCCGGTTGCGGGTCAGCGGCCAATGCCGCGCCGACCGTCTTCGCCCGCGCCCCCGGGAATCGCGCCGACCTCTCCCGACGCCCGCGCCCCGGCGCCGTACGCACCCCTGCACCGCGGCGGGCGACTTGGCGACCCGCGCCTCGCCAGGTACGCTCCGTGACCGCGCCCATCGAGCAAAGATGTCCGGTCGGTATCGGTAGCCGGACGTTTTGGTGTCCGATGTAGTGTCGGGCGAGTCGCCCGGCTTGTCGCCGGATCGTTCGGGAAGAGAGATCGACCGCATGCTGCTGGCGTATTCGCCGAGCCTGCCGAGCCCGTCACCGCGCGGGCGAAGGCCGGGACCTGCACCGACCCGTCACCGCCGGGGCGGTGCCGAGGCACGTCGGCGGGCCGCGGCCGTACCGGGAGGCGCCCGATGACCGCCACCACCACCGGCTCGGCCGACACCGCGCAGACCCCGGACACCGAGGACCGGCCCGCCGGCCTGCGGCGGTTCCCGCTGCTGCCCGCCCGGATGCGCCCGCGCAACCGGCCCCGGCTGCTGCTGGAACTCGCCTTCACCGTCGCCCTGTACCTGGCCTACAGCCGCACCCGCCGCTACGTCCCGCGGGAGAAGAGCGAGGCACTGCACCGCGCCCGCGAGGTCCTGCACTTCGAGCGGCTGCTGCACGTCGACTTCGAGCTGAGCCTCAACCACGCCGTCGACAAGATCAACTGGCTGACGGTCGGCATGAACTACTACTACGCGACGCTGCACTTCGCGATCACCCCGGCGGTGCTGATCTGGCTCTACGCCCGCCGCCCGCAGTACTACCGGGCGGCCCGCACCGCGCTGTACACCGCGACCTGCCTGGCACTGGTCGGCTTCACGCTCTTCGCGCTCGCCCCGCCGCGCTTCCTGCGCTCCGAGGGGTTCATCGACACCATCGTCAGCCACCACACCCACGGCTCCTGGGACTCCGGGCACGTCTCCACGGTGTCCAACCAGTACGCCGCGATGCCGTCGGTGCACATCGTCTGGTCGGCGTGGTGCGGGCTGACGCTGTTCTTCCTGGCCCGCTGGACCTGGCTGCGGGTGCTCGGCGTGTGCTACCCGCTGGCCACCTTCGTGGTCATCATCTCCACCGCCAACCACTTCTTCGCCGACGCGGTGGCCGGCGCGGCCACCCTCGCCATCGGCTTCCTCCTCCAGCGGCTGCTCTTCGGCCGCCGGGCCTACCCGAAGCTGCGCCGGTCCGCCGGGGACGGCAAGGGCGGGGGAGGGGAGGGCGATCAGGCGTCCGACCCGTCGGCACGCGACGCCTCCGACGAGCCGTCGGCCACCGCGGCCGCGGTCGAGGGCGCCCCCAGGTGGGGGAAGCGGAACTCGGTCCGGCTGACGTAGACCTCGCCCGGCCGCAGTACCGTCGCCGGGTACTCCGGCCGGTTCGGCGAGTCCGGGAAGTGCTGGGTCTCCAGGCACACCGCACCGTGCCGCGGGTACGGCCGGCCGGCCGGGCCGGTCAGCGAGCCGTCCAGCGCGTTGCCGGTGTAGACCTGGATGCCCGGCTCGGTGGTCCACACCTCCATGCACCGCCCGCTGCCCGGGTCGTCGAGCCGGGCAGCCCGGCGCGGCGCCCCGCCCGGCTCCGGCGCGGCCAGCGTCCAGCAGTGGTCGTAGCCGCCGGCGTCGGCGAGTTGCCGGTCCCGGTCGCCGATCCGCTCGCCGATCGTCCGGGCCCGGCCGAAGTCGAAGGCGCTGCCCGCGGTGGGCGCGACCGGGCCGAGCGGCACCGCCTCGGCCGTGACCGGCAGGTAGCCGTCGGAGTCCAGCCGCAGGGTGTGGCCGAGGATGTCGCCGCGTCCGGCGCCCGCCAGGTTGAAGTAGGCGTGGTTGGTGAGGTTCACGTGCGTGGCCCGGTCGGCACGGGCGCGGTAGTCGACGCTCAGCGTGCCCGCGGCGGTGAGCCGGTAGACCACCTCGACGTCGAGCGCGCCGGGGAAGCCCATGTCGCCGTCCGGGCTGTGCAGGGTCAGCCGCAGCGCGGCGGTGTCCGGGCCGTTGTCCGCGGCGGGCGCGGCCTGCCAGCCCCGGCGGTGGAAGCCGTCCGGGCCGCCGTGCAGGGCGTGCCCGCGGTCGTTGGGCGGGATCAGGTGGGCCTGGCCGTCGAGGGTGAACCGGCCGTACGCGATCCGGTTGGCGTACCGGCCGACGACCGCCCCGAGGTAGGGCTGGTCGGCGAGGTAGTCGGCGAGCGCGGGCAGGCCGAGCACGACGTCCTCGGTGCGCCCGGCCGGGTCCGGCACGTGCAGGCCGCGCAAGGTGGCGCCGTGGTCGAGGACTTCGGCGCGCACCCCGGTGCCCGAGTCCAGCGTCCAGCACGCGACGGCGGCGCCGCCCGGTGCGGTGCCGAACGGCGAGCGGCGCAGGGAGGCGGCGGGCGCGGGGGACTGAGAGGGCATGGTCATCCTGGGACGAGGGCCGGTGGGAGGGCGTGCCGCGACGGTCGCCGCCCGGCCGCGGGGAGGGACACGGGCGCGGGCGCGGCGGCGGTCGGTCGGCGGGTGAGGGGCGCGGCGACGGGGCCGGGGCGGGCCTAGGCCGATCCGCACGCGCGGCCCCGGCGTCAGCTTCTTCGCACCGCCGTGGACTCCCTGACCAGCAGCCGGTAGCCGGGCAGGATACGGCGTGGCTGGGGCGGTTCGGCGCCGCCGGCGACCGCGATCCGCTCCACCAGGCAGTCCACCGCGAGTTGGGCCAGCGCGGCCTTGTCCGGGGCGACGGTGGTCAGCGAGACCATGCCGTAGCGGCTCTCCTCGATGTCGTCGAAGCCCACCACGGCGATGTCCTCCGGCACCCGCAGGCCCCGCTCGACCAGGGTGCGCATCGCGCCCAGGGCGATCAGGTCGTTGTAGGCGAATACCGCGTCGGGCCGGTCCTCGCGGTCCAGCAGCGCGGCCATCGCGGCGGCGCCGTCGGCGCGGTCGTAGCCCTCGGTGGCGGCGACCATCGACTCGTCGGGGACCAGCCCGGCGGCGGTGATCGCCTCCCGCCAGCCGCGCAGCCGCAGGTGGGCCGGCTGGCGCGCGCTCTCCCGGCGGGCGCCGAGGAAGGCGATCCGGCGCCGCCCGATGTCCAGCAGATGCCGTACCGCGGTCCGCGCCGCACCCACGTTGTCGATCATGATGTGGTCGTACGGGGCGTCGTACTCGCGCTCGCCGAGCAGCACCATCGGCGGGCCCTCGGGGCGGGTCAGCAGGTCCTCGCTCTCCAGCCGGATCGGGCTGAGGATCAGCCCGTCGATGACGTGCGAGCGGAACCCCTGCGAGACCAGCACCTCCTTCTCGCGCAGCCCCGCGGTGTGGTCGAGCAGCACCGTCAGCTCGTGCCGGGCCGCCGCGTCGATCACCGCGCCGGCCACCTCCGCGAAGTAGGGGTTGCCGAGCTCGGGCACGGCCAGCGTGATGATGCCGGTACGGCCCTTGCGCAGGTGGCGTGCCGTCAGGTTGGGCCGGTAGCCGAGTTCGTCGATCGCCTGCTGGACCCGCCGGCGCGTGCTCGGCGTGACGTGGGGGTAGTCGTTCACCACGTTGGAGACGGTCTTCACGGACACGCCGGCGCGCAGCGCGACATCCTTGAGGCTGACGCCCACGGAAATCCTCTCTCGGTCGGACCGGTTGCGTCGCGGTCCGGCTCAGGTCTGCGGCCCCCCGGCCCGCGGTGGTGCTGTTGCCCTGGTACGGCGGTCACTCCAGCTGCTGGGTACGGCTCAGCAGCGTCTGTAGCAGTACCACGACGGCCAGGAAGCCGCCGTTGACGGTGTCGGTGAACGCCGATCCGTACTGCGAGAAATAGTGGTCGATCAGATTGTGGATCACCGCGAGCAGCAGCACACCGCTGACCGTGCCGCCGATCGAACCGGCACCGCCGGTGAGCAGGGTGCCGCCGATCACCACCGCGGCGATCGCGGTCAGTTCGTAGCCGACGCCGATGGTAGTCACGCCCGAGCCGAGCCGGGCGCCGCCGAGCGCGCCCGCGCCCGCCGCCAGGGTGCCGGACAGCAGGTACACCAGCACCTTCGCCCGGGCCACCGGCAGGCCCATCAGCCGCGCCGCGTGCTCGTTGCCGCCCAGCGCGGTCAGCGTGGCGCCGAACCGGGTCCGGGTCAGCAGCAGCGCGCCGAGCGCGAAGAGCGCCGCGACGATCAGCACGGGGGTCCAGGTGCCGGCGCCCAGGTTCCGGAACCAGGAGTGGGCCGGCACCAGGTAGGTGGTGGCGCCCTCGCTGGTGACGGCCTGCAACAGCCCGCGCAGGCCCAGCAGTCCGACCAGCGTCACGATGAACGGCGCCATCCGCGCGTACGCGATCAGCAGGCCCTGCACGGTGCCCCAGGCCGCGCCGACCGCCAGCGGCAGCACGATCGCCAGCCAGGTGCCGTGCCGCGAGCCGTACGCGCCGAGCACCCCGCCGAGCGCGAACATCGAGCCGACCGACAGGTCGATGCCGCCGGTGATGATGACGAAGGTCATCCCGAGCGCCAGCAGCCACACGAAGGCGTTGCTGCCGAGGATGCTGCTGATGTTGTTCCAGGTCGGGAAGGTCGAGGAGGTCGCCGAGGCGATGGCGACGACGAGGACCAGGACGGCCAGCGCGCCGTGCCGCTGCACCTGGGAGGCGATCCGCTCGCGGACCGGGACCCGCGCGGCCTGCCCGTCGGACGCGGCGCCCGGCGGCATCGGGGCCGGCTGGAGGGCGGTGGAAGTCATCGGGTCCCTCGCTCCTGGGAGGCGTACACCGCGAAGCAGATGATGGCGGCCTCGACGATCTGAGTGTAGGAGGTGTGCACGTTGTGCTGGGTCAGTACGGCGGTGATGAGCTGCATGAACAGCGCACCGGCGACGGTGCCCAGCACCCGCACCCGGCCGCCGGACAGCGGGGTGCCGCCGACCACGACCGCGGTGATGGCGTCCAGTTCCATGTTCAGGCCCTGGTTGGCCGGGTCGGCCTCCGCGCCGTGGCCGACGATCAGCACGCCGGCGAGCGCGGCGAGCACGCCCGACAGCACGTAGACGGTGATCAGCACCCGGCGGACCGGCAGGCCGGACAGCCGGCTCGCCTGCCGGTTGTCGCCGATCGCGACGAGTTGCCGGCCGAAGGTGGTGCGGCGCACCAGCAGCCCGGTCAGGAGCGCGCAGACGCCGGCGATCCAGGCCATCTCGGGGACGCCGCCGAGGGTGTGCGAGCCGAGGCCGAGCAGGCCGGACTGGGTGATCGGCTTGGCCGAGTTGCCGTTGACGATCTCGGCGAGGCCGCGCACGCCGATCATCAGCGACAGCGTCGCCACGATCGGCTGGACCCGGGCGAAGGCGACCATCGCGCCGCCGACCGCGCCGGTGGCCGCGCCCAGCACCAGCGCCACCGCGAGCGCGGCGAACAGGCCGTACCCGGCGTAGAGCGGCACCACCGACGCGGCGAGCGCGATCGTGGCGCCCACCGACAGGTCGATGCCCTCGGTGCCGATCACCAGGGACATGCCCAGCGCGACCAGCAGCGTCGGGGCGACCTGGTAGAGCTGGACGCGGATGTTGCCCGTCGACAGGAACGACCCGTCCAGGCCGACCGCGACCACGAACAGGACGACCAGCGCGGCGTACACGCCGTACTCCTGGAGCAGGCGCAGCAGCCGGCCGCGGTCCAGGGCCGCGCCCGGCCAGGTGAGGGAGGTCATGGCTGCTTCTCCTTGGCGGGGCGCGCTCGGGGGTGTCCGGGCGCGGCGGGTTCGTCGGGATCAGCGGGGTCTGAGGGTGCGGCGGAGGCGTCGGGTCGGGCGGAGGCGTCGGGTTCGGCCGAAGCGTCGGGTGCGGCGGGCTCGGCCTGCTCGGCCTGCTCCACCGGCTCGGCGGGTGCCGCCGGTTCGGGCGCGGCCGGTGCGGCCGGTGCCGCCGACTCCGGCGAGTCCGGTGCCGTGGCGAGCGCGTCCAGCAGGCCGGCCTCGCTGACATCGTCGCCGTCGAGGTGGCCGACGACGTGGCCGTCCTTGAGGATGACCACCCGGTCGGAGCCCTCGATCAGCTCTTCGAGGTCGGAGGAGATCAGCAGTACCCCCAGCCCGTCGCGGGCGAGTTCGTCGACCAGGCCCTGCACCTCCGCCTTGGCGCCGACGTCGATGCCGCGGGTCGGCTCGTCCAGCAGCAGCACCTTGGGGTTCAGGCACAGCCAGCGGGCCAGCAGCACCTTCTGCTGGTTGCCGCCGGACAGGTCGCCGACCTTCTGGTCGGGGCCCGACGCCTTGATCCGCAGCCGCTTCATGAAGAACGTGACGATCTCGTCCTGCTTGGCCTGCGAGACCAGCCCGGCCCGCGACAGCCGGGGCAGCGCGGCCAGCGAGATGTTCTCCCGGACCGACAGGTTCGGGATCACCCCCTCCGCCTTGCGGTCCTCCGGCAGCATCACCACGCCCGCGCGGATCGCGGCGGCCGGGCTGCGGCGGTGCATCGCCCTGCCCTCCACCTCGACCGAGCCCTGCTCGGTGGCGAGTGCCCCGATGATCGCCTTCGCGGTCTCGCTGCGTCCGGCCCCCAACAGGCCGCCCAGCCCGACGACTTCGCCCGGGTGCACGTCGAGCGAGACGCCGTGCAGGCGGTGATGGACCGTCAGGTCGGTCGCACGGAGGGCGGGTTGGCCGTCATGGCGCTCGTGCCCTTCGGAGTCGAAGGCGGTGCTGCCCTTCTCCCGGACCGCGGACATCTCCCGGCCGAGCATCAGCGACACCAGCTTGAGGCGTTCGAGGCCGGCGATCCGCCCGGTGTGCACCACCCTGCCGTCACGCATGACGGTGACCCGGTCGCACACGGCGTACAGCTCGTCGAGCCGGTGGCTGACGTACACCACCGCGATGCCCTGCTCCTTCAGGCCGCGGATCACCGAGAAGAGGGTCTCGACCTCCTTCGGCTCCAGTGACGAGGTCGGCTCGTCCATGATCACCACGCGGGCGTCGACCTGCACCGCCCGGGCCAGCGCGACCATCTGCTGGGCGCCCAGGCCCAGGGTGCGCAGCGGCCGGGTGACGTCCACCCGGACGCCGAACCGGCCGAGGACGTCGGCTGCTTCGCGGTTCATCCGACGGTTGTCGACCAGGCCGAAGCGGCGCGGCTCGCGGCCGAGGAACAGGTTGCGGGCCACCGACATCAGCGGGACCAGGTTGACCTCCTGGTAGATCGTGGAGATCCCGGCCGCCTGGGCCTCCAGCGGGTTGCGGAAGTCCCGTGCCTCGCCGCCGAGTCGTACGGTGCCGGCGTCGGGGCGGTGCACGCCGGTCATCACCTTGATCAGGGTGGACTTGCCCGCGCCGTTCTCGCCGATGAGGGCGTGCACTTCGGCGGGCCGCAGCGTGAAGTCCACCTCGCGCAGGGCGTGGACGCCCGCGAAGCTCTTGTCGACCCCCGCCACCTCCAGGATGGCGTCGCTGCGGGGGTCCGGGTCCGGCTGGACCAACGTCTTCCTCCTCTCGCGGAGTCGTGCGCGGTGCTGCGGGGGGAGCGGGGGGGGGGGGGGGGGGGGGGGGGGGGGGGGGGGGGGGGGGGGGGGGCGGGCGGCGGGCTTGGCGCGCGGCGGCGCGCAGGCCGGCGGCGGTGAGGGACTGGCCGGGTGGCGGACGGTTCGGGAGAGCGAGGTGCGGCGGGGCCG